>NZ_JBALDM010000033.1:0-336468 GCF_036917435.1 Nostoc sp.
ATCAGAGACGTTTATCTACCTTGCCATGATCCGGATCATGGTGAGGCGATTGGCATAAAATTTTACTCCTCAAAACTTTTCAAACACCCTCTAACCCTCCCCTTATAAAGGGGAGGGAACCGGATTTTCTTATTTCCCCCCTTTATAAGGGGGGACTAAGGGGGGTAATAATTCGATAAAAATTACAACATACCACTTTTCAAACAACCTCTTAGCCTAAGTCGGTTTTTTTGTCTCTTGAGAAGATGACGAACTTTGTTGAATCTCATTAAGTATATTCTTTTTATCGAGTTCGTATTTGGGAATATTTATATTTGCTTTCTTATCTCCTGGCGCTTTTGTTCCTATTTCCTCAAATTCTGCTAAAGCCTCATCTACTTCAGGATGTTCTGATAACCAATCTGAGATAGCATTGGATAAAGATTTAACGTCATCAGGTTGGTTATTAATCAATTCCATTAGTGTGATTCTATCCTCTCCTGAAAATAGAGAAGGCTGAGTTTTCAGCAGATGAATAAAAATGTTAACAGTTGTTTCATAATCAGACATAATTATTCTCCTATTTGCCAACAGCAGTAAATGCAGCCCAATGATAAGGAGAGTTGAATGGTTTCTCTCCAGTCATCTTATTAATTTGACGACGTATTTTTCCTTTATTGGTGCTATCTAAAGACAATTGAGTAGTCCATTTATCTAACTCTTCTTTAGTAGCATCCCGTAGCCAAAGCTGCGCTTGATTCATAGCAAGTGGTACTAACATATCTGTAGCAGACTTCAAAATTTGAATGAACTTAATCATCAAAAAGGATGTTGATAAATCGTTTACCGTCCATAAACTACTTACAACACTGCTACTACCTGCATAGAGAAAGCCACTAGGTAAGCCGATATATTCATCAGTGGTATTATTGAAGTCAATTAAACCTGTTTCGCAGGCTGAGAGAACCACGAGACGAGTTTGACTAAAGTCGAAGGTTCGTTCAAATAAATTACCCAATGTCAAACATTTACTTAAATCTACAGCTTCCATGTCGGAAACTTTGAGATATCTTTCTGGGTTAGCATCATCAGGAATAGGGGAAATATAGGCATCTGCTAATAATAAAAAAGAATTTTGGGGAGAATCTAAGTTGAAAGAACCGTGACAAGAAAAGTGGAGATAATTTGCTTGTTTTAATTGTGTTGCTGCTTGGGATAAGGCGGCTTTTGTGGCTTGTTTTTTGGATAATACTTGATGGGAGGGAAAGTAAGATGATATGCTTTCCACTTCCAAATTGGTGAAATCAAGGTCTTCTGTAGGATTTTGAATTGCAAATAGAGATTGAAAATCAGGACGTTTGCGCTGTTGTACCTGTTGCAGTAGTTGACAACTGGGTGCATAACTCACACCACCAACAAATAAATCCAGAAGACAGCGCGAATTTTCAGCATTGTGATTGACTGGGAGGGCATGAAGGGGTAATAAATGCAAGAACTGATGGGGAATTAGGGGACTTCCAAATAAAAAAATATCCCAAATTTTCTTGTGGGATGGGCATCTTGCCCGTCCCCAATATTAGGACGGGCAAGATGCCCATCCCACAAATGGATAATTTATTTCTTGGAAAGCCCTAGGATGAGTTGATTGCAGTGCTTTGGTATCTGGTTTAATATTTCATCTATGTGCAGAATTGAGGCTAATTCTTTGAGTGATTCTCCTAAGTTATTAAGCCATTGGTCGTTTTGATTGTAGTAATTCTGCAAATATTGATTTCCCCAATCATACAAAGCTTCTCGGTCTTCTGGTTGGGATTGGCAAACAGTTACCTCTCCTTGTTTTGTGACAATAAATGCCAGAATTTTATCGTTGAGAATATACCACTCGATAATGGCTGTATGCTCATCCAAAGAATCTTGGAAGGAGTCGAATTTGAAACCATGACCAATAAGTAAGTATTGGTTTTGCAATTCATTACGCTGCTGTCGCAATTCTTGGAGATGTTGTGCTAAGACTTCGGAAGTTTCAGCTTTACCATTTTGGATTTGATATTGTCCTACGGCTATTTCATCCCTGTATTTTTCTAATTGAGTGAATACTTCTGGAGGGAAGATGGTTTTAGAGTCGCGTTCGAGGATTTGTTCGACTAAATTGCGGGTTTTACTACGCTCAACATATTCAATTGCTTCGGTAATCTTATTTAATTCCCTGCAAACTTCTACAATGCGGCTATAAACTTGGTTAAAGTGTTCCGCCTCATCTGCTTGGGCTTCTCTCAGTCTATTTGTCCCCCAACGACGCAATATTTTTGCTAACACACCGTCGAGTCTGTCTGTATTCTTTGCCAGCATCGGGTAAATTACCTGTGCGTTACCTCTAGTATCTGCTGTTACTTTCAGCACTTGCTCTAAGAAATCTAAGTATTCTTTTTGTGTGGCAGTCGATGATAATTTACTAGAAACTCCAAGTTGCTGTCCTGCTATATTCATTAAACGATTAGCTTGGTCTAATTCGCCCTGCCTTAGTAGATTATTTGCCATTTCCAGCATCTTTTGTACTAAGCCAGCATCAATTAAATCTTGGTTTGCTGCTAAAATCTCTCGGACTTCATCGTCACTACCGCAATTCAACAGGCGTTCAATGAGGTTGAGATAGGCTTGCTGTCGCTGTTCGTTCATGGGTAAGGGTGTGAGACGCAACTATATCATGAGAAAAATACAACAACAACGCCCTAAATTCCAGAAAAAGGTACAATTTCATCACAAATGATGTGTTTCTGACAATGAAAGAACCTCGTGGATGAGTGTTTTTACTTGTGAACAGACAATACACTGATTTTGCGGTAAGCGTTCGCGGAGCGTCTCGTAGAGAAGCTATGCCGTTAGGCTTATCGCCTTCCTCGTCGCAGACATCACTCCTATAAAATAGTGCGATTGCCGATCTTCTACCTTACAATCAAAATAATAAGTAATATTAATCCTTATAAATTCCAAAAGGAGTAATTATGAGTACCGAAACAGCCCTATGGAAAATCATAGAAAGTTTGCCCAGTTCCCTGAAAATTGAACTTTTACATTATGCCGAATATTTAATCACTAAATCTTCAACACTTCCACAAGTCGAAGATGTAACCGTTTTAGAAACCAATACAGAAGAAAGAGAAAATTGGCAATCTTTATCTTTAAATAACTTAAATCAATGTTATGCAGAAGATGAACCAGAATATCCTATAGAATCAATTAAAGAATATAACCCTAGTTATGAAAGAAGGTAACATCATACTAACTCCTATTCCTCAAGCAAATGGAGAAATCAAAAACCGTCCTACGCTGATTTTGAGAGAAATGCCAAAATATCAAGACTTTTTGATATGTGGCATTAGTACACAATTAAAACAATATATTCCTAACTTTGACGAAATCATTTCACCTAATGATGATGATTTTCAATCCAGTGGTTTAGTTCGTCAATCTGTGATTAGATTAAGTTTTTTAGCTGTCATTAATCGTAACAGTATAATTGTCTCGATTCGCACAATATCAATAGAAAGGTATAACAAACTATTACATAATCTTAGTCAATATCTAATTCAATTAATAGAGTAATCGCCGCAGATATCAATCCTACAAAATAGTGCGGGCTACGCCAACGCATTTGTGATTTCGGCGATTCCGTTTATAGATTTGGCGATCGCATTTGTTATTTCGGGATACTCATTTGTTATTTCGGGATACTCATTTGTTATTTCGGGGTACTCATTTGTTATTTCGGGATACTCATTTGTTATTTCGGGGTACTCATTTGTTATTTCGGGATACGCATTTGTTATTTCGGAGTACGCATTTGTTATTTCGGGGTACTCATTTGTTATTTCGGGGTACTCATTTGTTATTTCGGGGTACTCATTTGTTATTTCAGGATACTCATTTGTTATTTCGGGGTACGCATTTATTGATTTTGTGATTACTGTTGCTGATTGCACTTATTCTCAAACAACAAATCGATCTGAAAAATGAGTAAAAACACAGGCAAACTCGTAATTATTTCGTTGAACTTTTAATGAAATAAATCCACAAAACTACCCATCTCAGGCAAAAGGATACTCCACTATGTTGAAAAAGGAATTATTAAAAAAGGATGTGTTATGTCTTTAAAAACTCGTGGTTCTGCTGCTGTTGACAAAGCCCAACTTCGTCTCGCCTTGCTTAAATCTATTGATGAAAATCTGGATTTAGGACATGGGTTAACTATTGAAGCCTACAACCACTTAATCAACTCTACCCGTGCGATGGTAGAAGCGAATAATACGCTGGTGTCCAATCTGGAAGAATCGCGTAAAACAGTAACCCAGATGGATAAAACTCTCTCCGAAATGTCTGAACGAATGCTAAGTGGAGTTGCAACTGTCTACGGCAGAAACAGTATAGAGTATTCCAAGGCTGGCGGCTCTAATCGCAAACGAAATAAACAATCTAGTTCAAAAGTTACTCCACTTGTAGCGGTTCTTGCTACTCAACCTACTCAAGCTGCAATTGCCAATGCGTCAACTAACGGTAATGGCACAACTCCTTTGTTGCAATAATCCACCTGACTTGAAAATGGGAGTAGGGCCAATACTGTTCGGTTAAGGCAAGAGACGCGATAAATCGCCGTCTCTACGAAGCACTGATTATTGTAAAGACGGCGATTTATCGCGTCTTGGGGATCTATTTTTTCATAAAATAACCTTAACCGAACCGTATTGGAGTAGGGCAGGTTGGTTTCATACAACCAGAGAAAAACTAAAACTTGGTTTCAAAGCCTCTCTACCCTTGACTAACGGTAGGCTTACGCCAACGGAGATAGGCTTGGAGAGGGGTAAAAAGCTATGCCGCAAAACGATAAATCAAGACTTATGTATTTTTCTTTTTTAGTATGAAACCACCCTCCATATATAAATTGTTGCTTTTCAGAAAGATGACAATAATTTGTCACCAATACATACGGAAGCGGATTACTCGCTTTGATGACAATAATTTGTCACAACGACATCAATGTGTCACCGATGACAGATAATTAGTCACTGTACACTTGATTTATGCCAAAATTTACTATTGAGCAATACTTTTACCAAAGCCGATGATGGGATTTGAACCCACGGCCTGCTGATTACGAATCAGCTGCTCTACCACTGAGCCACATCGGCCTACACAATCTAAGAGTATAACATAATTAAATTATGGTAGATCAAAATCCTAAAAATCGCCTTAACCCCGAACAGTATGCCAGCCTCAAAGCAGAAATAGCCGCTCCTTATCGCGGGTTACGACAATTTTTCTACATCGCTTTCGCTGCTTCTGGCTCACTCGGTGCATTCGTCTTTTTCTTCCAAGTCCTCGCTGGACGCAATATTGAGAGTGCAATTCCAAGTTTAGCTCTCCAGTTAGGAATCGTTGCCCTAATGGTCTTCCTCTGGCGCTGGGAACAGCGCCCCCAATCAGGTAAAAGTTCTAATTCTTGAAGGGAGAAATTTTAGCTCGCCACATTTAAATCTCACTAGTTGAAATTTAAAAGGGATATCGATCACCCTATATTAACATTCTCGCTAGAACGCTCAGACTACGGCAATTTAAAAAACGTTAATCAAACCTTTGAGAGTGTGGAAATAGCTCATCAATTGCTTGCTCAACTAACCTAAATACAGCTTCAGGATACTTCGATGGTTTTTGGGTTACTTTTTCAAGGAACTGATAGCTAATGGTTTTAACATCAGCACCTTTCTCTAAGAGGAACTGAGTTAAGATTGAGTACTCGCCTCGACTGAGAGCAAGTGTTAGAGGTGTAAGTCCATCATGACTTAAGTAGTTAACATCTGCTCCTCGCTCAATTGCTTGTTGCACATCAGCAATTCTATCAAGCATGAGAGCATGAATCAAAACTTCATTTGGATGTAATTTTTCAAAGCCTTTCTTCCTCGCATTTCTTGCTTCTTGCCATCGGGGTATACTCTTAGCCCATCCTTCTACGTCTTCTTTTGAGTCCCAAGAGCGAAAAAACGATCCTTTCAGCTTTGGTAAATAGACATATCGTGCCCGCCAATTGGTTAATCGTTTCTCATTGATAATCATTGTGACTAATCTGGATGAGCCACGATGACGACCTACAACAACTATTTTCTCGTAACCATCACCCCAAGTTGGAGCGGAACAGTAAACCTTTGTGTTTGAACTGAAATGCTTTGTTCCATGCTGGATTTCATTGTTCTCATCAAACGGTTGCTCCGAAACAACATTTGCAACTAGACACCATTGAAAATATTTTTCAGGTTGCTCAGTCATCGTTCACGTTTAGATCAGTACTAAGCATAATTCTATCGTGAGTTACTGATTGCAAAAATTTCTAATAAACTAGACATTTGTTGAAACGGGGTCAGCTATATTTAAAGAACTCAAGTTTTATGTTTAAAAACTCCTAAAATTAATAAAAATCGTAATATTTGGAAGCACCAGACTAACAATTTATCAGTCTGGCACTTCCAATTTGCTAACTAGACATTTACTGGCCTGTTACCAAATAAGATGAAGGAATTGGTTGGGCACGTCCGGCATTGACAAGTGCCTGGTAAACAAAGGCAGCAACTTCGGCTCTAGTTGCTTGACGATTAGGATTGAGTTGCTTGACTGTGGGATAGTTAATTACTAGTTGCCGTACAGTTGCAGCTGCAACAGGTGCGATCGCATAATTAGGAATCTGGGCAGCATCGGTGTAAAAAGAAAGGACATTCTGATTACTCGCAGTTAAGCCCAAACCATTAGCCAAAGATACTAACGCCTGCACTCTAGGAATTTGCTGCTGTGGCTTAAAAGTGCCATCGGGATAACCAGAAACAAATTGACTCTGGTAAGCAGATTGAATTGCAGCGTAAGCCCAGAAATTTGTTGCTACATCCTTAAACTTAATACCTGCGCGTTTAACTGGTGGTGTTAAAGCTTTAGTGACAATAGTAGCGAATTGAGCGCGGGTTACAGGTTCATTGGGTTTAAAGCTGCCATCAGGAAAGCCAGCAATAATATTTTGAGAGGCTAAAGCTTCGATGTAGGCTTTTGCCCAGAAATTTGCGGGCACATCTTTAAATGCAACAGGCCCTCCAGTGGGTACATCAACGGCTGCGGCAACAAAATCTACTGAGCCAAAAATCTTTTTCTGATCGATATCGTTACCAACAGCAATAATTTTACTGGTTTTAGTGGCGTTGTTCACATCATAACGAGTGTTATTGCGGATCAGATTACCACCAGGATTTTCGTTAGTGCCGAGATCGGGTAGAGCGTTGACAGTTGCTACTACACCATCTCGCTTATTATTCTGAATGACATTCTTACGCAATACAGGCTTTGCTGACTCTGAGATAAAAAGACCATCTTGGTTTTCGACGATTTGGTTTTCTACAATTAGGGGTGTAGAAGTACCACCGATCGCTAGACCAAAACCAGTATCCTGAAATAAGTTACCTCGAATTTCTCCTTGAGCAGCTTTAGCTATTGAAATCCCATTGCCTTTGTTTTGCACAAAGGCGTTACTTTCAATTTTGGGATTACCTGTACCCGTAACAAAAACACCCTCTCTGACACTGTTAGTAAAAGTACTGTTTTTGATAGTGGGATTAGTTGATTCCACCCACACACCCGTACCCCGACTATTTGGGTTGGTGACGCTTACACCGGTAATAGTGGTATCTTGTTCGGCAAGGATGGTAATATCCTGTCTGGCAAAGGTGCGACTAGTGTAGAAACCTCCACCTGTTATTAATATCCCCTGACCTTTACTAGCTTCATCACCCCGCAGTGTCACCCCTGGTTTCAGCAACAATGGAAAAGTTTCGCCACTGTCCTGGTTATAGTTCCCAGGTGCTAATTGAATAACTGCACCTGCTTGGGCTTGACTGAGAGCAAAACTGATGCTTTTGTAGGGTGCAGTTGAGGTTGTACCAGCACCAGCACTATCTGCACCAGTTGCGGGATTAACGTAAATGGCTGCGGCTGTTGTCGGAACTTGCGCTGTGAGAGTTGGGGCAGTACTTTGTTGGTGAGTTGCACCAGCGTTAACCGCACCTGGTAGTAGTATTGATCCACTAGAAACAACAAGCATTGCCGTTAGTCCGGCTCCCACACGCAAAGTATATCTAAGATGACTGCTGGAGAGAAGGCGAAGATTTTTCGCAAGAGTAATGTGAAAACCCCGATATTTCATTTTTTGAGTCTGTGATGTGCTGAAGTATGTAGAACAAGGTTAAAGCTAACAGCCTTGTAGCTGCTGTAAAACCCATGCAAAACTATACTGGATGATTAGCACTGATTCAGCTAATTTCCTTAGATACATCACAGAACTTATACATTAGTTATATTATTTTATTCAGAAAATTTTACTACGTAGACTGTGGCGGAAGTTTACCTGCTCTTAACAAGTTACTCTGAGCAAATTATCTGGTTGAGATAGTCGCTGGATTTTTGCCAACCAATAAAAGTAAACCCTGTATTTTTTAGATAGAGTGCTGAATAGCTGGAATCGTAACAATATTATTTTGGATCAAATCTAGTCAAGTTATTCGGCGATAAGCTTTGTGAGCCTCTCTAGAAGCATCTGGGAGTCAAGATGGGCAGGTGTCGCCGATTAAAAATATTAAGAATTGTTCACATAAATAAAGTGGAAGTTGATGGCGATCGCTTGGAAACTGCATACCGTCAACTCCGCCGCTTGCAAACAACCCTAGAAGATTTATTTGCTGTTTAGTAAGCTAAAGTTTCTAAAGTTTCCCTTAAATACCGTTGTACTTGCTGTTCCAAGCGAATTCCGTGTAATTGAGCATCACGCTCTAGTTGCCAGCGTTGAAAACCGGAACTAGTGGAAATCGCACATTTGAGGCTATACCAAATTTCAGTGTCGGCAGAAAATTGGCGATCGCTAGAAGCTGGAATTTGAGCCATAGTTCCTCATTCCTTTGTTTTAACTTCAAGGGTAATTGGGCATTAGGCATGGGGCATGGGGCATTGGGCATGGGGCAATAATCAATAGTTATTCTTACCGTGCTTCCTCATTCCCCTCATCTCGCCCTACTGTTTCTTGCTTTCCCTGCTGGTTATTTATAGCCTTGTGAAGTAAATAATATTACTTTCAGGGTTGTGATGAATCTGTGTTAATCCTAAACAAGGATTGCAGTATTTGGGGCACGATTTGATTAACCCGCACCCCTAAAATGGTAAAATCTTGCTTAATCTTTTCTAAAGATAATGGTTCTATGCCAGCAAATTCTGTGTCATTAGTCACTAAAACTCGCATTACACTCACAGGTATTTGTAAAAATAGATTACTACCCAAAAAGGCTAACCCGGCAAGCACTAGTGCAACGCTGCGCCATTGAGGAAGAAATTTAGCTGAATTGGCTACTAATGGGGCAATTTGGTAAAGATGCCACAATACCCAAACCGACAATACTGCTGCTACTAATGCCAGAATCCGATTTAACTTTGTATTAATTAAACAGAGAATTTTTCGCTGCCGTTCAGTCAGATTTTCTGGCTTTAGGGCTATTCCTAAAAGAGCAAATATATAAAAGGGGCGACGTAACTGCATCCATAGCAGGGGGAGAATACCAATTGCAGCAACTAAAGATAGCTCCATCCAGACTGGCAAAAACGGTTCGCCTACAGACAAAAATAATAAACAGAGGACTAAAAAAACAGGCAACGTCGCTAATCCAGCAACGTGAATCCACAAAATAGGTTCAGAGCGAAATGAATGCATAATAAAAAGTTATGAGTTAAGAGTTAGGAGTTAGGAATTAGTAGACTTTAACTCCTAACTCCTAATTTATTACTCCTAACCTCTAACCATTTTACCCTTAACACTATCTCGTTAAGGTGAGAGTGCGGCGCTTCGTAACCATCTGATAGGATTCGATGATGTCACCTTCAACCCAATCATTGAATTTATCCATGCCGACACCGCATTCGTAACCGGCGTTAACTTCACGGGTATCTTCTTTCATCCGTTTTAGGGAATCAAGAACGCCTTCAAAGATCACCTTACCGCCACGTCGCACTCTGACTTTGCAGTTGCGAACTAACTTGCCAGATTGAACGTAGCAACCGGCAACAGCACCGCGACCGACTGGGAATACAGCACGGACTTCGGTTTGACCCAAGGGTTCTTCCACCAACTCTGGTTCCAAAAGACCTTCCAAGGCATCTTGGATATCTTCTAGGAGTTTGTAGATGACGTTGTATTCTCGAACATCTACACCTGCTTCATCGGCGGCTTGTCTAGCGCCACTGGCAAAGGTGGTGTTGAAGCCAATAATTACAGCGTTACTGGCAGATGCTAAGTCGATATCTGTCTCAGTGATTTCCCCAGCAGTAGCCAAGAGCATCCGAATTTGGACTTCGTTTTGTGGAATTTGCTTGAGCGCTCCCACAATGGCTTCTACAGAACCTTGTACATCTCCTTTCAAGATCAAGTTGAGTTCTTTCAACTCGCCTTCTTGGGCTTGAGCCGACAAGGTAGTCAGGGTAACACGACCTTGTAACAGGCGGGATAGGCGTTGTCTATCGGCGCGATCGCTAGCGAGGGATCTGGCTTCTTTTTCGTTCTGGAATACCTCGAACTCGTCGCCTGCTGCTGGCACATCACTTAAACCCAATACCTCGACAGCAAAGGAAGGAGAAGCAATGTCTACTCTCTTACTTCTGTCATCCACCATCGCCCGGACTTTACCGAAGGCCGAACCAGCTACTAAGATATCTCCCACACGCAGGGTACCATTCTGAATTAGCAGGGTAGCAACTGCTCCCTTCGCTTTATCCAGATGGGCTTCAATGACAGTTCCTTTGGCAGTACGATCTGGGTTAGCAGATAGTTCTCCAACTTCTGCTACTAGCAGAATCATCTCTAAGAGCGTATCTAGATTTTCACCTCTGATGGCGCTCACGGGAACCATAATTGTCTCACCACCCCAATCTTCTGCGGTCAGACCATATTGCGTAAGTTCTTGTTTCACTCGCTCTGGCTGTGCCCCTTCTTTGTCAATCTTGTTGATTGCAACGACAATTGGCACTCCCGCAGCTTGGGCGTGGCTGATGGCTTCAATGGTTTGGGGACGCACACCATCATCAGCAGCTACTACTAACACGGCAATGTCTGTCACCCTAGCTCCTCTAGCCCGCATCGCTGTAAAGGCTTCGTGACCAGGGGTATCCAAGAAGACTATCTGCTGTGGTTTGCCCTCATGTTCTATATCCACATGGTACGCACCGATGTGCTGTGTGATACCACCAGCTTCACCAGCAGCCACTTTGGTTTTGCGAATTGAGTCGAGCAGGGTTGTTTTACCGTGGTCTACGTGACCCATGATTGTCACGACTGGCGGACGGCGGTGGAGATATTCTCGGTCTTCTGCGCCGACCATTTCGGTAATTTTCCGAGCTTCTGCTTCTCGCTCGACAGTTTCAACTTCTATTTCTAGTTCTTTTCCTACTAGGGTAATTGTGGGAATATCTAGATTTTGGGTGATACTCACCGCCATGCCTTTGAGGAACAGGATTTTTACAATCTCTGTATCGGCAACGGCTAAAACGTCAGACAACTCTTGCACAGTCAAGGGGCCTGTGATCGTCACTTTTGCTGGACGATCGCGCTTTGGATCGACTTCTTGTTGGCGACGGTTATTGTGATGGTCACGGCCAGAACCAGACTTAGAACCAGGTTTTCGACTTCCTCTAGCAGTTGGGGCACTAACAAGGCTTACACCTGGCATCTGTACAGGTCGAGTCGCTTTTGGCTTGGGAGGACGGGCGATGGAAAGGCTAACTTGGACGGTTGCTGGTGAGTCGATATCGTCATCATCCAACAAATCTTCTTCAAATTCATCGTCCAGTATGGGCTTGATCCGCTTGCCTTTAACGCCAGCTTTAGCCTTCTCTTTAACTTCGTCGATTATTTCCTCTTCTACCCACTTCTTGCCGCCTTTGGTCGGGCGAGGTGGACTTGGGCGTTTCAAGTCGAGGAGATCGGGTGGTGAAACTGGCTCATCACCCATTCCTTGAGATTTGCCGGCTAATCCTGACATTTGTCTCGGTGGAGTAGCGATCGGCATTGCGGCTGCTACACCTTCACCAGGACGCGCTGGCCTTGGTCTTGGCCCGTCTCCTGATGGTGCAGATGGTCTATTGACCCTCTGCTCTGGTCTGGTGGGTGCAGGGGTGGATCGAGCCTGTCTTTGTGGTGCGCCTGGTGCAGACTGGTCGGTTGGAAGTTTTGCAACTCTGGGCTTAATTTGCTCGCGATCGCCTTCAACAGGTTTTACCCGTTGGTCGCGTTTGAGAATCGGTTTATCTGCTTGAGACACTTGCTCATCTTGCACCTCTTGCACCTCGGCAACTTCAGTCGCCGGTCTTGACGGAGGGGCAACTAATTGTGGTTTTTGAGGTTTTTCCGATTTCGGTCTGGGTGCAACTACTTTTTCTGGTTTTTGCGATGCTACTTTTTCCGGTGCCTGATTTGGATTAGGCGTTTGTTCCAAGTCGGTGACAGGAGGTTGCTCTTGAGTCTCAGATTGAGTCCGGGGCACAGGTCGAGTTGGTGCTGCCGGCTTCATGGGTGAGACTGGTGTAGCAAAAGGCCGTGGAGGAGAGGGAGGATTAGCTTCAGACAAGGCAGCTTGGGTATTGTTGGCAACTGACGCATCAGGGGCGTTGGAGGTAGTATTTCTCAATATTGTGGGTTTGCGTATTTCCAAAATTTGCTGTTTGTGGGGTGCAGCAGGTCGGTTACGTCCGCCGTTTGGTGGTGAATTTGGCTTATGGCTGGTTGTACCTAGTTCCTTTTTGGCCGACACATTCGTAGTTGCAAGCTTTTCTGCTGCCGCCCGGATGTTTTCTGCCTCGGATTCTGAAATCGTGCTGCTATGACTTTTGACTGAGATGTCGAGCTGCTCGCAAATTGCTAATAGCTCTTTGTTATCCAAATTCAATTCCTTTGATAATTCATAAATTCTAACTTTGCCGTTGGTCATCCACTCTTCCCCTTTAATTTACAGTTTTAGCGGATGGTTGCCTGGTTTGCGACATCTCCATCCTTGGATTACTGTTTTTAGACTGCCGTTTAGTTTTTGCCGGTGCCTCCAATCAGGAAAGAGAGATGTTTCGGTTTAATAATGGCATCCCCACCAGGAATGATGGTTGAGGGACACCCATAAAAATTTTTTAAATAAAAGATTTTTATCGGAACCCTTGATGCCGAACTGCGCCTGAGCGCTACCAGGTTGCCATTTTGTAGTTTCTTGTTTTGTTGATTCTGAATCTTCCACAACACAATCGATTACATCTTGTTCTGGGAATGTTGCCTCGCCCCTCTTAAGTTATTGGAGAGTCGAATGCTTTTTACACCCATTTACTATTTTGGCACTAACCTTAACAATCAACAGAGGGTGTGATAAAAGCACGACTTCGGCTTTCGCACAATTCCTCTGATGATGATGTCACAAAGTTGTTCCAATTAAATTTGGTTTTGGGTATTGCTGCTGGCTAGACGTTGCAACAAGCTTTGGTACAGTGTTTCTGGCACTGATGCATGTAGCGATCGCCCTAGTCGATTTTTTTTTTGAGCCGCTTGTAAGCAACTCGTTTGCGGACAAATATAGGCGGAACGCCCCATGCCCCGATCTAATTGTACCTTTCCCGATGGAAAGACGCGGACAATCCGCCAAAACTCATCTTTTGAGCCTACTTTGCGGCAACTAATACAGCGCCGATAATTTGGTTTCATCAGTTTTCTGCGATCGCAGTCCAGCATTCTGGGTGTAAAAATAAGTTTTTTATTACTATTTTTTACTTATATCAAGGTGTCTTTCAGGAAATAATCCTTGAGGCTCGGACTACAATTAACATTATCAAAACTTTACAAGGTTGATCAATTACTCATCATCGTTATTATCAAAACTATCCTCCTCTTCTAATTCATCCTCATTTTCATCCTCTAATTCTTCCTCAAAGTCAAGATCATCTTCCTCTTGCTCTGACTGATATTTCGCTCTGACAGCCATAAATTTTTCATCTTCTCCTGCATAGTCGTATTTAGCTTTGTCTTTGATGTCTATTTTCCAACCAGTCAAACGGGCTGCCAAACGAACGTTTTGCCCTTCTTTACCAATGGCTAGACTTAGTTGGTCTTCGGCCACGAGGACATGAGTTTGCCGAGATTCTGGATCCATCAGGCGCACTTCATCTACTCGTGCCGGACTTAAGGCATTAGCAATATATGTTGCTGGGTCTGGCGACCAGCGAATTACATCTATTTTTTCACCGCGTAATTCATTTACTACCACTTGAATCCGCGATCCCCTGGCTCCAATACAAGCACCAACTGGGTCTACATCGCGATCGAGGGTATCTACTGCTATTTTAGTCCGGGGGCCGACATAACGGGAAGGGGGGTTTGCCTCCCTTGCTACGGCAACAATCCGTACTACTTCATCTTCAATTTCTGGGACTTCGTTGGCAAATAGATAAACTACCAAACCAGCATCGGCACGAGACACAAGTAACTGTGGCCCTCGTTGCTGACCTTGAGAAACTTTTTTGAGATAGACCTTGAAGGTGGCATTTGCCCGATAATTATCGTTGGGCAACTGTTCCCGCTTTGGTAATTCGGCTTCTACTTCTGGCTGACCAAAATTACTGCTAACAGCCAAAACTACTGATTGCCGCTCAAACCGCAGGACTCTTGCTTGCAGAACAGTTCCTTCTAAATCTTGGAACTCTTCTTGCACCATTTGGCGCTGTTGATCCCGTAATTTTTGCGCCAATACTTGCTTGGTTTGCATGGCCGCCATCCGACCAAATTCTCCTTGGTCTGGGGTCACATCCAGTACTACAGAGTCCCCTAACTGCGCTTCGGGAGCTACTTGTTGAACTTCGTCTAGGGATATTTGATGATCTGTGTTATTGACTTCTTCGACAATGGTTTTGGTGGAAAGAACGCGAAAACCCTCTCCGTCAATATCGAGTTCTACTTCAAAATTTTCAAAATAATCTTCATCAAACTGTTTGCGCTCTAAATTTTGGGCACGACGATAACGTTCGTAGCCTTTGAGTAGTGCTTCTCTAATAGCTGATTGAACTGCAAGACGGGGTAAATTCCGCTCACGACTTATACTTTCAATTAATTCTTTTAATCCAGGTAAAGTAACCATTGACATAAGCAATCTCCTTTAAAAATTAGGGAATGGGCATGGGGCACTGGGCATGGGGCATTGGGTGCAAAGGGGAAAGACTTGCAGCAACTTCCCCTCTGCTCCTTTGCTCCTTTGCTCTTCCAATCTCTAGTCCCTAGTCCCTAGCCTTTAATCACTCGTTTATCGGCGCTCGTCTAGCTGCACCTTAGTAATTAGGTTGCAGGGAATTTCGACTACACGACCTTTTTGGTTTAAGTAAAGTGTTGTCTCATCCCGGCGAATCAACTGACCAATCCACTCTTGTTGTCCGTCGTAGGGGGGCGTTGTGGAGATAATGACAGGAAATCCTTTAAAGGAAATAAACTCCCTGTCTGTTACCAGTTGCCGCGAAATACCAGGACTAGACACTTCCAAGACGTATTTATCTGGAACGAATTCCGCAGTATCTAAGGAGGCTTCTAAAGCACGGCTCATCCTCTCGCAATCATTCAATCCGGTCTCTTGCTGAGGATTGCGAATGTCTACCCGCAACACTGGTGGACTTTGGTGAGTGTGAAAAACCACGTCAACCACTTCCAATCCCAGTTCTTCTGCTACTGGTGTCGCCAAATCAATAATTTGTGGAATTAAAGGATGAGCCATGTGAGAATTCAATAAAAAAAGTGGGCACTGACCCACTTCCTGCGATAGGTATATCTTCCAAGAAGTCTTGTGACGAATCAATGATGGTTCGCCCTCATTCGAGTTTAGCGCATTTAATGGATAGTCGAGGATTGGGGATTGGGAATTGGGGATTGGGGATTGGGGATTGGCAATTAATTAGTTATTCTTTCTCCCCGTGCTTCCCCTGCTTCCCCCTCTACCCTTTCCGTATTTTTGGGAGAGTGGTACTTTTATCAACGACTGTTTGAACTGATGCTTGGGTGCGTAGCTGTCTGGTTTGCTCGATAATTTGATCTATGTCTTCTTGAGACAAACGCTGGACGTAGTTGATTTTGATTTCCTCTAAGAAGTCAAAAAGTAAACTCTGAATTTCGGAAAGTACGTGTTTTTCCTTCATTTCAGAGCCCAGGGCTTCGCCAAACTTTTCTACGAGTTGACTGGTGAGTTTTGCGCCAACAGGATCTTCAACAGCGCTAACTAAAGTTTTGTAAAGATTAGTTGTGATTTGCGTCGCAAGTTGTTCGCTTAACTGGGTTTGAGCCTGTCCAAGTCCAGGGAGATTCTGGAGGTTGCGGTAAACGGGGACTTGATGCAAGACGGTTTCGATGTTGTGGCGCAAGATGGCAACGATCGCAGGTTGAATATCAGGTAAGACTTGGTAAACAATTGTTTTGACTAAAAGACTGGCGATCGCTTCTACTTCATTTACATTATTAATATCTATGTAGGGACGTAAATTTTCTTGTTGTGAAAGCCAGCGTGTTAACTCACCTCGCTGAATTGAACCCTGAACTTGGTTAATTACTCTCACCACTACTACTTCTGTGAGTTCTTCGGCAAAATTGGCGACAATCCCCTGATGAATTTGCTTTCGCACTGGATGGAAATTCAATAAATGCGCCTGATCGAGGCGGACTAATACAGGTAAGATTCGCAGCCACCGCCAAAATGGTAGTAGTAAAAGTAGGTCGTACCAACGCCACAATAATGCTTCAAACCAGCTTAAACCAGGATGTCGGCGTTTGATGAAGAAGGTACGCCCCAGTAATTCTACGCCAAATAAAATCACAAAGGGTAAGTCAAGAATCCAGAAATTATCCACAAATTCGCCATTTTCACCGATTTGGCGGTAGTAGTTTGTGGCAATCAAAGGGCGAATGCTTTCGTTAAAAAAATTAATTTCTTCAAGCCAGCCCTTTTGTGATAAGTAAGGTTGACTCCAAAAAGTGGCAAAGGACTGTTTTGCAGATTCGCTACCAATGTGCGATCGCATCCGCTTTTTGATTTTTTCCAGAGTCCCACTTTTATTGACTCCCGCAAAGGGGTTACTGTCAATCATCTCGTTACTGAAATGCCTTATTTGCTCAAGTCTGCTATTTACCTCAGAAGACTCTAATCCTGTTTGGCTGACTTGTTTTTCTAATCCGTCTACTGTTTCTAGATATCTTTTTGTGTCTCGATGGGGTTCAATACCTTTTATTGGGTCATAAATCTGAATAACTTGGGGAAGTTTTCGCAAGTAGAAATCTCGCCAAGGTACGTAACTTAAATTAAACAAAACTAAACCTAAATTTACAGTGGCAGCAAGTGCCATAAATCTTTCAAACCAAAGATTCCTTTGCTTAGAAGATTTTATGTCTCTATTTTTTTGTTGCATACTAGACATTTTTTGGACATTTGGAATATAAGCTCTGCGAAGAAACAGAAATGTTTCTTTACATTCATTACTGGCGATCGCCTATAGACAGGTTTCATCTATTAATTTTCGTCTTTTTCCAACCAAGTACAGCAATTTGCAAGTTGAGTAGACCTCAGTATAAATGTATGTATATGTATTTATGTCAACTTCCGGTTAAAAAAATGCTTAGAAACAAAGTGCTTAAGCCCTTTGTTAATTTTCTCTTAATCCAGGTCGCGGGGCTTAGTTTGTGTAGGCACGAAATGAATTTGACCTCATTTGTCTAGCCAATTCCTCTTAGAAAGCCAAATCTAGAATTGCTGCTTTGCTGGGGTTTAAGTTGACACAAATGCACATATATGCGTCTGCGTCGAAATTTAGCGTTCAAAGGGTGTATTCGATTCAAATGATAACCTCTATATCTCTGCCAATACAAGATACTTCTTTTGATAGATGATATAATATCTTGTTTGTGTATCTGGCTAACTTTGGCAAAAATAAATCATAAATTATTCAAAAATCATTAAAAAATTGCGAAAAAAGTTATTAAACAAACTTAAAATGCAGCTGTTAACATTTATAATCCTGCTGATTTAATCCAAAGGAGTTTTAAATATGTGGTGTGGTTTTGGAAAATCAAGCGCGACTTTTGCTGTTACTTGCCTGATAAGTGCTAGTGTAGTAATTGCAGATACAGGTTTCGCTGCCTCTCAACGTAGCTATACGCCCCAGCAATTCCGTGCTGTGTTGCGAGGTCTAGGCTATAACGTCAAGTTAACAAATGGTGCTTTGACGGATGAAGAAACTAAAAAGGCAATTCGTGAATTTCAGACAGGTTATAAGCTAAAACCAGCTGATGGGATAGCAGGGCCAAAAACCCAAGCTTATGCTGCTAACATCGTTCAAATTCTGCAAAGAAATTTGAATGCAGTAGTTAAGCCTAATCCTCCCCTACCGAGGGATCATTTTTATGGCCCACAGATGGAAGCCGCAGTAAAGGTGTATCAGAAGAAATATCAGTTGCAAGAAACTGGGATTGCTAATTTAGCACTCCGCCAAAAGCTGAATGAAGAAGCAAAGACAGTCTTCAGTCAGCCAACGGCTACACCATCACCTACACCGACGACTAAACCAACAACTAAGCCGACGGCTAAACCAACAACAAAACCGACGGCTAAACCAACAACAAAACCGATGGCGACACCAACAACAAAACCAATGGCGACACCAACGGCAACACCAACGGCGACACCAATGGCAACACCAATGGCAACACCAACTGCGACACCAACTGCTACGCCAACATCTACACCTTAATCGTCACAAAAAACTCCTGCCCAAAACCCATCAAAGCATCTGATTTGGTTCTTCTAAGGGTCTGCCCTTGGGCATAGGTAGAATTCGACGGGGGTCATTGTAAGGCATAGGAATGTACTGTACGCTGGGTCGGCCACCTTGTGGCTGTGGGTACAAATCCGTGAGATCGTAAATAGAATGGGGCTGCCCATAACTGTCGGGCAGCCCCATTTCTGTTGCTTATTCAATAGTTATGGGATAATCGTGGATGACGCGATTCAGGCCCCTCCTGACTTGGAGCCACTGAAATGAGAGTTTAGTGGGGGTCTTAAACCCAAGTTCGGTAAGGTCACGGGCTTCAGTGCTGGAATCAGAATTCCGTTCTGCCTGCTGCCCTCTGCCTTTCTTGATAAATCACCAATACCAAAGCCCATAAAATTATTGTTTTGTCCAAAAATAACGTTTGCCGTCATTGTGACAAGCTTTAAGCGATCGCAGTTCTACCTGTAGGTTTAAAACCATCGAACCACACTCAACAAAAATATTACGAATTACGTTCGCGGAGCGTGCCGGAGGCTCTATTACGAATTATTTCTTATCCCCGTCGCCAAATTTTTATAGTATCGTCATCACCACCGCTAACTAGGGTTTGCCCATCTGGGCTGAAGGCGACGCATCGAACATAGCTAGAATGTCCGATAAGTGTGCTGATTTCTCTACCACTGTGTAAATGCCACAGTTTGATAGTGTTATCCCAACTGCCACTAGCGAGAAATTGCCTATCCTGGCTAAAAGCAACTGACCAAACCGAATCAGAATGACCTGTAAGAGTCCGAATTTCTCTGCCTGTGTTTACATGCCACAATTTAATTGTGTTGTCACCACTACCACTAGCGATAATTTCCCCATCCTGGCTGAAGGCGATACAGTTGACGAAGAAGGAATGACCCACTAATGTGTTGATGTTTCGGCCTGTGTATACTTGCCACAGTTTGATAGTGTAGTCATTACTACCACTAGCTACTAGTTGTCTATCCTGGCTGTTAGTTACAGGTGTTCTCGGAGAGTAGGCGACGGACGAAACTGAGTCAGAATGACCTGTGAGACTTTGGATTTCTATACCAGAGTGTACCTGCCATAGTTTAATTTTCCAGTCAGCACTGCCACTAGCGAGAAACTTGCCATCTGGACTAAAGGCAACAGAATTTACCCAGTTGCTATGACCGATGAGAGTGCGAATTTCTTTGCCTGTATTTACATCCCACAATTTGATTGTATTATCCCAGCTACCGCTAGCTAAGATCCCCGAATTCAAATCTGTGCTTCCCGCAGATTTGCCTGACTCTCCTTGATAAGAAAGCTTTGCTGAAATTGGGCTAAAGGCGACGGAATGAACCATACTAGAATGACCAGAAGACCAACGACCCAGTTGACGCACTAGCTTGCCAGTAGCCAGTTGCCAAAGTTTAATAGTATGGTCATTACTGCCACTAGCAATAAATTGTCCGTCTGGGCTAATGGCGATCGCATGAACCATACTAGAATGACCTTTGAGGGTCTGTACGCACTGCCAATTTTGTTGATCTAATACAACAGGCGGAGGTAATTTTACTCTAGGTGTTATTACCAAGGTAGATGTTGCTGGTGCTATATCTCTACTAGTATCAGTGCCCAATAAATCTAACCACTCCTGCACAGACTGAGGACGATAAGTAGACTCCAAATCCATGCCGCACATAATAGCTTGATTTACCCTATCGCTGATATTGGGATTAAAATATTGCGGTGGTTCTAAATTAATATTGTGTCGTCTATCATCTGCGTTCGTCGGTATCACTGCGGTAAGCAAATTATATAAAGTAGCGGCTAAGGCGTAGATGTCAATGTATTCTCCTCGCGGCGCTTCCGATTCATATTGCTCAGGTGGGGCAAAACCAGGAGTACGATACACTGTATGTCTTTGGATTACATTGGGGATAAATTCTCTGGCGATGCCAAAGTCTATCAGCACTGCTTCTAATTTCCCAATGCGGATCATAATGTTGCGTGGTTTGAGATCCCGATGCAGCAATCCTTTAGAATGGATTAGTGTCAAAGCATCGCCAATTTGTCGAATATACAGCAATGCTTCTGCTTCTGATAGCACTCCAACCCGTCTTAGGTACTGTGCTAAGTCTTCACCTTCGATGTACTCCATCACCATGCAAGGAAAATTTCCATCATCAAAGATGGTTTCTATTTCTACTATATGGGGATGGTGACACACAGCCAGCCTAACGGCTTCATCACGAAAGTCTTGCCTTAACTTGTTTCGGTGGAGTATCCAAGCGGGGTGGTTCAGGATTTCTTCTTTGAGGGTTTTAATCACTCGCAGTTGATTCCGTTGATTTCTGGCAAGATAAGTAATGCCAATTCCGCCTTCACCTAGTTGGCTTTCGATAATGTAGCGTCCCCCGAATAGAGACTTTCCTGCATTCCACACCATTAGTAATATTTGACAATTGCTGGTATTTATTTTGGCACAGTATTAAAACAGCCAATAGGAATTTTTGGGAATTCCATTTGAATTGCTGTTGTAGCTTTTTGGAACTAAGTTACTTAGAAAACATTTTCCTTAACCTCAATAATTACTAATAGTATAAAGTTGTGTATACCCTAATAGTTTTAGCTAAACGATGCCTTGATACCTAAAGATGAGAATTGATTGATAATGGTAAAGTAAACGATGACTTTCGCTATATTTGTTCATAATAATTTGACTTGTAGGTAATCTGTAATTATGCTAAAAAATCTCAATTTGAAACAAAAGTTTACAATTTTGTTACTGATAATTTTGACATTCGGTTTGAGCTTGACTGGATTTGCTCTTTCTTCTCTGCTTAGGGAGAATGCTAAACAAGATATTAGCTCAACTGGTCTCATGCTCATGCAAACCATGAGTTCTGTTCGTAAATACACCAGTACTCAAGTTAATCCAGAGCTAGCTGATAAATTGGCAACAGAGTTTTTGCCGCAAAGTGTGCCTGCATATTCAGCGCGGGAAGTATTTGAGATTTTACGAAAAACAGCAGATTATCGTGACTTTTTTTATAAAGAAGCAACTCTCAATCCTACAAATCTTCGGGATAAAGCTGACGGTTTTGAGACGGAAATTGTCGAGAAATTTAGAAACAAATCAGACCTTAAAGAACTGAGTGGATTTCGCTCAATTCCTGGAGGGGATATCTTTTATATTGCTCGCCCACTACCAATTTCTGAAGAAAGCTGTCTTAAGTGTCATAGCGTACCCGAAGCTGCACCTCAAAGCATGATTACTCTTTATGGTACAGCTAATGGATTTGGATGGAAGCTGAATGAAATTATCGGCGCTCAAATCATATCAGTACCAGCGAATAATGTCATCAGCAAAGCCAATCAGTCTTCTTTAGTAATTATCCTAATTGTATCAACTATTTTTATAGCAACGATCTTGTTAGTTAACTTGTTCTTGAATCGACAGGTTGTTATACCTCTAAAACGTATGACTCGCATAGCTGAAGAAGTTAGTACAGGACACATGGAAGTTGAATTTGAGCAGATGTCTAATGATGAAATCGGTAATTTAGCTAAAGCCTTTAAACGGATGCAGTTAAGTTTAGAAATGGCAATGAAAAGAATCAAACGTACTCAGGGAGGTATAGGGGATTAAAGTAATTCGTACGTAATGACGCTAGCGGAATTGCTACGGCTAGGCTCTAAGCAGAGCTATGGGGCAGGCTTTAAGTAATTCATGATTTTGTTTTATTAGATACAGCCATTTATAGTGGTGGCGTTGAATTGCTATTAACTTAAAACATTAGAATTGAATTTTTTAATTCAATATTATTTCTAAATTAATGGGATTCCAAATATTTATGATAATAAGCTTTTTTTGAATTCAAAAGCTGCTTGAGAGTCAGGAATTTCTCTCACTATGAGTTCAACGAATTGGTCAGGTGGAATGTAAGGATTTTCAGATAATATTTCATCTATAATTAGATTTGCCATCGGCCCGATGTGGTAGGCTAACTGTTGCTGACAATGTTTGATAAATCCCGTTTGGAGCGAAGGTTGTTGTTGTTCAATTGGCTTAGTTTGTGGACTAATAGGTAAACCAGGCAAACTAAAAATTGTTTCTATAGGTTGGTTGTATGACTGTGATATTGCCGACATAGCCTGAAACTCAGGATTAAATATTGTGGCAGGCAAATCATCAGGTATTATTGCAGGAGATATCGCCACTTCTTCTAGTTCTCCAATCCGCTCTAAATCTTGAATAACTTCCTTAGCTGTTTGGTATCGCTTGTTAGGTCTGTCTGCCAACATGCAATCAAGTATTTGAGCGAACTCATCAGTAACATAAGTATAATAACGCCAGTTCCATTCAAGTGAGTATTGATCCATTAGTAAAGATGGATCTTTACCTGTGAGCAGTACAATAGCTGTTACACCTAAAGCATAAAGGTCACTTGAGGGCGAACATAAACCCAAGCTAATCTGTTCGCGGGGAGCATATCCCACTTTACCTACAAGGGACATTTTGCCAACAAATGTTACCTGATGGTTAGAACTTTTCGGCTCGTTCATGTCAGCAATTTGCTTACCAACACCGAAATCAATCAGCACTGGCATCTCCTCGCCATCAGGTAACATGATGTTGTCAGGAGAAATATCTCGATGGATAATGTTGTGCTGGTGGACATATTCCAAAACAGGTAGCAGATTCTTTAGCCACTGTATAACTTCGTCTTCAGAAAAATTTCTTCCTTGACGTTGAAATTCTCCCAACAGCCTAGAATATGTTTTACCGTCAACATACTCTTGTACTAGAAATAACCGACCATCCCCTTCAAAGCAAGCCAAAAACTTCGGAATTTGAGGATGTTGCAATTGATGAAGAATTTTTGCTTCTCTTTTAAATAAGTTGCGATATTGTTCTAGTCCACTTTCCCCTGTACCAATGGGTGCAAATTCTTTGAGAACACAAGCTTCATTAAACCGCCGAGTGTCAAATGCCAAGTAAGTCCGCCCCAATCCTCCCTGTCCCAGAAGTTTTTGGATAATATAGCGGTTATCAATTAGAGTTCCAGATGCTATTTCTGGTCTTGTGGTATGGGACTGTGACATCTCATCGCACTCCTAGCGATTTTGTTGTTGATAGATTATCTAGTTTGCTGAAAGTCAGAAACTCTAGCAGATAAAGGCTGATAACATCCTTAAAATTGAGGTTAGCACCACTATCAACACAAGGAAATACACTTTTCTACAATCTTTTGAGGGCGTTGTGTGAGCAAATAGACAACTTCTATCTGAATAGTCCGATCGTACTATCCATACTTAGGTATTTTAGCAGTCGGAATAGAACCAGTGTCTGCGGTAATATCTGCAAATGTTCAGAGCATCAACTTTGAGATTGGCATCTGAACCACATTTTGCCCCTAGTAACCGAATTGACCTTGATTTGGGGAATAGGGTGACTTGATGGTTTTTCAGAGAACTGAGGTTGCCATAGACTTGCCGAAGGTAAATATTATATGTATTTCAAGTGCCGAATATGCGATCGCTCTCAAAAATTAATCTTTATGGGAGCCAATGTTGTTATTTGATAGCTATTTCAGCATCAGCTACCAAAGCTTTTAGTACAGGTGATTCTTTAAAATTGAAAATTATACCATGTATAAAAAACATTCCTGAAGCTAAAATAATTCATCTAGTTCATTAGGATTTACACCTAGATGACGCAAACGTTCTGCTAATTGTTCCACTTTTCGTTTAGCTTGGGCAGCTTCTTCTTTCGCTTGAGTGGCTTCTTGTTTAGCTTCTGTAGCTTCTTGTTCGGCAATCATAGCTCGTTTGGTAGCAGCAGCAACTTCTTCTGTGGGTACAGGAATTAATTCTCCAGCTAAAGTGAACCACCTTAACCACAACTTTTCAATATCTTGAAATGAACCCTGCCATAAGCCTAAACTTAAATCTATCTCTGGCATTAGTAAGCGCCCTTGGGTCAAATTCATAAGTTCATAGTGACCGCCTACTAACTGAAATGCCCGGAGTTCATTAGTGTAGCGACTAAAAACAATATAGTAGGGAATCCGCAGAATTCGTTCATAAACTTCCCATTTACTAGGAGGTTTATCTGTTGTACTTGTTCTTCTTGTGCCTAAATCTTCGTCTTCTGTACCTGGAGACAATAACTCAACAACCACAAAAGGATTTGCTGATTCTTGCCAAGTTACATAACTTAATCGTAAATCCTGCCCTTTGTATAATTTTCCTACGCCTACTACACCAAACCAATCTGGGCGCTTATACCATAAAGGATGCTCTAAATCATAGTAAAGATTAAGGTCAGCAGCACTGTAAACTAATTCTGGATTCCAGTTAATTGGCTGAAAAGTTAAGTATAAAAGTAGGGGCTGTAAAAAGTGAAAATCGTCTGGCAAACCTGGTTCCTCTGGGTTGTCACTTGGTAAATCATACATCGTTGGTAGGGTTTGCCAAGGAGGAAGGGGCGGATCAGATTGAGGGATATAGTTAGAAGATATAGTCATATCTTTAATTATTCAATAAAAGACCATATTTGCTGGATGCGTTGACGCACTTTTTCCCAATCATTTGGTTGTAAATGAAGTACACGGGTAGGGGCACAACATGTTGTGCCCCTACGATGATCTGTACCTCACTAAGTTGCAATCTGCTGTAACATATTGCATAACGTAAATAGTTTTTTGGAGCCATCAGAGTAACAGCTTCATTTCCGCAGATTCTCCTAATGCTTCATTGACTACGATTAACTTACCCTGTTCGTCAGCACCTAATTGCTGGTTAGCATTGAGCAATTCAATTCCATAAATTGTGCCATCAGGAGCAATATCTACATTCATTTCGCCGCTGACTTGAATTGTTTCTACTTGTGCAGTTTTTCTTGGAGATAGATATAAGCTATGTTGTATCTTGGATCGTAAGTAATTTTCATTGGAATTTTATCTTTAAAAGTATTTGACGATGACTGTAATAACTAACCAGTCTTCTTCCTCTTGAACAGCTATTGCTTCAATTTTTTTAGTAGTAGAAAACTTGCCAATTTGTGAGAAACAAGATCCCTGACTTCTTTAAGAAGTCGGGGATCTCTGGCTTTCAATCACACCTCTGGTTCAATTCCCGCCGCCCGCAATTGTGCTGCTAGTCGTTCAGCGCGTTGGCGTTCTTGTTCGGCACGTTGGCGTTCTTGTTCGGCACGTTGGTGTTCCTGTTCGGCACGTTGGCGTTCCTGTTCGGCTAACTCGGAACCCCAAAGTAGAAGGTTTCCTTGTTCATCCCACCACCGTAACCACTTTCCTGTGCGGTTTTCACGAGTACCTTGCCACACCCCAAGGTAAAGATTCATTTCTGTTATCCAGTAGCGTTGATTTTCATCAGGCTCTTGCAAAATGTACTGTTCTGTGCTGTGAAAGCGATACATCTCGAAACTACCGCTATTTGGTTCAAAGATGATGTAGTTTGGTACTTTTAATATGCGCTCGTAGAAAAACCATTTTCCTGGCGGATATGTCGCTTTAATAGAATACTCTGTCTCCTGTGTATCGGAAATAAATTCCATCACAATTACGGGAACCTCACCTTGTAGTTGAGGGGTGTAACTGCGTGTTACTTCTTCTCTACTAACATTAATTTTGGCAATAAAAGCCCAATCAGGGGCTTTAATGACCATTTTGTTGTTTAGGGTGGCGCAAATGCCGTAATTAGTTGGAGTTAGGGCGTTAACTGAAATTTTTCCGGCTAATTGTAGGCTTTCTGTGAGTGCAGCAGCTAAGGCTGGTTGGTTGATGTTGTCCACTGGATCATCCGGGAGTTTGTAATCATCGGGTAGTTTTTCCCAAGTGATTTGGTAGTCTTGGGTGAGGGTTGTCATGATGGGTTGTCCTTTGGGGTGTAAAAGGGACTGTTTAGTTAGGTAGTGAGGAGTTAGAAGTTAAGAATTATTTTCTTTATCCCCTTGTTTACCTCGTTATGGTTGCTCCTCTTCATCGGGTTCTAAATCGTCGGCTGTTAATTCTTGATGGGGGATGGCGGCGATAATGGCATCTATTACTTTAGATACTTGTAATATTTCAATATTCAAGTCGGGGAATTTTGTTCCTTTTGGCACGATCGCTCTTTTAAATCCCAATTTAGCAGCTTCTTTTAACCGCAGTTCCATTTGGGAAACCGATCGCACTTGTCCACCTAACCCAACTTCACCGATTAATACTGTACCGGGATCGACGATGCGATCGCGGAAACTCGCAACAATTGCGATCGCTATTCCCAAATCTACCGCCGGTTCTTCCACATTCAACCCACCCGCAGACGCAACGTAGGAATCTAACTTTGACATGGGAATTCCCACCCGTTTTTCTAAGACGGCGAGAATTTGCACCAAGCGGTTGTAATCTACCCCAGTACCAGCCCGACGGGGTGAAGGGTAGCTGGTGGGACTTACAAGAGCTTGCAATTCCACAACTATGGGGCGAGTGCCTTCGCAAGCAACGACAATAGCCGTACCGGGAGCGGGATCGTCACGATTGCCTAAAAATAACTCTGAGGGATTGGAGACTTCTCGTAATCCCTCCGCCACCATCTCAAAGATGCCGATTTCGTGAGTTGCACCGAAGCGGTTTTTCACTGTCCGTAATAACCGATGGGAGGCAAAGCGATCGCCTTCAAAATACAATACTGTATCTACTAAGTGTTCTAAAACTTTTGGCCCTGCGATCGCTCCTTCTTTGGTGACGTGTCCCACAATCAGCATGGTGACATCTTCGTGCTTCGCCACCTTCATCAGTGCTGCTGTGCATTCGCGTACCTGAGCCACTGAACCTGGGGCTGAAGTCAGCGCCGGAAAAAACACTGTTTGGATACTATCAATCACCGCCACATTTGGCTTTAGAGAGTCAATTTCCCGTAAAATTTCTTCTAAATCTGTTTCTGGTAGTACATACAAATTTGCGCCTATACTGTCAGGGTCTATGGGTAGTGTAGAATCTACCACTTCTATGGGTAGTGTAGGATCTACTACTGTTATCTTCTCTTCATTAACCTCACTGGCAGGTTTTGATACTCCCAAACGAGAAGCTCGTAATTTTACCTGCTGTCCCGATTCTTCACCAGTTACGTAAAGGATGCGATATTTCTGTGCTAATTGATTTGATACTTGCAATAATAAAGTCGATTTCCCAATACCCGGATCGCCACCAATCAGCACCATAGAACCGGGGACAATTCCACCTCCAAGGACGCGATCTAATTCTCCATAACCAGACTCCCAACGCGCAATTTGGCGATCGGTAATTTGATCGAACGTTAAAGAAGCTCTTGCTTTAGCTGGTTTAGCGTGAGATTTGCCATTGCCTTGAGCCGATTGCCAACTACTCACTCCTCCCCGACTGGGTACATCTACTGAGGATTGAATAGAAATTTGTTCTTCTAGAGAGTTGTAAGTACCGCAAGCTGGACACTTCCCAAACCACTGAGGAGATTCTGCTCCACATTCGTTACAAGTGAAAAATGTTTTTGGCTTTGCCATTCTTAACTCTTATTAAATATTCTTAATATTTACTTAATTCTTGGGAAAAACTAAAAACCAATAATAGTAGTATTTAGAGCTTTTTCCAAATCAATTGATGGAATGATATCTTAATATTATGGTATTAAAAATTAATCATGTAAATTTTTAGTTAAGGAGCGTTGATAAATTTGGAAAGTCATAAAGAAAAAATCTTGGTGGTAGACGACGAAGCCAGCATTCGCCGGATTTTGGAAACGCGCCTTTCCATGATTGGCTACGATGTAGTGACTGCTGGAGATGGGGAAGAAGCTTTAGAAATTTTTCGCAAAACTGATCCTGATCTGGTAGTTTTAGATGTAATGATGCCAAAGCTAGACGGCTATGGTGTATGTCAAGAATTACGAAAAGAATCAGATGTCCCGATTATTATGCTAACAGCATTGGGTGATGTAGCCGATCGCATCACCGGATTAGAATTAGGTGCTGATGACTATGTAGTTAAACCATTTTCCCCCAAGGAGTTAGAAGCCCGGATTCGCTCAGTACTGCGGCGAGTAGACAAAAATAGTGCTTCTGGCATTCCTAGTTCTGGGGTGATCCATGTTGCTAACATTAGAATCGATACAAATAAGCGACAAGTCTACAAAGGCGATGAGCGGATTCGATTGACGGGTATGGAGTTCAGCTTGTTAGAGTTGTTAGTCAGTCGCTCTGGAGAAGCTTTTTCTCGTTCGGAAATTTTGCAGGAAGTTTGGGGTTATACACCAGAACGTCATGTAGATACCCGTGTAGTAGATGTGCATATATCACGTTTGCGGGCAAAGTTAGAAGATGATCCTAGTAACCCAGAATTGATTCTAACTGCGAGGGGAACTGGTTATCTTTTTCAGCGAATTATTGAACCAGGGGAGGAGTAAGGAGGTGAGGGGCAGGGGTAGGAGACGAGGGGGATAATTAATAACCAATGCCCAATGCCCAATGCCCCATGCCCAATAACAAATGACTAATAACAAATGACAAATGACAAATGACAATCGAGTTTTGCGCCGTCTACCCATTGTTGTGGGTGGGCTAGGCGCTGTGCTTTTATTAATTAACCGTTTGTTGACAACAGAATTAACCCAGTCACAATCGCGTGGTGATGTGGTGGGCGTGATTTTGAGTGCGGTATTAATTTTGACGGGTTTAATTTGGCAGCAAGTTCAGCCGCGATCGCCTGATATTGTAGAACTAATTGGTGAAGTTGGTTTTGTACTAGCAGCAGATTTACCCGAAGCCGTGAAAACCGAGCTAGCCTGGGCATCTCATTTATTGTTGACTAATACAGTAACGCGATCGCTAGTGATTTATTATCAAGGCAAAGTTTTGTTACGTCGCGGGATTCTGGGTACTAAATCTGAAGTTGTACCAGGAGTAATCTTAAAACAGGTAATCGAAAAACAAAAGCCGATTTATCTAGTTGCTCTAAAAATATATCCAGGTAGGCTTGAATTTGATTATTTACCAGAGAATACTCAAGGTGTAATTTGTCAACCTATTGGCAACCAAGGTGCGTTAATTTTAGGAGCGAATGCTCCTCGTAGTTATACCAAACAAGATGAAAATTGGATTGCAGGAATTGCTGATAAATTAGCCGTTACTATTAACTCTACTTTATCCAATCAAGCAACGTAAAATTTAGTTTAGTCATTTGTAACAATAACTCGTAATTTGTAATTACTAAATAAGTTGCGAACAAACAGATCCCCGACTTCTTTAAGAAGTCGGGGATCTGACTGAGCCTCTGGGTGTTTGTAAGCATCATAATCGCATTTGGGATTTTATCTAAAATTGAGCAATTTAAAATTTAAAATTCCTTCACCAAGAAGTCAAAAAATTCCATCCTTCTTTCTCTTCTGGTGTCTTATCTTCTTTTTCTTCTGATTCTTCTGGTTCTTCTGATTCTTCTAGTGTATTTAAATCTGTCTGTTGAATTAAATTATCATAAGCTCCAGAATCAACCCATTTCAATAATTCGCCAGCCCGCATAACTACCCAAGAAAGTCCAGGCTCTGTATAGCTTAATATTTTAGTAACTTTATCCACACTATCAAAGTTATTGGCTGCAAACTCACGAGCTTGCACAAGGAAATCTTCAATTACAGAAGTAGTCAAATACTCATCTGGCAAACCTGCGAGTTTCATCAGTGTAGTAGTTGCTACGTCAATATCCTGACAAGCTAATAAAGCAGCCCGATCAGCAGTGAACCTAGCCATCATTCGCCAATTATATAAACCCAATTCCATCCCACCAGCTAGCAAGCCACCTACACCCAATGTAGTACTGCTTAATAAATTTTTTAAAGTTGGCATCACTATTGCCATTTGGTGATATACCATGTGCTGACTCTTGATGCGAGCAATTTCGTGTCCGAAAACGTAAAGCAACTCATCTGCGCCAAGCCACTCCATTGCATCTAAATTGATCCCAACAAGTGGTTTTTCCACCCCAACAATGTAAGATTCAATGTGGCCTGCACCTCGAAACAGATACAGTTCAGGAAGTGGAGCAACATCAAGAATTTGGCAAGTTTCGACAAATGCTTCATGTAATTGGGGAAAATTACGAGGCGAAATTCTAATTTCACTACCAAGGCTTTGCAGCCTGAGTAAGCGATCGATGCCGTATTCGTTAATTTTCTTGAGTAGCAAAGAAACACCAGGCATATTTTGCAAAGAAGCCAAGGCTTTGCGATCAAAAGGGTGTTCGTAGGCTGCTGAACTCAATCCAGTTAAAATTTTTCTCGTCATAAGTTTTGAGTTTTATCTTGGAGTATTTGGGAAATTCAGTTAAGTAAGTGAGTCAAATTAAATAAATATAAAACCTCACCCTGCCTCCGGCTTCCCTCTCCTTACTAAGGAGAGGGATTGAGGGTGAGGTTTGATCTTATATTTAATTACGCCTATCTACTTAGCTATTTTGCCGTAAGCCTCCCCACAATCTTACTCAGATAGAATATACAGTAGAGACGCATATCTATGCGCCTCGGAAATTTGTAAATTTACAATTTTATCAATGCAAATTGTTTATTGGCTATTAATTGCCGTAATGGTTGTGGGTATCGTGGGTGCTGTAGTTCCAGCTATTCCCGGTAGCAGCTTAATTTTAATTGCAATTATCGTCTGGGGAATCGTTAGTAGTTCCTTTGCAGCTATCAAGATTCCTTTAATTGTGACAATTATTGTTTTACTCCTTAGCATCGGAGTAGATTTTTTGGCTAGCTATGTAGGAGCAAAACAAGCTGGAGCTAGCAAGTGGGGGCAAATTGGCGCAATTGTCGGTTTGGTAGTGGGATTTTTGGGACTATTGCCAACCTTGCCTTTTGGGGGACCACTCTTAGGAATTTTACTAGGGCCACTTTTGGGAGCAATTATTGGTGAGTATCTTTACCGACGTGAATTAGGTTTGGCGGTTAAGGCTGGTATAGGAATTATAGTCGGATCTTTGGTAGGAAATTTGATTCAAGGGTTGTTAGCGATCGCCGCAGTGGTAGTTTTTGTTGTCACAACTTGGCCGCAAGTATTTGGCTCTTAAGATTTTCAGGCAAGAGCGAAAGATTAGTTACCTCTTGCCTTAAGTATACGTAATGCTTTCAAAATAAAATCGGATTCCTATACATAGGTAGGGATGCGATCTGTACATTACTGTCACAATCAGGGTAAATCCTTCTTTTTGATGGTTTTACCGTCATCCAGAGCCTCTCTACAACCATATAGAATGAAAAATATACGAAGACCAGTTATACAAGCAATTAAAATTTTATGAAGACGACACATTAATTAAAGATGTGATGAGGACAACTAAGTAAATCTTGCCTACCTTGAATCTATGTGATTTTATGGAGATAAGAAATACATCACGCAAGTTTCGCTTTCACTGACAGTATTTTCCATAAATTACTGAGATTAAAAGTAAAGCAATTGCCTGATTTAAGGTTATTACTAGGAGCCTCGAAGACAATGGTTAGTTTTAAATCTACATTACTAAATGCAACTTTAGCTATTACTGCTGCACTTCCCTTAGCTACTGCGGGATTATTTACCTCTGCTGGATCTGCTCAAGCATACACTGGTGGCTTTAACTACAGTCCTTCTCTAAATGGTATCAATGGCCCAACTGAAGCCACCCTTAGCCAAACCTCTGTAAGCTTTATTCCCGATCCAGGAGCAATTTTACTTACACACCGGACAGGAGATTTTGCATCTGATTTTACAGGTTATATCAAAAGCTTCCAAACAAGTCCATTCATTTCACCTTCCCAGTTTATTGATGTTGGTGCTTTAGACGGAACTAAATTACTTAGTTTGACCAGTCTAAACCCAGCAATTTTTACTACACAAAATGGAGGAACAGACATCAACTTGTCTTTCCTGGGACTCTTTGAAGATGGAACTAAAGCAGAAGGATATATTACTTTTGCTACTCAAGATAAGAGTGCAGAAGCAAATTATAAGAGTGGTAAAACAATTAATGCAAGTTTCACAGGTCTTGCAGTAACCTCAGTTCCTGAACCTGCTGCATTACTAGGCTTGGGTGCAGTCGGTGCTGTAATGGCTATGTCTCGCCGTCGCAAAAGTTTCGCTCAATAGACCTATTCTAAATATAAAAAAGTTACTTTTAGTTGCTAAAACTAACTTTAATTAATCAATTCGATTTGGTTGGAATGCACAATTTTCCTAACCAGGTCGAATTTTTTTATTCTGTCAGATACATCTATATAATGTATGCAAAACTACATGCGGTAGGGGCAATTCATGAATTGCCCCTACCTGAAAATAACGGTTTCGGCTATTGTTTGGGTAAGTCCTGATTTATTTAAGAATGACTTTTCTTAACTTCAGATAGACTTAAACCGATTGCAAAAAACTTTTGGCTTCATTAGCGATCGCTTCGACTTCATCATTCGCCAATGTTTCTAATATGGATTTGGCTTCTGCACCACCTAAAAGAGTCAGCGCTTGTACAACTCTGTAACGCATTTGCCAGTCTGGATTGTTAGCAAAAGGAGCTAAAAGAGGAACTGCTTCTACATTTCCTAATTCACCGAAAGAACTAATAGCAGCAGTTTGCACTAATTCTGTTTCTGATGAAAGTGCCTCTTTGAGCAATTCAAAGGCTCGTGGATCGCCTAATGCTCCTAATGTAGCGATGATACTAAATTGTATTAGCCATTCATCAGTCTTGTGGTAAACCTCTTGTAAGTCTTCAAAAGCATCATGTAGTTGAAGTGCGCCTATACAGTCTGCTGCTGCTGCTTGGACATCTACTTCGGAGTCATGAAGCAAGCGATCGCGCAAGATATCCAAAGATAATTGTAAATCTTGCGATCCCAATGTATCCATTTGACTCACCGCCGAGTAACGGACACGGGAATTGCGATCGCTAATGGCAGTTTGAATTAATTCAAAGCCAACGGCAGGTTCCAGTTGGCGGATTTGATTTACTGCACGTAAGCGATCGCCTAAATCCTCAGAACTGAGTAATTGCTTAACAGACTCCGAAGTAATACTCATTTAGTTATCCTTGATTTTCAAAGGTGTAAAAAAGACAGATGTGATTAATCTTGACTTGCTGCCATTGCCCGAATAATATCACCACGAGTCAGGATACCAATTACTTGATCTGTCTCATCAAGTACTGGCAAGCGATGGACGCTGCGATCGTGCATGATTGTAGCGGCTTCTTTTAAAGTTTTATCAGGGGAAATAGCGATCGGGTTTTTACTCATCACCTCCCCAACGGTTTGTCCTAGTGCCTTATGCAAATCACGTTCATACGTAGCAGGATTTTTTAAATAGATAACGCTATCAAGAAACATAATGTACGCAGGTGGAGTTACACCAGTTTCTTGCCACATCAAATCGGTTTCTGAAATAATGCCCACCAATTTACCAACATCATCCACAACAGGTAGTCCACTGATGTGGCGTTCTGCGAGAATTTGGATAGCTTCCTTCAGTGGAGTTTCCGCACGGGCGACAATCGGATCGCGGCTCATCACATCGGCAACGGTTTTAGGCATTGATATTGCTGATACCTTTAATCAAAGTCTCTGCGCCTATTGTAGAAAATTGCGGGACTCAACCTGATGCAATTAATAGATTGTTACGGTATTGGGCATGGGGCATTGGGCATTGGGCATTGTACTGAGCGTTCCCGTAGCATCTCGTAGAGAAGCCGAAGTCAGCCGTTGGCGCAGCCTCTTCTAGATAAGTATTGAGCATAGGACACGAACACGAGTATTAAAAAACTCTTTCCTATTCCCCATGCCCCATGCCCCATGCCCCATGCCCCATGCCCAATGCCCAATGCCCAATGCCCAATTCCTAATTCCCTTTTAAAGCAGCAATAATTTGAGTATTTGCTTTCGGAAAGTTAAACTGCTCTAATTCTTCCAGATTTACCCAGCGAATTTCATCGGATTCCAAAGGTTGGGGAACACCTGTAACATGGCGGCAGTGATGTACTGTGAGAGTGACGCGCAAATTTGTATAGGTGTGGTCAATAGTAATCAGATGTTCTCCTACTTCAATTACTATTCCCAGTTCTTCGGAAATTTCCCGTTGAATACACTCCTGGATAGTTTCTCCAGGCTCAATTTTACCCCCAGGAAATTCCCACAAACCACCCATTGTCCCTTCTGGACGACGGCGATCGATTAAAATTTGCTTTTGGTTATTCCAAATTACTGCAACACCAATGATTTTATGGGGCGGGAAAGAACTGGTTTCACTCATAATTAATTGATAAGAGGGGGAGATAATTAATAACAAAACTCGGCAGATTAGTTTTAACTCTGCCGAGTTTTTATTTTTTAAATTTCAACCTTAATGCGTCACTGTTTTGGATAGTTTAAAAATTTTAGCTCATATAGGTTTAGGAATTAAGGGCAAAGATTTTCCAAAGGCTTATTTTTAATTCCTATCGCTGTAACTATGATTAGCTATCAAACCAACAACAATATAGAATTTAGCAAACTCTATATTTCTAGTCAACTTCGCTAACTTCGCTGTTGTTGGCTTCAGTTCCTTCCAGAGCAAGTTCAAAATCCATTCTCTGTTCAGCATTACGCAAGAAATAACCACTAATCATAGCAGAAGCGAGAAGCCGACCTAGACTTTCCCGACTGGTGCTGACGGTAATTCCAAAATGTTCTGAAGGTAAATTACCCAATAATCCTGTAATATTCCGTTCCATCACCTGAAAAACTTCGGCAGATGTAGGTTTAGATAGCTGGGTAACTGTCTCTGGACTCAAGGATTTAACGTACTGCCATAGTAAATCGCTAGTTTCTGATTCGCTATTGAAAAATTCTGAGACACGATTGGATGGGTTACTCATTTTTTAGCTCCTTAACTACCACTACTGGCTATGGTGCTTGTGATTTAAATACTAATATTCTTGTTTTGGATTTGACTTAGCTAGCTGTTTGTCTTCCTATCAACTAATGTAACAGCCTCGCTTTCTGGTGGAAGTAGGTGTAACCGTACTAAAGTCGGCGTATTTTCTCACCCTAACAAATAAAGTAAGAAGTGAGAAGTTAATTAAAAACTCCTCACTCCTAATTCTTGTACAGACGCGATTAATTGCGTCTCTAACTTGCCAAATATTCACCCATGTTAGCTTTAGACTTGCGAAGTTTGGTTAAAGCTTCCCGCTCAATTTGCCGAACTCGTTCGCGGCTAATATTCAGTATTTCACCGATTCTAGCCAGAGTCAGCGCTTGCCCATCAGTTAAACCAAAACGCAACGTGATTACTTCCCTCTGTTGTGGCGTAAGATCGCCCATCAAGCGATCTAAGTCATAAGATAGGGAAGATTGCATGACAAACTCTTCTGGAGATGCTCCTGGATCTTCCAGCATTTCTCCTAGTTCAGTGTCGTAGTTATCACCAAGCCGCAAATCTAAGGAAAGGGGCAAACGCGCCTTTTCTAGATACTCTCGGACTTGTTTAGGGGTCAATTCTAATTCTTCAGCTAGCTCACCAGCTGTAGGAGCGCGTCCCAATTTTTGCGATAATTGGCGCTGTGCTTTTTTAATCTTATTTAGTTTTTCAGTAATATGAATGGGGAGCCGAATGGTACGAGCTTTTTCGGCTATTGCACGAGTAATAGCTTGGCGAATCCACCAATAGGCATAAGTAGAAAATCTGTACCCTTTGGTGGGGTCAAACTTTTCAACGCCGCGTTGCATACCAATGCTACCTTCTTGGATCAAGTCCAGTAAATCGACGTTGCGCTTGATGTACTTTTTGGCAACGGAGACTACCAGCCGCAAGTTGGCTTCTACCATCTTACGCTTGGCAATCTCACCATCAGCGATCGCTTCGTTCAATGCTGTTGGTTCTAACTCTGTCGCTTTAGCCCACTCTTCTAAAGTCGGTTGACGACCTAACTGGGTGGCAAGAGATTCTCTTGATTCGTGCAAAGTACAGGAACGTTGCACCTGTTTACCATAAAAAATCTCTTCCTCGTGTGTTAAGAGTGGCACACGTCCAATCTCACGCAGGTAAGTCCGCACGAGGTCTGTCGCTGTCTGAGCGGTCTTCATGGCGCTACTCTTTGGTAATGATGGGTTTGGCGGTAGGGTCATTAAGGGATAGATGCTTTAGTTAGGGTGCTACCCAGTCAGACTGGGAACCTATGCTACGGTTTGCAATTCACGCGCCCGATAAACTCGGCTGGTCATAATAATCAAATTTAGGCTTCTTAACTGCTAAAAGTTACAGTTATTTCCTACTTGTCACAAGTATCTACAGTTAGATAAAAGGTAGCTTATTAAACATTCTTTTATGGGAGTCTTATTAACAATTGTAACATTTATGAGAATGATTTGGCTATATGGCGACATTAAATTTCCTGGTTGTTCCAGTTTATGCAATCTCGCCCTCTGTCTCAAGGCTTAATAGAAGGCAATTTAATAAATTATCTGGCTAACATAAGCTTCCTCATATTTGCTAAGGTATATCTAATGAGAACTATAGTCATTCCCTCATAACAATTACTTAATTTTCTTGGGAATTGGGAATTGGGAATTGGGAATTGGGCATTGGGCATTGGGCATTGGCATTGGCATTGGGTATGATTTATTATCTCCCTACTCCCTACTCCCTACTCCCTGCCCCCTGCCCCCTACTCCTTCGTAATTGGGCAGTATTCTTGAATGGTTTTTACGTCTAAAGTAGTATTTTGTAAAGAACGGATGGCGGCGACGGTAGCTTTTGCGCCGGCAATGGTAGTGATGATGGGAATTTTGTAAGCTAAGGCTGTGCGGCGGATTAACCTAGCATCAGTCTGGGCTTCTTCCCCGGAAGGTGTGTTGATAATAAGTTGGATTTTTTGATTTTTGATTTCATCTAAGACGTGGGGACGGCCTTCATGGAGTTTTAACACTAATTCAATATTTAACCCCTGTTCAAGAAGAACTTGCCGTGTACCAAGGGTAGCCATCACTGTAAAGCCCAAATCGATAAATTCCTTCACCACAGTACTGGCGGCAGCTTTATCGCGATCGCTCATTGATACAAATACAGTTCCGGTCAGTGGTAAACGCTCCCCAGCACCCAATTCCGCTTTGGCAAAAGCCCGGCCAAAGTCGGTATCAATCCCCATCACCTCACCAGTGGATCTCATTTCTGGGCCCAATATTGTATCAGTTCCTGGGAATTTATTAAAGGGTAATACCGCTTCTTTTACAGCAATATGTGTAGGAATGACTTCCTCGGTGAAATGTAGCTCCTCTAGGGTTTTACCCGACATAATTAAGGATGCTAATTTTGCCAACTGTATGCCCGTTGCTTTAGAGACAAAGGGAACTGTGCGGGAGGCGCGAGGGTTGGCTTCTAAAATGTAAACTTGCGGAGAATAGCTACTTGCACCCACAACCGCAAATTGAATATTCATCAATCCCACGACTGAAAGCGCTTGTGCTAACTCCACCGTCCAAGTGCGAATTTGATTGAGAACTGCTGGTGATAGAGAAATGGAAGGTAAAGAACAAGCAGAATCTCCTGAGTGAATCCCGGCTTGTTCGATGTGTTCCATGATACCACCGATTACGACTCGTCCTGTATGGTCGGCGATCGCATCTACATCGACTTCGATGGCATTTTCTAAAAACTTATCAATCAAAATCGGATGTTCTGGTTCTATGAGTACCGCAAAGCTCATGTAGCGTTCCAACTCAGTATCCGAATAGACGATTTCCATTGCTCGTCCCCCCAATACATAGCTGGGACGAACCACCACCGGATAGCCAATACGTTTGGCAACAATTAGCGCATCTTCGTAACTCCGCGCAATCCCATTGGGTGGTTGAGCAATATTCAACTGTTGGAGAATCTTTTCAAACCGTTCCCGGTTTTCTGCCATGTCGATGGAATCTGGTGATGTTCCCCAAATTTTAGTCAGGAGTCCTGATGTGTTGTTGTTAAGAAACTCTTGTAAAGGAATAGCCAACTTTAGCGGGGTTTGTCCGCCAAACTGGATGATCACCCCCACTGGATTTTCAGTTTCGATGATGTTAAGGACATCTTCTTTTGTTAAAGGCTCAAAGTAAAGGCGATCGCTAGTATCGTAGTCTGTCGAAACTGTCTCTGGGTTAGAGTTGACCATAATCGTCTCATACCCCGCATCTTTCAAGGCATAAGCGGCATGACAACAACAATAGTCAAACTCAATTCCCTGCCCAATGCGGTTAGGGCCACCACCCAAAATCAATACTTTGGGCTTAGTTGCGGGCATTACCTCTGTTTCTTCTTCGTAGGTAGAGTAATAGTAGGGGGTAAAGGCTTCAAACTCAGCAGCGCAAGTATCTACAGTTTTGTAAACTGGGATAATACCTAATGACTTGCGGTAAGCGCGAACTTCATCTTCGGTGGTTTTGGTGGCATAAGCAATTTGGCGATCGCTATATCCATCCCGCTTCACATCATACATTTGCTCTTTTGTCAATTGCTGCAAAGGTGTCCGCTTCAAGAATTTCTCGACATCTAAGAGTTGCTGCAATTTGTCCAAGAACCATCGGTCGATACCAGTAAGTTCGTAGATTTCCTCAATGGTCATCCCTTGCTGCAAGGCATGACGGACGGAGAAAATGCGATCGGGGTTAGGTGTTCGCAGTTGGGCGCGGATTTGTTCGCCACTGGGTAATTTCTCCGCTTTGTCGCAACCCCAACCAGCGCGTCCGGTTTCGAGCGATCGCAATGCCTTTTGAAAGGATTCGTTGAAAGTCCGTCCAATTGCCATTGCTTCCCCGACTGATTTCATTTGGGTTGTCAGCACAGGGTCAGAACCGGGGAACTTTTCAAAGGCGAAGCGGGGGATTTTTGTCACCACATAGTCAATTGTCGGTTCAAAGGATGCTGGAGTTTTCTTGGTGATGTCATTTTGAATTTCATCCAAAGTGTAGCCCACAGCTAGCTTTGCAGCAATTTTAGCGATGGGAAAACCCGTAGCTTTAGAAGACAAAGCCGAACTGCGTGAAACGCGGGGATTCATCTCAATTACTACGACATCCCCATTAACCGGATTAACAGCAAATTGAATATTAGAACCACCAGTTTCCACACCGATCTCGCGGATGATTTTAATTGCCATATCCCGCAGCCTTTGATATTCTTTATCAGTAAGGGTTTGCGCGGGAGCGACGGTAATAGAGTCTCCGGTGTGAATGCCCATAGGGTCAAGGTTTTCGATGGAGCAGATAATCACCACGTTGTCTGCCAAGTCACGCATCACTTCGAGTTCATATTCTTTCCAGCCGAGTAAAGACTGGTCAATGAGAATTTGCGAAACAGGACTAGCATCTATACCTACCTGTGCCATTTCTTCAAATTCTTCTTGGTTGTAAGCAATACCGCCACCACTTCCTCCCATTGTGAAAGCAGGACGAATAATTAGGGGATAAGTACCAATTTGACGAGCAACAGCTTTGGCTTCTTCCAAAGATTCGGCTGTGTCGCTAGGGCATACAGCTACCCCAATCCTGGCCATTGCTTGACCAAAAAGTTTTCGATCTTCGGCTTTTTCGATGGCTGGTAGTTTAGCGCCGATTAACTCAACGCCATACTTTTCCAACACCCCATTTTTCGCTAAAGCAACAGCGAGGTTGAGGGCGGTTTGCCCTCCCATCGTTGGTAGTAAAGCATCGGGGCGTTCCTTCTCAATGACTTTTTCGACCAATTCTGGAGTTAACGGCTCAATGTAAGTGCGATCGGCCGTTTCTGGGTCGGTCATAATCGTTGCAGGATTGGAGTTGACCAAAACCACTTCATAGCCTTCTTCTCGCAGCGCTTTGCAGGCTTGAGTGCCAGAGTAGTCAAACTCACAGGCTTGTCCGATCACAATTGGGCCAGAGCCTAACAATAAAATCTTCTGGAGGTCATCACGGCGGGGCATAGTCGTTGCCTTGGAGTATGAGAATACAAATCCTGATTATTTTAAGGGTCTTTACACCCTTTCGTGCTTTTTATTATTAAGTTTTCTAGGTTTGATGACAGAAAGGGGATTGGGGACTGGGGATTGGGGAATGGGGAAGAGTTTTTTAATACTCAATGCCCAGTACCTAATACTTCTCTATGAGATGCTGCATAAACGCTCAGTACAATGCCCAATGCCCAATGCCCAATTCCCAATTCCCAATTCCCAATGATTATTTTGTATTTTTAATTTTATTTAATTGTGATGTTCAAATTTTTAAGCTTTTACATTACAAATTTTTACTATTTAATTTGATAATACTTTGCAACAAATAGTGATTTATTGTTGCATATATTTGTCTGCTTATTCAACAGAAATAAATTTCTTAGCTACAAATATTTATTAACTAGCTAATTGCTAAATATTTTCAACGTTAAATATTATGAGAATATATTTACTTAAATTAAAAATGGCAGAGAAGTAAGGATAAAATTCTCTGCCATTCTTTATAATATTTTAAGAGTTCGTGCTGCCAACTTTTTCTTTGAGTCTAGGTAGACAAATCTAGATTATGAAAGTTTTAGCTCTGAGCCGCTTGGACAAACCCTAAAGTTAAGCTGTCTTTAGCGAGGAAGTGAGACAAATGATAAGCACGTTCCTCAGTTTTCAACAAAATCTTTTCGTACAGATAGCGTGTACCCCGATCGCCTAAACTCTCTGCCTGAGCAGCTTGACGACGAATTACGCCAATGATTGCTTGTTCGGCAGCTAGATCATTTTCCACCATTTGGCGAGAGGAATATACGCCTTCAGATTCTTGCTCAAAACAGGTTAATTCGGCTAATTTGCTAAAGGTCGCTACTGGTACACCACCCAGTCCATCCAAACGTTCTCCAATTTCATGAACGTGGTCTTGTACTTGGTCGTAGCTTTCGTTAAAAAACTCATGCAGAGAGTAAAATTCTGAGCCTTCAACTACAAAATGATGCTTTTGGTACTGCAAGTACAGTGCCTGGAAACTAGCTAATACAACGTTAAATCCTTCTGTGACTGGAGCAGTTACGCTGTGATCCAGCAACACGGGATTGTCATATACATGACCAAAATTTCGTAACAAAGTTTGTGTTTCAGACATTGTGTTTCTCTCTTTTTAACAGTTGTAGATTTTAACTGCTTATTCTCAACATATTAACATTTTAATAATAAGAACAAGGCAATTCGCCATCACAATATTTTGTATTGTTGCTTACTAAATAAAATTCTCAAGTTTGTTTGATGACTAATATCACACCCAGAAATGTTGTATCTACCTACACCTGTCGTTGATATAAGAATTTAACTATGGATATAGCGCCTGAAGGGTGAGTGGGTAAGAAGTAGGAGAGCAGGGGGAGAAAAAATAAAATAACTAAATTAATGCCCAATGCCCAATGCCCTATTCCCCATTTCCATTTTATTTTTCCAAAATTAATGAGAATTCTTTGCACTTAAGGTATGCTGGTTTTAAGAGGTTACACTCCTAAAACTTTCAAAAAACAGAAAGTTAATTCGCGGTAGTTACTGCAAGTTTGTTGCACTTTGAGGGCAATTCTCTTGAAATCGTTTAGTTCAGAAATAGAAAGCAACCACCTTGTAGAGGTGAATTGGGCAGATCGCTGGCAAGTCTATCAACGCCTAAAGGAGTTAGACATTCCCTGTAGTTGTACGGCTAACCAGCCATTGAAAGTTGAAATTGGCACTCCTGTGACAGCTGTTCAACTTTGGAGTGTGATCCGGCGATTAACAGCCTCCCGTCAAGACCAAATTTGGACTCTTGAGTACTGTTGGAAAATCGCTAACAATAGTTCTAATTTTTAGCTGCTGCTGAGAGTGTATTGCTTGATAGCTTTTACTTAGTTAGAAAGAGGTCAAAAAAATGGGTGCATCTGACAGTATGGAAGGATCGGAATTTTGTCTTGAGGGCAGATTTATAAATTTTGTTATTAAAGATGGCTATAAGCTTAAGGGCTTAATGCTGGGGACTCATGAGGGTGAGTCTTACATTAAACTAGCTAAACATTTACGGGCTGCTTTTGACTTGCGCTTACCACCAGGTACTTGGCTGCAAGTTGTTGGTTACAAAAAGCATGATTTGAAGGATGGTACAGTCACTCTGAAAGCTGAACGGGTGATGGCGGCGCGTTCTGAGATGGGGAAAGTTGGAACGATCGCACCAGTACAAGAACCCCCATATATTGATAATGTCAAGGTAAAGCCAGCTAAGGCTAAAGCCACCATTTTGGTGTGTCAAAAGTCTGATTGTATGAAACGCGGTGGTAAAGCAGTTTGTCAGGCGTTGGAGGCAGCTTTAAGCGATCGCGGTTTAGAAGACCAAGTTACAATCAAGGGCACTGGTTGTATGAAAGATTGTAAAGCTGGGCCAAACCTAGTTATGCCAGATAAAACACGCCATAGCCGAATTCAAGCTGGGCAAGTTCCCGCATTGATGGATAAGCATTTTGGTGACAAGAATTTATCAGCACAGCCGGAGAATTTAAGGGAAGTGGTGGTATCTAATAGCAAGCTTTGGGGAAATAATTCATAAAATCTTGACATTTCCATGAAAAAGCTTCACAATATCTTGTCAAGTGTGTTCGGTTAATACTCGGCTGTAAAATCGTACTAGAAGTTTGCAATAAAATCAAAAAACTGGCTTTCATTAAGGCCAGTTTTTTCAATGAATAGGATTTTTGTTAGGGACTTCCAACAAATAAATTATCCAATCTTGTGGGGTGGGCATCTTGCCCGCCCAGTTAAAGAGGGCGGGCAAGATGCCCACCCCACAGGAAATAGTTGAGTATTTTTTATTTGGAAGTCCCTTAAGCAATTTTTAACCGGGATGCTCCGGTAGTTTGCAAAAATTCAAGGGAATGTGGTTGATTGGTGAGTACGTAGATGTAAAGAGACTTGTCGTTAGACATCGCTTACAGTTAAAGCGTTCATCATCAATGACTTAAAAATAAATGTCACATATCCCTAATTGGGTATACATAGTTTTTTTTACACTTATTAACATAGTCATGATTTTTCTATTCCGTCATGACTGGAATCGCCTCGCTAAACTCTACCGCACCAAAGAAGCGCCACCACAAAACTTCTCCCGGATGCAAAGCGGTTCTGTGGGTTTGGTTCACTATAAAGGGACTTTAAATATTGGTATAACTTCTCAAGGGATTTATCTAAGCATTTTCCCATTGTTTCGCTTGGGACTTACGCCATTGTTGATTCCCTGGAGTGCCATTAGGAAAATTGAGTCTGCTAACCAACTATTTTTTGAGCGTTTTCGTTTGTATCTTAGTTCGCCAAAAGTCACTTTGATTTTAAGCAAAGATGTTTTGGAATCAGGGAAAGAATTTTTAGCGACACAGGGGTTTGAGTGGATTTAGACAAGTCCCGGTTTTTACCTAGCAAATGCCATTTTGGATTGTGTACTCTTCGGGTGAAGCAAGCTATGTGTAGTGTCTCATTTAAATGCATACAGCGTATTGCGGGTAAATGAAGTATACGGGTAGGGGCACAACATGTTGTGCCCCTACGATGATCTGTACCTCACGCCTGTTGCAATCTGCTGTATCTGTGCCAGAGGTTGAAATCTCAGGCTCATAATGCAAGTCCATTTGAATAGACTTGCATTATGAGAGAGGGAATTGATTAGCAGTTTGTTGTTGAGATTCTTGGGTTTTCTGGAGGGTAGGTTGAGAATTACATGACTTAGTTAGAAAAGACTGCAATAAGTATAGGATGGATGAAGCTTCCTTATGGTCAGGCAAGATAGTTAAAAAGTCATTTAGGTCTTGAATAGCTTCACCAATAGATTCTGAGGAAGCACCCTTTGATAAAGCATAGCTATAGAAGTGGTCTGCTTGTTGAGTGTATTGAGCAGCCAAATAGTAAAGGGCTAAATTAAAGGCATTACGGCAGTCTTTAGCATTTTTTTTGCAATGCTCTGTACTAAGCTTGATGGCAGGCACTAGTACAGTTCGTGCTTTGTCTGGTTGGTTAACAGCTAAGTATACTAAAGCGCGATTATACATAGCATCTTCATAACGTTTTTCCTCATAAGCTTTTAACCCATTTGCTAATTGCTTACCCCAATACTTAACTTCAGCAGAATCGCCATCTTTACCAGCTTGAAGCATTGTTTTTGCATATTGTTGGGCAAAAATGGGTTGATTTTTGAGTAGAGCCAGAAATTCCTTAAGAGCTACAAGTAAATTTCTTTGCGGTGACTGACATAACTTATGGTACAACACGTTTAATGTGTGACTTTGCCAGCTAGGATCGCGCTGTTTGTTATCTTCCTCTAATTGCAAATCATTCCGTAGGTTGTCATAATATTTTGCTAATTTATTATGTATCTCAGCCCAACCTTGTGGCGATGAAAGGCGTTTGTGGCATAACATTTGGGTTTTGACGACATCATGATAAACCCAGCCGTTGCTATGTTCGTTGACAAAGGATGTTTCTTTGAGCCAAGTAAATAGCTCATCAGCTTCTTCTTCTGTTCTTAACTGGGCTATAATATCCCGGTTCAAGCACCGAGGAATGGCAGCATCAAGCACCACTTGTCGCCGTTTGGGATCGTCAATCCATCTTAAAAAGCTTTTTACAGCACTGCTGCTAGGCTCAATTATTTGGTTAGGGTCATTGGGATGAGCATCTGCTAGCATTTCCATTAGCAGGGGTAAGTTTCCAGAAACGTTTAAAATCACTTCAATAATGCGATTGTTAGTAATGCCTTTACGAGTTAGATATTGTTTGGCTTCTTCTTCTGTAAAGGGTTCCAGAGGCAAACGAATTATTAATCCTTCGTAGGATGCCCAGTCATTTTTATCTAATTCTTGCCGACCAGCAATAGTTATCAATATATTGAGAGATACTTCACCGTGGCGACCCTCCAGAATCTCTCGCAGCCAGTTCTCTAAGAATTCTCCGGTGCGTTCTGAGGTATCGAAAAACAGAAGAACAGGAATTTTATCAGCAATTTTAGAAATATCTTGCAAAAATAGCGGGGTCAGAACTTCTTCTGGTTTTTTAACTAAATGTACTTCATCTTTATTAGTTATTTTCTTAGCAATATAAGATGCCCATTCTCCGGCTTGGTTAGCCAAAGCATCCCCATCTATAACATCAAATACAGCACCACCAACGGGAGCTAGACGTGCTAGACGCACACCAGTTTTTACCATAGTTTTCCCGACAAAAGCGGAAAAACCTTGAGGCGCTTCTGGATCTGTTTCTAACTCTTGGCACTTTTGGCAGTAAAGTTTGTAGCGATCGCTAAATTGCGTTAGTCTGTAACCTTGCTGTTCTAACTCCTCAGCTATACGCCCCATGACTTCTGGTATAGTTTTTTCAGCTTCATCAATGTAAGCTGAAATCATTTTTGCTTCGTCAGCAATTTTACGAAACTGCCGCAGTAAGGTAGTTTTACCAACTCCGCCTTGACCACAAACATTAAACAGAAAACAATGGCGATTGTCTTCTAGGGATAATGCTAAATTTTGGCTAAATCGGTTTATTTGGTCTTCACGTCCCACAAAATTTGATTGTTGACGTTGCTTAATAATATCTTGTAAACTCTTGGGCTTGTTTTGCGTATTCATAACAAGATTTAATTTTGAGGCGCTAATTTATCTAAAAAGAACTACTAAATAAACAAGGTGTATTTCGGAATTTATTAAATTTTTTTTAAGTAATTTTTATGCATTGAGCTTCTGAGGCTCGATGTTGAGCTTCTGAGCCTCGATGTTGACCTTCTGAGGCTCGATGTTGACCTTTTGAGGCTCGATGTTGACCTTCTGAGGCTCAATGTTGACCTTCTGAGGCTCAATGTTGACCTTCTGAGGCTCAATGTTGACCTTCTGAGGCTCAATGTTGACCTTCTGAGGCTCAATGTTGACCTTCTGAAGCTCGATGTTGACCTTTTGAGGCTCGATGTTGACCTTCCGAGGCTCGATGTTGACCTTCCGAGGCTCGATGTTGACCTTTTGAGGCTCGATGTTGACCTTCTGAGGCTCAAAAATGCCTTGGCGATTAGAAATCGCGGCTATACAGACAAAACCAACCTGCGTGGGTTTCAAGAATCTTTGGATATAAAACGCGAAAAGGGCATAACAATGTTATGCCCCTACAAATTATGTGTATTTTAGCAAGTTTACCAGTGGTATGATTACCTGTCTTAAGCTTTAGCTAACTGTGGCTTCAGGTTGCTTTTTCTTAGAACGGCGGTTAAACCTGCGTCCCATCTCATCTATGACTCCATCTAAACCTGTGACATCACCGCTAGCTTTGGCATAGCTATAAACTGCTAATGCTGCTGTGTATGCTTCGCTGGCAGAGGCTATACAGGTATCATCTACCAGTTCTTGCAGTTGGGTTAGAGACAAAAACACTGGATACAACGATTCAAATAGCGCTAAATCTCGGCGCATCTCTTCTAAATCAAAAGAACGGGGCAAAAAGTTAGGATTCTGTGTCGCCACTTCTAAGGCTTTGCTGACGAAAGCCCGACTTTTATCTCCCATCTTCAACATTGTTCGCCGTTCTTCGGGGGTCAAATCAACCAAAAACGGTAACTTTTCTTTAATTGTAGCGATCGCTTGCATGACTGCTTCTTTATCGGCTGGGGATAAGGTGGCACTGATGCGATTATCTGCCATTTTTAATACTCCTTTAGGGTACTTAATTTCAGTATTCCCAAAGTTATAGAGGCGATCGCTATTGTTAACTGATTAATAATGAGTTGCTGACTTGCGATGATGCACGGCTGTAATGCCGTCATTATCTAACAATTTGCCATTCTCGATAGTTGCATAAACCAGCCAATGGTCGCCAGATTCCATCCGGTTTTGTACGGAACATTCCAGATATGCTAGGGCATCGGTAAGTATGGGAGAACCGTTTTCAGCAACTTCTGCGGCGACATCGGCAAATCGGTCTTGTCCTGGGCCAAAGGGTTTGAGAAAGTGCTTCATCAATCCCAAATGATTCCCTTCTTTAAGGATATTGAGGACAAATTTGTTTCCTGTGTGCGTCAGTGTTTCTACTGCCCGCTCTTTAGCGACGGCTATAGTTAAACCAGGGGGATTAAAGCTAGCTTGAGCTACCCAAGAGGCTAACATGGCACTGGCGCGATCGCCTTCTTTGGCTGTCAGAATGCACAGAGAACCGACAATGCGACCAACTGCTTGTTCTACAGTAGTAGCAGGTTGACTTGGCGATCGCACTTTTCTAGCTTTTTTCAATGCTTGGGCAAAGTCAGTTCCAGCTTCTTCACACAATTGTAAGGTGGCATCGTCGGGTTTGAATTTTACGCGGATGGTATCAAAACCAAACCGATAGCCAGCATCTTTTAATTTTCCTTCGATTAAATCAACCGCTTCCCCACTCCAGCCAAAGGAACCAAAAACACCAGCAAGTTTATTGTTCGTTGCGGTAGATAAGACAATTCCTAAAGCTGTTTGCACGGGTGTAGGTGCATGACCGCCGAGAGTTGGAGAACCCATGATGAAACCACCGGCTTTTTCCACAGCCGCCCGGATTTCTTCTGGTTCGGTAAATTCGCAGTTAATCGATTCTACAGCAACGCCAGCTTTGGTGATCCCACGAGCGATCGCTTGGGCTAATGTGGCTGTATTTCCATAAGCTGATGCATAAATCAACGCTACTGTCAAATCAGCTGATGTTTGCTGCCGACTCCATTCTCGATAAGCCTGGGTTAATTGAATTAAGCCATAGCGCACTAAAGGCCCGTGTCCAGTGGCATACATTCGCACGGGAAAATCGGCTAGTTTATCCAACGCTGTTTCTACTTGACGAGCGTGGGGAGCCATCAAGCAATCAAAATAATAGCGCCGATCTTCGTTATATACTTCCCAGCCTTCATCAAATACCTGATCTCCGCAAACATGCGCCCCAAATAACTTATCTGTGTACAGAATTTCTGTTTGCGGATCGTAGGTGCAAAGTTCATCTGCATAGCGGGGATTAGGGGTGGGAATGAATTCTAAATTATGCCCATTACCCAAATCTAGGGTTTCTTCACCCCGCATAACCAGAATTTGCAAATCTGGATTTTCTAGCGCACTACGTAAATTTATCGCGCCTGGATTAGAACAGACAAAGGTAATTTGGGGGGCAATTTCTAATAAAGCTTTTAAAGTTGCAGCGCGGTTAGGATTTACGTGTCCCAAAATTACATAATCTAAGTCTTCGAGATGAAAACGCTGCTGCAACGCTTCTAAATAAATTTCCGTAAACGTTTCCCCTGGAGGATCAATGATGGCAGTTTTATCGCTTTCGATTAAATAAGAATTAGCTGTTGTACCCTTAGCTAGAGCATATTCAATTTCAAATCTGAGCCTTGACCAACTACGCGATCGCAGTATTCTTGTATCTGTAGCTATTGGATAAACTTGAACATCACGAGGTTTATTTTTTGACATGGCTTTATTGGGGAATTGGGCATTGGACATGGGGCATAGGGCATAGGGCATTGGTTATTAATTATTCTCCCGGCTCCTCTACCCCTTTGCTCCCCTTGTTAATAGTGATTTCCAACTTTGCGATGATGCACAGCAGTTAAAGCGTCTGGTTTAGAAACTCGTCCGGCGTAAACGGTGCTGTATACTGCCCAATGATCGCCGCAATCCATTCTACTGACGACTTCGCACTCCATGTAGACGAGGGCATCGTTGAGGATGGGGGCACCATTTTCGGCTGGCTGGGTTCTCACTCCTTGAAAGCGATCGGCACCAGGGGCGAACCGTTTCAAAAAGTGCTTCATAAGTGGTTGGAAATTGCCTTCTTCTAAGATGTTGAGAACAAAGCGATCGCCTACTTGCATGAGTGATTCAATTGCCCGATCTTTGGCGACTGCAATGGAAAATCCCAAGGGTTTGAAGCTGGATTGAGCAACCCAGGAGGCTAGCATGGCACTGGATACATCACCTTTTTTAGCAGTAATAATATAGAGTCCGCCGCTAAGTCTACCAAGGGCTTTATCTAAGTCAGCACCAAGGGATTTCATCGCTTTGATGCTGCGATCGCGTGTTACCCATTGAGCTAAGTCTGTACCCGCTTCTTCACACAACTTGTAGGTATTTTCTGTAGGCGCTTCTTTAATCCGAATGGCTGGAAAAACTGTGATCAAACCTAAATTACGGAATTTACTCAGCAAAGGATCTATCGGCTCATCATCGCCACCGCCACTTTCAAACACGCCAATAGCTTGCTTTTCTTTGGCAGATCCTAAAACTGTGCTGAGTGCAGATTGGATGCTCGCAGCCCCAGAAGCCGGAGGTAAACCAACGATTAGCCCCGCACACCGACTAATAAGTTCCCGCAGTTCTTGTAAATCGACTTCAGAACCCAAATCAACAATTTCCACGGCGACACCAGTTTTACCGATACCGTTGGCAATTGCTTGGGCGAGGCGATCGCTATATCCATATTCGGAAACGTAAAATATCCCAATCACCGTTTCTGGTTTGGTTTGGGTTTGACTCCAAGTGCGGTAGCGTCCAACTAGTTCCTCAACGTTGTGAGATAATAATGGCCCGTGTCCTGTGGCAATCATATCGATGGTTTTGAGTTCTCCCATCCGCTTCAGGGCAGACAAAACTGACCGAGCATTTGGCCCCATCAAGCAATCGTAGTAGTAGTGAAAGTCTTCTTCGATCGCTGCTAAGTCTTCATCAAAGGTGCTATCTGAGCAGTAGTGTAGCCCAAAAGCATCGCAGGTGTAGAGAGTTTTAGTTTTGTGGTCGAAGCTGAAAATGGTATCCGGCCAGTGTAAATTTGGGGCAATCACGAATTCAAATTCGTGTCCATTGCCTAAGTTTAGGCGATCGCCATTTTTCACAATCCGCCGCTTAAATGGCTGATGTACGAAATCCTCAAGAAACTGAATCGCCACTTTAGAACCGACAACAGTAATTTCTGGAGCTATTTGCAGCAAATCTTTAACTAAACCGCTATGGTCTGGCTCAGTATGGCTGATAATTAAATAATCAATATCTGTTGGCTTGATTAGTCCGGTGAGGGTATCAAAATATAGTTGACGAAACTTTTCGTGAGAGGTATCAACTAAGGCAGTCTGCTCCCCACGGATGAGAAACGAGTTATAAGTGGTGCCATTTTGCAAACCAAACTCAATATCGAAGCGATCGCGATCCCAGTCCAAAGAGCGAATAGCCGTCGTCTCTTGACCGATTTTTACAGTCTGTATGGTGAGCCGTTTTTCAGTTTTTTCGGTGAGCGCTACCATAACTCCCTCCTTATCACAATGAGTATTTGTTCCTCTCAGTTTATTGTGACACGCCTTGAATGTTAATTTTTATTAAAAAATCTATGACTGACTTAAAAAAGTTAAAAGTGTGAAACCGCAGAGGCAGAGAGAGGATGAGGGGGATGAGGGAGATTTGGCTAGCTTTGGAAATTGGGAATTCCCGGTTGCATTGGGCATTGTTTATTGGCGAGACGCTTGATTCAGCCTGGGATACTGACTATCTACCTGAGTCTGTTATCCAGCAATTGGGCAAATCTCAAACCCTAGATGATTTACTCCTAACAATTTCCCCCTCATCTCCCTCATCTCCCTCATCCCCCTCATCCTCCCCTCCCTTACTCATCGCCTCCGTAGTTCCCAGCCAAACTGCTATTTGGCAAACTTACCCAAATACTCATGTTATTACATTAGACCAAGTACCACTAAAAGGTGTTTATCCCACACTAGGAATTGACCGCGCTTTAGCTTTGTGGGGTGCAGGGAAAAAGTGGGGTTTTCCCATGTTAGTAATTGATGCTGGAACAGCGCTAACTTTTACGGCTGCTGATGCTAATGAGTGTCTAGTTGGAGGGGCAATTTTGCCGGGATTAGGTTTGCAATTTGCGAGTCTCGGTCAACAAACAGGACAATTACCATTATTAGAAACGCAAACTTTTACGTCTCTACCAACACGTTTTGCTCTTAATACTATAGAGGCTATTCAAAGTGGGGTAATTTACACTTTAATAGCTGGAATTAAAGATTTTATTGAAGCGTGGCTGCAATTATTTCCTAATGGGAAGATTGCGATTAAAGGGGGCGATCGGACTGTGATAATTAACTATTTGCAAGCCTTATATCCTGAAATTGCAGCACCTTTAATTGTGGAACCAAATTTGATTTTCTGGGGAATGTGTTTAGATTAGCTTCATAAAATTTCGTTAGCTAATCAGTAAATATATGGTTATTAACATACTCATAAAAAGTATACATTGGGAAACAGATACAGATACAGATATAGCTATAGCAATGCTATTTGATTTATTCTCCACCCAGAAGCCCAGATCCCCGACTTCTTGAAGAAGTCGGGGATCTTTTTATTTTGCAACTCGTTTAAGATTACTATTATTTATCCTTACGTTTATTTATAGATATAAACTTTCTGAACCTGCTTTGATATAATTATCAATTCTCTTTAATAAACTCCCGAATCTCAATCGCCACAACCCCAGCACAAGATTCTGGTAAGTCGTTTCCGGCATGGGAAATCATTTTTAACTCAACTTTCGGCATCAGTTGAGCATAAACTCGACTCTTGGCTAAAGCATCTGGCGTATCTTGGCCACCTTGTAGAATAAAAACCGGCACATCTATCATGTAAAGCCGCTTTTGTACTAATTCTGCATCAATTTCTGATTGTCGTCGTTTGAAAAGTAACTGGCAAGCTATGGGGTAACGTAACAATTCCTGACGTAACTGCAAGTCTTGGGCAATTTTTTCATGCCAACCCAGCATTTTAGTTAAGGGAATTAGCGATCGCAACAATTTAACTACTAGTGGTGGATAATTCAATAATCGCCGCATCTTCCGGCAATAATCTTCAAGTCCAGCTATCTCTACACCTTCTGGTGCAACCAGCACCAAACCAGCAACTTTCTCTGGATACTTTAAAGCATAGCTAGCAGCAATCCAACCCCCAAGAGAATGCCCTACTAAATATACTTTTTCTAGCTTGACAGCTTGCAAAAATTCTGCCAAACACTCCACTTGTAAATCTATCGAATGATGGATATTTGGATTCTCTGACTCACCAAATCCTAACAAATCAGGTGCAAAGCAATGGAAATCTTGTGTGAGGGACTCCATTACAGACAACCATTGACTGCTCTCATTCCAAGCACCATGTAAAAAAATTATAGGAGTTTTTTCACCGACTTCACGCCAGAATATTAGCCCTTGAGAAAGCTTTATCCGGGAGTTACGGAATAGTGTATTCATTTTAATTTAGATTAGTCATTGGTCATTAGTCATTGGTCATTGGTCATTAGTCATTAGTTTTGGACAAATTATAGACAGAGAAGTCTGAGCCATTGGCTTAACGTCTCGTTGACGCAGCCTCTCGTAGAGAAGAGAGGCTTCCTTAAATCAGAAATTTTGCGGCAAATGACAAAGGACAAATGACCATTGACAAAATATTATTATGCCAGTGTTGTCAAGCCATTCAAGTAGTCTTGCAACTGCCGAGTATGGTCATGAGACATCTGTCCTAAAGGTAGAAAATTGGGAGAGAAAGCTTGGATTTCCATCACTTCTAAAGAATCCTGAGTTTCCATTGTCCCATGTACCTCGGCTTCAACCACAATACAAATTGAGTGGATTCTGGGATCGCGGTCTGGTGCAGAGTAAACTCCTACCAAACGGTTAATTTTGAGCAATTCTAGCCCGGTTTCCTCCACCAATTCCCGGCGGACTGTGTTGGGAATATCTTCTCCCCAATCGACTATGCCTCCAGGCAATGCCCAAAGACCATCATCACGCCGCCGGATCAGTACTATCCGACCGTCGGGTAAAATTGGGATGATACTAGTGCCAGTAATGGGATGACGAAATATAATACCCAATACTGTTTGTCCAATACGCCATAAGCTACGTGTGGACTGGACTGCTGACGGAAAAAAAGCAATAACGTTCAATCTTCAAAATTTATATGTTGTATTCTATATTTCTCTACCACTTACATCAACTCAACTCATAAAATTTTCGTTGAGTTTTGTTTTATACAAAAATGTTTGTGGGTTGAGATTTTATTCTGACGATTTACGTAGAATATTATTAATATTAACATCAAGTTTCAATAGAAGCACTGTATTTATATATACATGATATCTGTTAAGTCAAAAAACTTTTCACTTTATAATAGGACTTACGCAAAAAATAGCCCAAAGCTTGAGTTTCAGGTAGGGGCAATTGACGAATTGCCCCTACCGCGTGTAGTTTTGCGTAAGTCCTATATAAATAACATTAGCCTTGCTCAAATTAGCTATCATTAATATTTTTTCAGGAAACTTTCAAAAAATTAATCTGAATAATTAAGCCTAAATTCTGAATTATGAAGAGATAATTAAGCCGCACTTGAGATTGCCACCAAATTCTTGATAATTAAGCTTAATATACGAAAATCCTTTACAAAAACTGCGATCGCCCAAAAAATATCTATGAAAAATCTAGCTCTAATATCTGCCATAGTCTTCACTATCATATCTGGATTGGTTTTCGGTACAATGGAAGCCGCCTCTGCTTTAACTTGGAAGTGGAATTATTCTGGTACTGGTATAGAGGCAATTGGTACTTTTACCACTGATAACACCCCTAACGATTTGGGTTTTTATCAGATTTTGAAAATTACTGGTACACGAAATGGTGAAACAATTACTGGTCTACAACCTGTAGAGACTCCAATACCAGGAAACGAACCTTTTGATGTTAACAATTTAATTAGTCTTAATACTCAGCAGTTAACCCGTGATGGTTTTGGGTATTCTACATCGGGGGGAAACTATTCTAGTCCGCTTTTTGCTAGTTTCTTGCCAACACCAAGTTATTTAGAAGTTTTTTCTGCGCCACCACTGACACCGGGTTCTGAAAATTTGGGGACGGAAGATAGTGAGTTACCTATTAGTTTTTCTGCAACCATAATTACCCCTTAACACACCTATATCCCTAGCTTATTTGCCCTCGCTACTCTTTAAGCCATCCAAAATTAACTGAGAATAAGCTTGAAAAATTTTCCTCAAACCATCAACAAAATGCATTATTGCCCGAATAGGGAAAAACAGTAAATTTTTCTTGTATGTACTCCAGTTTGGGTTGAATGATGGAGGTGAAAACAAGTTACTCGGTTCAGGTCTAAGGAATAAAGTAGCAACGTCTAGCTGGTGGGGACTATTTAAAATTTTTATTGACAAAGTAAGGTCAAATGCGGTAGACTAGTACACTGTTTAAAGTGTATTGATTGCTGCACTAGGCTACAAGTATATCAATAATATTGGTAGCTAATATTGCCTACGTGATGCCTAGTTGCTACTCTTTTGTTGTTTATTTAATGAGGTGAACATGGCCAAGCGCCGTAACCCGAAAAAAGAAAAGGCGCTACGGAACCAGGCGTATGCCAGAAAGTTTCGTAAACGAACTACGACAGGAAGAATGCAGAGAAGGTTCCAACAAAGACCACCGAAGAGTGAAGAAGAAGAAGGCGCAGCAACAGCAGCTGACACTGACTAAGCTGTCTGCTTAAATCCTTTTTATTTAGATTATTTATCTTTTAGGGCGTACAAATGTACGCCTTTATTTATTTTTGGGAATTGGGAATTGGGAATTGGGAATTGGGAATTGGGTTATTCTCATTCTCTCCCTCATCTCCCTCATTCTCCCCACGCCCCTAATCCCCATTCCCCCTATCGATCTATTTGAGCGCGGGCGGCTATGAGTGCTTTGCTAACCTGTAAAAAGCCAGTACCACCGTAACTGTTGCGGGCTGCGACTACTTGACGAGGGGATATTGCTTCATAAATATCTGCTGCAAATGCCGGATGTAGTTGTTGCCACTCTTCCAATTTCAAATCTTTTAAGAGTTTACCTGCGGCAATACTAGTTTTTACCACCTTACCTACAAGGTTGTAGGCTTCCCGAAAAGGAACGCCCCGCGCTGCAAGATAATCTGCTACATCGGTAGCGTTAGAAAAATCTTCGGTTACAGCTTCTGCTAAACGCTGGGTACGAAATTCTAAACCCTCCCTGAGCAAAATCGTCATTGCTTCTAGAGAGGCTTTGACTGTCTTAACGCTATCAAATAGACCTTCTTTGTCTTCTTGCAAGTCTTTGTTATATGCCAAGGGTAGCCCTTTCATAATCACCAGCATTGCCTGGAGATGACCAAATACACGCCCCGTTTTCCCCCGCACCAATTCTGGTACATCGGGGTTTTTCTTTTGGGGCATGATACTGGAACCTGTGGCACAGCTATCTTTAAGGGTGACAAAGCGGAATTCTTCAGATGACCAAAGAATGACTTCTTCGGCAAGACGGCTGAGGTGAACCATAATCAAGCTAGCAGCACACAAGAATTCGATCGCAAAATCGCGATCGCTCACTCCATCGAGGCTGTTAGCATAAATATCGTCAAAATCTAATAGTTTGGCTGTGTAGTGGCGATCGATGGGGAAAGTAGTTCCCGCTAAAGCACCGCATCCCAAGGGTGAGATATTGACGCGGCGAGAAACATCTCCTAAGCGTTCCCAATCGCGTTGCGCCATTTGAAAGTATGCCAAGAGGTGATGAGCTAAACTCACTGGTTGGGCGCGTTGTAGGTGTGTATAGCCTGGGATTAGGGTTTCAACGTGTTTTTCGGCTATATCCAGTAAAACCCCTTGGAATTCTCGCAATTCGCTTTTGATTTGCTGGATTTGATCGCGGAGGTAGAGTCTAGTATCTGTACCAACTTGGTCATTCCGCGATCGCGCGGTATGCAGTTTTTTACCTACATCGCCGACAATTTCTGTTAGTCGTCGTTCAACTGCAAAATGCACATCTTCAGCATCGACACCAGGCTGAAATTTACCCTGACGGTACTCTTGGCGAATTTCTTCTAAACCTGTAACCAGTTGCTCACCTTCCTCTGAGGAGATAATGCCCGTGTGAGCTAGCATTTTGGCATGGGCTTGAGAACCAGTCAGATCGTATTCTATTAATTCAATATCAAAACCTATACTGGCATTAAAACGAGCGATCGCTGGATGCAACGCTGATTCAAATCTCTGGCTCCAAGTTTGTTCTTTGGTCATAAATATCAAGGGAGTGGGCATTAATTTTGGATTTTAGATTAATCATCAATCTAAAATCCAAAATCTAAAATTACTTTAACCGTAGCTAGTTAAATTCCGAACCATATAGCCAATGATTACACCAATCAACAATGCCCACACTTGACCTGTCTGTATAAAGTGGCTCCAAGCTTTTTGCATCTGACCCATAACGTCTGGATCGGTAATTGTTTGTGCTAATGCCATCAAATTGACAGGCAACTGCCAATATAACTGAGATATCAAATCGCTGTAATGGCTCATATTTGCTGATTAAGAGGTTGGGGTGGCAAATTTCAGGATCAGTTTATTTTTCAGAAAAATTACTGATAATATCCTGAAATCTTGGGTATAACTTTAATGTCTTAACTCAAGATCCAGCCGATGCCAACCGCAATTTCTCGGCAGTTCGCAAAATTTGCCCCGCCAGTACTGCTGCGCCAAAACCATTATCGATATTTACTACGCCTACTCCCGCAGCACAAGAGTTAAGCATTGTCAATAAAGGTGCTAAACCACCAAAACTTGCGCCATAACCGATGCTGGTGGGTACAGCAATTACAGGACAACTCGCTAAACCCGCGACAACGCTGGGTAAAGCGCCTTCCATCCCCGCCACGACAATTAACACCGATGCTGACTCAATCAGGTGGCGATTACTCAGCAAACGGTGAATTCCTGCAACACCAACATCCCAAAGACGCTGTACCTGGAAGCCGGAAAGTTCAGCAGTGACAGCCGCTTCTTCAGCAACGGGTAAATCGGCAGTACCAGCCGAAAGAATGGCAATTTCCCCCTGGAATTGTGGTTCGATGGTAGGGGGAGCGATCGCACAAATTCGCGCCGATTCGTAATATCGCAAACCGCTAACTTTTGATTGCAGTGCGGTATAAACTGCTGGTTCAACGCGAGTTGCCATCACCACCGGGTTACGAAGGCGCATCACCTCCATAATTTGAGCAATTTGTTCTGGAGTTTTACCAGGCCCCCAAATCACCTCTGGGAAACCAGTTCTTAGCTGGCGATGATGGTCAATTTTGGCAAACTCGCCCACAGATTCATAAGTTAAGTCTTTGAGCGAGTCTAATGCCGTATCTGGCGTAACTTTACCATTAGCAACCGCAACGAGTAGCGATCGCAAAGTTTTTTCATCAGTCATTGGTTATTTGTCCTTTGTTACTTGTCATTCTTCCTCTGTAAATAACCAATGCCCCATGCCCAATGCCCCATTCCCCATTCCCAATACCTAATCAGTTACTTTTATTTGTTCAATATTCCAGAATGCACCACCAAGGGCAGAGAATTTAATGCCTTCAAAACGATTACGCACGGCTGACATTGCATAAGGATTAACCAGGAAAATAAAAGGTAAATTTTCTTGAGTAATTCTCTGTGTTTCAGCATAAATCGCTTTAACTTTTGCTTCGTCTAATTCTCGCGCAGCTTGAATGTAAAGATTTCCAATTTCCGTTTCCCAAGGAGCAATTTCCCAACCCTGAATCGGCTTTTGTCCTGCTTGTGGTTTCTGATTAAACATGTGTAATCCACCTTCAGGTGCCCATACATTAGCACCATCATTCGGCTCTAATCCGCCAGTTAGACCCATCAAAGAAGCTTCCCAATCTAATGAGTTAGAAACTTTATCAGTAAAAGTATTCCATGCTAACGGAGTGAAATCAACTTGAATGCCGATTTTACTCAAGTCTTGTTTAATCTGCGATCCCATTGCCTCACGTATTTTATTTCCAGCATTGGTAAGCAAAGAGAAACGGACGCGATTTCCTTGAGCATCTAGTAATTGATTGTTGTTGTACTTAAATCCTGCTTTTAGTAGTAATTCCTTGGCTTTTTGCTGATTATAATCGTAAACTTTTAACCCTTCTTTTGGGGTAAGGTAATAGGGGCTTTGCACGGAAATGGGTGAATTTTGTGCTACACCCAAGCCGCGAAAAGTGTTATTAATCATCGTCTGGCGGTCAATTGCATAAGCTACAGCCTGCCGAAATTGCACATTATTGAACCACTGAGACTTAACTGGATCGACTAGTGGTTTTCCATCCCTTTTACCTTTGTTGAGGTTGAACCAAACAAACGAGGTACTGGATGTTGGGCCACCATTATAAATGGTGAAATTACTCTGCTTTTCTTGCACCTTTAACAAAGAAAAGTAATCTGGTGATACTGCCACAGTATCTAATCCACCAGAACGAAATTGCAGCAATGAAGTATCTGTAGATTCCACAATTTGCCAAATTACCCGTTCAATATAAGGCTGAGAATTGCCTTGAGCATCCTTACGCCAGTAGTAAGGGTTGCGTCGGAAAGATACACGCTGACTCGTATCGTAGCGTTCTATTTTGTAAGGGCCGTTGACAATAATTTGGTCGGGAGGAGTATCAACGCCCCATTGTGTTAAAAAAATCGGTTTCCCATCTTGGTCTTTCGTTTTTACCCATTTTTCCAGCACATGAGCGGGCAAAATTGGAGAACCAGTACTCAGCAGGAAAGGTCTAAAAGGTTCCGGTACGCTAAACTCAACTCGACGTTCATCCACTTTTTGTACAGTGGGTAGCTTCCGACTTTCACCAATCCTCAAGCCGTCTCTCACATCTGTAGGAATTGCTTCGTTAAAGTAGATATCGTTGTAGGTAAACACCACATCATCTACTGTTAGCGGCTGACCATCAGACCATTTCAACCCTTGGCGTAGGGTAAAAACAATCTTTAATTTATCATCGGAAATTTGCCAGGATTCCGCTAAGGCTGGTTCGACTTTAGCAGTTATCGGGTTTTGGCCAATTAGCCCCTCATAAATTAGAGGAAAAACATTTGGAGACTCTTGACTAAGAGGATAATTAAAAGTTTTGGGATCGCTGAGAATGGCGTTTACCAATTGCGGCACTTTAGCGGATGCACTTTTAAAGTTAGTGGGGTTACATGCAGTAAGTGTAAGTGCTGTTGCTGAAATCAAAATTATTGGCAACCAGAAACGTTTAATTTCCAGAAATATTTTTCTAAAAAATTTCATAACTTCAAATTTATTTCCATCTTAATCAGTCTTCAATATCTTTATGAGAGGCTAAAAGAAAAGTCATTCGGAAGCAACTAGCAAGACGACAGCATAAGCACATATACCTTCTTCACGTCCAACAGGGCCTAATTTTTCGTTGGTAGTAGCTTTGATGCCAATTTGATTTGGTTCTACTTCTAAAACTGCTGCTAGTTTATCGCGCATGTTGTTAATATGCGGCTTTAATTTTGGACGTTCTGCTACTACCACCGAGTCAATATTTCCTATCTGCCAGCCTCGATCCCGAATCAATTGATGTACTTGAGTTAATAGTACTAAACTATCTGCTCCCGCCCATTTAGGATCGCTCGGCGGAAAGTAATGACCAATATCCCCCAAGGATAATGCCCCAAGCATGGCATCCATAATCGCGTGCGTTAACACATCAGCATCACTGTGTCCTAATAAACCCAGTTCATGGGGAATTTGAATTCCACCTAAAATTAAAGCGCGATCGCTCACCAATTGATGAATATCGTAGCCGTTACCAATACGAATTTTTGTCATTTGTTATTTATTATTGGGCATTGGGCATTGGGCATTGGGCATTGGGCATTGGGAATTGGGAATTGGGCATTGGGCATTGGGAATTGGGCAAGAAACTTGTTAAATAATTCTCCCTTATCCCCCTGCTCCCCTGCTCCCCTGCTCCCTCTGCTCCCTCTGCTCCCCCTGCTCCCATTCCTCCAATAGATCGGGGCGGCGATCGCGGGTTTTTTGAATTTGTTGCTCGTAACGCCACTTGGCGATCGCTGCATGATTGCCACTGAGTAAGACATCAGGCACTTTCAAACCGCGAAAATCGGCAGGACGAGTATATTGAGGATAGTCCAATAACCCTTCCTCAAAACTTTCTGCGGTGAGGGATGCGGTTTTGCCCACGGTTCCTGGTATTAGTCGCACTACACCATTAATCAAAGCCATTGCCGGAATTTCCCCACCAGTCAGAATAAAATCGCCCAAAGATACTTCACGAGTTACCAAATGTAGCACCCGCTCATCTACTCCTTCGTAATGCCCGCAAATAACTACTAACTGGTCATAATTTGTCACCAATTCTTTCAAAAGAGGTTGATTAATTGTTTGCCCCTGTGGACTCATCAAAATTATTTCTCTTCGGGGAAGAATCGGCAGCGACTCTACAGCCCTAAAAATCGGTTCTGGCTTCATTAGCATCCCCACACCGCCGCCGTAGGGTTCATCATCCACCTTGTGGTGCTTATCAGTGGTAAAGTCCCGTGGATTAACCAGATGCACTTCGGCAATCTGTTTGGTTAAGGCTTTACCCAGTAATCCCGAATTGAGAACAGAGTTAAAACAGTCAGGAAAAAGTGTAACTATATCAAAGCGCACAGTTATTCGTATTCGAGGACACTAATCTTAAATTTGGATGTCTAGCAAACACCGCCAAGCAAAGGTCGAGTCAAACTCCAGTTAAACTTTATCAATAGTATCTAAAACTACCAGGACTATTGGATTTTAGATGGGATCAAAAGTTTTTCTAATTACTTAATTTATGTTTAAATGTTGTCACAAGTACATTTAAATTAATAATCATATCAAGTTAACAACTTCCAGGATGCATCGATCCAGCCTCAGAAAAAAGCGTAGTCTTACCTGCTCGTTCCCAGCCCCAGAGGGGGAATCTAGCCCTCTAAAGACTATTTTGCCCTGCTGCAAGTGGACAGGTGAAAAACAAGGCCCTAGCTTTGAAAAATGGGAACAAACACGTTTAGACTGAAGGCTTCGCAAGCGTTAAGCGAGAATTTGAAGAGTGGCTGCCCAGTTCCAAAACTTCCAAAAAGTGTCCTCTCAAAAGTTGCAAAGCGCAAAAATCACCAGGCTTCTAAACTTGTTAAATTCACCTGAAGTTGTTGACAGGAGAAACAAAATGCCGCAATTACAAGCTAAATCGCTAGAAATGAGGACACCCCAAGCAACTAAAACCGCCGTTCTGGTTATCGGAGGTGCAGAAGACAAAGTTCATGGGCGCGAAATCCTACGAACTTTTTTTGGACGTGCCGGTGCTAGTAAGGCTTATATTACAATTATTCCATCTGCCTCTCGTGAACCAGCCATCATTGGTGGTCGGTACATTCGCATTTTTGAAGAAATGGGTGCCCAAAAGGTAGAAATTTTAGACATCCGCGAACGCGAACAGTGTGAAGCTTCTCAAATCAAAGCATCCTTAGAAGCCTGTAGTGGGGTATTTTTGACGGGAGGAGATCAACTGCGTCTCTGTGGCGTATTGGCAGATACGCCAGCAATGGAAATTATTCGGCAGAGGGTGAGGGCAGGGCAACTGACGTTAGCAGGCACCAGTGCAGGAGCGGCAGTGATGGGACATCACATGATTGCTGGCGGCGGGAGTGGGGAGTCGCCAAATCGTTCCCTAGTCGATATGGCAACGGGTTTGGGATTTATTCCTGAAGTCATCGTTGACCAACACTTTCATAACCGGAATCGGATGGGGCGGCTGATTAGTGCGATCGCAGCCCACCCCGATCGCTTAGGTATTGGCATTGACGAAGATACTTGTGCAGTGTTTGAACGTGATGGTTGGTTACAAGTTATGGGTAAAGGCAGTGTCACCATTGTTGATCCCACTGAGGCCACCCACACCAACGAACCCCATGTTGGTGCTAATGAACCATTAACCGTACATAATTTACGTCTCCATATCCTCAGCTACGGCGATCGCTTCCACTTGTACCAGCGCACTGTATTGCCTGCCGTACACCGGATATCCAGCTGACGGGATGGAGTATCTGAGGTTACACTGACGTTGACCACAAATTTTAGATTTTGGATTTTGGATTTTGGATTTTAGAAAAAGAAGAGCTTTTCGGCAGATGCTGCCAGAAAGTGGGCGAAACAAATCTAAAAACCCCTCGATGACTCGTTGACGCTACGCTATCGTAAATCTAAAATTACCAGAGCTAAGTACCCTAATTGTCTCTTTTAATCCAAAATCATAAATCTAAAATCGGTTGACCGCACATTTATTTCTTGTTGTAGAAAAATGATGAGAATACTATGTAAAAACAAAAAACTGTTCGTTGCAAACAGTTTAGCGGTCAATTTCAGTAAGAAACTAGAATTTTGGTTCCGAATCTCCATCTACCTATTCCCATGAGAATCCTCAAGATCCAGACCTTACGCGGCCCAAACTATTGGAGCATTCGACGCCACAAGCTGATCGTCATGCGCCTCGATTTAGAAACCCTTGCCGAGTCGCCCTCGAATGAAATCCCTGGCTTTTATGAAGGACTAGTTGAGGCGCTGCCGAGTCTGGAGGGTCATTATTGTTCGCCTGGCTGTCGTGGTGGTTTTCTGATGCGAGTCAAAGAAGGCACGATGATCGGCCACATCGTAGAACACGTAGCCCTAGAACTCCAGGAATTAGCTGGTATGCATGTTGGCTTTGGTCGCACCCGCGAAACTGCCACACCCGGAATTTATCAAGTAGTAATCGAGTACCAGAATGAGGAAGCGGGACGGTATGCTGGACGAGCCGCAGTCAGGCTATGCCAGAGTATCGTCGATCGAGGCCGTTATCCCAAAGCAGAACTAGAGCAAGATATCCAAGACCTGAAAGACTTCACCCGTGATGCTTCATTAGGCCCTTCCACTGAAGCAATTATCAAAGAAGCAGAAAAAAGAGGTATTCCCTGGATGTCTCTGGAAGCCCGCTTTTTGATTCAGCTAGGCTACGGCGTGAATCAGAAGCGGATGCAAGCCACAATGACTGACAACACCAGCATTCTAGGCGTAGAACTAGCTTGCGACAAAGAAGCCACGAAACGCATCCTGGCTGCGGCTGGTGCGCCAGTACCCAGAGGTACGGTAATCAACTTTTTAGACGATTTAGAACAAGCTATTGAATACGTTGGCGGCTATCCCATCGTCCTGAAACCAGTTGATGGCAATCATGGACGCGGGATCACCATTGATATCAGAACTTGGGAAGAAGCGGAAGCCGGATATGAAGCTGCTAGACAGGTTTCCCGGTCAATTATCGTCGAAAGATATTACCTTGGGCGCGACCACAGGGTGCTGGTAGTAAATGGCAAAGTAGTCGCAGTAGCTGAACGTGTCCCGGCTCACGTCATTGGCAATGGCAGATCGACTATCTCCGAACTGATTGAGGAAACAAACCTCGACCCGAATCGCGGTGAAGGACATGATAACGTCCTGACCAAGATTGAACTAGACCGCACCAGCTACCAATTATTAGAAAGACAAGGCTACACCCTCAACAGTGTGCCACCCAAAGGAACCCTTTGTTATCTCAGGGCAACGGCAAACTTAAGTACAGGTGGTAGCGCCGTAGACCGTACTGATGAAATTCACCCAGAAAATCTGTGGTTAGCACAACGGGTAGTCAAGATTATCGGTTTGGATATCGCCGGACTCGATATTGTCACCACAGATATTGGCCGTCCTCTGCGGGAAGTGGATGGTGTAATTGTCGAAGTTAACGCTGCTCCTGGCTTTCGGATGCACGTTGCTCCAAGTGTAGGTATTCCCCGCAACGTCGCCGGCGCAGTGATGGATATGCTGTTTCCCAACGAGCAATCTAGCCAAATTCCCATCCTCAGCATTACTGGTACTAATGGTAAAACCACTACTACCCGACTACTAGCACATATTTATAAACAGACTGGGAAGGTAGTTGGATATACCACTACTGACGGGACATATATCGGTGATTACTTAGTAGAAGCTGGCGATAACACAGGCCCCCAAAGCGCCCACGTCATCCTCCAAGATCCCACGGTGGAAGTAGCAGTATTAGAAACGGCTCGTGGTGGCATTCTCCGCTCTGGATTGGGCTTTGAAGCCGCAAATGTCGGAGTGGTATTGAATGTAGCCTCTGACCACTTAGGGATAGGCGATATAGATACCATTGACCAGTTAGCTAACCTCAAGAGTGTAGTAGCGGAAGCCGTATTCCCTGATGGCTACGCCGTACTCAACGCCGACGATCGCCGCGTCGCTGCCATGTCAGAAAAAACCAAGGCTAATATTGCTTACTTCACCATGAACCCCGACTCGGAATTGGTGCGAAAGCACATCCAAAAGGGTGGAGTGGCCGCAGTATATGAAAGTGGCTATTTGTCAATTGTTAAAGGTGATTGGACACACCGCATAGAAAGAGCGGAAAATATACCTTTAACAATGGGCGGACGTGCGCCGTTTATGATTGCCAACGCTTTAGCAGCAAGCTTGGCTGCATTCGTGCAAAACGTCACAATTGAGCAGATTCGGGCTGGTTTGAAGACCTTTCGGGCTTCGGTTAGTCAAACGCCGGGACGAATGAATTTATTTAATTTAGGCAACTACCACGCTTTGGTAGATTATGCCCACAATGCAGCCAGTTACGAAGCTGTAGGTTCCTTTGTGCGGAACTGGACTACAGGACAACGGATTGGCGTAATTGGTGGCCCGGGCGATCGCCGCGACGAGGACTTTGTGACTTTGGGCAAATTAGCAGCACAAATTTTTGATTACATCATCGTTAAAGAAGATGATGACACACGGGGACGTTTACGGGGATCAGCCGCTCAGTTGATTATTCAAGGCATCACCCAGGTGAAGCCTGATAGCCGCTATGAATCAATTTTGGATGAAACCCAAGCCATCAATAAAGGCTTAGACATGGCTCCTGATAACAGCCTGGTGGTTATTCTACCAGAAAGCGTGACTAGGGCTATTAAGTTAATTAAGCTGCGTGGTTTAGCGAAAGAAGAGACACATCAACAAAATACTGGCACAACTGCTATCGATTCCCAAAATGGGATCGCACCTTCTTCTGTAGTCAATACACTACAGTAGTGAAAAGTCAAGAGTCTAAAATTCAGCATTTAAAAGTTTTTGACCCTTGACTCTTGACTATTGTTTTTCTTGTTCTGGATTGGTTTCATCACTGGGGGTTTTCATCTCCTCCTTAAAACCTCGTAGGGTTTTGCCTAGTGCAGTACCCAGTTCGGGAATTTTTTTAGGGCCAAAAATTAGAATAGCGACTATGCTAATTACAGCGATTTCTGGCCATCCTAGTCCAAACATAGATATTTCCTCAAAAGCATCTGTAATTAAATATAGACATTGATGGCTCAAATCTGATGATTTCACAACTGATAAGCGCTCGACCTTTTTACAGGAACAGGGTATTAATATAATTAATGCTATTGTGATTAGTTGGAGCGCCTTCTTTAAAACAGTCCTAACTGTACTGACTGGTTCTTATCAGCATTTTCTATGGCTATTACTGGTAAATCTGCTTGAGGTTCAACAACCAAAGGAGCATTTTCTTCAAATCTCAGTTTTGAGCTTTTGATGTAGTTTTCATCAATCTCAAAAGCTAACCAGCGTCTTTGTAAAGTTTCTGCAACTCGACCTGTCATATTAGAACCAGCAAAAGGTTCTAAAACAATATCACCTGGTTCTGTACAAAGGTTAATGACAAACTCTGGTAAAGCTTGAGGGAATCTTGCCGGGTGTGGTTTAAAACCTTCTTGTTTGCAACGCCTTTGGTAATAATCGTTGGAAGCAGTATTTGAGGCAGAAATCAAATTTACGGGCTGGACTAAATCTTCAAATAAAGTTTCTTTTATAAGAGTTTGTTGCCCTATTTCTTCTTTATTTGTACTACAACGTCCATCAATAATATTCGGAGGGATAGCTCCTCCTCTGTCCTTCCCAAATTTATCAGAAATATCATGACCTGATGGTCTAACTTTTGGTTTATACCCATTTTTTAAAAGGTTTTTCATTGCATCACTATAAGGCTTTAAAACTCTTCTATTATTAGCTTTAGGATGCGGATTTTTTGACAGCCACCAAATTGTATTTACTGAATCTTTAACTCTTTCCCTACGGATTGTTACCCATTCAGCAGGGGTGGGTAGTTTTGCTGGATTATACCAATATAATTCTTGTGCCAGATAAAATCCCAGTCCACCTTTTTCTTTTGCTTTGCACAAAGCAATAACCAGTTCAAAATGATAAAGAGAACGAACTGGCATCCCCTTAATCCAACTGCCACCAATATCAACAACTAGTGAACCTGTTGGTTTAAGAATACGGTAAAACTCTGCCGCATAATCTTTAAACCATTCAACATATTCATCAGCATCAACATTTCCGTATTCTTTTTTACGAATCAGTGCAAATGGTGGAGAAGTACAAATTAGGTCGATACTTTCGTTGGGAATATATGTCATTAAATCTAGGCTGTTTCCTAAATAAGCAGCACCGAATTTTGTTTCGTAGTAAGGGTTACAATTAAGTCTCATCTAATTTTTTTTAGTACATTTGTACGGTCTATGAAGACAGTATCATCTTGCTGGATGAATAGGGCAATGTACCAAGTATCAGCCACAATAGTACATAGGCTCTATATCAAGTATGGTTGATACAGAACTGGACACGTTGAGCAAAGAAAGCGATCGCTTGTTCAACTAACTTCCCATTGGATTGGTAATTGGCAAACCTAACCACTCACTTAATTCCTTAGCTAACCATTCAAGTTCTACTTCGGATTTAATGCCGATATCGTTTCCACTAATCTGATATTTTTGTACTCCTGAGCAAATATATAATTGTGCTGAAACAGCAACTCTATTGCCTTCGGGGTCTTTAGTAAAGTATTTGGGAATGTAAACCAACTTATTAACACTTTTCCTTGGTGATGGCCGGGGACGCTCAAATTTCCAACTAAACAACTCCCTGCTTAGGGCAATTTGTTCTGCATTTAGGCGTAAACAGATGCGTCCAAACAAACTAAAGATAAATTTATACACCATCAGACAGCCAGCACCCCAAAAAGGAAGTGAGAACAAAGCAAAGGGGATGTTGACAGGAAAAGGCGCGGAAAGAGCGCCAATTGTCCAAAAGAGGATAAATGAATTCCAGGCGATCGCAAATACACCTGTAAATAATATTGATGAATTCAAACCAGGCGGTGGAATGATAATTTCTAAAGAATCACCATTTTTAGTTAATTGAATTTTACTCCCATCTGGTTTGCTCACAGCCAAAGCAGGTAAGTTTGTTGTTTGTGCTTTCTCTAAAGCTGCGTAGGTAAAGCCCGTCGTAGACATCGCTTCGGTAGCAGAACTTAAACGTCGTTCTAAACTGGGTTCAATCATCCACTTTAACCAATTGCTAAAGCCGGGACTTAAATTAGCCACTTGTTCAAACTGAATGCGGAAATCCTTTTGGGGTAAATCGCCTGGATGAGTACCCGTCACTAAATAAATTAAAGTTGCACCTAAGCTATAAAGATCGGAAGCCGGAACCGTGCGTCCGCCAAATTGCTCCTGTGGCATATAGCCATAGCTTCCCACCACAGTCCTAGTTCCCCCTTCTGTAGCGAGGACAGTTTGTACCGAACCAAAATCAACTAGGTAAACTTGACCAACACTGTTACCAGAACGCTCTCCCAATAAAATATTGCTAGGCTTAATATCACGGTGGATAACAGGCGGATATAAACCATGTAGGTAAACGAGAATTTCTAAAAGTGCTTTGGCTATCTGTTTGACTTCTGCTTCGGTAAAAGTCCTCCCAGATTGGCAGTATTGCTCTAAACTTTTTGCTGGGATATAACTTTGTACTAGGGCAAATCCCTTGATTGTCGCTGAATTTACCTCAAAATAGTCTAAATAGCGGGGTATTAAGGGATGTGACAAAGATTTGAGAGTTTCGGCTTCTCGCTCAAACAGCTTGAGATCGTCCCATTCAAAGTCACTACCAAAAGAGAGTAACTTGATAACGACTAATTCCTGAGTATTCAAATCACGAGCTACAAGTGTCCGCCGTCCTGCTTTTTTTCCTAATAGCTGCTGAACTTCATAGCGAGCGCTTAATATTTCGCCAATCATTATGGTTTCTTATAATGCTACGTTTGAAAAGTTTTTAGAGATTATGACTTTTCAATTTTGACAAATCGATATTTTTAGTATAATTGCGTAATTCTATGCCCTCCCAACTTTGGCCTTATATTACTCCTGGTATTCCTGATGACTTATTCGAGCATTTGCCAGGAATTCCCCTGAGTCAGCGAGAAGTCCGACTATTATTAATTGCCCAACTGCGACTAAAATCAGATTCTGTGTTGTGGGATATTGGCGCAGGAACAGGTACAATTCCCGTAGAAGTGGGGCTATTGTGTCCAAAGGGTAAGATTATTGCTATCGAAAGGGATGAAGAAGTAGCTAATCTGATCAAGCGTAATTGCGATCGCTTTGATGTGAAAAACGTCGAAGTAATTGAAGGTAGCGCCCCAGAGTGTTTACATAATCTTAAGGTTGCTCCTCACCGTATTTGTATCGAGGGAGGAAGACCCATTCAGGAAATTCTACAAGCAGCATGGCATTATTTGCCACCATCCGGTCGGGTTGTAGCTACAGCTGCTAATCTAGAGAGTCTGTATGCTATTTCTCAGAGCTTTTCTCTGTTAAGGGCTAGAAATATCGAAGTAGTGCAGTCTGCGGTTAACCGCCTAGAGACGCGCGGCTTTTCTCAAACCTTTACCGCCGTTGATCCCATTTTTATCCTCAGTGGTGAGAAACTGGATTAGGGAATTGGGAATGGGGCATGGGGCATTGGAAGAGGTAGCAAGATAAGGGGCAAAATTGAGATGAATAGTAGGGGTAATAAGGGAAACAAGGGAATTAGAGGAAGAAAGAGTAACTGATTAATGAATGAATGAATGAATGAATGAATGAATGAATGCCTAATTCCCAGTGCCCAATACTTCTCTACAAGAGACTGCGCCAACGGCTCCGCTAAGTACAAGTGCCCAATGCCCAATGCCCAATGCCCAATGCCCAATGCCCAATGCCCAATGCCCAATGCCCAATATTTAATACTTCTATGCCTTGGTCTCGGATTATTAGTGGAATTATTGCGATCGCTCTTGCTCTTTCTGTTACCCTTTTGGGGGGTTGGTACTTTACCATCACCTTTGCGGTTGTCATCTTTTTGGGTCAACAGGAATATTTTAATTTGGTGCGAGCCAGAGGCATCGATCCCGCCGCTAAAACCACTATGGCTGTCAGCCTAGTTTTGCTAGTAATTTGTACCATTGATGGCAGTTTGGCTGACGCTGTGATGCCCTTAGCTGGTACATTTATTTGTTTTTACCTGCTGTTTCAACCCAAATTTGCCACGATCGCTGACGTTTCCGCTTCTATAATGGGGCTATTTTACGTAGGTTATTTACCGAGTTACTGGGTAAGATTACGAGCAATTGATAGTGCCATTTTCAGCAATCTCCCTTTAGGAGGTTACTGGCCTACAACGTGGATGGAGTTCTGGGAAAAAGCAAGTTCTGCCTCTTTGCCACAAGGTTTTACAGCAACAATGCTGACTTTTTTGTGTATTTGGGCAGCCGATATTGGCGCTTACACCATTGGCAAATTCTTTGGGAAAACCCGTCTGTCTGAGATTAGTCCGAAGAAAACTGTAGAAGGTGCTGTATTTGGCATTGCTTCAAGTGTTGCTGTAGCGATCGCAGGAGCCTATTATCTCCACTTGCCTAGATCCCTCTTCACTGGTTTAGCATTGGGTTTACTGATTGGCATTGCTAGTCTTTTAGGGGATCTTACCGAGTCTATGCTGAAGCGGGATGCTGGAGTTAAAGATTCTGGACAATTAATTCCCGGTCATGGTGGTATTTTAGACCGTACTGATAGTTATATTTTCACCGCACCTTTGGTTTATTATTTTGTGACACTACTATTGCCGCTACTATAGAGCTTCAGACTTTGAGTTAAATACACACTTTATCCCATTGAGAGCGCCTATACCAAAGGTCTAGCGCTGGTTTTTTGGATAATAATTACTCTTTTCTCTGTGTTCTCTGCGCCTCTGTGGTTCAATAAATCACTTTTAAACCGTAGAGGCCCAGGGAGCGCAAAGAAAATATAGGACTTACGCACTGTACAAAATAATCATGTAGTGAAACAACGTATATACGTTGTTTCAGGTTTTTATTAATCATTAATTGATGGTAAATATACCCGCGTCATAGGGGCAATTCATGAATTGCCCCTACGACGGATCTGGTTTTCAAATCATTCATACTTGGTCTTTCCTGTCAATGCCCAAATCCTAAAATATTAATATTTTTTATTTTTCATCATCAAGGATTAACGTTAATCCGCCCTCGACACACTAGCTTACCTGGGATCAGCGTTAGTTCTTGGATATCGACATCTGAGCCCAGATCCAAATTGTACTGGCGATCGCCCTCTAATATGTCTGCTTGTTCGGGTTTGATTTTTATATGTGCTACTTGCAACTCATGCCCACTGAGTAAATTTAAGCTCAAACAAATCTCTAGAGGTGTTATTTCACTATTGGTTACTTTCGTACCTCGCAGTATAATTTGATTGTTATCAAGGATAATTTCTTGCCAATTAATTGGTTGTGACTTTGGGAAATATGTTGGTAAAACCTTAACCAGTAAATCGCTCAAAGCAGTCGATAATAAGTCAGATGAGAGAGAAGCATTCAGATCCTTCTCGTCTACGATCAAATCGCCAAACACGGGTACTGTTTCTAACAATTTTAAAGGCTTACCCTTAAGTATGGAACCAATGTTTATCTGAATATTTTCTGCCGTTAATTGAAGTTGTGTAATCAGGAGACCTTGATAAACTGCATGAGTAGCAAAAATAGATACCAAGGGGATACGTCCAGAGAGAAGTTGGCGATCGCTGGCTTTAATCTCCACTTCTAATTCTGATATTTGGCTCACCTGCGTTCTTAACCAGAGCTTAAGGGCTTTTGTGAGTACCTGCGTAATTATGCGGATTTTATTGGCACTTGTCGTTTGGGAATATTGCTCTGGCATCTAACCAATCTGTTTATGAGTATTTGCTCAACAAGCGAACTTGAAAAAGAATTGAGGAGTCAGAATCAAGGCGTTGCTGGACTCGCTACCGATGCTATCAGCCAGCAGCACAGAAAACATTGCTGAATTCTGAATTCTGACTCCTGACTCCTGAATTCTGTTTTAAGAAATTAAACAAGTCTTAAATGTAACATTTATGCCTACTCGCTACAAAATGCAAATATCATTTAATTGTTAACAGTAAATAAGCAATTCCAGATGGAGGAAAGGGTACAAAAAATTCTCGCTCAATGGGGCATCGCCTCACGTCGGGAAGCGGAAGAAATGATTAGGCACTCACGGGTACAAATCAATGGGGTATTGGCACATTTAGGTCAAAAAGTTGATCCCCAAAAAGATGCGATCGCAATTGATGGAAAAACTGTATCAGAAAAGCAGCGTCCGGCTTTAATATATCTATTGCTGCACAAACCTGCGGGAGTAGTTTCGACTTGCTACGATCCTCATCGAAAAACAACAGTCCTGGATTTACTACCGAAAGAATTACGGGAGGGTTCAGGTATTCACCCAGTTGGGCGTTTAGATGCAGACTCTACGGGAGCATTAATCCTGACAAATGACGGAAATCTGACATTTGGATTAACCCATCCCCGTCACAGCATTTCCAAGACATATCGTGTTTTGGTCAAAGGACATCCCCCAGAAGCAGTACTACAAATGTGGCGTGAGGGTGTGATGTTAGAGGGGAGGAAAACCAGAGCCGCTAAGGTACACCTAATAGAATATCGTGCCGAGCAAAGCTTTTTAGAAATAGTGTTGCAGGAGGGAAGAAATCGCCAAATTCGCCGGATAGCTCAACAGTTAGGATACCCAGTAATCAAGCTGCATCGAACTGCTATCGGCCCTATTCAATTACAAACTCCAAAACAACCCTTATTGTCAGAGGGTAAATATCGTTCCCTCAATGATCGTGAGATTCGCTTTTTGCAAGATCAGATAACGCAACCTATTAAAGATTCAGCGGAGTTAAGGAGTGTCAGTAGGCATGAAATGGCTAAGAAAGAAGAAGAATAATCACCAGCCATCACTTTCATTAGAGCAACAACGAACCGAAAAGTTAGCAGAATTGGGCGCTCAACTCTGGGCGTTGCGTCAAGAACAGGGACTATCTCTAGAGCAAGTGGTTGTATTAACCAGAATTCCCCAGCGATTATTACAGGCGATCGAAGAAGGTAATTTAAACGATCTGCCTGAACCAGTCTATATTCAGGGTTTAATCAGGCAATTTGCCGATGCATTAGGCTTGAATGGAGTAGAATTTTCCGGCACTTTTCCGATCAGTTCTGCACAAGTAAACCCCCAAGGGATGGGGAACACTTCAGCGATTAATCAACTACGTCCGATTCATCTTTACTTTCTTTACATATTGCTAATTGTATGCTCTGTAAATGGCTTATCTCAGCTATTAAATAACGCGGTACTACAAGCAAGTAATAGCGAAAACCAACCACTAAATCAAAAGTCCATTGTAAAACCAGAACCAATCCAACCAAAAGATTCACTAAAAGTTCAACCTGTCAGCGATCCCCCTAGCGGTGGACAACAGGGACAGGTTGTACAAATTGGTGTCACTTTGAAAGCCTCATCCTGGATTCGCGTAGTAGCCGATGGCAAAACCGAGTTTGAAGGTATTCTCCCAGAGGGAACTCACCGGATTTGGAAAGCTCAAGAGCAACTGACAGTGAAAACTGATAATGCTGGTGGTGTGTTGATGAGCGTCAATCAAGAGAAAGCCAAAGAGATGGGAGAACCTGGAAAAGAAGAAGAGGTTAGGATTGCTGCAAAACCTAAGTTTTGAAATATGGGAATTGGGCATTGGGAATTGGGCATTGGGCATTGGGCATTGGGCATTGGGAAGAATGAAGAATATTGTCTAGTCCCCAGTCCCTAGTCCCCTGCCCCCTGCTCCCCTACTCCTTACTGGGCTTGTGGGGCGCGTCCATTAAGCCTGGTAAGAACTTTTAAGCGATCGCTTAATTCATCTCTCAACGCTTCTGTTTGATAGCGCCAGCCCCAGTTACCCTCGGCAATGCTGGGAAAATTCATCCGCGCTTCGTTTCCTAATCCCAAAACATCTTGCAAGGGAATAATCGCTTGGTTGGCGATCGAACTCAAAGCTAGGCGAATCAAATCCCAGTGGATGCCTTCAGGACTAATAGAACCTAAATAAAGCAACAAGTTTTGCTTTTCATAGTCATTAGCTGAATTGAACCAGCCTAAAGTTGTGTCATTATCATGAGTCCCTGTATAAACAACAGCATTTCGCGGGTAATTGAATGGTAAGAATGGATTACCGGGATCGGAACCAAAGGCAAACTGCAAAACCTTCATTCCAGGAAATTCATACTTGTCTCGTAGCGCTTCTACTTCTGGTGTAATCACTCCCAAATCTTCTGCCAAGACAGGTAGCTTACCTAATTTTTGTCTAATTGCTTCAAAAAAAGCGTCTCCAGGTGCTTCCACCCATTCGCCATTCATGGCAGTTTCTTCGCCTTTGGGTACTGACCAATAAGCCTCGAAGCCTCGGAAGTGGTCAATGCGAATTATATCTACATAATCCAGCATTGCTTCAAAGCGTTGCACCCACCATTTAAAGTCTTGTTTTTGCAATTCTTCCCAGTTATAAACCGGGTTGCCCCACAATTGACCGGTGGCGCTAAAGTAATCTGGTGGGACTCCTGCCATTTGAGCAGGTTCTCCAGTTTCTTCGTCTAAACAAAAGATGTCGGGATGTGCCCACACGTCAGCACTATCGTGAGATACATAAATCGGGATATCGCCGATAATATCAATACCACGCATGTTAGCGTAGCTTTTTAGCTCTGACCATTGCCGGAAAAACTCAAATTGGACGAACTTGTAATAGAAGATATCTCCGTTGAGCCGACTTTCTACCTCAGCTAATGCTTCTGGTTCACGCTTGACAAATTCTGTCTCCCATGTATGCCAGCTTGCACCATTATGGGCATCTTTCAACGCCATAAATAAGGCGTAATTATTTAGCCAGTAGCCTTTGCTGTCACAAAAACCTGCAAACTCATTTTTTTGGATGGGCGTAGCATTGGTTTTGAAGTTTTCACAGGCTTTTTTCAGCAGCCCAATCTTAATCGGCACAACTTGGTCAAAGTCTACTTTTTCTACCGGAAATCCTGGTAAATTGGCGAAGTCTTCTTCTGTTAGCAAACCCTCGTCTCGCAGTTTTTCTGGGCTGATTAGTAGAGGATTTCCCGCCATCGCCGAGTAGCACATATACGGCGAATTACCGTATCCAGTGGGGCCAAGGGGTAAAACTTGCCAGTATTGTTGATAAGTCTCTTTGAGAAAATCAATAAAGCGATAGGCTTCTAAGCCTAAATCTCCAACGCCAAATCGACTGGGAAAGGATGTAGGATGCAGCAAAATACCACTGGATCTAGGAAAAGGCATAATTAACCTGAATTATGAGAGGGAGCGATCGCATCGAATCTATCATGCTACGTTTAGCTTTGAAAGCTGATGTTAGTAGTGAGTGGGAGATCAGGGAGATGAGGGAGACAAAGAGAATAACCAATGCCCCATGCCCCATGCCCAATTCCCAATTCCTAATTAATCCAAAATCTAAAATCTAAAATCCAAAATTCCATGTCTTACCGAAATCCTGCACCAACAGTTGATATCATCATTGAACTAGTAGATCGACCTCATCGGCCAATAGTGTTAATTGAAAGACATAATCTTCCTCTTGGTTGGGCTATTCCTGGTGGGTTTGTAGATTATGGGGAAGCCGTGGAAGTGGCGGCGCGGCGAGAAGCTGAGGAGGAAACGGGTTTGCAGGTGGAGTTGGTTGAACAATTACTGGTGTATTCTGACCCTAATCGCGATCGCCGTCAGCATACGATTAGCATTGTGTTTTTAGCGACGGCTACGGGGGAACCTGTGGCTGGGGATGATGCCAAGGGTGTAGGCATTTTTGAGTATTGGTGTGTGCCTGGTAATTTATGTTTTGACCACGATCGCATTCTGCGCGATTATTGGCGATATCGGCATTATGGGATACGTCCGAGGTTGGGGTAAGAGGGACGAACCGCAGAGGCGCAGAGGGCGCGGAGAGAAGAGGGGAGAGGAATATCACTAAAATTCAGCCTGAGAACGGGTTTCGTAAACTAGTTGCAAGCACTCTTCAAAATCATCTCCTTGCCAGGTTCCGGCAAATTTTAGCAAGTCTTCTGCTTTAGAGCCTCTAAGAATTGGTGTTGCTTCTCGTATTTCCGGTTTCGTTTGATGATTGGAAGTATCATCATTTTTTTCCGTTGATAGAACATCAAGAGATGTTTGCTCGGTTCTTGGTTTTGTTTTGAGAAAACGCAAAAAATCTAGCGTTTCGGCTAGTAGAACATCTGAGGATGATTCAATTTCTTGGAGGAGTATTTCTTTAATATTCATTCTGGTTTATTCATAAATGATGTTTTGCAGTTTGTCGTAAGAGTATTATACGAATGCGATCTAGATGCTGATCTGATGGCATTATGGGATACGTCCAAGGTTGGGGTAAGAGGGACGAACCGCAGAGGCGCAAAGGGCGCGGAGGAAGAAAAGAGAGGAATACCTAACACAAAGTTTTTGTGATTATACTGTGTCAGTGGTATTTAATGGTGCATTATGGATGCTGAGGAACTTTTAGAGAAATACGCAGCAGGGGAACGGAAATTTCATTCAGTAAATTTGAGTCAAGAAAATCTCAAAGGTGCAGAACTCAGTGAGATAGACTTAACTAGTGCAAATTTGACTGGAGTTGATTTAAGTGGGGCAAACCTAACCAAAGCGAAGCTTAATAGTACAACTCTCACTAAAGCGTCTCTAGCAGATGCAAAGTTAAATTCTGTAAGTGCTTCTTCAGCAATTTTTGCTTGGACAGACCTCAATGGTGCTGACTTAAGTCGGTCAACTCTGAATAGCGCAAATTTGAATTATGCAAACTTAGAACAGGCAAACCTGACAGATATAAATCTAAATAGTGCAAAATTAATTTACGTAAACTTAGATACAGCAAATTTATGTGGAGCAAATTTTAGTAGTGCAGACCTGACTGCCGCTTCTTTAGCTAAAGCTAATCTCAGTAAAGCTGATCTAACTAAGGCAGATTTGAGTCAGGCGTACTTAATTGGATCAAACTTTACTCTGGCAAACTTAACTGAGGCAATATTGAAAAGTGCCAAACTCCAAGGAAGTGTATTTCACAGAGCAAATCTGTACAAAGTTGATCTCTCAGGCATGAATTTGGCTGATATAAATTTTACCGCAGCATCTCTTCAAAGTACAAACCTTACAAAAGCATTTCTCCAAGGAGCGAATTTAGAAAAAGCCAATCTGCGATGGGCAAATTTAATCAAAGCAAATTTAGATGGAGCAAATTTGATAAGGGCTGATTTAACTGGGGCAAATATCTATGGGGCAACTTTTAAAGATGCAGACCTGACTGATGCGATAATGCCAGATGGAGAAATCTACAAACCGATCGCAGCTGAAGCAGAAATCGGTAAACAGGAAACATCGTTAGAGAAAGTAATATCTATGACCCGTAAAGTAATAAATACTGATAACGCACCCGCACCAGTTGGCCCTTATAATCAAGCGATCGCAGCTTCAGGTCAATTTCTATTCATTGCTGGACAAATTGCCATCGATCCCCGCCTTGGTGATGTCGTCTACACTGATGATGTCAAAAAGCAAACTGAGCAGGTATTAGCTAATCTTGAAGCCATCCTCACAGCAGCCGGAGCAACTTTTCAAGATGTGGTGAAGACCACTGTATTTTTAGCTGATATGAATGATTTTGCGGCAGTGAATGCCATTTATGCTAAATATTTCCCGGAAGATACAGCCCCAGCGCGGGCTTGTGTTCAGGTATCGCGCTTACCTAAAGATGTGTTAGTAGAAATTGATGCGATCGCAGTAATTAGCGTTTAGTCCCAATCCACTCACAAAAAAAGCCTACAACTCTCCAAACAAACTAGGCTTTCTTATTGACTTTTGTTCTTAAAAGCTATAAATCTTTTTTAGGGGTTAATTAAAATTAATTAGCAAAAGAACTTAGAAAACTTCCTAATGGAGAGTTGCAAATGAGTGTGAGAAAAAAGAGCTTATTGGGTGCTGGCGCAGCATTTGCAGTACTTACAGGTTTAGTAGTCAGCACATTAGGGGCTATACAGGCAACGATCGCCAATCCTACCGCTAATCAACAGCCGCCACACTTACTTGCCCAAGGACTGAAGACTTTAACAATAGTTTTTCCTAGTCGTGCTGATTCTACAGACTTGCAAAATAAGGCAAATGCGGTAGGAGCTTTTTTGTCGAAAGAGTTAGGAATTCCAGTCCTCGCCCAAGTTGGTGATGATACAGCTGCTGTGGAAGCTTTGAGAGCAAACCGGGCTGATGTTGCTTTTTTAAGTAGCCGTCCGGCTTTAAAAGCAAAACAATTAGCAAATGCCAGCTTGTATCTAGCCGAAGTTCGTTCCACTTATTCTGGAAGATACACCTATAGCTCAACATTTGTTGTCCCTAAGAATAGTCCCCTCAAAACCCAAAATTCAGCTAAAGCCACTTTAGAACAACTGCGGGGCAAAAAAATTGCTTTTACTTCCCCTACTTCTGGCTCTGGGTTTATTATCCCTGTCGCTGAGTTGGTCAAACAAAAATTTGTACCCAACCGCGATCGCTTAGATGATTTCTTTGGTCAAGTTTCTTATGGCGGCAATTACAGCAAAGCCTTGCAAGCAGTTGTGCGCGGTCAAGCTGATGTGGCTGTTGTGTCAGAATATGCTCTCAATCCACCTTATATCACCGCCGAAGAGAAGAGTAAGTTACGAGTTCTACACAAAATTAATGGTGTACCTGCCCACGGTATTGCTATTGATGATGATGTTCCAGCCCCAACACGTGAAAAAATCATCAACGCCTTACTGAAATTAAATCAGTCGGAAAATAATAAATTGTTAAGCGACTTGTATAATTCCACAGAATTAGTGCGAGTTAATCACGATCGTCACCTAGCAACTATGCGTGACGCTCTGCAAATTGCTGGCATTGAACCATAATTCAGTTAACAGTTATTCAGCAAACATCGTGAATAACTGTTAACTAATAAATTACTATGAATGATTATGTGATTGAGTGTCATAACCTAGAGACAGCTTACGCTGCATCTCTCAATCGTCCGATTCTCAATGGGATTAATTGCCAGATTAAACGGGGTGAATTTGTCGTTTTGCTGGGACTAAACGGTGCCGGTAAGTCTACCTTACTGCGATCGCTAGTTGGGCTAGTGCCATCAGTAAAAGGAGAAATTATCATCAATAATCTTGAGATGAATTCCCGAACACTGCCAAAGATTCGGCATAATGTTGGGATGTTATTTCAAGGTGGCGGATTGATTCGGCAGTTATCAGCACTAGAAAATGTCTTGTGCGGATGCCTTGGTAAAAGGACAACTTGGCAAACACTGTTGGGATTTTCTAAACGCGATCGCATTTTAGCGCTAGAGTTACTAAATCAATTAGGACTCGGAGAGTTAGCTTTTCAAAAAACCAGTCAACTTAGTGGCGGACAGCAACAAAGAGTAGCCATCGCCCGGACATTAATTCAATCACCGCAAATTCTTTTAGTCGATGAACCTATCACTGGATTAGATGTTATTGCATCCCAACAAGTCATGCAAACTTTATCTGAGTTACACACTCAGCAAGGTATGACTATTGTGGCAGTTTTGCATGATTTGGGAATTGCAGAAAAATATGCAGGGCGAGCGATCGTTTTAGATGCTGGACGCGTCGTTTATCAAGGACTTTGTGACAACCTACAAGCTAAATTTGCTAGAGTTTCCAGTTGAGTGGGATTTGAATTAAACCGCGTCAGTTTTACCCCACCCTAACCCTCCCCTTATAAAGGGGAGGGAACTGGATTTTCCGGTTTCCCCCCTTTACAAGGGGGGATTAAGGGGGGTAATTCGACTTGTGTGTACACGGTAGCCTTTCCAAGGGGGGATTAAGGGGGGGTAATTAATTTGACTAATCGCAAAGACTACGCTTCTCAACCTAGATGAGATTTAATACAGTATGAGTTCCTTTTTTAAATTAAAACGTTTACGCTTCTACCCTTGGCTGAGTTCTCTACTCATCTTATTAATTGTCGTTGTCGTTTATGCTTGGGCTTTGCGAGGACTCAAACTCGATTTTGAACTGCTGCAATCTAGCTGGCCCTATATCACCGATTTTATTACCCGATTATTTCCTCCCGATTGGAAAGTTTTAGATATTGCAGTTAAGGCACTAATTGAAACTGTACAAATGTCTTTATGGGGAACCACCATTGGAGCAATTCTTTCTGTACCGATTGCTGTAGCTAGCGCCAGCAATGTTGCGCCTGGGTGGTTGCGATCGCTAGCTAATTTACTACAAAATACTGTACGTTCTGTCCCCTCAATTATTCTGGGGCTAATTTTTGTTGCTGCTACTGGGTTAGGCGCACCAGCAGGAACTTTAGCTTTGGGAATCTACACCATCGGCTACCTTGCTAAATTTTATCAACAGGCAATTGAAGCGGTTGATCCGCGTTCTCTTGAATCATTGCAAGTTATCGGAGCCTCGAAGCTACAGATTGCTCAATACGGCATTCTCCCTCAAGTACTACCTTTGGGATTGGGTTACACTTTTTGGATGTTTGAGTACAACATCCGTGCTGCTTCTGTCTTGGGTGTCGTTGGTGCCGGTGGTATCGGCTTTCAGTTGAAAAGTTACATTGACGGGTTTGAGTATACCAAAGCAACAACCATGATGCTCGTGCTTTTGGTAGTTGTCACCGTCATTGATGCTTTTAGTAGCCAATTACGTCATAGGCTCGATTCTATGTAGTATTTAAAGTCCAAGTTTTCCATAAAAAAGGCTCAAGCATTGATGCCTGAGCCTTTTCTAGATCAAACTAAATTATTTAGCTTAGTAGCGACCACCGCCGCCACCGCCACCGCCGCCACGGTTGTAGCCGCCGCCACCGCCGCCGCGATTACCGCCGCCGCCACCGAAGGAACCACCTCCGCCTCTGTCTTCTCTGGGTTTGGCCTTATTCACTTTAAGGTCACGACCCAGCCATTCAGCACCATCAAGGGCTTCAATGGCTTTGGCTTCTTCGTCTTCTGAACTCATTTCCACGAAAGCAAAGCCGCGTAAACGACCTGTTTCACGGTCAGTAGGTAGCTGAACACGCTTTACAGAACCATATTCTGCAAAAACAGTACTCAGCGCATCTTGTGTAACATCATAGGAGAGGTTACCAACGTAAATTGACATTAAATGTCTCCAAAATCATAAGTTTGTAGAGATTTAGATTTCGGAGAGAAGTCTGTAATACCAAAAGGGAAAAGCCTGTCAATACTAAAATCAAACACTGTCGTCCGAATTAATTCTCATTTCACTCCCCATTGTTACATGACGACTTACTTTCTGGGGGAAAGTTTGAAAAACTGTTATAAAAAGTTATATTGTCAGTTGATAGCTAGGTGATGGGTAGTTCCAAAGCGGGTAAAGCTATAGCCGTCAGCTACACCCACCCGATAAACTAACTCTCTATTCTATTTTCTAAATATTGACCAATCATCAACTGCTCACCAGCACGAGAGATAATAGTCTGTCTGGTGCGATATTGACTGCCAATCAGCTTTAACTCTTCTTCAAATACTGAACCGTTGTATTCAGTTCGCAAACACAGTGTTTTCGGGTTGGAGAAATAATACTGGGCGGTGACTGGTTTAGATATAGCAAAACCGCGATCGCGGTACAAGGTATTTCCCTTCACTCCAAATATTGTTGAACCTTCCGATTCTTTCTTTGTCTTGAGCAAATCAGTACTTTCCCAGACAACTGCTGCACCACAGATTAAACTCCCTACATCAGATAAATCATGCATCTGAGCTAGCTTTTGCAATTCATCACAGCCCTGCTTTAGAAAATTGATTGTAACTATACTCTCTATCTCCTTAGTTTCTCCCTTCGGTAGGGTGTAGTAGCGTCGTTGCGATCGCCATTTACCTGCTGATTCCTGGAAAAATTCAGAAATCTGTGATTCATCAGTGGTTTGTGCAGTTTTGAACAGAAATGTCACGCCTTACCTTCCTCACCTATGTAAATATATTTTTGGCAAAAAAGTTTATTCTTACTGGTTGTTGCTACGTACTTATCGCCTTGTTTTTTGGCATATTACGCAAAGGGGGTAAGAATAAATAGTGTTTTCTACTACGATTATAGACATAATAAAGTAATAAATCTTTAATATTCTTAATAAAATAGTAAGCATCAGTAAATACTAGTAGCTACACTAGAATAAATCAAGTCCATAACAGGACTTACGCAAAAAATAGCCCAAACCTTGAGTTTCCAGTAGGGGCAATTGATGAATTGCCCCTACCGCGTGTAGTTTTGCGTAAGTCGTATATAAAAACAAAAGCGATCGTTGTAATACCGCTCAAATTATGATGTAGAGCAAAAAAGTTTCATATCTTTAGAAAAAACTAGGTTTCTCCTATAGGTAGATTCTATAAAACTGAAAAATATTTATACTAAGTTTATAATTTATTAGCTGCAAGAAGATTATCTACCTCTGCGTCAGAAGTAGAGCGGTGAGAAGTTTTGGAATTTTGTGGGAAAACAGTGCTTTTTGGCATCAAAAATTACTGTCAGACAGCTTATACATTCTCGCCGTTTTTTGTTAATGATATCTCTAAAAATTACTTGGTAATAACACGGCTGTTTAACCCCAAAAGCTCCCCAATAGGAGAAAAGCAAATGATTTTGGACACAAATAAGCCGCACAAACAGGTGAAAATGAAAGATCCCGTAGTCGCTAACCAACTAATTAATAGCCAGTTAGATGCAGTTGTGAAAACTGAGGTGCCTACCGCAGATTTCAAGAGTAGACTTCTTGCAAACAGTATTTGTTCAACAGGTAGAAAAGGGAAAGGGAAAAATTACTTCCTTTGCTCCACTTATGTAAGAAGTTTATTAATGTCCTGTTTGGTAGCTATTGGACTGCTGACAGCGAGTTGTGGCTCGTCGCCCAAAGAATCAGCAGATGCACAATCTCAGAGTCCTGGTAATCGGGAACGTAGTAGTACAACGCCTGTAGATGTGGCGATCGCTAGAACTGACTTGCTACAAAAACAACCAGAATATACAGGTAATACAACACCATTCCGTATTGTATCACTGCGATCGCAAGTAGAAGGCCGCTTGTTGGCTTTGAATCTGGATGTGGGCGATACAGTAAAGCTTGGGCAAAACGTCGGGCAGTTAGATGATGCCATACTTTCGACCCAATTAAAGCAAGCAGAAGCAGAATTAGCAGCCCTAAAATCAGAAGTAGCTAGGGCAAACAATCAGGTAAGTAATGCCCGTGCTGACGTTGAACGGGCGCGGTTGGAGGTTGTGCAAGCTCAGGCAGACTCAGAACGGCAACAGAATTTATTCAAAGCCGGAGCGATCGCTGAACAAACTGCCCAGCAATCACGTACCCAGGCAAAAACAGCAGCCCAAGCACTGCGGGCTGCCCAAGAGCAAGTCCGTACAGAACAGCAAGCCGTCGCCGCCGCCGAAGGTAGAGTCTTGGCGCAGCAGGCATTGGTTGCCCAAACCAAAGAACGCAGGTCTTACGCGCGGCTGACATCTCCCATTACTGGCGTAGTTACAGAAAAAGCGACAGAACCGGGCAATCTTCTGCAAGCAGGTAATGAAGTCGTAAAAATTGGCGATTTTAACCGTGTCAAAGTCGTTGTGCAAGTTTCCGAATTAGAACTAGCACAAATTCAGCTTGGACAATCTGTAGAAGTTCGTTTAGATGCCTTTCCCAAGGAAACATTAATTGGGAGAGTTACGCGCATTTCTCCAGCTGCGGATGCGATCGCTCGTTTGATACCTGTAGAGGTAGTGATTCCTAACGCACAAGGCAAAATTGGCAGTGGACTGCTGGCGCGAGTCAACTTTGAAAACCAGACTCAACAGCGCGTAGTTGTACCGCAAACAGCTATTCAGAAACAAGCAGGGAGCAACAACTCCAAGAGTATAGGTAAGTCATCTTCCCCGGCCAATGCAGTTAATACCGCCGAGGCAGAAAACCCTGCTGGGACGCTATTTGTGGTCAAAGAAACAGACGGCAAAGTTAAAGTGGCAGCCCGTGCTGTGACATTAGGAAAAAGAGCCGATGGCAAAGTGGAAATTTTATCTGGTTTGCGATCGGGAGAACGCTATGTTGTTCGCAGTGGTCAACCCTTAAAAGATGGAGACGCTGTACGTTTATCGATTATTTCTGAAACAGCAGACGTAAGTCCTAAAGAAAATTAAAAATTCTAAATCTCTTTGAGAATTTTTAATTTTGCCTTTTTAATTGGAGCAAAGCAATAGTAATGCAACAACTAAACAAAAGTGGCGGATTTAGTATTAGTGCCATATCAATCCGTCAACATATTGGGACACTGATGCTGACGTTGGCAGTGATCGTGATGGGTGTCTTTTTTGTCGTAAAATTGCCCGTGGATTTACTACCATCAATTACCTATCCTCGGATTGGTGTGCGAATAGAAGCACCTGGAATATCCCCAGAGGTAGCAGTTGATGAAGTCACAAGGCCACTAGAAGAAGCCTTTAGTGCTACCGAGGGCGTGATTCAAATTTTTTCTCAAACTCGTGAGGGACAGATAAATTTGGATCTGTATTTTCAACCAGGTGGCAATATTGACCAAGCTTTAAATGATGCTACGGCTGCCTTTAACAGAGCTAGAAACACATTACCAGAAACCATCGAAGAACCACGCTTATTTAAAGTTGATCCTTCCCAGCTACCTGTTTACGAATTGGCATTAACTTCACCCTCCTTAGAAGGCGTGGATTTGCGGGTTTTTGCTGAAGAAGAATTAGCCCGCGAACTGGGTGTTGTACCCGGAGTCGCAGGGGTAGACATATCGGGCGGAGTTCTAGAAGAAGTTAGGGTCAATATTGATTTGGATCGCTTGCAAGCTGTAGGTGTAGGTTTGACCGATATCTTAGATGAACTCAGAGATCGGAACCTAGATATCTCTGGCGGTCGGCTTTTAGGGCAGAATGCTGAACCATTAACCCGTACAGTCGGGCGATTCCAAAATGCCAATGAAATCAATAATCTTTCTTTTGAAGTCTCTTCCCCTGCTTCCTCGACTACCTCCACTTCCTCATCTCCCCCCACCTCCTCTACACCCAACCGCCGCGTCTATTTGCGCGACTTCGCCGAAGTCATTGATGGCTCAGAACAACAACGGGTATACGTCCTCCTCAACGGGGAAGAAGCTGTAAAAGTCAGTATTCAAAAGCAGCCGGATGCTAATACCATCAACGTTGTCGAGGGTGTGAAAAAACGCTTGGAAGAACTCCGGCAATCTGGGGTAATTTCCAAAGGGACAGTTCTGACACCAACCTTGGATGAGTCGCGGTTTATTCGTAACTCGATCTCGAATGTTACCAGTTCTGGATTGATCGGTACTGCACTAGCAGCGATCGCAGTTCTGTTATTTCTCGGTTCTCTACGACAAACTTTCATCATCGTTCTCGCCATCCCCTTAGCAACCCTAGCTGCCATCATCTTGATGGGGCTTTTTGGCTTATCTATCAACGTTTTTAGTTTGGGTGGTTTGGCGCTGGGTGTAGGTATTGTGGTAGATAACTCCATCGTCATGTTGGAGAACATTGCCGAGGGTGCTGGGATGACTCCCGGTAAGGATAATAAAAGCCGCCTAAATTCCCAAGAACTAATTTCTCAAGCAGAAAAAAGTAGCCAAGAAGTAGAATCAGCTTTGGTTGCTTCCACTAGTACGAACTTGGTAGCGGTGTTGCCATTTTTGCTCATTGGTGGTTTTATCGCATTACTATTCAATGAGTTAATTCTTACCATCACCTTTTCTGTAGCCGCTTCAATTTTAATTGCTGTAACCGTTGTACCGATGTTCGCCTCCCGGATGTTGGCATGGAAGTTTTCTAGTGGTTTGAGCAATTTTTGGCTGTTGCGGCAGTTTAATAACCGTTTTGATGCTTCTACGAGGGGTTATGGCAGTTTTTTAACTGGGATATTACGCTGGCGATTGGTTACGGTAGCGATCGCTATTATCGTTTTCGGCGGCGGCAGTTTGTGGATGGCTCCGCAAATTCCCCAAGAAATTCTCCCCCGCATCAACACCGGACAAGCTAACTTAAATGCCCAGTTTCCTCCCGGTACACCTTTAGAAACTAACCAAAAAGTTATGGTTGCGGTGGATGAGATTATCCGCAAGCAGCCAGAAACAGAATATGTTTTCTCTACAATTGGTGGCTCTCTCTTTGGCAACACTACTAATGCTAATGCCCTACGAGCTTCTAGCAATATTACCTTGAAAACGGGTACTAATGTGCAAGCTTACGTAGAAAGAGTTACCCAAGAGTTGAACAAGCTAAATTTAGCAGGAATTCGCCTCCGCCTTGCCCCCGGTCAAGTACGGGGTTTGGTTCTCAGCAACTCTCCTGTCCGTGGTGCTGATGTTGACGTAATCCTTCAGGGAAATGACGAAAATGCTTTAGAAGAAGCTAGTCGTCAGGTGTTAAAAGCCTTAGAAGACCAAGCCACCCTAGCAAGATTTCGTCCTGATGCAGACGCTCGCCAACCAGAAATTCAAATTCTTCCTGACTGGGAGAGGGTTTCAGCTTTGGGGCTAACTGCTACACAGATAGGACAAACAATTCAAACTGCGATCGAAGGAAGTGTACCAACTCAGTTGCAACGCGGCAACCGTCTAGTTGATGTCCGGGTAAAGTTGAATGAAGCATCAGTACAAGTACCTTCTCAATTGGAAAGATTGCCTTTATTTGTGAATAACAATCGGCAAGTCCGCTTGAGTGATGTTGCCAAAATTACCGAAGCTCAAGCACCAGGAGAAGTTCAGCGAATTAACCAGCGTCAGGTTTTATTAATTGCTGGCAACTTGACTCAGGGAGCTAGTCTCAGTACTGCCCTAGAACAGGTGAGTACGGTACTAGATAGTATAGATTTACCTGAAGGGATTACCGTTTTACCCAGTGCAGCAGCTGAATCTAATCAGCAGTTGCAAAGTTCATTGCAACTTTTAGGTGGATTAGCTGCCTTTCTAGTCTTTGTAGTGATGGCGGTGCAATACAATTCCCTTATTGACCCGCTAGTAATTATGTTTACAATTCCCTTAGCCTTAGCTGGGGGGATTTTCGGGCTTTACATCACCAAAACTGCAATTGGGGCGACAGTGATTGTCGGTGCAGTTTTGCTGGTGGGTATTGTGGTCAATAACGCCATCATTATGGTGGAATTGGCGAATCAAATTCTGGAACGAGAAAAGGTTGATCGGAAAACTGCCATTTTGAAAGCTGCACCTCAACGCCTACGACCAGTGTTAATGACAACTATTACCACTGTTTTAGGTATGTTCCCCCTAGCGTTAGGAATTGGGGAAGGCTCAGAATTTTTGCAACCATTAGGTGTAGTAGTGTTTTCGGGTTTGTCTTTAGCAACAGTGCTGACGCTGTTTATCATCCCCTGTTTTTATACTCTGCTGCACGATTTGATGGGTGGAAATTGGGCGAAGCCAGTGTTAAACAGGTTGCGTGGATTTACGAAAAAATGGATTTGAATTCTTGATATCGAATTAACCAAAACAAAAACCTCACCCTGCCTTGACTTTAATCCCTCTCCTTACCAAGGAGAGGGACAGGTTTTGCGTAGCAGAACCAGGGTGAGGTTTCAACTTTGTGTATACCGTAGGTAGGGAGACGGCACACTGAGGATATAAATCACATTTCTCAAAGCACATATTGCTGAATTTGTCAACATATAAGTTCTAACTGAGCTTTTTTATAAAGATTGCATGAAATTACTAGTTATTGTGATAAAGCTTTACAAGAATTGCTTTATAAATCAACATACGAGTATATGTAAACTCACTCAGCAAGCACACATTAACCGCTATTTATCTAGCAAGTATTATATAGCAGTTAAAAAGTGAGGTTTTGCTGTTTGATTTAACCCACCCGGCATAGCATTTTATCAACCAATATCGAAGAGGACAGAAATATGACAATAGTAACCAAAATAGCCTTATCTTTTCTAGGAGCAGTAGGAATTAGTTTTTTGTCTTTGACACCAGCAAAAGCCGTTATCTTGGTAGAATCCATTGTGACGACTCAAGATCAAGACATACTCAACACTAAAAGCCCAAGAATTCTTACAGATTATCAACCAGGGCAAGTAATAGAATATGGTGTTCCAGATGTAGCTAATAACTTTCTAAATAACACTGGGTACGATATAGAAAGCTTAGTCTTTGATTTAAAAACGCTGTCCTATAGTAATGCTGATTCTACTCCAGCATATAATAATGAGCCTGTGGAGTGGGGAGATGTTAATGGAGATGGAAAGATTGGTTATTCCAATAACCCCAATCTAAAGGATATTTTTACAGACATTACAATCAGTGGCAGTACTATTACTTTTAGTGGTGGCGTAATTCCAAACGGAAGCCTGTTTTACAATCCCTTCGCTACCCTACCAAATCTAGCACCAGGCGCTGGAATCATTCCACCAGTGCCATCAAATAAAGCAGATAAAGATGGGCCTATTAGAGTCGCTGCTTATTACACCGCCATTCCTGAGTCAACTAACGTTTTGGGTGTAGTAGCCTTTGCTGCTTTAGGCGTAGCTTTAAAATTAAAGCGATCGCTTGGTTATTAGGGACTGGTGACTGGGGACTAGGGACTAGGGACTGGGGACAGTAGCAATTCCCAATTCCCAATTCCCAATTCCCTTTAATTACGATAGACTGCCAATGTTTCCTGATGAACGCGGGCAACACTCAACCATTCGAGGTTTTGATTTGCCCGATTTTTCCACTCATGCAGCATATCGGCATTACTGAGTAATTGGACTAAAACCCCAGCCAAAGCCTTACTATCTTTTGCTGGCACTAAAAGACCTGCTTGCCCATTGTCCAAAGCTTCAGGAATCCCATCTACTTCAGTACCAACGATCGCAATTCCAGCTTCCCTAGCTTCTGAAAGTACCAGAGGGCAAGGATCGCGATGAGAAGCTAGCACAAATATGTCACAAGATATCAGATAGCGTTGAGGTTGTGGCTGGAAGCCTTCAAAATGAATCCGTTCTTTTACAGAAGTTGCTTGTGCTTGTGCCTCAAATAGCTGTTTATCCGGGCCATTTCCTACCAAATAAAGGTGTGCTTGGGGAAAATCTGGGGCAATTTGTTCAAAGGCAGCGATTAACTCAGCAATACCTTTGCGTTGATACATACCGGCTACAGTAGCGATCGCTGGACGTTGTAACCCTAAAGGCTGATAATCTTGTATTTGCCGGGTACGGGGACTGCCCAAAGTTCCATTGCATACTACCCGCAACTTATTTTCTGGGATACCCCGCTTTGCCATAGAATCTCGCACCGCCTTGCTAACGGCAATAACCTTATCAGCTAAACCCATCAGCAAACTAGAACGCTGAAATTCGTTGTGAACTGTGGAAACTAAAGTATATTTATTGCCTTTAAAAATTCGTGCTAAAATTACCCCCGTCATCATGTGAGCATGAACGATATCCGGCTGAAATTCTGCTGCGATCGCTCTATAGCGCACAGCCGCTTTGATAATACTTATCGGTTTTCTCGTTTGGTCTAGTTGGTAGTGTTTGACACCACATATATTTAATAATTTCTCGTATTCACCACCAGCAGAAATAACCGCTACCTCACAGCCAGATTTTGCCTGTAAACAAGCCAGATCCACAGCCACATTTACAATACCGTTACCTATTTCTTGAACGTGGTTCAAAATATGTATGATTCGCATAATCTTTGAGATATGTATAAAAAATAAAGATAAGTAATAAGTGTAAACCAACATAATTCTTGAGGTATTTAGCAACAACTCAAGATTAGTCAGCAGCGCAAAAAATTGACCAATAGCGCTTCTAACTACTTACTTAGCTTTAAAGATTTATTCAATAACGGCTCAAGAAATCGGGGAAAAACTCCAAAATTCTAATGTCTTACCAAAAGCAGCAATGGGAGCATCCCACCTTGAAAGGGCTAGTCCTGCCAAGATGATGCGGCGAAATTAATGTAATGATTGTCAGGTTCGGGGGTGGGGTTATGAATAATTTTCAGGGGGTTAGACTTGTTCCTGCTCTGGCTCTTGTTGAATGCCTACAAATTCTCTTCTTAAATCGTCGTCAGACGGTCTTGTGCGAAATTCTTCGTGGGTGTATATCCACAACAGATAAACAACGCGCTTTGCCTCGTTAACCACATACATGAAGCGACATTTCTTTGCCGCTCCATCTAACTCAGGCGCTCTAAATCGAATTTTTCTAAATTTAAAATCTGATTTATACGTTCCTTTGGGAAAACCTTCGTCGTCTGAAAATGAATTAGAGCTAGGATTCTCGCGGAGTTGACCAATATAGTCATTAACTAACTCCAAAAAAGAATTCCTAGCTCTTTCATTTTTACGGTAGTGACTTTTAATTAACTTTTCGAGGCTAATCTCAAACCTCTCTAATGGCTCTATCCGATATGCTTCGCAACCAGTCACGGGTTTCCTCTGTCTTTAACTCTTTCCCCTGGATTGTACCTGAGTACAATTGTTCTAGAGTATCAGATAAAACCGCTTGATAACTGGGATCTTGACGCTCAACAGCATCCAAAATAGTGTCAACCAGTGTATCTAAAGCTTTAATGCAAGACATAAAAGCTTCTGTCTGATTGGTTACGACTAAAAACAATAGATAAATTTTTGACCAAATTTTGCTTTTTAAGCCAAACACACCTTTTGCAGATGGTTCGAGCCAATCATACGCAAACTCTTTTAGCCCTTCGCGGTCTTCAACAGAAATATTGCTCCACTCCTGCTTAACTCTACGGGTTAACTTACGAATTTTGGCTGTTAATTGCTCAAAATTCGATGATGGGCTGATTTTTCTTTGGCGAATCTGCTCAAACTCATGAGTAAAAATCACGATCGCAGTGGACACCGCTACACTCTCCCAATTTACTGCTATTCCTGGACAACAACAGAGTTAAATAACTTTTTGACTTTTACAAACTGTATTTAGAATTTTACTTATCGGGTGTTGCCACCCTACATTTTTATTCTATGACAATAGATACTCGCTGTCTTCCGCAATTAGACAAAAGCGGATGTTTGATTATTTCTGTTACAGAAGCAATCGAAGCGCGATCGGCTTGTTTTACAATTGGATAGCTAGCTATCCAATCAAGTCGAGCCTTCCAAGCAAAGCGATCGCTCCACTTATTGAAGAATTTTTCACAAAGCTAAAGCTTTACCTGGTTCAATATATATTAGTATTTGAGATAATAAAAATACACATCTCTGGCAGGCACGCTTATGACCGAGCTTTACGGAGGAATTGACCCTAGAGACATTCCGACCTACTCCATTAGTGATGCCGCTCGTTACTTACACATTCCAGCAGGCACAATTCGCTCTTGGACAGTTGGGCGGCACTATAAAATCACAAAGGGTTCCAACTTCTTCAAACCCCTGATTCCAATTCGCGATCTCAAGCCAAAACTTCTCTCATTTACTAACCTAATTGAAGTTCATGTTCTAAGAGCGATTCGTAAACACCACGAAATTGACTTGGACAAGGTGCGATACGCCCTTGATTTCATCGAGGAGGAGTTTCAAGTATCCCGCCCCTTAGCAGGTGAGCGCTTTCGTACTGATGGCGTTGACCTCTTCATTGAGCGATATGGCTCTCTCGTTAATGCCTCTAAACGCGGGCAAACGGAAATGAAAGACGCTTTGAATGCCCATCTCGAACGGATTGAACCCGATGACACTGGGCTTGCAATTAAACTTTATCCCTTTACTCGCTCTCACGAGGAAGACAATCCTCGATTCGTTGTCATGGACTCCCGAATCGCTTTCGGTCGCCTTGTTATTGCTGGGACAGGGATTGCTACCCGCGTGTTAGCAGAACGCTATCAAGCAGGTGACTCAATTGACTATCTTGCCGATGATTACGACTGCGATCGCCTCGCAATTGAAGAAGCTATTCGTTGCGAGAAGTTCGTTGCTGCATGAAACAATCCCAGTCCATCACTTTTTTTATAGATCGATGCTTATGTTCCAAAGTCATTATATCGGCACTTAAGGGTGCAGGACTTACTATTGAAGTTCATCATGACCACTTTGACCATAATGCTCAAGATGTAGCTTGGTTGCCAGAAGTTGGCAAAAGAGACTGGGTTGTTCTGACCAAAGATAGCAGAATTATTAATAACTGTTTAGAAAGAATTGCTGTTGCAAGCGCTCAAGTCAAGTTGCTTGTGTTTGCTTCCCAAAATATCACAGGGGAAGACATGGTAGAAATTTTTTTAAAAGCGATCGGACCGATGCAAAGATTTGTTCACAAGCATCCCGCCCCCTTCATCGCTAAAATCTATGGGGACGGAAGGTTTCTATGTGGAAAGATGACCAAACGCTAACAGAAGAATTGAAGCGGTTTTTATAAAACCATCGTTGCGATAGGTGTCAAGAGCAATCAGCTTTGCTTCGGTGAATAGCGATCCCTGCGATGGGCGGTTACGCCATCGCTCCACTACCTAAAGAATTTTTCAACCACTGCGCCTTGTTACATCTCACCAAAAGCATCCCTTTTAGCTTGGACACACAAGTATCCACTCTTACTAGGCAGAGCTAAGAGTGATCATTTTTCCTAAAAGCGTCTATCGCAGTTAATTCAGATTTGCTTTTGAGATAACAGGCTGAAAATCTTTACAAAATCATCTATTAGACATCTCCGACAATGAATGTAGAGACGCGAAATTTCGCATCTCTACAAGGGTTTCAGGTTACGCATCTTTAATTTCTGGAGATGTCTATTGATTCACTTTTGTAAATGCTAAGTTTTGACAGCAAAAACCATCGCCAACGCTTAAAAAATTAGGACTCAATCAACACAAGTTTACGAACCTCAGAATTTTGTCCCTGAGAACGGCGTGATGAGGCAGCAGTTAGCAAAAACTTCCAAGAATTAGGAGAAAGTATAGAAGAATCTATCATTGATAAAAGACTCTTGAGATTTTTTTGCTTCAGTGCGACTAAAATCCAATGGAGCTTCAGGTAATTTTTTATATCTTGAAATCTGGGAATCTTTGAGCGATGTTGCTCATTTACCAAGGCGTAAATTTTTTCTTTCATCAAAATATTTGTCGCCAACCGCCGAGGTAAAGAAAACTTTTGATTATACGCACCGGGCCAAATAGTGCGGTAAGCAAGACACTGGTTGAAGAAAATGGCATCGCCAAACTGGGCAATGCGAATCCACGAATCGATGTCATCACAGTTAGCATCGAGTGTGGAATCCCAACCACCAGTTTGCAGAAAAGCATCACGACGGCAAGCTACTTGTACAGGTGTGCCAAAGGGTACAAGCTCCAATAGCATACCGTAGTGAATATCGGCTTGGGGGATATAAAAAGCTAAACCGGGGCCTACTTGTGGGGTGCGACTGAGTTCAACTTCATTACCATCCACCTGAGCCGCCACACAAGAGCAGATTACAGCATCAGGACGAAGTGCGATCGCTTTAGCCATCTCTTCTATGCAGTTAGGCGCTAAATAGTCGTCATCATCCAAAAACTTAATCCAGTCGCCGCTAGCTTTGGCAACTCCAGCATTTACCGTTGCTGCATGGCCAAGGTTCACTTCGTTCCGATGGTAAACAACCTTATCCCCTAAGCTTTTGAGATAGGTTTGGGTATCATCAGAAGAACAATCATCGGCAACAACCACCTCACACTCAATGGTTTGGTTCCAAGCCGACTCGATTGCTCTTTTCAGCAAGTTCAAGCGATTATAAGTACTGATGACGACGCTAAATTTCATAGATTTCCACTTCTGATACAGCATTTTGCAATATAGCTTCGATTTATCGGGTCTTGTCTCAGTAAAATTCTCAATCTCTAATAAGTAGAAGTAGACTGAAATAGGATTATCGATTTATGATTGATGATCGTGGGTTTTTTTTAAGCAGACAGAAAGACTATGAACGCTCAAGAGATTATCCGCTCCATTGAAGCGGAACACATAAAATCTAATCTGCCCGACATTTATGTGGGCGATACAGTAAAAGTAGGAGTGAAAATTAAAGAAGGCGAAAAATTCCGGGTACAACCCTACGAAGGAGTAGTCATTGCCAAGCGCAACGGTGGCATTAACGAAACTATTACAGTCCGTAAGGTTTTTCAAGGTGTAGGCGTTGAGCGCGTATTTTTGTTGCATTCTCCCCGCATTGACAGCATCAAAGTATTACGTCGCGGTAAAGTCCGCCGTGCTAAACTTTATTATCTCCGCGATCGCGTAGGTAAGGCAACCCGGATTAAGCAACGGTTTGACCGCCCTTTGTGATTCAAACTTCTTTGATCGTGGCAGAAATCTCAAGCGGCATCTGCCGCTAACTTGTTTTCTCAACGAAATTGAAGTATGATAGAAATCGCGTGTTGCGTTAAACTAAAATTTAGTTCAGCGCAATAACTGAGTAAAAAACAGCTTGTGCGCTCTTAGTTCAGTTGGTAGAACGCAGGTCTCCAAAACCTGATGTCGGGGGTTCAAGTCCTCCAGGGCGCGCTCAAGAGCAAAAAACAAAGCCCGAAATAATTACGCAGTTGCTAATTTAGCAGCCAGCGATAATAATTTCGGGTAAATTTATTGTATTTGCAGTTGTTTTGCTTTCAGTTAACTAAGTAAAATAGAGTCGAAACTGCAAAACTGGATAACCGAATTTTAGATTTCTTCTCAATCCAAAATCTTAAATCGAGTACTTTGGATTGAAATGGGATAAATCTAAAATCTAAAATCCAAAATTGACTAAGAAACCGGGGGATAAACCGTCGTGGCTAAAAAAAGTGAAGCAGAATTGCCAGAAACTACAAACGGGTTTAGCTTAGGCAACTTCATACAGGGAACCAAAGAAGAACTTGACAAAGTAGTTTGGCCTAGTCGGAAACAGATAGTGAGCGAATCTGCTGCTGTATTGTTAATGGTGGCACTCTCCGCATCTTTGATATACTTGGTCGATGGATTGTTTGGTTGGGCAGCAAAACAGGTGTTCTGATGACTTTTGCAACAGATGAACCTCGCAACTCCACGTTGCAGTCGGACGAAACAGGAGAAACAGCAGAAGGAGTGTCAAAAGAAGCACGCTGGTATGCTGTGCAAGTAGCTTCAGGCTGTGAAAAGCGTGTAAAGACTAACTTGGAGCAACGCATTCAAACTTTTGATGTAGCCGACAAAATTATCCAGGTAGAAATTCCGCAAACGCCGGCGGTGAAAATCCGCAAAGATGGCAGTCGCCAGCATACAGAAGAAAAAGTTTTTCCTGGCTATGTGCTGGTGCGGATGATGATGGATGATGATACCTGGCAGGTGGTACGAAACACCTCTCATGTAATTAACTTTGTCGGTTCAGAACAAAAACGTGGTAGCAGCAAGGGTCGCGGTCATGTCCACCCCATACCACTGAGTGGTTCAGAAGTTGAACGTATATTCAAACAAACCAGCGAACAAGAAGCTGTTGTCAAAATTGACATGGCTACTGGTGATAAGATATTGGTGCTTTCTGGGCCATTTAAAGACTTTGAAGGCGAGGTAATTGAAGTGTCTCCAGAACGGAGTAAACTTAAAGCCTTGCTCTCAATTTTCGGCAGGGATACACCAGTAGAACTGGAATTTAATCAGGTAGAGAAACAGAGTTAAATACAAATGGCGAAGAAAGTAGTGGCGGTCATTAAACTGGCCCTGAATGCTGGCAAAGCCAACCCAGCACCACCAGTCGGGCCCGCCTTGGGTCAACATGGTGTTAACATCATGATGTTCTGCAAAGAGTACAACGCCAAAACAGCAGACCAAGCTGGAATGGTAATACCTGTAGAAATTTCGGTTTTTGAAGACCGGAGTTTTACATTTATACTCAAAACGCCACCAGCATCAGTTCTGATTCGGAAGGCGGCGAAGGTTGAAAAAGGCTCCAATGAACCCAACAAAAAGAAGGTTGGGTCAATCAGCAAAGCACAATTGCAAGAAATAGCCCAAACCAAACTTCCTGACCTCAATGCCAACGACATCGACGCGGCAATGAAGATTGTGGCAGGAACGGCTAAGAATATGGGTATAACAGTCACGGATTAGTCATTGGTCATTAGTAAAAAATTAACAAATGACAAAGGACAAATGACAAAGGACAAATAACTAAAAATTATCGGGGGAGAGGCGAAGCTTCGGAATTACCCCAGGAGAAAAAAATGGTAAAAATATCGCGTCGTTTGAAGACGCTGCAAGCAAAAGTAGAAGATAAGGATTATCATCCTTTAGAGGCTTTAGCCCTTCTCAAAGACACAGCAACAGCTAAATTTATTGAAGCTGCCGAAGCGCATATCCGGTTGGGAATTGACCCCAAATATACAGACCAACAGTTGCGGACAACTGTAGCATTGCCCAAAGGCACAGGACAAATCGTCCGGGTGGCGGTGATAGCCAGAGGCGAAAAGGTAAACGAAGCCAGCAACGCTGGGGCTGATATAGTCGGATCGGAAGAATTGATTGACGAAATCCAAAAAGGTAGAATGGATTTTGACAAACTGATTGCCACGCCCGATGTGATGCCACAGGTGGCAAAGCTGGGTAAGTTGCTTGGGCCACGTGGTTTGATGCCATCGCCCAAGGGTGGAACCGTAACATTTGATTTAGCAGGTGCGATCGCAGAATTCAAAGCTGGTAAACTAGAATTCCGAGCCGACCGAACTGGTATTGTCCATGTTATGTTTGGTAAGACAAGCTTCTCGCCTGAAGATTTGTTAGTCAACCTGAAGGCATTGCAGGAGACGATTGACCGTAACCGTCCTTCAGGAGCTAAAGGTCGTTATTGGCGCACATTTTATGTGTCAGCCACAATGGGGCCATCAATTAAAATTGATGTCACCGCCCTACGAGATTTAAAACTGAGCGAAGCTGGTTAATTTTTTAGTCATTAGTTATTAGTCATTTGTAAAGACAAAGGACAAGGGACAAATGACTAATGACAAAATTAAATAGGCAAAGCCGGAGACAGCAGGTGCTAATAGCTTAAATATCCTGCCGAGGTTAAAACTCTAATTGTCAAAATTACCACCCCGAAAGGCGTGATAACTATGGCATCACGAGTCTTAATACTCAACCCCGGCTAAGTTAGCTGGGGTTTGTTGTTTGGGTTCAGGTTTAGAAGAAATTTACAAGTAGGGCAATCACCGATTGTTTTAAGGAGGTGAGATTGGAATGGGTAGAACACTAGAAAATAAAAAAGAAATAGTAGCTGACCTCAAAGAAACTTTGAGTAAGTCAACTCTGGCACTGGTAATTGACTATCAGGGGCTAACAGTTTCCGAAATCACAGACTTACGGCGGCGGCTGCGTCCTAGTGGCACTGTTTGTAAGGTGACGAAGAACACCCTGATGGGCATTGCTATTAAAGATGATGAAAAATGGCAGCCTTTGTCGGAATTGCTCAATGGCTCTTCCGCCTTTTTGCTGGTAAAAGAAGATTTTTCATCGGCAATTAAGGCATACCAAGAATTCCAAAAAGTCACCAAGAAGACAGAACTTCGCGGTGGTGTATTGGAAGGTCGCCTACTCAAAGAACCTGATGTCAAGGTACTGGGAGACTTGCCATCTAAGGAACAACTCATTGCACAAATTGCTGGGGCTATCAACGCTTTGGCTACCAAGATTGCTGTGGGTATCAACGAAGTTCCTGGTTCACTAGCTCGTGCTTTGCAGGCTGTGGCTGACCAAGAGCAAAGTGGTGGTAGCACCGAAACTGCTGCTGTCCAAGATAGCAGCACCGAAACCGCAACTGAAGCTGATAGCAGTACTGAACCTGCTGCTGAATAGACTTCGTGGTTCATCAGTCAAGAGTCAAAAAGTCTATAGTTACAGACCAATGGCCCATGACAAATAAATAATCAAAATTACAGGAGTTATATCCATGTCTGCTGCAACCGATAACATTTTAGAACAACTAAAAACCCTTTCTTTGCTGGAAGCTTCTGAGCTAGTCAAGCAAATTGAAGAAGCTTTTGGTGTGAGTGCTGCTGCACCTGTTGGCGGCATGATGATGATGGCTGGCCCTGGTGGCGCTGCTGCTGCTGAGGAAGTTGTTGAGCAAACCGAGTTTGAAGTGATTCTCGAATCAGTCCCAGCTGATAAGAAGATTGCCGTACTGAAGATTGTTCGGGAATTGACCGGTTTAGGTCTGAAAGAAGCGAAAGACATGGTAGAAGCTGCGCCCAAGGCAGTTAAAGAAGGTATTACTAAGGATGCTGCTGAAGATGCTAAGAAGCGCATCGAGGAAGCTGGCGGTAAGGTGAGTATCAAGTAATCAGAATTTGATTACTAGTTTTTATTAAGGAGTCTGATTCAGGCTCCTTTTTTTTATATAGCGGTTCCCATTCAGATGCAGTACAACATTAATCGCAAAGTGTAAGGGCACAGCAGTGCTGTGCCCCTACGGTTGTATCTCACTGAACCGAGAACCGCTATGTAAAGTTTGATATTAGGTAATATGGTTTAATTAAGGGACTTCCAACAAATAAATTATCCAATCTTGTGGGGTGGGCATCTTGCCTGCCCAGTTTAATAGGGCAGGCAAGATGCCCACCCCACAATAAAAAGAAATGCTTAATCTTTAGCTAATCATTTTCTCTAAAGCGATTTGCAAATCTTTTGTTAAATCACTCACAGCTTGTTTAGATGCCTGGCGATCGCCATGAGAATTTGACCAACGTTCTGTAACTGAAATTGGCTCTCCCACTGTAATTTGTGCTTGTCGCAAACCTAAGCGCGGTCGTCCTGGAAGTGTTGTATCCTGAATTCTAGAAAGCATATCGAATAAAAGTAAAGCTGTTTCTGCAAAGCGTTCCGGCGTTGGTTGTTCTTGAATATAAGTCGCTGTGACTGCAACAAAACTTTCCACCATCCGCATGTGCCGCATTCGTAAGTCTGCTTCCTCTGCAATCCAGTCTGCCAAACCACGTTTAAATGGTGGTAAAGCATTGATATCTGGCAAATCTTCCCGATAAATGTAATTCCAGCCAGCCTCTTCTAAGCGGCGACATCGGTCAATAAAATTACCCTGCGCCTGAACTCCAAAATACTGCTCGGTAACTTGTAAAGCCTTATCCAACAAGTGATGTAGTCGGTCAATCAACACCTGATTAGGATTAGTAGATTCTTCAGTGGAAATGGTTTTTGGAATGTCTTGATGATAGAAGCGACGATAAAATTCTTCCATCTCGGTAATGAGATATTCTGCTAATCTACAGAGGCGTTGATAGTAAATCTTTTCTTGATCGCCCGAATCAATTCTTCCTACTCCCAAGCCGCTATCAGTTTCCAACTTACTCAGCAGCCAATCCAGTTTAGACCAAGGTGGCTTAACGTAACGATACTGGATGGCAATCGGTACAATGATTACAGTTTCAGTCCGGTTGGCTTTATGTAAGTCTTCTGCACACCAGAATCCCATTTGAGCAACACCAGGTTCCAGTGGGCTAACAATGCCACTATGACCATTAGTACCTCCTTCGGGTGCAACTGCGATCGGTACTTTTCCATTAGCAAATAACTCTCGTGCTGTTTGGATTGCTTGTCGATCTAGTCGCCTACCGCGATGAACCGGCACACCTCCGAGTCGTGAAAACAACCAACCTAGCCAATCTCCAGCCCAAACTGTCATCCCGCGATCGTAGAGAAAATAGCTATGAACTAGCGATCGCAGTGTAATACCTTTCTGACGAGCCACCCGTGGTACAATGCGAGAAAGCAAATACAACATACAGAGGGGATCTTCCACCTCTGGGTGACGAAATGCCAACAAAAGGCGAATTTTTCCAGCCTGGAATTGTTGATAAAGTTCAGCTAATACCTCAACATTCTGGGCTTCAACGCTGACAATACCAGCCGGTAGCCAAGGGCGAGTACGAAATCGTAGTGCGATCGGCAATAACCACCGAACAATCTGGAGTATTGGCAGATTAAGCCGTTGGGGAATAAATTTTAGTGGTGGTTGAGTAGAGTGAATCGTTTTAGGCAAGTCGCTCTCCAGATTGTATTTCTAGCGATTGTAAAATGTGCTGGGAATGTGCTGGGTGAAAAGATTGATAAGTACTACTTCTTACTCAGAACTCAGCACTACATAACCGAATAAAAAATTAAGTGGAATGTTTAGGAAAATTTCGTAATAAATAACTAAACACTGCTACATTCAGCAAAAACACTAATACTTTTATAGGAGATATTCCCCGAATTAATTCATAAATTTCTGGTGGGATACTGATACCCACAAGCACCAATACTAAGATATGTGCCCAACGTTTTTCGTACCACAACCCAACAGCTTCAATACTAGTAACAATAGCATATATTCCTGCGCCAATGCCGCTAAATGCCAGAGTTCTGGGATTTAAGTTGATAACTTTTTGTAAAACCCAATCAATGATTATCGATTTACCTTCTAAAACATAATCGTCTGAAAAAGCCTCTAAATTTTGATAATTTTTCAACGTCAATAATAAAGCGATTGAAGTAACCATAAGCAGCAAGGCGGTAAATGATTTGTACAGAACAATTGCCACTAACCCCAATGGACGCTTTTTCAAATAACCCCCTAAATATATATAAGTCAAATTTTGATTAACTGGCTCTTAATGATGCCAACTAAGATGCTTATTGTAGCAGTACTTTCTCGGACTATCTTTCCTAGATATTTTTTTAATTAAGTAGGGCTTTGAAGATTGAGGCAATTGGATGAAATACCAATTGACCTCTCATTAGGGGCATCTCACCTTTTACTATTTGCCTAGTAAGGACTGTTTCCTTGGGAGAGTCTAAGCAGATCGCAAATTGCCACAAATCACATGTAATGGAGGTTAGCGGACTCGAACCGCTGACATCCTGCTTGCAAAGCAGGCGCTCTACCAACTGAGCCAAACCCCCATAAAATTAAAATAGTCGGTAACTTTGGTTGCCGTTGTTATTGTAACTTATATTGTTCCATTACTAAAGGGATGAAGCCAGAAAATATCCAAGTTGTTGCAGCACTGTATAAATTCGTCAAGCTGCCAGATTTTGCCGAGAAACGAGATCCTCTACTGTCTTACTGCCAAGAGCAAGGTGTCAAGGGGACAATTTTGCTGGCACAAGAAGGCATTAACGGTACAATTGCGGGTTCGCGTCAGGCGATTGATTCTGTTCTCTGGTTTCTGCGTACTGACCCCCGTTTAGCAGACCTAGAATACAAAGAGTCCCATACCGAAAACCCTCCCTTTGAGCGGATGAAGGTACGGTTGAAGCAAGAAATTGTCACTTTGGGATTGCCTGAAATCGATCCAAATGAGCAAGTGGGTACTTATGTCAATCCCCAAGAATGGAATGATTTGATTTGCGATCCTGAAGTAACTGTGATTGACACCCGCAATGATTATGAAGTGAATGTCGGTACTTTTCAAGGGGCAGAAAATCCTCAAACCGGCTCATTCCGAGAATTTCCCGATTATGTACGCCACCATTTAGATCCAACTAAACACAAAAAGGTTGCTCTGTTTTGCACAGGTGGCATTCGTTGTGAAAAAGCTTCATCCTTCATGCTTGCCCAAGGCTTTGCAGAGGTGTATCATCTCAAGGGCGGAATTCTTAAATACTTGGAAGAAGTTTCAGCAGAGAAAAGTTTATGGGAAGGAGAATGTTTTGTCTTTGACGAGCGGGTAGCTGTTAGTCATGGGCTACTAGAGAAAGGGAATTATGAGCGGTGCTTCAATTGTGGGTATCCGATTTCTGAGGAAGATAAGGCATCTTCAAAGTATGAGGAAGGTATCTCTTGTGCCTATTGCTTTGATAGCCTCACAGAGGAGAGAAGATCGCGTCAACAGAAAAAATGGCGGCACTATCAAAGCCAAGTTGCTAATTCCAAAAATCAGGATTTGAGCTAACTTGTAATATCATTTTAATCTGCACCAGAAAAGACATTTACTCCTCAAGTATTTTTGGATTTTGAGGAGTAAAATTTTTGCTTTGCAGGCGAGATTCTTATAATTGGGAATTTAAAGGCAAAATTACTGTAAATTTAGTACCGACTCCAACTTCACTTGTAACATTGATTTGACCATTGTGGGCATCAACGCACCTTTTAACAATTACTAACCCCAATCCAGTACCCTGAATTGATTGGACATTTGAGGCTCGATAGAATGACTCAAAAAGTCGGGCTTGGTCTGTTTCAGGAATGCCAAGACCTTGATCTTGAACACAAAATATTGCTACTTTCTCAATGGAATCGCATATTAATTCAAGCTGAATCTTACCACCTTTGGGAGAATATTTAACCGCGTTTGAGAGGAGATTTCCAAACATATAATGTAACAGTCCTTCATCCATTACAGCGTCGTTACAAATGCTACTACAGGTAAAAACAATTTCACATCCGCTATTTTCAACAATAGAAAACTCTTTGATTAACTCCCGACAAAAATGCTCTAAGTTAAGGGGCGCAGGATTATATACGAGTTTTTCTGCCTCCGCTCGACCCATAAATAGAACCTCTTCCATAAGTTTTTCTAAAGATTGCACAGCAGCTTGAATCCGCTTTAAATAAATGCCTCTTTTTGCATCTGTCAAATTTGCTCCCTGCATTTCTATAAGTTCTACTGCTGTTTGAATAACAGTTAAGGGATTACGGAACTCATGAGATACGGTGGAGATAAATAAAGACTTGAGACGGTTAAGCTCTTGCTCTTTTTCTAATGCTTGTTCTAGCAATTTTGTTTGGTGCCGTTCGCTAAGATCCCAGAAAACAACTACTACACCATTGATCTGGTCAGATCGTCCTTTTAATGGTGAAGCACTATCGCCAATTGGAACTCTTTTTCCGTCTCTTCTAATTAGGGATGTGAATTCTTCTAAATAAACAACCTGTTGTTCCCGTAGCACTTTTGTGACTGGGTTTTCTAATATAGTTTCTGTAACTTCATTAACAAGATGAAAAATCTTTGCCGCCTCATTTCCTAAAGCATCTTTTTGCTGCCAGCCGGTTAGCGCCTCAGCTGCGGGATTTATAAATGTTACTTTTCCCTGCTCATTTGTAGCGATGACAGCATCACTCATTGAGTTTAAAAGGGTTGCTAACTGATCTCGACTCTCCCGCAGTTCACGCTCTAACTGATGTTTTAAAAGACCGATCTCGATCGCTATTTTTAAATCTTTTGTCGTAAATGGTTTAACTATGTATCCAAAAGGTTGGGTAATTTTTGCTCTTTCTAAAGTATGATCGTCACCATAAGCAGTTAAAAATATTATAGGTACGTCTAACTGTTCACGAATCTTACTAGCGGTAGCAATACCATCCATCTCACCTTTAAGAATAATATCCATTAATACTAATTCTGGGTGAGTTTCCAATGCCTTGGCAATGGCAACTTTTCCAGATGAGGCTGTTCCCGTAACAATATAACCTAGTTGACTGAGTTGGCTAGCAATACTTCTAGCCACAATCACTTCATCTTCAACAACTAAAATCCTAGCTTGACCCATTTGATATTTACTGATGCAAAGTTAACTGCGTAAATTGGATTTTAAATACTGTTCCATGATTGCGTTCTAGAGTAATATTGCCTTCTAATTGTTCTGTAACTAAGTCATATACTAACGACAGACCCAAAGAATCAGTATTTGTCCAATCTAAATTATCTGGTAAACCAATGCCATTGTCTCGAACTGTCATCTCGATATTTTTGCTAATATTACGTAAACTAATACTTATTTTCCCTGCTTGTTGGTTGGGAAAAGCGTGTTTGAGAGCATTGGAGATTAATTCGTTGATAACCAGTCCACAGGCAATTGCTTGATCAACATTCAAACTGACTGAATCTATATCAGTTTCTAAAGCAATTTTTTCAGGCCATATTTGATAGGAAATCAGTAAGCTTGCTGCTAAATTCTGGATATAATCACCAACATCAATTTGTCCAATATTGGCGGAAGTATACAAATTTTTATGAATTAGAGATATTGACTCAATTCGGTTTTGACTTTCTCGAAGAACTTTGATCGCTTCTGGATCTTTGAGGGTTTGAGACTGGAGTTGCAATAGACTGGAGACTATTTGTAAATTATTTTTAACTCGATGATGAACTTCTTTTAACAGGACTTCTTTTTCAGCTAAGGCATGTCTTAACTTTACTTCAGCTTTTTGTCTTTGAACTAGTTCAGTTTGAGCTTGCTCAAAGATGCTGGATTGTTGAATTGCGATCGCTAATTGGACTGTAAGTTCATCGAGCAAATCTAATTGATTTTCTTCCCACTCTCGAAAACTAGAGCATTGGTGAGCAACGAGTAAACCCCAAAGGCGAGAGCCAGGGTTTTGAGAACTGACTTCTAGTAAAATGGGCACGACTAAATTCGCTTTAACTTCAAACTGTTCTAACAAGCGAATATGACAATCAGTTAGCCCAGCTTTATAAATATTTGCGATCGCTCGTTTCTGTCTCTGATAATACTCTGCTCCTTCGCCTGCTTGGAAACATGTATCATGAATCTCTACACCTAAAGAGACTGTCCATCCAGATTCTACCGACTCTGCCACAATTGTGCCGATCATCTCTGAGTCAAACTGATAAACTACTACTCGATCAACCCCAAGTAAATCTCGCACTTCTTGAACTGTTGCATTCAAAATATCTTGGAGATTTAGAGATTGACGAATCCGTTGAGCAACAGTTCGCATCAATTGCTCACGTTCGGCTTGAGCTTTTAGAGCTAGTTCCGTTCGCTTACGTTCTGTGATATCTTGTCCAATACCAATAATTTGACCATTTAAAAGTTTAACACTAGTCCAAGACGTATCGATGAAATCAGCATCCCGAACCTGAGTTCTAAAGTCACCCCAATTGCGTTGTGCATTCTGCATATAATTAATCACATTCTGACGATGTAATTCTAAATACCTCATGACTTGTCTACCCAACTGTTGTAAAGCTACTTGTTCTTTAATAGTCAAGCTCCGTGGTATCAAATCAATCACACAAAGACTACCTAATGCAAAACCGCTTGAGTTAATTAAGGGAACTCCTCCATAAAAGCGGAAATAATGATTTGATATTACAAGAGGACTTTTAGCAAACCTTTCATCTTGTAAAGTGTCAGGGATAATTAATATTTGACTTTGCAAAATAGTATAACTACCGAAAGAAATGCTTCGAGAAATTTCTGGTGTAGTTAGCCCAATTTTGGACTTAAACCATTCCCGTTCTGCATCAACTAGGCTAATCAGAGCGATTGGTGTTTCACAAAGGTTAGCAGCTAGTTGAGCTAGCTCATCAAACAATTCTTCTGGTAGCGTATCTAAAATTTGATACTGATTAAGTACTTCTAGCCGTTGGTTTTCATTTTCAGGAAGTAGCATTATTGGTTGTTTTAATTTTTTTTAAAAGTGCCATATTTAATTTGTTTCAATCTCCAAATATGATTAAAACTTGATAAAGTTTGCGAAATTAAAATCATAATCTTTCCTAATATAGCGGTTCTAAATTGCACGAAATACAGACTTAACCCCCAGCCCAGCCTTCCCTACTAGGGAAGGGGAGTAAGATTCAAAGCCTCTCCCATACAAGGGGAGAGGTCTGGAGAGAGGTCAAAGTGTATTGCTTCTATTCGAGAAGCGCTATAAAATAGGATAATTTCTTTCTGGGAAATGCCTTAATTAAAGTTGTTACTCAGAGACATTGTTAAGATGTTTATTTTTTCTCAAAATAATTTACTCTATGTCAATAGGTACTTGAGGTTGCTTAAGGGTAGGTTTAAAAAACTAATATTCCCTATCAGTATTTTTATCAAACTATGGGCAGTTTTTGCAACATAATCGATATATCAGTCGAGTGAGGAAGTTCACTGACTCTGGATTTTTGTCAGTATGTATGAGTCATAAGCTATTCCACATTGAAATTGCATAAGCTGGGCGCTCATATTGCCCACCCCACAAGACTTATGTTTAATTCGATTATGTAAATTAGATATTGTTTGGCTTACCAAACAATACTTTTGATAGAGGGGCAAATCAGTGATAACTATATTCTAGATAGATACACTCATACTCCTGATTTTTCTAAGATAATTCCAACAATAAAAGATTAGGAATGTAGTCATGGCTGAAGAACAAAAACAAAAATCTAACCAAGAAAGCACACCTACTGCTTCTGGTGGCTACCAAACCCCCATCGACGAAAAAAGCCGCAAAACTGGCGATGCCGAAAAGAGTGATGCTAAACCCAGTGCTACACCAGAAGCACCAGGAGAGGATTCTGTAGCAGGTAGCCCCAATCAGGGAACAGAGTCACGCTAATTGGTTTGAACTTTTCCCAAGTAACGCGCATTTAGTAAACTTTGAGTGGATATTTGTGGTTTAAATCACGATTATCTACTCATTTTTTTGTGTAAGAATCATTTCTAGAGAGGGCAGTACAACATCATATCGCAAGGTGTGAGGGAACGGCACTGCCGTGCCCCTACGGGTGTATCTCACTCAACCGAGAACCGCTATATCGCTGAAATATGCTAAACTTCATGATTCTTAATCCTGTTAGCTTTCTCTTGTGGCTGACAGAAGTCACACAATCTAATAGGCTGATCTTAAAGTGGTAATTTTTCACTTGCCGTTAATAACTATCCATACAGAAAATGCCCCTGAAAATCGTTCAAGACTTTGATGGCAGTTTCACACTTGAAACACAAGCTCAAGAAACTCTATTTAATTTATTGACAAGCGTTGCTTTCTTAAATCAAATTGGTCAACAGTTGCAGTGTGAGCAAGTTAAATTTACAGAATTACTTTTTCAACCAGTTCCTTACAGCTTAACTACTACTAAAGGAATGCCAGCAGAATTTGAAAAATATCATGAATCTGATGAATATGCCATCATTAATGTACCACCAAATTTTATGTTTAGTTCTAAAATTTTCAAACCCAGTCGCCTTTGTGCAATTTATCAAAAATTTGGCAATGGTTAATTTTTAAGCTCATTTTTCCCTAATAGGCAAATACTAAACTTGATATTTAATGTATGACTCTTGAAACTAATCTTTCTTCTTTAGCAGCCCTAGAATATATTCCTTACATTGATAATTCTGGTCAATTACCCGAAGAATTTCAGGGTAAAATCGGGGTATATGCTATCTTTAACCAAGAAAAAAATCTGCAATTTGTAGGATATTCTCGTGATGTTTATCTCAGCCTAAAACAGCATTTAGTCCGCCAGCCACAGCATTGCTACTGGGTGAAAATTCAAACTATTGAACGCCCTAGTCGCGCAATTTTAGAAAATACTGAAAATGCTTGGATTAGTGAAAATGGTAGTGTGCCTTGGGGAAATGGGGAGCAAAAGGAAAAATGGACGCATCCCATTGATGTCAAAGCAATCATGACACCTGAAGAACAGGCAAAATATCAAAACCCAGCTAATGATGAATTAGCACAAATAAAAATTATTAAAAATGTAGCGCGGAGAGTAGAAGCAGAAATTTCAACACAATTGCTAGAAGTGCGGGGTTTGCAAATGCAAATTCGTTTCAATCCTAAATTGAAAGAAGAAGGTTTACTAGATTTGAAATGAAGGTTGTTTTGGGAAAACTATAGACATGAATATCGCTTATAATCTTCCATGACAATACATCTGCTGAACGATCGCTATCAAGTTATCCGCACACTAGGGGCTGGTGGGTTTGGTGAAACCTATCTAGCTGAAGATACCTATATGCCCTCAAAGCGCTGTTGTGTCGTTAAACAGCTAAGAGCAATTCACAACAATCCTCAAATTTACCAGTTAGTGCAAGAGAGGTTTCAACGCGAAGCAGCAATTTTAGAAGAACTCGGTGGCGCAAATGCCCAAATTCCGGCGTTATATGCCTATTTTTCTTCTGAGGGACAATTTTACTTAGTTCAGGAGTGGATTGAAGGCGATACCCTAACTGGAAAAGTTCAAAAGCAGGGGCTATTTAGTGAAAGCGCTGTCCAAGAATTATTTCTGAATTTATTACCCGTCCTGGATTACGTTCATTCTAAGCATATCATTCACCGCGATATTAAGCCGGATAACATCATTGTCCGTGAACAAGATGGTAAACCAGTGCTAATTGATTTTGGTGCTGTCCGGGAATCAATGGGAACGGTGGTGAACTCTCAAGGCAATCCTACGAGTTCGATTGTGATTGGTACACCTGGTTATATGCCGAGTGAACAGGCCGCAGGTAGACCAGTTTTTTCTAGTGATTTATATAGTTTAGGAATGACGGTAATTTATTTGCTGACTGGTAAACAGGCGCAACAACTAGAAACCGATTCCCAGACTGGTGAGATTGTCTGGCGACAGTATGCTGGTCATGTTAGCCCAATTATGGCAGAAGTTATGGATAAAGCGATCGCTTATCATCCGCGCGATCGCTACCCCACAGCCAGAGCAATGCTAGATGCTTTGCAGAGCATAGCAAATCCAATTCCACCGACACAACCCCTCTTGACTCAACTAACTGTAGTCTCTGCACCGGCAAATCAGGCAATGCCTGTCAAACCACAGCCGACTCCTCAAGGTAAGAGTCAGAATAATATTCTTATCGGCACTTTAATCGCAGGTGGGTTAGTTGGTGCATCTGTGATTATTAGTCAAGTGTTACCAAAATCTACTCAATCTACATCTTCAGAAACACCATCAACTATCACAAGCCCCGTAGTAGAAACTCCCAAAGTTATACCAGCTACCCCATTTCTTCCTGCTCAATCCACACCTTCCCCAGCTAAATCAATAGCACCACTTACCACTACAGCTGTCAACACTTATTTCTGGCTTTCCCAAAGACTTGTAACTGATGCAGATTTGGATGGGAAAGATGGTTTTGAGCTAGATATTATGCGAAATTCAATTTTTGCCAGTCATGGCCGCCGTTTTGATACTCTTGAATTACAATATTACTTTAATAACCAACCTTGGTATCGTTCTATATATCCATCGCAAGAATTTCCACCTAAATTGCTATCAAAAGTCGAGCAACAGAATGTAGACTATATCAACACATATCAAGATCGTAACGGCTTAAGATATTTTAAAAAATAAAATTTTTATCATTATACCATTTAAAAATATACCTAATCTAGATACTAGACCGTTTACGAACCAGGTATTTATATTTAATATATAAAATTACTATCTACAAGATTAGAAATCTCTAAGTTAAAGAAATGCCATTTTTATATTTTCTTTGTTATTTTGTATTTAACGGGACAGTTCTTCTTGATTTGGTGGGTTTAAATAACAATTAGTTGAACCATTTACCTCCAAAGATGCATGTAAATTCTTTCGGTTGTACTTATTTTGCTTCTTTCTTTACAAACAAGCAAAGTACAAACTGACTAGAGAAATGAGATGGTAATATTCCCAATCGGCAAATAGTTCGTCTACACAAGGAAAACCTTGCCTAAAACTATGCTTAAAACAAACAATCGGCGTATTTTTCTATCTGCTTTTATTCAGCCTTTAGGACAAAATAATCAAGCAGATAGTAAAAACCAATTAGCTAAATCTAAATTAGATTTGCTGCAACCATTACGCCAATGGCTAGACACAATTGAGATTCAGAATCGGAAATTAGCCAAATTTATTGCTAAACTAATTCCAGCCCAGTGTCCATTCGAGCGCGATATCATGCTTTTTGGTCGCAAAATAGCCCATATTCCGCCAATGTGCAAGCTAAATCCACTTTATGACGAACTTGTATACTTGCGTTTTCGCGCTTTGTGTTATCTAGTAGATCAGTGTGGAGAGGATATTCAATCCTACTGCTAAACATAACTAGAAAAAGCACAATATGGAAATTCAAATTGAGCATCAGCCCAGACAAGAACGCCTCAATGAATTGGGTGTGTCTAAATGGGAAATTTGGAGAAAGGAAGTCTCAAAATTCCCTTGGACTTATGATTCTCAAGAAACTTGCTACTTTTTGGAAGGAAATGTAATTGTTACTCCTGATGGTGGACAGCCAGTGCAAATGGGTAAAGATGATTTGGTGATTTTTCCTGCTGGCATGTCCTGTATCTGGGAAGTTACAAGTGATGTGAAAAAACATTATTACTTTGATTAACCAATAGACAAAAGCGATTCTCGTCGATTTGACAACTTTTATATTGGTTTGTTTGGTTAAGATAACTACCAAAATAGCGCTCAATTTTTTGACGCATTTGATTAAAAATATAGGACTTACGCATTGATAGGAAAGACCAAGTATAGATGATTTAAAAAACCAGATCCGTCGTAGGAGCAATTCATGAATTGCCCCTACCGAAAACTCAAGGTTTGGGCTATTTTTTGCGTAAGTCCTGGTATGGTGCTTTAACATATCGCATAAAGCACCTGGAATTGTTGATGATGTGTGGCAACTTACCTATATTTAGATTTCTTAACATAGCTTAAAATATTAATTATCATCGGTTTACTTGACTGTAATTTGCGATCCCCGATGTAAAAGTTGGCTTGCTCAACAAACCCCACTTCTGAGAGGGAGTATCTAAGCCTTAATCTGTAAGAACAACTAATAAAACAACACTAAACTTTTGTAGAATTTCTCCCAATTCCCGGTAATTATATCGGGATAGTAGTCTTATGAATTATGGATTAAAAACTACCATTGACTCTTTAAAATGATAGTATTAATGTTAGTAGCAGTCCTTTTAAGGACACTATTTATGCATCAACAAATCAAGAGGTATTTCCTATGATGATGATGATGGCTGAAACTATGACTGCCGAAATGCAAGCCTGCATGGAAGTTTGTATGGACTGTCATAAAATGTGCATGGAAACCATGACTTACTGCATGGCCAAAGGTGGTATGCAGATGGACAAGAATATGATGAGCATGATGAGCATGATGCGTGATTGCGCTGAAATGTGCATGATGTGCATGAATATGATGATGAGCGGTTCTGAGTTTATGGGACGCACTTGTATGCTTTGCGCTGAAATGTGCGATCGCACTGCAATGGCCTGTGAGATGATGAGCGATGACATGAAAATGATGGAATGTGCTGCTGCTTGCCGTAAGTGTGCAGAGTCTTGCAGAAGTATGCAAATGATGCCTGTTTAATTCTCGTAACTAGCAGAAGTTTCTCTGCAACCTAATATTCAAGCGCTCAGACTCTTTGGAGTCTGGGCGCTTGAAGTAAAGATTTAACGAAAAAAAGAATTAGTATTACCCACACTTTTGTGGAACTACGTTTACACCACAAAATCTGAGTCGGAATTTTATGTCCCTCGCTTACCTCACCCTCAATCCCTCTCCTTCTTATAAAGGAGAGGGAAGCTAGAGATAGGATGAAGTTTTGCATTTTATTTAATCGACGTTCCTTAGCCGATGGGATTTTTACTTCACAGAGAACTGGAGTTTGACAACTTCCAGGTTGTACTCTAACCCCACGCTCCACAAGCATTTTATGCAACGCCCAAATATGCAATACCCCCTGTGACGTAGATATCTGCGTTCATTCCATCAATATTAACCGCAGAGGATCTAAACGCACATACCAAGGAAAAGGCTGATCTTTGATAGTTGCCCATTTTTCTTTGAAGACTTCTGCTTGCAGATGGTAATCTTGAGAATTCTTACCAGCAGAATGTAGTTTGAGAAACAATGTCATTCGATGGGGCGTTTCACTGATTCGTACTACCCAGCAGGGAAAAGTATTTTCTTGTGATGAGTCGTTGGTAAAAATGAACTGATGGGCACGAATGCCGATGTGGGATAATTCGCTCGTGACTGGTTCAATTACTTGGAGACTACAACCCCAATCAATCGCTTCTACCTGTTGTGATGACTGGAGAACAGCACGGGAAAAGTTTTTGCATCCAGTGAGTTGAGCTACACCAACGGTAGCAGGATGCTGGAAAATATCGTATTTGCTACCATAATGAACGGCTTTACCATGCTCCAATACCAAAAGATTCGGGCAAATCCGATAAGCTTCTTCCATATTATGAGTGACAAATAGAGTCACACCTTGGTAATCAGCCAGAGTTTCTGTCATTTGCTGCTCTAATTGACTACGCAAATGGGTGTCAAGTGCCGAAAACGGCTCATCTAAAAGTAATGCTTCCGGTTGACTGGCTAATGCTCTTGCTAAGGCTACCCGTTGTTGTTGTCCCCCAGAAAGTTGGTGTGGATAGCGATCGCCTAATCCCTGCAACTGCATGGCTATAAGTTGCTCCTCTACTTGCACTCTAATGCTTCCGGCAGATAGTTTTTTGGGTAAGCCAAAAGCAATATTTTGCGCCACACTCATGTTCGGAAACAGGGCGTAATTCTGCACCAAAAAACCAATGCGGCGATCGCGGCTGGGTAAATTAATTCCTTGTTCTGAGTCAAACAGGACTCTGCCATTTAAAACTATGCGCCCTCTTGTTGGCGTTTCTATTCCCGCAAGGCAGCGTAAAATCATGCTCTTACCTGCTCCAGAACCCCCCAACAATCCCAAAGGTTGCTCATCAGTAGTGAAAGCAACTTTTAAATCAAAGCTAGGAAGGATTTTTTCAATATTGACTAACAATCTCCCTGATTCAAAGCTAGATTGCGGAGTATAAAGATTTTCTCCCCCCACTCCCCACTCCCCACTCCCTACTCCCCCCTTCTTTTCCCGCAATTCTTGCCAGAAGTTAACCCCAATTATTCCAGATAGAGAAATCGCCATAATTGCGATCGCCCAAAACCACGCTTCATTCATTGCTCCCGCTTCCACAGCAAAATAAATCGCCATTGGAATTGTCTGCGTTTGTCCAGGAATGTTACCAGCTAGCATTAATGTCGCGCCGAATTCTCCCAAAGCACGGGCAAAAGCGAGCATTGTAGCCGCTACAATCCCAGGTAGTGCTAAGGGTAAACTGATGCGCCAAAAGATTGTAGCTTCGGTTGCACCAAGGGTTCTAGCTACTCGTAGTAAGTTGCCATCTATTTGTTCAAAGGCTCCCAATGCAGTTTTATACATTAATGGGAAAGAAACTACTGTAGCTGCGATCGCAGCACCATACCAAGTAAAGACAATGGTGAAGTCAAAAGTCTCCATGAGTTTCCCTACAGGGCCATTTTTGCCAAAAAATAGCAGCAACAAGAAACCGACAACTGTAGGCGGTAAAATTAAGGGTGCAATAAAGATACCCTCAATTAACGATTTACCTTTCCCACGATATCCCAACATCCAGTAGGCAGCAGCGATACCCAAAAAGAAAGTGATAAATGTGGCAAGTAATGAAGTTTTGAGTGATATCCAAAGGGGCGATAAATCCGATGGCATAGTTGCGTAGGGAAGAATTAGCTTAAGTAATTACTAATTTACCAACTTTAATTTAAATATGTCGGGAAAAGTTGGTAAGTTACATAACAACTCCTAAAAAACAAGATCCCCGACTTCTCTAAGAAGTCGGGGATCTGATTGTTTGCGAATTATTTAAGATTGCTATAGTTGACTGCTGTAGGCACTAAAACCATAAGCCAAAGTTTCTTTTAAAGCATCTGATGGTTTAAGACTTCTGTTAATAGCATTAGCAAAGGGTATTGGAATTCCTTTAATAGTTTCCGGCAAAATTGCATATTCTTGCGTTGGTTCCACAATGTATTCTGGACACTTAGTTTGTAGACCAGCAGTTGCTAACATTTGATTTATTTCAACAGCAGAATATTGCTTGAGATAAACTGGATTTCTCACAAATGGGTTTAGCTTTCTGATAAAATTGTGGATAATATGAGAAGGACAAGATTTATTGTGAAAGGAATGATTGAAAACAAAAATTCCGCCAGGTTTTAGTACGCGAGATATATCAGCTAACAAATTCCTTAATTGTGCATCTGGGATATGCATAAAGACGCAATTGGAAATTACCAAATCTATAGAATTCTCTTCTAAAGGTAAAATTTCAGCAGAAGTGCAAATCAAGTTAAATTCAGCTTCTGGGAAAAAATTATATTCTTGTTTTACCTTGATTAACCGCCGTAATAAAGGTTCAGAAATATCAATACCGTAATATTTTTCGCATTTGAGATTTTTCGCTTTCGAGAGATGCAAAGGTGCGCGTCCATAACCAGAACCAATCTCTAGAATAGTGCCAACAGATTTATTCAATGGAAATTTGTTCCATGTCCCTCCAGGTGTGCCAGTTAGTAGAGTATAATCTTGTTTTATAGGTGATGTATCTGCAAGTTTTTCAACTTTTTGGGAACCATAATATGTTTTACCAATTGCGTCCCATGTTTTCTTATGTTGAGTATTATTCAATTCTTCATAGTCACTAGGAAAATAAATGCCATCTCGTAATTCAAAGTCATTTAGACTGAATTTTGTATTTGCTAATTGAGTCATTATGATTATTCCTCATCAATAGTTAAGTCTGTTTTCTGTTATACTCGTAACTCAGCATTAACCGCAAGGGATTTTTACTGAACCGTATCCCAACGAAAACCGCGATCGCAACACAAGTTCGTATACATTAGTTGATGGACAGCAACAATCGGAGGCTGGGATGGTAGAAGGATCGCAACAAAAACGGGTGGTAGTTGTAGGTGCTGGTTGGGCTGGTTTAGGAGCAACCTACCATTTGGCGAAACAAGGTTATGATGTGACTCTTCTAGAAGCAGGCCCCTATCCTGGTGGGTTGGTGGCAGGTTGGCAGACAGCCGCCGGAAAATCTGTTGAAGCTGGCATTCATGGCTTTTGGTATCCTTACAAAAATATTTTTTCCTTAATCAATCAATTAGAAATTAATCCTTTTACTACTTGGACTCGTTCTTCGCAATATTCGCCAGCAGGCTTGGAAGTTGAATCACCAATTTTTCAAGACTTACCGCGACTCCCATCCCCACTAGGAACTTTTCTATATACTCAGTTTAAACGATTGCCACTAATTGACCGTCTGAGCGCTCTGCCTTTACTGTATGCTGTTGTTGATTTTGACAATTCTGATGATGCTTGGCGGCGCTATGATTTTGTAACTGCTAGGGAATTGTTCAAGGAATTTAAGGTTTCTGCACGACTTTACCGCGAGGCTTTTGAACCAATGTTATTAGTAGGCTTGTTTGCCCCTGGCGAACAATGTTCAGCCGCCGCGACTTTAGGGATGCTTTACTTTTTTATTCTGGCTCATCAACCTGACTTTGATGTAGTTTGGTGTCGGGGAACTGTTGGAGAAAAGATATTTCGTCCTTGGGTAGAACAGATTGAAAAAGCTGGTGCGCGAGTGCTACCCAAGCGTCGGGTTACAGACTTAATTGTTGATAGCAATCATCGCGCCAAGGGTGTGGTTTGCGGTGATGAAGTAATTGAAGCAGATGCCGTGATTTTTGCGGTTGGCATTGCGGGAATGAAGAAAATCGTCTCAACTAGCCCTAGTTTACAAAGCCATGAAGAATTCCGTAATTTGAGCAATTTAGGAGCAATTGATGTTTTGGCAACGCGGCTATGGTTTGACCGCAAAATTGATATTCCGCGTCCTTCTAATGCTTGCTTTGGATTTGACGAAAGTACAGGCTGGACGTTTTTTGATTTGAATGCTCTACATGATGAATATCGGGATGAAGCGGGAACAGTGATTGAAGCTGATTTTTATCACGCAAATCAGTTTCTCAGTTTGAGCGATGAGGAGATTGTAGCAATAGTTCAGGGTTATTTAGCAACTTGTGTGCCGGCCTTTCGGGAGGCAAAAATAGTTGATAGCAGTGTAATTCGGCTACCTCAAGCGGTGACTCACTTTGCACCTGGTAGCTATCGTTATATGTTACCCGCCAAGACAAGTTTTGAAAACGTGTTTATGAGTGGCGATTGGATTGTGAACCGTCATGGTTCCTGGTCACAAGAAAAGGCTTATGTTACTGGTTTGGAGGCGGCGAATTTGGTGGTGTCTTATTTGGGAAAAGGTCAGCCAGCCGAGATTTTAGCTGTAGAAGAGGATGAAGTACATATCCAAGTGGCGCGATCGCTCAACCAAACTCTACGTGACTTGGGCAAATCTATCCTACCTGACTTTTGGCTGCCTTAATCTGTATGGATGCGAAGAGTTAGTCATTATTGTAATCTAAATTCGGTAAGCTAAAGAAAGCTATGCTATACGATTCTTGTAATGTAAACCAAATCACATAAGCTTATGGAGCCAGACTCTTTACTAACTGAGGTGATTCTGACACATCCGCCTGAGTCACTCGGTAAAGTGCAACTTGATTGGACACCCCAACCCGGAAATTATCTCGATTTTGAGGGTAAAACCTACGCGGTTTTAGAACGCCGCCATCGATACCAACTGAAATCAGGGCGCTACCGCTTACATAATATTGCCATTTATGTGCAGTCGGCAAAACGACCATCTGAGAAAAGTTTGGTAGGTGGACGTTGGGTAATTGGTGATGCCACCTGTTGCTACAATGCTCATTCAGAACTCATTCGCTGTGCAGTCAACCCAGATGGCCCTTGCGAATCTTGCCGCTTTTATGAAGAGTTACAAGTTAGGATTTAAAAGGTAGTTTTTCACCTATCCATTCATTAAGTTGGGGTAAGGTGCGTAGGCGTAGCCCATCGTTCGCGTAGCGTCTCGCAGAGAAGATATCGCTTAATTTATCTCAATTGACAAAGGCGATCGCCCCTTTTTGCTAGAGTTAAAAGTATTAAGACTGCTTATACTAATACCAGTCATTAGCTCTTTGCTGTCTCCGGCTAGCAAAATTATGTTGAAGACGATAAAAATAGAGAATTTCCGTAGTTTCCAATCTTTCGAGCTTCAGCAACTTGGTAGAGTCAACCTACTTGTTGGTAAAAACAACAGTGGTAAAACATCAATACTAGAAGCTATTCAACTTTTATGTTCACGGACTAATCTTGAGCCACTTGCTGAGGTTATGACTAACAGAGGTGAATATTTTTGGAATGATAATCCAAGAAGAAATCGTGAGCTTGATATTTGTCATCTTTTTTACGGACATGAAATTCAACCAGATAGCAAACTTTGTATATCAGGCATGAATGGCAACAATCAAGAGGCGATTACTGTTAGTATAGGAGCGCGTTACTTTCACCTTGATGATGATTTAGGTGAAGAATTAAATAGAGAATCTAGTAGTTTCCATGAATCTTCAGCTCAAATAAATGGTCTGAATTTGGGTATCAACTGGACTCGTGGAGAGGAAACAGAAATTTTGACATTTCCTTTATCAAATAATAGTGCTTTGGATTTAGGTTATGTTCAGCGATTCCGTCGAGATGGTAAAAATCCACTACCAAATACCCAATTCGTCACATCGTCTTTTTTAACCACAGAGAAAATGAATCAATTGTTTGATCAAGTGGTACTCACGCCTGAAGAGATATTTGTACAAGAAGCACTTCAAACGATTGAACCCAAAATTGAACGTATCGCTTCAGTTAATCTTCAGCAAGTAAGCCCACTGAGATTAAGAACTTCCTTTGATTCACGTAGTGGTTTTGTTGCACGTCTGTCTGACAGAAATCAGCGTGTACCAATTGGTAGTATGGGTGATGGTATTTGGCGTATCTTAGGACTCGCACTGGCTACAGTGTGTGCTAAAGACGGATACTTATTTGTTGATGAGATTGATACTGGACTGCACTTTACTGCGATGTCTGATATGTGGAAGCTGATCTGGAAAACAGCAAAAAAGCTTAATGTGCAAGTTTTCGCAACTACTCACAATAGCGACTGTTGGACAAGTTTAGCTAGCATTGTTAGCGAGGAAGATGCAACTGAGGATGGTATTAAAATTCACAGAATTGAGAAAGGTAAAGAAACAAGTGTAGTCTTCACTGAACCTCAAATCGTCATTGCTGCTGAAAGAGAAATTGAGGTACGTTAGTAATGGTAAAAGGTTATGTAGCCAAGAAACTATTAGTAGAAGGACAGGACGATTTGCGAGTTATACCAGAATTAATAGAAAAAAACGGAATTCGTTGGGGTGATAATAAAAAGGAGGCAATTGTATTAATACAAGATTGTGGAGGTTACGAAAATATTGATGCAAACCTTATATCTACTGAATTACAAGCATCAGGACTCACTCATTTAGGGGTCATAATAGACGCAGATGAAGATTTATCTGTACGTTGGATAAGTATAAGAAATGCTTGTTTGCCAAGTATCCCTGATATTCCCGAACAAATATCAGAGACAGGACTTATCCACATGACAAAAAATGGAATTAAGTTTGGTATCTGGATTATGCCAGATAACAAAATGAGAGGTATGCTAGAAACTTTTTTAGCTTACATGATTAAAGATGAAGGCGAAACTATTTGGCAATATGCTCAGGAAGTAGCACAAGAAGCAAAAAAGAAAGGAGCATCATTCAAAAATTCTTATCTTGATAAAGCTAAAATCTATACTTGGCTATCGTGGCAAGAAGAGCCAGGAAGACAACTGCATCAAGCTATAAAGTATGAAGTTCTGAATTCTCAACATCCAAAGGCAGAGACATTTTTAATATGGTTTAAAAATTTGTACAACTTATAAGATTTTGCTATTTTCAAAAAGCGATCGCACCCCCTCCCACAAACTTAGATAAAATCACTATGGTGCTACTTAACCCTAAATCTGATGAAAAGCGATATCTCCGATGGGCAAAGCCTACGCCCCTCTTCCCCTCCTTCTCTTCAACGTCCCGAACTACTTGCGCCAACAGGTAATTGGGACTGTGCTAAAGCTGCTGTGGAAAATGGGGCAGATGCGATTTACTTCGGTTTGGATCGCTTCAACGCCAGAATGCGGGCAGAAAATTTTACTGAGGCAGACTTACCCAGCTTGATGAGATTTCTGCACAGTCGCGGCGTAAAGGGTTATGTCACTGTCAACACATTAATATTTCCCAAAGAACTAGCAGAAGCCCAGCAATATCTCCGCACAATTATTGCCGCAGGTGTGGATGCGGTGATTGTCCAGGATGTGGGAATTTGTCGTCTCATCCGTCATCTGTCGCCCGATTTTCCCATCCATGCTTCCACCCAAATGACCATCACCAGTGCGACTGGGGTGGAATTTGCCAAGTCCCTCGGCTGTCAATTAGTAGTGCTGGCGCGTGAATGTTCTCTTCAGGAAATCAATAAAATACAGCAGCAGATTGCCCTAGAAGAAGCTTCGCTGCCCTTGGAACTCTTTGTTCACGGTGCTTTGTGCGTGGCATATTCCGGTCAGTGTTTAACTAGCGAGGCTTTAGGCGGACGTTCTGCTAACCGAGGCGAATGTGCCCAAGCTTGCCGGATGCCCTACGATTTGATTGCCGATGGGGAAGTTGTAAATTTAAAAGAACGCAAATATTTACTTAGTCCTCAAGACCTAGCAGGTTTAGATGTTCTGCCCGATTTGGTGAAATCAGGAGTAACTTGTCTCAAGATTGAAGGTCGTTTGAAAGCTCCAGAGTATGTTGCTAATGTCACCCGTGTTTATCGGCAAGCTTTGGATGGAGTGATGGCGGAATTGGAAAGACCTAACCCCCTAACCTCCTTCCCTATGAGGGAAGGGGGAATAAAAGCTCCCCTCTCCGAAACGGAGAGGGGCTGGGGGAGAGGTCAATTAGATCGAGAACACTACAACCTAGAAATGGCATTTTCTCGCGGACTCTACACGGGTTGGTTTGGCGGGATTAATAATCAGGAATTAGTTCATGCCCGCTTTGGTAAAAAACGTGGAGTTTATCTAGGTGAAGTTACCCGTATTCACAACGAACAGGTAACAGTTAAACTCGAAGCGCCTGTAAAACCTGGGGATGGAATTGTATTTGACTGCGGTCATCCAGAGGCGAAGGAAGAAGGCGGCCGGGTTTATGCTGTGGTGTCCAAGGGTAAAGAAGCCATGCTGACCTTTGGACGAAATGACTTGAACCTGCGGCGAGTGCATATAGGCGATCGCATTTGGAAAACCAGCGATCCAGAACTCGATAAGCAACTACGTCAGAGTTTTGCTGGCGAAAACCCCCAATTTCAGCGTCCCATTGATGTAGAGGTTTATGGAGAAATTGGTCTGGCGTTGATTGCGATCGCCCGCGATCGACTCGGTAATATTGTACAGGTGGAGTCTACAATTTTTCTGGTGGAGGCGCACACGAAACCCTTAGATACAAACCGTTTACAAGAACAATTCGGTCGTCTTGGTAACACCCCTTTCATGTTGGGAACGCTAACCAATCACCTCAGCACTTCCCTTATGCTTCCCATAAGTGAGTTGAACCGAATGCGGCGGGAAATCGTGGTGCAGTTGGAAGAATTGCGAAGTCAACCCAAACCCTGGCAATTACGTTCTGATGTCTCTTTCCAAGACTTACTCCCTTCCTCATCTTCCTCATCCCCCTCATCCCCCTCACTCATCGTCTTAGTACGAAACCTCAAGCAACTCCAAGCCGCCCTCAAAGCTGGTGTTGAAACACTGTACTGTGAATTTGAAGACCCTCGCGCCTACCGAGAAGCAGTGCAAATGGTGCGCCAACAACAGCAAAAAAACAAAGCAGACAATTCTTCTCTTTTAACAGACGCGATTAATCGCGTCTCTACTACTAACTCTTGTACAGACGCGATTAATCGCGTCTCCCAACTCCCCACAATCTGGGTTGCACCACCCCGAATTACCAAACCAGGGGAAAATTGGATTTTGCAACAGGTACGCGCCTGTGAAGCAGATGGCTATCTGATACGAAACTATGACCAACTACAATTTTTTGCCCAAGACCGTTGTATCGGAGATTTTTCGCTCAACGTTGCTAATCCCTTAACAGCAGACTACTTTCAGCAACGCTTTGGGCTAGAACGGCTGACGGCATCTTATGACCTGAATATTACCCAACTGCAAGACCTGCTCACCAGTTGTCCACCCCAGTGGTTTGAGGTGACAATCCATCAGCATATACCGATGTTCCACATGGAGCATTGTGTTTTTTGTGCCTTTCTCTCAACGGGTACAGACTATACCAACTGTGGACGACCTTGTGAAAAGCAGGAAGTCAAATTAAAAGACCGTGTAGGTAGCGAACACGTTATTAAAGCAGATGTAGGTTGCCGTAATACTGTATTTAACGGCACTGCCCAAACCGGAGCCGAGTACGTACAGCGCCTTCTAGAGCTTGGATTAGGTCACTTTCGCATCGAGTTTGTCAATGAGACACCAGAACAAGTGAGTAAAACAATACATTGCTACCGTCAATTATTGCAAGGTAAGATTACAGGTTCTCAACTCTGGCGAGAGTTGAAACTGCAAAATCAGCTAGGTGTAACTCGTGGCCCATTGGCACTTTGACCGGATAATTCATCTAACTTTTCACGTCGTGAGTAAAAGCTTACGAAAAACCCAACCCCCTAGCCCCCTTCCCGCATCAGGAAAGGTGAAAATTCAAAGTCTCTCTCCTTCTAGGAGAGAGATTTAGAGAGAGGTTTTCCAGATACCGTGAAAATTCACGATAATTCATAATTCTGGAGCAGTTGAGTGAAAAACTTAATGTTTCCTTAAAGCTGTAATAGTGAGTGCTTAAACCCATATCACTATATTCCTGATGCTTACAATCAGTTTGTAAAAATCAATGCAACTACAGCTATTTAAGTGGACGCTTCTTCCTGTTGCTTTTGTGGCCGGGAGCCTCCTAAGCGCACAGGCGGCAGTGGCAGCAAGCCTCGGCGATATCTTCGTCATAGATATGGAGAACCACAACTTCACGCAACCAGGTAGCGATACAAATGCGCCCAATCAGATATTCGGCAATGTTGCTACTCCGTATCAGAACAGCCTCATCACCCCCGGAGATCCGAATGCCGCTCAAGTCTCCTACGCTGCTGCTTATCATAACGTTCTGGCTACACCATCGGGCAATAACCCCAGCATCCACCCCTCCGAACCAAACTACATTTGGCAGGAAGCCGGCGATAACTTTGGCGTGTTGAACGACAACGATCCTTTTAAGAACCCCGGTGGTACTAACCAGAACGCGATTAACCTTAGCGGACTACTCCAGAACGCTGGCATCTCTTGGAAGTCTTACCAGGAAGATATCGACCTAGCCACCAACAGCCAGGGTAAGCTGACCAACACCGTCCTACCGCAAAGTCAGTGGACTGTTCCCTTGAGCAGTGTCAGTGGTACGTCGGCGGACTACACCAACGCCTACAACGGTAGCAACCAGTATAACTTCGCGGCCAAACACGATGGGCAGCTGTTCTTTACCGATACCAACGGCGGCAACGATCCAACACCTTCAAACCCCGAAGCCTCCCATTACGCACCATTGCAGCAGTTGTCAACAGACCTTGCTAACAATACGGTCGGCAAATATAACCTCATCACCCCCGACCAGTACAACGACTCACACACCGCATTGACCGACGGCTTTACTTATAATGGGGTGCATTACACAGGCGATGAGGCCGAACTTGCACAGGGCGACAACTTCCTTGCCACAATCATTCCCCAGATCATGTCTTCCGATGCTTACAAAAATAATGGCGCGATCGTGATCTGGTGGGATGAGACTGAAGGCAAGAATCAGAACGACTTCAGCCACACCCTACCGGAAATCGTGATCTCACCTCTGGCTAAGGGCAACGCCTATGAAAGCCTCGTAAATTATACCCACTCCTCCGACCTGAAAAGCTGGCAGGAACTCTTCGGTGTGTACGGCCCAGGGGGCGGGTTTTTGGGTGATGCAAACTCCCCAGACACCAAAGACCTCTCGGATCTGTTTAAGGATGGGGCACTAGCCTCTCCTGTTCCTGAACCTTCCTTCGATCTGGGTATGGGAATATTCACAGTCTTAGGGCTGTTCCTCAAGACACGCAAGCGCTGGCTGTCAGAGTAAGACAGGCAAGGACAGAAACAAAACAGGGACACGACAATTCAACCCAAAAAGCATCCGCGTTGACATCAAGATAAAACTCTCGAATGATTGTTTTTAGTTGTAACCAAATATTTTCTTATTGTTGTAAGCCGCCCTATTCACAACTGCTGGGCAACTTGTCTAACTATCTCCACAAGCCTCTGCACAGTTGGGGATGTCTCGTTTTTTCGCCAAATCATTGCGATCGCTACTTTTGGGGTAGGTTCTTGTAATTTTTTATAAACTACGCCAATGCGTTGCAGGTTTTGCAAAGATTCTGGCACGATCGCCACACCCATCTCAGCTGCTACTAGGCTAACAATTGTCTGCATCTGGATGGCTTCTTGAGCAACCTTGGGACTAAAACCTGCTTGCTGGCAGATACTAATGATCGAGTCGTAAAGTCCTGGCGCTAATATCCTGGGAAATAAAATAAACGGTTCATTGGCAAGGGATGTCAAACACACATCAGATTGACTCGCTAGGAAATGTGCTTCAGGTAGTGCCACCATCAACGACTCTTGAAAAATTGTTTCGTAACTAAATTTATTTTCTTCAACAGGTGGACGCAAGAATCCCACATCCATCCTACCTTCTCTTAACCACTCTAACTGTTGATCTGTAGTCAGTTCATGCAACTCAATGTCCACATCAGGAACGTGACTACGAAAAGTTCGCAAAATAATAGGCAAAATATTATACGCCGCAGAACTGACAAAGCCAACCACCAACTGTCCAATTTCGCCCCGACTAGTTTGCTGCCCGACTTGGATTGCCTGTTGTAATTGCTTCATAATTTGCTGAACCTCACCCAAAAACACTTGCCCCGCTTCTGTTAATTGCACATTTCGTTTCGTGCGGTGAAACAGTTCAAAACCCAATTCCCTTTCTAGCTGTCGAATTTGTTGACTTAGGGGAGGTTGGGCAATGTGCAATCGTTCCGCCGCCCGTCCAAAATGCAGTTCCTCTGCCAAGGTGACAAAGTAGCGCAAGTGTCGTAGTTCCATCTGTTACCTCAACTCATATCTTTAAAATATTAGTTATGGTGAAAATATATATTGGACATAATTAAAAATCTTTTTTACTCTAATGAATAGGCGGTGATCAACCCAAGGCAGAGGGTTGATTATCTGAAAATAAACCTTCTGTAATTTCACTACTTATGAATAATCTTTCAATACCTAAAAATTATTGGGATGCTACCCTTTACGAAGATAAACACGCCTTTGTCTGGCAGTATGGCGAGGACTTACTAAAATTCCTCAACCCTCAGCCAGGAGAATCGATTTTGGATCTCGGCTGTGGTACTGGACAACTCACAGAAAAAATTGCCCAAGCTGGTGCTGAAGTTATGGGAGTTGATTATGCATCCACAATGATCGAAAAGGCAAGAGAAAACTATCCCCATATCCGCTTTGATGTTGGTGATGCAAGGAACTTTCAAGTAGATAAGCCATTGGATGCTGTGTTTTCCAACGCTGTATTACATTGGGTGAAAGAAGCAGATAAGGCGATCGCTTCCATCCATCAATCCTTAAAACCCGGAGGCCGTTTTGTGGCAGAATTTGGGGGTAAGGGGAATGTTTTGGCGATCGCCACAGCTTTAGAAAGTGCCTTAGAAGCAATTAATATTCCTGCACAAGCCCTAAATCCTTGGTATTTCCCTAGTATCGGCGAGTACGCCACCCTACTAGAACAGCAAGGCTTTGATGTCATTCATGCCATACTTTTTGCTCGTCCAACTCCTTTAGCAGAAGGAGAAGCAGGTATGGCAAACTGGATTGGGATGTTCGCTAGTTCTTTTTTAGCAGGACTTTCTGATGAGCAACAAATACAAGTAATTCGCGTCGTAGAGAAATATCTCAAGCCGACGCTGTATCAACAAGGAACTTGGACAGCAGACTACCGAAGAATTCGCATCGTTGCCATCAAAGTTTAATTTGTGTGAATTTTTACTAATGCCTTAATTACGAATTAGTATTAACTATGCATATACCTAAATTGTGCGATGGCTGCGCCCGCCGAAGGCATCGCCAAACATCATTTTCATTACTACTAACCATTGCCCTCACCACTTTACTAGTACCCTCACCCTCACAAGCGCAAACGCCCTCAATACCGTCACCTTCTAGTGCGCCTTTAGAACTAGAGTTATTGACTAAGCCAAAAGACTATATCATCACAGCTAACACCATTCATCCAGAGGGATTAACCGTTCCGAGTTTATGGTGGGCGCAACAAAACTCTGAGAAAAAGCTATTAGATAATTGGATAGCATATCCAGCTTCTGACAAAGAACCAGCACGAGTAGACTTGATCGTGAATCAGCAAATCTGGAGCTTACTAGAGTATGTAGAGCGCTACGACTTCGTAAATCGCTTAGGTAGTGCAGCACGGAACTTTGGGTACAACGTTCGGGTATTTAACTATCAAAAAGAACCCTTGGCAACCTACACTTGTAACTTTAGTACAAGTCCAGCTTTATGCAGTATCCAAACCACTCTTAAGAACAAAATAGGTTTACAGCGTTTACTCTAATCAGGAGTTAGAAGTTAGGAGTTGGAGGAGATGAGCCAGATGGGAAAATTTCAATGCCCCATGCCCAATTCCCAATTCCCAATTCCCAATTCCCAATTCCCAATTCCCAATTCCCAATTCCCAATTCCCAATTCCCAACTAAACCTTAATTTTGGCAAACAAAGACTCGTATTGTTTTATTGCAGATGGCGGTAAGGGAAGCAAAAATTCACTCTTATCGAAAACTGTGCGTAGGCGTAGCCCGTCGTAAACATCGCTCTGTAACAGACTCAGAAATGGTTCTTGAATGTCGGAAGCGGTAATATTTGTAGAAATTGGCGAATTACTTTTAGTCAGCACCGAAATTTGTTTAGCTATGCTTGGTTGCAAACAAAAATCAATCCATTGATCTGATAAAGTATCCTTAGTAACACCTGCTGGACGTACCCACAAGTCCGCCCACATCGCTGTTCCTGACTGAGGGATAACCACACCAAGTTGGGGATAACGTCCCAGAACTTGTAGTACATCACTTGACCAACCAACCGCTAACCAAGTGTCTCCCATAATTAAAGGTTCTAAGTAGTTATTGGAACTGTAAAACCTCACCCGTTGGTTTAATGTCTGTAATTCCTTTTCCAAGTCTGCTACTTGGTCAAGATTCTCTGTATTGTAAGATTTTCCTAGCTTCTTTAAAACCAGACCAATAACTTCTCGTGGTTGATTAAGTAGAGAAATGCGTTGCTGCATTCCATCTCGCCACAAATCACTCCAATCTTTGGGTGTCCAATCCAATTCTCGGAACTTGTCACGGTTATAAACTATTACCGTGCTACCCCACCGATAAGGCGCACCCCAAACCTTCCCTTGAGTATCCAAGTTACCTTGGTCGTTGCGCGTTACTAATTTTTTCCACTTTTCGTCTAAAGCAGGCCATTGCTTTAATTGATTTCCCTGTAACTCTTGGAGTGGTTGAATGAGTTTTTGCTCAATAGCTGCTTTTAGCCAATAATCTCCCAATGTTATGAGGTCTGCATCAACCGTTTTTTGACCTTGCCTAAAGGGTATAAAACGACTCCATCCTTGTTCATCGCTAGATTTTGGTTTTTGCTGCCAATTTTGTAATTGCTCAAATAAATCTTGTATCTGCTCGACTGGGGCAAACTTTAATTTTACCTGTTGCTGTAAACCTTTGTGAAACTGATTCACTACCTGACCAGGTATAGAACCTTTTAATAACTGTACTTTTAGTTGTGTCTGCTTGTTTCCACCACAGCCAAAAAGCAGTTGTGAAAGTACCAGTGTGCTTGTACCTAGCAAAAAAGACCGTCGATCCATTGATTTTGGATTTGAGATTTTTGATTATACCTAATATTAAGCAGAGATTCACCAGAGGCTGACTATCTGAAAAACTGGAGTTGCAAAATCATCTGTATTTTTCCTTGAGAATACCGATAATTTTGAATATTTGACTCAAATTAGCGATTTTTCCAGTAAATTTATGCCTATAGATGTATTTACCTCTATAAATTTACTGAATAGTACTTGTAATCAATATTTACTTATATTTAGAAGTAATCATTTAAATGTCACGTTCGCACCAAAAATTATCAATACTTAAATAATCCATAAATATTGTTAAGGTTGGGGATAAATTGAATAACATAAAGAAAATATACGTATATAGGGTATTAAATGGAGCCATTACAGCAGCAGATCCTGACTTTAAGCCAAAAACTGGATGCCCTCTGCCAAGTGATCGATCAACTTGATACTAAAGTCACTCAAGCTTTCTCAGAGTGTTCTTTAGCGAATACACAAGCAAAGGATAATTATCAGGAAAACGGCACGGCTGGAGGCTATCAGATTAGACGTATCAGTTTAAATCCAGAAATGGAACATAAGGATGTATTGACGGATGGTATTTATCTAGACATGCATCGTCAAAGTGGAGATAACATAACACCAGAAATTCAAATACAACGACTGACAGCGCAATTAACAGCAGCATACAATCGCATCGCTGCTTTAGAAGAACAATTACTTAGAGAAAGAATTCATTAAATTTAACCTGATTTAACAAATTAAAAAATGCCTAGAGGCACAAAAGACAAGCCTTTAGCTTGAATGTAGTACATTCAATCTAGAGCTAGGGCTTTTTAGGTATATTAAGTATAATCAACTAATCGAGCTATCAAATTGATAAAAAACTTAAACACACTATTACATCTACTTACGTAATAGTGTGATATATCTATTTGTAATCTTTTAGTGGATTGTTCAATATGAAACAAAAAAAAACAACCCTAAGACTGGTGTAGTTAGAGGGCTTTATACTTCCAAAACCAAGATTTTCTTATTAATCAGCATTTTTATCATTAGTGTTTTTGGCATTTTGTTATCAAATTGGTTGATGACAAGCAAGACAGCTTTCGCAACAATTGACTTTTTGCAACCTGCTCCTACTCAACCGCTAGGCTATTACGACTATTTTGGTAAACTACTTAGCCCTCAAGAAGCAGCAGGAGTAGTTTCAAATAAGGGACTCGATCCTAATGACCCTATTTCCTATCAACGGGTAGGTGCAGTTAAAATTACTCAGGAATTAATCGCTCAAGGTGAAGATATATTCTTCAACCGGAAGATTGGCGACACATTCGGTTTGCAAGGGGTATTTGGTTTTGGATATGGCATTGCTAAAATTTTGCCAGAATTACAGACAGCAATAGTTAAGTTGCAAGGTCAGCCGACAACGAACTTACAACTTATTCTTGAGAAGGATATAGCATTAGGTAGTCGAACTTTTCCCCAAGGAAGTGTCATTAATACAGGCTTAAAAGTGGAAAAGGGAGGGACTTTTCCCGTTGGACTGGGAATTACAGTTAATACAACAACAAATACAACTCAGATTGACCTTCGTTGTGCTGCTTGCCACATATCCCTTTCAAAGAAGGGTGAACGTCTTATGGGAGTACCTAATAATGAAATCGCTACAGCTTTTTTAGTTACCCTAGCATCAAATTCATCTGCTGGATTTGCACGGTTAAATCTTAACCCCCTCAACCCGGAATATCGAGGCAATGGTAAAATTATTCTGGATAGTAAAGGTAACAAAGTAGAATTACCCGATCCTGAAAAGTTTGAAAAAGCTTTTGATGATGCAGTCTTAGATGTGCCTTTTGGGAATTTTGAGAGTACACCGGATGGTATTAGAAACACGACCCAAATTCCCAGCCTGTTCACATTTAACAATCATCCCTATACAGCCTCTGGAGAGTTTGCTTTTGGCCCGTTTGCTGGACTAACCTCTACCAATAACGGTGTTCATTCTTCAGAAATTAATCTGTTTGCAGCTGCTCAACTCAGTGCAGAAACTCTTGGCATTGACCCAGAAGTTTATATTGGTACATTTCTTCAGAATGCTGACAATCTCAGCCTACGTTTACCAGAAGGAGTTATAGTAAAACCCTCAGAATGGCTGCGGAAGATCGCACCGAATCCTACAGAAGCAGAATTAGAAGACCAAATTCCTGCCCCTGGCACAGGAACTTACCCAAACCTGCGTCCTAGTTTGTTTACTTACAACGGCTTAGTTTTCAGCCCAAATACTGAAAAGCCCACTGATATTGCCAGTGGTGACTTCTTATTTGCTGATAACGCCATGTCTGCTTTTCAAAATAGCTTAGTACCCCCTCCTAACCAGACTTTGGAAAACTCGCAAGCGTTAAATAGCAATTCTGTTAAGCGTGGCGCAAAAATATTTGAGAAGGCCAATTGTGCAACTTGCCATATTCCACCCTTCTTTACTGACAACAAAATTCATCCAATTGATGAAATTCATACTAATCCAGCCCGCGCCGAGTCTCGCTTGGGGTTAAATAATTTGTTAGTACCACCCAAGCTATACACTTTTAATACTCCCGTTCCCATACCTGCTAATGCTGAAGTGCTGGATGTACCAACACAAGGTATCTCAGATAGTCCTACAACTCTACCCAAAGGGATATTGCCAAAAGGCGGTTACAAAACTAGTACCTTACGTGGTCTTTATTTAAGCGCACCATATTTGCATGATGGTGGTGCAGCAGTACAGGCAGGAAGCCTTGCTGTTGAGTCAGATGGTAGTTTCACGGTTGTTAACAAGAATGGCTTAGGGCTTTCTGGTACTCTAAGCCAAGGTATACCTGCCGATGCTGCTAGCAGCTTACGTGCCTTAGTCGATCGCGATCTTCGTGCAGAAGTTGTGAAAACCAATAAAGCTAACCCTGCTTTAGTGCGTAGTAACCTTGATGGCACAGGTCATGATTTCTATGTAGATAGACAAGCCGGGTTTAATTCCAAGCAGCAAGCAGACCTAATTAATTTCTTGCTAGCACTTGATGACAATCCTGGAAGTTTCTAATAAAGCTACGGCTGATATTCTAATGTTAGGGATTTCCAAGAAATAAATAGTTAAATATTTTTATTTGGAAGTCCCAATTACAACAATAGAGTTCAGTTAAGGTTAAAATTCTTTCTCATACTTCTGGGAAGCTACTGTTTGTTTTCGCTTTGTCCACCAGCCAAAACTAAGAGCAAGCAATGAGCCAACTACTGTGTAAGGTTCGGGAACAGTACGTGGGTTTACACTAAAGTTGCCATAATCTACGTCGCTTGAAAGCTCTGAATAACCTTCATTGAAGCTACTGTAAAATACGTTAACATTGCCATTTCCGTCTTCCCCGCTTCCAGAAACCAGGTAAGAAAAACCGTTCTGGGTTAATAGCGGGGTACTTGCATTTAAAAGATTATCGTTGATTCCGTATGTACCTGGAGAGAGTAGCCCGACGATTGTCTCAGTAATTCCTTCGACTTTTCTTGTACCAGTGATTCCTGTGATTGTGTAATTGTTGTTTATGGGATCTAAATCAGTAGTCGTGAGGATGCCGCTAGCAGAAATCGCTGTACCATTTGCTTCATAACTGGGAAAGGAGTACTGAAAATTAAATAATTGTACAGCTTGTGCCGCAGAAGATGTACCGATACTAGTGATACCTATAGCAGCACTAGCAGTAGCAATACCAAGCTTTTGGACTAATTTCATCAGATAAATCTCCTGAAAAAAAAGAAGGTAAATAAAGTTGCATAGTTCAAATTACTATAAAAACACAGATAATTCAGGAATTTCTGGTTTTCTGAGATCAAAAGTTCGGGATACACGCAGATACAATTTGAATAATGAAATTATAAACAATTCTCCTCCGCATAAAAAAAGGCGGCTGTGAAGATCAAGAAGGTAGCACCGTAAGGAATTAATCCTGAAGCGTACAATGCTATACGATTACAGATTGCGCCCATAGCATGTTCAACAAAATCTAGGGGAGCAAGACTTACTAGAGAGGTTAAGAATCTGTTGATAGCTTATTCTTCAGGCTTAGTCCTTTAACCCGCAGCAAGTCATAATCGTTAGAAACTAAAATTAAACCGCCCGTGTGCGATCGCTCCCATCCTGTTTGTAGCAAATTACCATTTGTCCACCAGCGCAACCAGGGTAATTCTAGATTTTGATAGCGGCCTGCCTTGCCAAATTCCTAATTCCACACCCATCGCCACCCGTAGAAATCGCTTATCAAAGCAAATAAGACTTTATGTTCTGTATATCAATACCGTAGAAAAAGATAATTACTACCAGCTTCACTGCCAGCGTAGTCAAGAATACTCTAATAGCCTCAAGCGAATTTACCCAAATAACACATCTAGGGTAAAAACCAATAGATAAAATACCAATAGTGACATAACCAACTAAAGTTAAAGTCACAGTCATTGCGACAATACCAAATGTGAACCCTGCTGCAATTATAGTTCCAATTCTATCTTCAATAATTAGCGCTATTATAGTTCCTATGATCAAGGCTAATACTAACCAAGAGAATATATCAATATAAAAATCATTTTCAAGAATCCACTGTATACTCCAAACAATGAATACAGTTAAAATTACAACAATTGCTCCTACTTTTGCTCCGGTGATAGCTAAATTCAGGTTAGTAACTTCCTTCATCAAAGGAATAACTAGAGTTGCATTCATAACTCCAATTGCAATCCCTGCAAAGAAGGTAGTGCTTAATAGTAAATCTTTATGAGGCGAAGAAGGGCTATCCATAATAACAATATTTGTATCTAATAAATAAGCCACTTTGTCCTTTGTCTATTTTCGCTTTACTGCTTCATCGTACATTTTGATTTGCTCTGGGGTCAAATCATTTAACGTACCAGAAACCGCTTCTAAGACAAGAATCTTATCAATTCTACGTGTCAGTTCATGCTCGGTTATAGCTCTCATTTCCTCTGGTAATAACTGTCCAAAGAGTTCTACTAACATTTCTACCATTTCCTGTTGGTTTAACTTAACTTGATATAAACTATTATCTTTAATTAGCTTTTCAACGATTGGTGATATGCGATTACTCACTTCTTGATGATAATTAGCAACTTCTGGCATCATTCCCTCCATTCATCAAATAATTACCTCAATTATAAACAATCTTACTCAGCGAACCTCTGCGTTTACCTCAGCGTTCCTTTGCGTTAAAAAAAGTGGGCCTTTCAGCCCACCTCACACAATTTTGAGAATATTTTGTTGCTATTAACCCAACAATTGTTTAGCCTTAGCTAACACATTATCAACGCTAAAACCAAACTTCTCTAAACAAACACCACCTGGAGCCGAAGCACCAAAGCGATCGATACTAACGCAATCGCCTTCAGTACCTACATATTTGTGCCAACCGAAACTGCTAGCAGCTTCTACAGACAAACGCTTGGTGACAGCTTTCGGCAGAACGGATTCTTTATAAGCCGCATCCTGTGCTTCAAACAGTTCCCATGAAGGTAGCGAGACGACACGAACTTTTTTACCTTCAGCTTTAAGTTTTTCGGCTGCGCCGACGGCGAGGCTCAATTCTGAACCGGTACCAATCAAGATAATTTCAGGTGTACCTTCGCTATCTACCACGGTGTATCCACCTTTCGCTACGCCCTCAATTGATGTACCTGCCAAGTTGGGGACGTTTTGACGAGTGAACGCCAATAGAGATGGAGCGTTTTGCTTCGACTTTTCGATCGCTATTTTATAAGCGCCGGAGGTTTCGTTACCGTCTGCGGGACGAAACACTAATAAATTAGGAATAGCTCGCAAGGAAGCTAGAGTTTCAATGGGTTGGTGTGTGGGGCCATCTTCACCTTGTCCAATGGAATCGTGAGTCATCACCCAAATCGAGCCAGCTTGGGAAAGGGCGGATAAGCGGATGGCAGCACGCATATAGTCTGTGAAGATCAAGAAGGTAGCACCGTAAGGAATTAATCCTGAAGTGTGCAACGCTATACCATTACAGATTGCGCCCATAGCATGTTCCCGCACACCAAAGTGGATGTTGGGGTTTTCGTAGTGTCCTTTTTGGAAGTCGCCCTTGCCCTTGATTTCGGTCAAGTTGGAGTGGGTTAAGTCGGCTGAACCACCTATCAATTCAGGTAAAACTGTTGCTAGTTTGTTGAGGCAGTTTTCTGAGTGCTTACGAGTGGGCAATCCTTTGTCTTCTGGGGTGTAGGTTGGTAGTACTTTATCCCAGCCATCGGGTAGTTTGCCGCTAATGTAGCGTTCAAATTCAGCCGCTTCTTGGGCATACTTAGCTTTGTAGTCGGCAAATGTTTTGTTCCATTCGCTTTCGTAACCTGCACCACGCTCAACTGCTTTCCGTGTGTGGTTGAGGGCTTCTTGTGGAACTACGAAGGGCTCGTATTCCCAACCCAAATTTTTCCGAGTCAATGCTATTTCGTCTCCACCCAAAGCAGCACCGTGAATACCAGCAGTGTTTTGTTTATTGGGGGAACCATAACCGATGGTGGTTGTCACCTTAATCATTGATGGTTTATCGGTGACAGATTTAGCTTCTTCAATTGCTTTAGCGATCGCTGCTAAATCGGTATTACCATCTTTAACATGCAGCACGTGCCAACCGTAAGCTTCAAAACGCTTGGAAACATCTTCGGTGAATGCCACATCTGTGGAACCATCGATGGAAATGTGGTTATCGTCGTACAAAGCGATTAGCTTGCCTAGTCCCAAATGCCCCGCGAAAGAAGCAGCTTCACCAGAAATCCCTTCCATGTTGCAACCGTCACCTAAAATTACGTAGGTGTAATGGTCAACAATCTTGGTATCGGGTTTGTTGTATTTAGCAGCAAGGTGTGCTTCAGCGATCGCTAAACCAACTCCATTGGCGATTCCTTGACCCAAGGGGCCAGTTGTGACTTCCACGCCTGGGGTTTCAAAGTTTTCTGGGTGTCCGGGAGTTCTAGAACCCCATTGACGGAATTGCTTGATATCTTCAATGGTGACGCTATCGTAGCCTGTCAAGTAGAGTAAGGCATACAGCAACATCGAGCCGTGACCGGCAGACAAGACAAAGCGATCGCGGTTAAACCATTTGGGATTCTTGGGATTAAACTTCATAAAGCGATCCCAGAGGACAAAAGCCATTGGAGCCGCGCCCATTGGTAATCCTGGGTGTCCCGATTTTGCCTTTTCTACGGCATCAACAGCCAAGAAACGGATCGAGTTAATACAAAGTTCTTCGAGGGACAGTTCTTTGAGGGATTGGGTTGCAACAGTCATAATCTCTTGTTTTTAACGACGGGTTAGCACTCTTTGTAGCTTCTCTTGCTGGGGTTATTTTAGATTCCCCACAGTATCCTCATCATCCCATTCCCACTTGTCGATGGACAAGCGGGATCACCTGAGTTTGTGGTGATAAATCAAGCTGATAATTGGGTCATGCTGAACGCTTAAGTTATATCGGAATGATATTTATGGTACTTTGGGCATTGGGCATGGGGTATGGGGCATTGGGAATGGGGCATTGGTTATTAATTCTTGTCCCTCACTCCCTCATCCCCCTCATCTCCCCCTGACTCCTGAATTCTGACTCCTGAATTCTGACTTCTTTTAAACGTATTTCTTAAAGGCTAGTGTGACATTATGACCGCCAAACCCAAAAGAATTGGATATTGCCACCTCGACTTTTTGAGCGCGGCTGTAATTAGGCACGTAATCTAAGTCACATTCTGGATCGGGATTTTCCAGATTGATTGTCGGTGGAATTTGGTCATTAGCGATCGCCAGTACTGTTGCTACTGCTTCAATACCTCCAGAACCGCCTAATAAATGACCTGTCATCGATTTAGTGGAGCTAATTGCCACCTTATAGGCATGTTCTCCCAAGGCTTTTTTGATGGCTGAGGTTTCAGTTGAATCATTCGCCGGGGTACTAGTGCCGTGGGCATTAATATAGCTAATCTGTTCGGGAGTGATATTAGCATCTTTGAGCGCCAGTTCTATGGCTCTCGCTGCGCCTAGTCCGCCAGGGACGGGGGATGTGATATGGTATGCGTCACAGGTCATACCATAGCCAATCATTTCAGCATAAATGTGAGCGCCGCGACTTAGGGCGTGTTGTAGTTCTTCTAGAATTAAAATTCCTGAACCTTCACCCAAGATAAATCCATCGCGATCGCGATCGAAAGGACGACAAGCATGAGCCGGATCGTCATTGCGAAAAGAGAGGGCTTTGCAGGCGGCAAAACCAGCCATTGATAATGGTGTCACAGCTGCCTCTGTTCCGCCGCAAATCATCGCTTGGGCGTATCCCCCTTGAATTAAGCGAAAGGCATCGCCTACAGCATTGGAGCCAGCAGCACAGGCAGTTACAGGACAGGAATTTGGCCCTTTAGCACCCGTGTGAATTGCCGTTAATCCTGCTGCCATATTAGCGATCATCATCGGTATCATGAATGGACTACAGCGATCAGGCCCACGGTTTAGGTAGATAGTTTGCTGGTCTTCTAATACCTTAATGCCGCCAACGCCAGAACCGATCATGACACCTATCTGTTCTGCATTCAGTTCATTAATAACTAACTCCGCGTTAGCTAGAGCCTGTTTTGCTGCTGAAACCCCAAATTGGGAAAATCGATCCATGCGCTTGGCATCTTTGCGCTCCAAATAATCATGTGGATCGAAGTTTTTTACCTCACCAGCAATGCGGCAATCATGGCGAGACGCATCAAAAAATGTGATGTAGTCAATCCCATTGCGTCCACTCAATAATCCATCCCAATATTCTGTTGCTGTGTTACCTATAGGTGTAATCGCGCCAACACCAGTTACAACAACGCGTTTACGTGTATGATCTGTCATGATTCAGTTAAAGGTGGCGAAAAAGCAGCAGGTATTAAACAGTGCTGAGTTCTGTTAGTGTATAGCTAGGGTTTAGCCCGTCCTGAGTTCTGAGTTTTGGAAGCACTTAAAGATGGAGAAAACTCCGAACTTTTGCCTCCTAAAACTCTAACTCTTAAACTTTTAACTGTTCAGCATTCAGTGAAAAGTTAAATGAGTGGTTTTTGCCATAAACGCCCAGAGGGGGCATGGCATTGCCATCTGAACTTTGAAAACTCAAAATTCTTTTAAGCTGATGCGGTAACTTTGCTATTGATGTAATCTACTGCGTCTTGAACCGATATAATCTGCTCGGCAGCTTCGTCGGGAATTTCGATATCAAATTCTTCTTCCAAAGCCATCACGAGTTCAACGGTATCCAGGGAATCGGCCCCTAAATCTTCCATAAACTTGGACTGTGGTGTGACTTTCTCAGGGGGTTCAACACTCAGTTGTTCGATAACGATTTTTTTGACCTTTTCAAAAAGTTCCGTTTGGCTCATAAATAATAAAAGTCCTTAACCAGTTGCTAGGTTCTGCTCTTTATGGGAGACATTGTTTTGAGCATATACATCTTATCGTCAAGCGCGATCGCCCGTACACTACCAAGGGTTTTTCTGTTAGAAAAACCCTCCCATTCCTAAAAATAATAGGGTAAATTTTCTAGGAACAATTGGGTAGGGGAGCGGACTACGCCATCGTCGATGCTCTATAAATGCTTCGGTGGTCTAATTATTGCTAATTTTTTTTACAATGTCTCGATCGGTATTTCCAGCCTTGCTAGCAATCAGAACATGTAGACGCTGGGGCTTTTAACCTAGATGGTTAAAGGTCGCTCAACGTCAAACATCAGAACTTTAGTGCTAACAAGGAATGATAAAACAGTTATTGTTTAGAGCGATCGCTCTAACCCAAATATACCTCTATGCTATCTCAGACACTCAAACTCAAATACGCTTACTTTCCCGGTTGTGTTGCTCAAGGGGCCTGTCGGGAACTTTACCAGTCAACTCAAGCCCTTACCCAAGCACTCGGTATTGAATTGGTTGAACTTAAAAAAGCTGCTTGCTGCGGTTCTGGCACATTTAAAGAAGATTCCCAACTGCTAGAAGATACAGTCAACGCTAGAAATATTGCTTTAGCAGAAGAATTAAATTTGCCCTTACTTACTCATTGCAGTACTTGTCAAGGTGTGATTGGTCATGTTAACGAACATCTGAAAGAATGTCAGACAACTGACCCTGCTTACATTGAACAGGTTAATGGCTTGCTCCATAAAGAAGGTTGTTCGCCTTATCGCGGCAGTACTGACGTTAAACATCTTCTCTACGCTTTGGTAACAGATTACGGTTTAGAGGAAATTACCAAACGTGTCACCCGGAAGTTAAGTGGATTAAAATGTGCGGCTTTTTATGGCTGCTATCTTCTCCGCGCCCAAAAATCCATGCCTTATGACGATCCGTTCCAACCAGAAGCGATGGAAAATATGTTTCGGGCGGTGGGTGCAACACCAATTTATTACCGAGGGCGGACACAATGCTGTGGTTGGCCTCTCGCTAGTTATGCCACTACTCAATCTTTCAAAATGGCGGGGATGCATATTCAGGATGCTTTGACATCTGGTGCTGACTGTATAGTTACACCTTGTCCACTGTGTCACTTAAATTTAGACTCGCGTCAGCCAGAGGTAGAAAAGGTTATTGGGCAAAAGTTAGGTTTACCAGTATTGCATTTACCCCAGTTGATTGCTTTGGCACTTGGGGTTAGCCCCAAAGAACTGGGTTTAGAACGGCATGTTGTTTCCACCAAGCCAGTGCTAGAGAAATTAGGATTTTAGTTGTAGATATACCTTAGAGGCTGTTTGAAAAGTATTTTGCTGTGACTTTAGGTACTGTTAGATAGATCCCTCCTTAAAAAGGCTGCGGTGTACACACAAGTCGAATTACCCCCCTTGGAAAGGGGGGAAACAGGAAATCTAGTTCCCTCCCCTTTGCAAGGGGAGGGTTAGGGTGGGGTAAAACTAACGCTCAAACCCAGATGAGTAAGCTATTTCAGACTTGTGTGTACACCGCAGCTAAAAAAGGGGGGAACCGCAATCAAAGTCCCCCAATTTATCGGGGGATTTAGGGGGATGTGAACGATACTGTTAAATTCAAGGATTAATTGACTGAGATTGACTTGACTTCAATTTGCGATCGCCCATTAGTGTGATGCGCCAGAGCGGCCATTCCATGTTCTTGGGCCCGCAGTTCTTGATCGGATATTTCTGGCTCCTTAATATAGACCGAACTAACTAAGATATTCAAGACTCCACTTTCTTCAGCCTGACGGACAGCGCGATGCGTAATCAATTCACCCACATTCAAAATCACATTGTCTTGTGGATCGAGAATGACGCGGGTAACTGGACGACCCAGTGCTTGTTCAATTCGTTGCTTCTTCAGCGCCCGTGTGCTGCGTCCTTGTAACTTTTCTGCCTGATCTTTCAAAGCTTGCCAGAAAGTGTTGAGGTTCTTTTGGGCAACGCTTGCTCGATCGCGCACTTGAACTTTGGTTTCTAACCATGTGTCATTTGCGCTAGAACTAACTGCACTTACCACAGCCAGACCAGCAGCATTTAGTAATTCTGCTTCTTTACGGTAAGCTTGGGCACGAGCAAGGACGGATTCAGTTACAATTTGCCCAGATGCCGCAATAATTAAGCCATCGTCAGCACGTACTGTTTGCAAGACTCTACGCCCTTTTGCCTGCTGAATCGCCACATATTCTGTCAGCCCATCAACCGATTGACGCAAGTTAGCAACAACGCTGTGAGTTGCGCTCTGAATTTGATTACTAGTAGATTCTGTTGCTGCTTTCAAATTGCGGCTAATGTTTGCAGTCAAACTGCCACCCGTAGCTCGATAGAGTTCATCAAGGATACTCATGCGATCGGCCGCTTCTGCTTCGACTAGTGTGACTTCCTGCCCCTGTAGTAGCAGTACACTACCGTCTGGAGTCAGCACATCCCATTCGACATGCTTGCCAATCACATATATTTTTTGTTCCGCAGGGTCAACCAGATTGTTTGTCAGGGAGGCAGATGCATCTCGATTGAGGTCTTGTAGTTTGCTGCTAGTTGCATCAGTTACAGCTTGCAGTTGCTCACCTGCATTATCGCTTACTGACTGTAGCCTGCGGTTCACATTCTCTACTGAGCTTTGTAGATGCTCACCTGCTGACTGGCTGGCTTTTTGTAGTCTGCGGTTAGCCATTTGGGCCGATTCTTGCAAGCTATCTTCAGTTGCTTGGACGGCTCCCCGAATACCACCGACCTGTTCTTCCATCATCTGAGCAGTTTGTGGAGGCACAAAGGCAACATCGTAACCAATTGTCAGCGTTTCGGGAGCAGGAACGAACGATCGCCCCGAATAAGCATCGGCAAATACACCGCCAGAAACTTCGTATCCTTCCACTAGTCCACTATGTTCATCGAAGAACAAATCAACTAGTCCACCAAGATCGAGTCCCTCAGTGGTTAGAATTCTCGTTCCCTTTAGGATGATATTCTGGTGCAGAATCTCTTTAATTGCAGGTACGCGATGTGCCTTAACAACAGATTTTTTCGAGTTAACAACGATCGCATCTAACCCGATCGCTTGCACTTCTTCCAGGGGAATTACTTTTGCATCCCGAAACAGCCCCTTCTCTTCAACCAGGAAACCTAAAAGTTGATTATGTTTTTGATCAAAAATTAAATCTATAATTCGCTCAATTTTCTTCCCATTGTCGTATGTGACGACTACTTTATCGATAACATCACTACCTTTACGCATTTATCTATTCCTTATAGTTTTTATTTATTCGGTTGTTCATTAACTTGTTCGTTGGTTGGCTGAATTTTTAGCTGAAAATATCGTCCCTCTCTGCCAAAACCGGGGACAATATCAATAACGCCAAAGTATTCGAGAAATATCCCAAAGATAGCGACAAGGGTGATGAGAACGGTGATGTTTGCTCCAGCATTAGAGCGCTGTCCTACAAGCCTGGGCATTTTTTACCTCTTATTTATTGTTTTTTATCGTGAAGCTTGCTATAAAAATCATACATCTTTGTTTATATCATTATTAATTATCCGTACACATATACCTTTCGGAATATGCAATTTAACAGTTTATTTCTCAAAAATATGTTTCTCAAAGTAGATGTATTTGCTACCTATTACCCATTTTTTTCAGGAAATAAATTATTTTTATTTATAGCCTTAATAACATTGTAATTGTAATAGTTTAAGAATGATTTTAGTTAATATGTTTTATAAGCTATACGAATCCGATTTGATTTATGAAAAAATCTAAGTAGAGCGGCGTAAATAATTAAAAGTTTGTAGTGAGGACTTTGGGACTTCCAAATAAAAAAATATCCCAAATTTTCTTGTGGGATGGGCATCTTGCCCGTCCCAATATTAGGACGGGCAAGATGCCCATCCCACAAATGGATAATTTATTTCTTGGAAAGGCCTTTAGTCCTAAAATCAGGGCTGTTCGCGTTCACTACAAACTAATCTCAAGATTTTTAATCTAGTGGCGTGACAAGCTTAAAATGTTGCATTAGATTTCTAGTTTATTCAGTGCTAAAGAGTAATTATAAAAATTTTCTATTGCACTAATTTAGGCTTGTCACGCCAGTAGGGTGTGTTAGGCGTAAGCCATAACGCACCTGACTCCAAAGCTTTTGGTGCGTTATGCTGTCGCTAACACAACGCGACGCAGGAGTGTCGCTAACGCTCAAGTCGGGAAACTCGCCCACACGACTGGCTCCCCTACGTATATTTCAAAAATCAAACATGAGTCCTGTATCATTAAAAATTAAGTTTTTTCGCACAAGTTATACAACTTATACGCTATTCAAACATTTGCTGAAACATGATTGGAAAAACCAAATTCGTCGTAGGGGCAATCCATGAATTGCCCCTACGACGTGGGCTAACTCGTCTCTAATCACCTGCTTATTACGCTAGCGAATGCCATTGATGTATTAGCCGTTATCAATACTCAAGCAAAGGGCATACTAAGCATATAAATTTCTGCTGCGAAACTTATGCAGTAAGGTAGGTACAGATGGATGCGATCGCTATAATTCCCCAATATCAACTAATAGAAAAACTCTATGCTGGCTCTAGAACAGTGGTTTATCGAGGCATAAGAGAAGCAGATCATCTGGGGATTGTGGTCAAATTGCTACAGCGTGGGTATCCAACCTTCAGTGAACTGTTGCAGTTTCGTAACCAGTATACCATTGCCAAAAATCTAGATAATCCGGGGATTATTCGTCCGTATAGTTTAGAAACCTACCGCAATAGCTATGCATTAGTGATGGAAGATTTTGGCGGTACTTCACTACGACACTATGTTCAAAATCAACCATTAGCATCCAGAGAGTTTTTGGAAATTGCCATTCAACTGGCGGATATCCTCAACTACCTGCACCATCACCAAATTATCCACAAAGACATCAAACCTGCAAATATTCTCATTCACCCAGAGACAAAGCAGGTTAAAATCATCGATTTTAGTATTGCCTCATTATTACCCAAAGAAACCCAGGAAATTAAAAATCCCAATGTTCTAGAAGGAACATTAGCCTATCTCGCACCAGAACAAACTGGGCGGATGAATCGAGGGATTGATTATCGAGCAGATTTCTATGCACTGGGAGTTACTTTTTTTGAATTGCTGACGGGACAACTGCCATTTTTGACTGATGATCCAATGGAGTTATTGCATTGCCATATTGCCAAACAACCGGATCAATTCAAAATTCAAAATTCAAAATTCAAAAATGGAGAAGTAGTTCCCCAAGTTCTCTGTAATATTACGATTAAGCTGATGGCAAAAAATGCTGAAGATCGCTATCAGAGTGCATTGGGATTAAAATATGATTTGGAAAATTGTCTAGGACAACTCAATTTTACAGATAAGATTGAAACCTTTAAAATTGCAAGCAGAGATGTGTGCGATCGCTTCCTCATTCGAGAAAAACTATACGGTCGAGAAAATGAAGTTAAGCAACTACTAGCAGCCTTTGAAAGGGTTTCTCAAGGAAGCAGTGAATTAATGTTAGTAGCAGGTTTTTCTGGTATTGGTAAAACTGCTGTAGTTAATGAGGTTCATAAACCCATTGTTAAACAACGCGGTTATTTTATCAAAGGTAAGTTTGACCAATTTAATCGGAATATTCCCTTTTCTGCTTTTGTACAAGCTTTTCGTAATCTCATGATGCAGTTGTTAACAGAAAGTGACCAACAACTACATCACTGGAAAACTAGGATTCTAGAAGCTGTTGGTGACAATGGACAAGTAATTATTGAAGTTATTCCTGAATTAGAAATAATTATTGGTCAACAATTACCTGCACCAAATTTATCAGGTAATGCGGTGCAGAATCGGTTTAATTTATTATTTCAAAAGTTTGTAGAATTATTCACAACTAAGGAACATCCCTTAGTAATATTCTTAGATGATTTGCAGTGGGCTGATTCAGCCTCTCTGAAGTTAATGCAGTTGTTGATGAGTGAATCAACTGATGGATATTTATTATTAATTGGTGCTTATCGTGATAACGAAGTTTTTGCTGCTCATCCTTTGAATTTTACATTAGAAGAAATCAGGAAAGTAAAGACTACTATTAACACGATTACATTAGCTAATCTCAGTTTGTTAAGCTTAAATGAATTGGTGGCTGATACCCTGAGTTGTTCTCTAGGAGTTGCCCAACCATTAACTCAACTCATTTACCAAAAGAGTAAAGGTAATCCGTTTTTTAGTACACAATTTCTTAAAGCTATCTATGAAGATAATTTAATTACTTTTGATGAAAAATTAGGTTATTGGCAATGTGATATTGTAGCAGTAAAAGCTTTAAGTCTAACTGATGATGTCGTCGAATTTATGGCGTTGCAATTGCAGAAGCTGCCAGCAGGAACACAGAATGTTTTGAAACTTGCAGCTTGTATTGGCAATCAATTTGATTTAGGAACTTTGGCAATTGTTTCTGAACAGTCTGAGCTTGAAACCTCATCAGATTTGTGGAAAGCATTGCAAGAGGGATTCATCTTGCCTCGAAGTGAAATATACAAATTCTATATAGGACAAGAAATAGAAGATGAGCTAAAAAGTTCTCAAACTATCACTTATAAATTTTTGCACGATCGCATTCAGCAAGCTGCTTATTCTCTAATCCCAGATGATGATAATCAAGTAATTCATCAGCGAATTGGGGAACTGCTATTAAACAACACACCTATTGAAAAGCAAGAAGAGAGAATTTTTGAGATTGTTAATCAATTAAATATTGGTGTGAAGTTAATTATTAAGCAGTCAGAGAGAGATCAATTAGCACAGTTAAATCTGCTGGCTGGACAAAAAGCGAAACTATCTACTGCATATACTGCGGCAATGGAATATCTTAATTTTGGTATTCAGCTATTGGCAACAGATAGTTGGGAACGAAAATATACCCTGGCTTTAGCTTTGTATGAAGAAGCTGCTGCGGCTGCTTATTTAACTGGCGAATTTGACAAGGTAGAAGAGTTTGCTCTCCAAGTACAACACCATGCTAAAGTTTTATTAGATCGGGTTAAATCTATTGAAATTCAAATCCAATCTTATTTAGCTCAGAGTCGCTTTGATAATTCGATTCAGACTGCGATCGCACTTCTGAATCTCTTAGGTGTTAAACTCTCTCCCCAAGCCAGTCAAACGCAAACATTACTTGGTTTAGGCAAAATAACATTACGATTGTTAGGCAAATCTCCTTTAAGTTTAATTGACTTGCCTAACATGACTGGGGGCGAACAATTAGCAGCAATCAGAATTTTGGCTAGTACTAATTCAACGGCTTATATTGCTCGTCCAGATTTACTACCACCAATTATTTTGAGCGAAGTTAGTTTATCGATGCAGTATGGTAATGCAGCAGAATCTGCATTTGGTTATGCCTGGTATGGATTAATTCAATGTGGCATTATCGGAAATATTCAGGCAGGTTATGAGTTTGGCCAACTAGCATTACAAGTTATAGATAAATTTAATGCTCAGGAATTAAAAGCTAGAACTTTTTTCATTGTTGAAACATTTGTCAATCACTGGCATCAACATACTCAAGAGACAATTGCACCGTTAATTGAAGCTTATCAAGTAGGCTTAGAAACGGGAGATATTGAATATGCATCATGGGCTAGTTATACTTGTAGTTTTCATGGGTATCTTATCGGTGAAGAGTTGTCTGAGTTAGAAAAAAAGATGGGCGATTATGCCGAAGTCTACAGGCAATTTAAACAAGAAAAACCTTATGTATACATAAATTCATTTCGTCAAGCCATCAAAAATCTGTTGGGAGAATCTACTAATCCTAGTGAATTATCAGGTTCTGTTTATGATGCTCAAAGCATTCGCACATTACAAAAACAATCAGGCGATCGCACCGGATTAAGCTTTAGCTATGCCAATGAATTAATACTTTGCTACCTGTTTCAAAATTATGCTGACGCTTCAGATGCAGCAGTTAATGCCATAACCTATTTAGATGGAGTAACATCGGCGGCAGTAGTACCAGTTGTTTATTTTTATGATGCATTAACGCAACTGGCTCTTTATCCAACAGCAACCTCTATTGAGCAAAAACAAATTCTTAAAAAAGTCACTTCCCATCAAAATAAATTAAAAAAATGGGCCCATCATGCCCCAATGAATCATCAACATAAATTTTACTTAATTGAGGCAGAAAAGCATCGTGTTTTGCATCAAAAAAATAAAGCAATAGAATTGTACGATCGCTCCATCTCCTTTGCCAAAGAAAACTCATATATCCAAGAAGAAGCTCTCGCCAACGAACTTGCTGCCAAATTATACATAGAATTGGGAAAAGAAAAAGTAGCTCAGGCATATATGCAAGAAGCTTATTATTGCTATGCAAAATGGGGTGCTAAGGCAAAAACTGATGATTTAGAAAAACTTTATCCTCAGCTACTTCAACCTATTTTGCAACAACAAAAGCTTATCTTCAACTCTCTAGAAACTATAGCAGTCATTAGCAGTATTTCCAAATCAACATCTACTACTAGTATTTCTGATATTTTAGATTTTGTATCTGTCATTAAAGTGGCTCAAGCTATTTCCCGCAGCATCCAATTAGATGAATTAATTACTAATCTCACTAAAATTATCTTAGAAAATGCTGGGGCAAAAAAATGTGTACTAATTCTACCAGATGAAGATGAATGGAAAATTCAAGCGATGGCCTCTATTAATCCTAACGATAATCAACTTACAACAATTGTTAGCTCACAACGATTAGATGATTCTCAAGAGGTTCCTGTAGAGCTTATTCAATACGTTAAACATATATTAGAACCCTTGGTGATTGACGATTGCCAAACTGAAATTAGTGGTGTGATTGGCGATTATATGTTGCAATATCAACCAAAAAGTGTTTTATGTATACCGATTGTTAATCAAGGACATTTGGTTGGAATTATTTATCTAGAAAACAGTTTAACTAAAGGTATATTTACAAATGATCGCCTAGTAGTGATTAATTTTCTTTGTACTCAAGCTGCAATTTCTCTAGAAAATGCTCGACTTTATCAACAGTCGCAGCAAGCATTACAAGACTTACAAAAAGCTCAATTGCAACTTGTCCAAAGTGAGAAAATGTCAGCATTGGGTAATTTAGTTGCAGGTATTGCCCATGAAATAAATAATCCTGTAGGCTTTATTGCTGGAAATATTCCCCCAGCCTTAGATTACCTCAAAGACATATTTTCTTTAATTGATTTGTATCAACAAGAATATCAGCAAATTAATCCAATCATTGCAAATAAAATTGATGAGATTGATTTGGAATATATACAAGAAGATTTGCCGAAGCTGATTGCATCTATGGAATTAGGAATTAATCGTATCCGTGATATTAGCACCAGCTTAAGAACATTTTCTAGGGCAGATCAATACTACAAAGTTGCTTGCAATATTCATGAAGGTATTAATAGTACAATTTTGATTTTGAAGCATCGCCTCAAAGCAAATGAAACTCGTCCAGCAATTGAAGTTATTACAGACTATGGCAATTTACCTGAAGTTGAATGCTTTTCTGGACAACTAAATCAGGTGTTTATGAACTTACTAGCAAATGCCATTGATGCCTTAGAAGAATCAAACCAGGGACGCAGTTATCAAGAAATTGAGGCTAACCTTAATCGCATCACAATTCGGACTTTTTTACAAGATAATTATGTCAATATTTTGATTTCTGACAATGGTAATGGGATGATAGCAGAGGTAAAAGAGAGAATTTTTGAGCATTTATTTACAACTAAAGGAGTTGGTCAAGGTACAGGATTAGGATTAGCGATCGCTCGTCAAATTGTGGTAGAAAAACACGGTGGTAAAATCATTGTGGAGTCTGAGGTTGGCACAGGTACACAATTTGCGATCGCCATTCCTATTTAGGATTTACAAAACCCTTTGGGTAGGGAATTGGGAATTGGGAATGGGGAATGGGGAATGGGGTACTTGTACTGAGCGTAAAGGCTACGGCATAGCTTCGCTTAACGCATAGCGTCTGGTAGAGAAGCCGTTGGCACAGCCTCTCGTAGAGAAGTATTGAAAATTGGAAACTCTTAACAGTGATAGAAATTTTAGTTATGGGTCAACAGTCCATTTAAAAAAAGATGTTTTTTGAAAGGCACAGCGCTCTTAAATTCGGTGTCCTTGTTACAAACCCACGGCTTTTAAAGCGTGGGTTTTCCAATTTCCAATTTCCAATTCCCAATTCCCAATTCCCAATTCTCAAATTTCATTGATTAATCATTGCTATTTTTAGATTTACGTTGCAATTGTTTTAGTGATTGATACATATCTGGCAGGCGACCATAAACAGCACATACCTTGAGATATAGTTTGTAAGGAAGCGCTGGAGTTCCGCAGACAACTTCTCCTGGTGCAACATCGTTGTGAATTCCAGTTTGAGCAGATGTCATTGCTCCATCTCCTATCTTCACTTGATTGACTATTCCTGTTTGTCCAGCTAAAATCACGCGATTTCCCAGTTGAACACCTCCCGCCATACCAACCTGACCTGCGATCGCACAGCCAGAACCAATTTTGCAACCATGACCTATTTGCACTAAGCTGTCAATTATTGTATTGCGACCTACCCGTGTTTCTCCGACGGCTGGGCGGTCAATACCAGTGTTGCAGCCAACTTCCACGCCATCTTCTAAGACTGTATAGCCCGATTGTTCCATTTTGAACCAACCAGTCCGGGTAGGAACAAAACCAAAGCCTTCTGCACCAATGACAGCACCACTGTGAATGACGCAATCTGCACCGATGCGGGTGCGTTCATGGATGGTACAGTTGGCGTGTAAGGTGGTGCGATCGCCAATTTTAGCATCTGGATAAATCACTACGTTGGGATGAATAATTGCGCGATCGCCAATTTCTACGCCTTGCTGAATCACAGCATGGGGGCCAATATAAACATCGTTACCCACTTTTGCGGTAGCGTGAATCACAGCAGTGGGATGAATTTCTGGGATGGGGCGATATGGTTGGTAAAAAAGTGCGATCGCTTTGGCAAACAATAGTCGCGGATCTGAGGCTGCTATCCAGACAATACCTCTCTCTTGGGCAACCAACTGTAATTTTTCGTCTTTGGGCAAAATTAAAGCAGTAGCATTGGTTTTGCTGACAAAAGACCCAAATTTTGCCCCTTCTACATAGCTGAGAGTACCAGTGGTAGCTTCATCAATGGCTGCTACCCCTGTAATTTCTGGATCATGGTCTGGGTTGCTAGTCAGGCTATGATTAGTGACGGCATCACCAAATTGGCGGAGAATTTCGCTAAATTTCATTGTTGGGTGTGTTCAAAATTGATCTACAAAGGATGGTAGCTTTATTTTTGTCGCTTTGTACTAGCTAGATAATTAGTTAAAATCCACAGGATTCAGATCCCCGACTTCTTTGAGAAGTCGGGGATCTTATTGGCTACATTATTTTTGATAAGTTCGTAGTAAGGACTTTAGTCCTGATTTTTTAAGCACTAAAGTGCTTACTACTAACTCTCTTAAGCTGTCTGACTAGTCGCCATTGCTATCCCTGCTAAATACCCAGTTGTCCAAGCACTTTGGAAGTTAAACCCACCGGTAACGCCATCAATATCTAAGATTTCTCCGGCAAAATAAAGACCAGGAATTAATCTACTTTCCATTGTCTTGAAGTTGACTTCTTTTAGCTTAACGCCGCCACAGGTCACAAATTCTTCTTTAAAGGCTCCTTTGCCGTTGATTAAGTATTGTCCCTGAGTCAGTTCTTGTATCAGTTGATTTAAGGTTTTACTAGATATTTCTGCCCAACGGTCATCTGTAGCGATGCCTGCACGGGTAATGATATATTGCCAGAGACGATGTGGGAGTTCAACGCCGCGATGCAATGCGATCGCTTTCTTACCCCACTCATCTTTAACTGCTAAAACTTTTTCTCGCACTTCTTCTTGTTCCATCAGGGGCAGCCAATTAATCGATAACTTGGCTTGATAGCGGCTTTCGTGTAGAACTCTCGCACCCCAAGCAGAAAGCTTCAAAACAGCCGGGCCACTCAAACCCCAGTGGGTAATTAGCAATGGCCCAATTTGTTGTAATTGGGATTTTCCGCCCGCAGATAGCCGCAATTGGGCAGGGTTAACGCTAACTCCAGCTAAAGCCCGCAATTGCGGATCGGCAATATTGAAGGTAAATAACGAGGGTACTGGCGGTTCAATTTGATGTCCTAACTCTTGGACAATTTTATAACCCACAATGCTGCTACCTGTGGCAAGAAGTAGGCGATCGCATTTAATCGTCTCTCCCGACTTCAGAAGAACATCAAAACCCCCATCTGCTGAGGTTGTCACCGAAGTTACGTGTGTACCTATACGGAGTTTTACCCCAGATTTCGCCACCGATTTAATTAGACATTCCACAATGGTTTCTGAAGTGTTGGTGACAGGAAACATCCGGCCATCAGCTTCAGTTTTGAGATAGACTCCACCAGCAGCAAACCAAGCTACTGTATCTTGAGGGCCAAAGCGAGTCAAAGCACCCCGCAAAGCTTTTGCACCTCTGGGGTAATTTTGGACTAACTCTTCCGGCTCAAAGCAAGCGTGAGTCACGTTGCAGCGTCCACCACCAGAAATTAGGACTTTCGCCAGTGGTTGACGACTGGCTTCGAGTAAAGTAACTTCGGCATCAGGATTGGCTTTAGCACAAGCGATCGCGCCAAAAAATCCCGCAGCCCCACCCCCAATAACTACAATTCGTAACGGTAGCAAGTTCTAAAATTTCTCAATAGCACGTACTTTACTAGGCTAGCTGTTATCTTTACTCTTCAACTAGTTCAAATTCATCTTTTGTTGCACCACAGGTTGGACATAACCAATCATCTGGTATATCTTCAAAAACTGTTCCCGGCGCTATATCGCTATCTGGATCGCCTAATTCTGGATCGTATTCATAGCCGCAAACGGTACATATATACTTTGCCATGTTCCTTTCCCTTAGTAAATTGTTGGCATTGCTTCCCTATTAAATACTTCTACGGGTGAGTAATAATAGCCACGCTACAATTCTTAAACGAGAATAAATATATACCCTTGAGGAAAATTTTCCAGATTATGAGGAATCAGATTACAAGCGCCACCAAGTTCTTTGGGCGTAACTGATCAGCCCGATCGCGATCGCTCCTAGTAACAGTAGCAAAATTATTCCACCTGGAATAAAAGTGAGAATACCAAAACCTCTCAGTACCCAGATAGCGACGCTAACGCCGAGAAGCATACCAAAAATCTGGATTAATCTACGATTTAAAGAAGATTGACTCACTTAATTTTCCTCTCAATTCAACAGACATTACACTTGATATTGACAATTAAAATATGAAGTTACGATGAAGTTTCCGTTTCATCAAAATTAACACACAAAAATCAAGAGATGCGATCCAGACTTTGGGTTGACATCCTCAACGACCTAAAAGCGCAATGCTTTAAAGCATTGCGTGAAGCACGGGGTTTTAGACCCAATTCTTTGGTAAGGTGCTTGATATTAGATCGTGTTTGTGCCATTCTAGCCGTTAAGAACTTAGTTTTTGATTTATAAATATTCCTATTATCAAACCCACTTAAGTATCAATTATGTTAATTGTGATAAGAACTACAGCTTTTACAGTAAAGTAACTGAAATAATTACCAAAAGCTCACCTTTCCGGAAAGGATAGGTATTAAACTGGAACTAAAATTTAATAAGTTAGAGCTTAATCAAGTTTTATAGCTTGGAGTTTCAACTTTATTTAGGTGGATGAGTTGAGGAGTAACAAAAATCATGATGTCTGCGTCTTATATCTCAGACTCAATTATTGCAGGTTCAGATATGGCTTGGAGTCAAGATAAGCAAAAGTTGCTGGTACAGGGTGAAATCTTAGTAGAAACGCGATCGCACAAAACCTGTGGTGGCGCGGTAACAGCTTGGATGTATTTGCCGATGGTGCGATCGCAAGTTTGGCAGCAATTAACCGATTATCCCCGGTGGGTGCAATATTTTCCTGATATCACTAAAAGCGAGATATTACATAAAGGCGAAGTTAAGCGCCTATATCAAGCAGCACAAAAAGCGTTTTTCTTTTTCACGGCTCAAGTCGAAATTTACCTCAGCGTTGTAGAGGTGTTGGGGCAACAAATCCAATTCCGCATGGAAAAAGGGACTTTTGAAGATTTTAATGCCTATTTAGAACTCCAAGATTGCGGTAACGGCACGTTGCTTGCTTATACTGTGCAGGCTACACCTCTAATTCCCATTCCCTCAATATTCATTCAACAAGCAATGAACTTTGAGTTACCCGCAAATATGCGTAAAATGCGACAAGTAATTTGTAAGCAGTAGGTAATTGGGAATTGGGAATTGGGAATTGGGAATTGGGAATTGGGAATAGTGTAGTTCAATGACTTGAAAAGCACTGTAAATTTGGGAAGAGTTTCACAAAAAACGCAAAGACGCATTTGCTTAATAGCGTCTTTGCGTGAGATAAGGGACTTACAATTAAAAAACATCCAAAAATCCTCTATCCTCTTAATTTCTCCGTGCCCTCTGCGCCTCTGTGGTTTGTTTTCTTAGAAATCCCTAGTAGCTGAATTAGCTGCTAAACACCTCAATGGGTAAGCGACTAAAAGAAAGACGCTCATTTTGCACATCTACAAAGATGGTGTTGCCATTGTTGAATTCACCGCGCAAGATGGCTTTGGCAATTTGAGTTTCTAACTCGCGCTGAATCGCCCGCTTCAGTGGACGTGCCCCATACACAGGGTCATACCCTACTTCTGCTAAAAAGTCAAGTGCAATATCCGAGAGTTTGAGAGATATTTTGCGATCGCACAATCTTTGGCGCAATCTCTCTACTTGTAACAGCACAATCTGCCGCAATTCCTTCTTATCTAAACCGTGGAAGATGATAATTTCGTCAATCCGGTTGAGGAATTCTGGACGGAAGCTATTCCGCATCGCCTCCATTACCCGGCGGCGCATTTCGTCGTAGTGGGCGTTATCTCCGGCGACATCAAGAATATATTGCGAACCGATATTGCTAGTCATGATGATAATAGCGTTCTTGAAGTCCACCTTATGACCTTGGGCATCAGTGACACGACCATCATCAAGAATTTGCAGGAAGATATTAAATACATCGGGGTGCGCTTTCTCAATTTCATCGAAGAGAATCACTGAGTAAGGACGGCGGCGAATCGCTTCTGTAAGTTGTCCCCCTTCTTCGTAACCCACATATCCTGGAGGCGCACCGATTAACCGCGAGACGGCGTGTTTCTCCATATACTCAGACATATCGATTCGTACCAGCGCTTCTTCGCTATCGAACATAAAGCCCGCCAGCGCTTTCGCCAACTCGGTTTTACCCACACCTGTCGGCCCAAGGAAAATAAAGCTAGCGATGGGACGATTGGGATCAGCTAGTCCAGCGCGCGATCGCTGAATAGCATCGGCTACAGCTGTGACTGCTTCTTCTTGTCCAATGACACGGTGATGTAGTTCATCTTCTAAATGCAGCAGTTTCTCTTTCTCAGATTCCACCAACTTGCTGATGGGAATTCCTGTCCATTTAGAAATAATTTCGGCAATATCACCTTCTGTAACTTCTTCCCGTAATAGTGATTTACCACTTCTTTGAGCGCTTGCCAATTCAGCTTCTACTGCTTCCAATTGACGATGCAAATCGGTTAATGTACCATATTTTAACTTTGCAGCCTTTTCAAGTTCGTAGTCACGTTCTGCTTGCTGAATCTCCAAGTTAACGCGTTCAATCTCTTTTTTAACCGACGAGATTTTGTCAATAATACCTTTTTCAGACTGCCATTGAGTATTTAGCGTTCTTTGTTCTTCTTGAAAATCCGCAATTTCTTTTTCTAGTCTATCTAGACGTTCACGAGAAGCGGCATCGCTTTCTTTTTGCAGAGACAACTGCTCCATTTGCAATTGCAGAATCTTGCGGTCGATTTCGTCGAGTTCTTCTGGTTTGGAGGTAATCTCCATTTTCAGTTTAGCAGCCGCTTCGTCTACTAAATCAATAGCTTTGTCAGGTAAAAAGCGATCGCTAATATATCGACTGGACAATATAGCTGCTGCAACTAAAGCACTATCAGAAATCGTCACACTATGGTGGGTTTCATAGCGTTCTCTCAACCCACGCAAAATCGAAATAGTATCTTCTACACTGGGCTGATCGATATAAACTTGTTGGAAGCGTCTTTCTAGTGCAGCATCTTTTTCGATATGTTTGCGGTATTCATCCAGAGTTGTCGCCCCAATACAGCGCAATTCACCCCGCGCCAACATTGGTTTTAATAAGTTACTAGCATCCATCGCGCCTTGGGTTGCACCAGCGCCGACAACGGTGTGAATTTCATCAATAAATAAAATAATCTTGCCGGTAGATTCAGTAACTTCTTTCAATACTGCTTTCAGGCGTTCTTCAAATTCACCCCGGAATTTTGCCCCTGCAATCAAAGCACCCATATCTAAGGAAATCAACTTGCAGTCTTTGAGTGACTGAGGTACATCACCTGCAATAATGCGCTGTGCTAATCCTTCGGCGATCGCAGTTTTACCAACACCCGGTTCACCAATTAGCACAGGATTATTCTTGGTACGGCGAGAGAGAATTTGCACAGTCCGACGAATCTCATCATCTCGCCCAATAACTGGGTCGAGTTGACCTTTCCGGGCGGCCTCTGTGAGGTCACGTCCATATTTTTCCAGTGCTTCATATTTGCCTTCTGGATTTTGATCGGTCACTTTTTGGCTCCCCCGAACTTGTTTAATAATATCTTTTAGCTTGCCTTCGTCTAAACCGAATTCTTGGAATAAAGCTTTGCCAAAACGGTCATCTTTGGCATAACCCAGCAATAAGTGTTCAATTGAAATATATTCGTCTTGAAACTCCTTCCGATACACGTCTGCTCGATCTAGCAGTGTATCTAAACTGCGTCCCAAGTATACTGAGGTACTATTACCCGATACTTTCGGCTGACGTTGAAAAAATTGTTCGGTGCGATCGCGCAGTTTTTGGAGGTTAACACCCGCTTTGGTGAGAATACCAGTTGCTAGACCATCTTGTTCTAGCAGCGCTTTCATCAGGTGTTCGCTTTCAATCTGCTGTTGTAGATATTGTTTAACAATATCGGGGGTATGGGCGATCGCTTCCCAGGCTTTTTCTGTAAATTGGTTAGGATTAGTAGGTTGCATAGGCTTTTTCAGGAACGTAGAGGTGCAGCAGCTTGTCAGAGGCTACCACCAGAACACCAAGTCAATAAAATTTCTGTTCTCACATAGATATTGTAAGAAGAGTGGCGCGATCGCCTAGATCGGTGTTCACGTCTTGAAAAAGTGGTATTTTCCCCTAGTTCCGATTTTCGTACATACGATTCTTGTTTATTGCACTTAACGCAATACCTTAAGTTGAATTAAATCAAAAGGATTTTGGGCGTTGCTGGGCCTTAGTGGATGCTGAAAATGATTGACCCCTACGACTTTGAGTTTAATGATTTTGACTTTGAGGATGAGGATTTCTTGAAAATAAAACCCATCAGCCAAATGACTGAAGGGGAAAAGCTACAGCGATTCAAGCGGTTCTTCGACAGCAGCAGCCGTGCGATCTTGCAAAACTGTCTATTTCACATCGTCAATGACGAAGATGGTACAGGTACGTTAGAAATTCTTTGCCCTAATGAAGTTGTAAGACAACGCCTTTCTAAGAAAAAGCGCAAAATCACCAACAACATCAACACCTGCTGGAGCCATATCAGATGGTTTTCGCTATGCGTCCAGCAAGATAATGAGTTGGATTGCCAGAAGTTTACCCGTAACGGTGATTTAGTGACATCTTAGCAGTGAGGGAGATGAGGGGGATGAGGGGGATGAGGGAGAAATAAGTAATGCCCAATGCCCAATGCCCAATGCCCAATAAATAATAAATGACTAAAAAACAAAAATTTCCTTACCTAGTTGGTTCTAAGTGGACGGCACAGCAGAAAGTTGATGGTTGGAGACACTTCCAAGTTGTCAATCGGAAAAATCAGACTAAGTGGGTTTATGCCGAAATGGTTGCCGCTTGCGATCCTAAAGTCCGTTTTTGGATAAATGCCAAATTATTACAAGATAACTCCCAGTGGCAAGCTGGCTGGCAAACATTACAGGAAATCTACGAAATTCAAACTGAGGTGTCCTGATTTTCCTCGTTCACTCGTTCCCAGTCAGAGACTGGGAATACCCATTAAGAGGCTCCGCCTCCTTCACTAGCGCAGCCGAAAGATTTTAATAATCTTAGAGAATATTTAGTAATTTAATAATATTTTACAAAATCACACTAACTCACTCTCAAGCAGCAATTAAGTGGTTCTCTCTACAGATTAAAAACTGCCAGATTATCTGCGATACCTTCGGTGAGCTACGCTAACGCAAATTCCATTACTATTTCCAGCATCAGGCTAGATATACTCTCTTTACCCTTACCACTGCGCCCCAATCCCCTGAAAACAGGTTGGAAGAACATCACCTAATTCTATGAAAACCATTCAAAAAAGCCAATCTAAACTTTTTGTCTTTTGTAACTCTTTTTATAAAGGTAAGTAATAAAAACTGTTTATAGATAACTTTTAGGTCTAAATATGACTTTTAAGGTAATAAAAGCCAAAATAAACATAATTAAGTTCTAATTCACCCGATAAAACCGTTTTATAAATTAAGGGCCACTTTCTTTTCTATGTAATTTGCCCAATAATGACATCAACAGACCTCACGCATCGCCATCTCAGGAAAGGTGAAGGCAAATGTTTGAGCCACAAGTTTGAAAAAAAGCTATAAGAGGGAAACAACAGTGAAACTAGCAGTCTACGGAAAAGGTGGTATCGGTAAATCCACAACTAGCTGTAATATATCCGTCGCCCTAGCTAAACGTGGCAAGAAAGTGCTGCAAATTGGCTGCGATCCAAAACATGACAGCACCTTTACCCTGACTGGGTTTTTGATTCCCACAATTATCGACACCCTCCAAGAAAAGGATTATCACTACGAAGATGTCTGGCCTGAAGATGTAATTTATAAAGGCTACGGCGGTGTGGATTGCGTAGAAGCCGGTGGCCCACCTGCGGGTGCTGGGTGTGGCGGCTACGTAGTCGGTGAAACCGTAAAATTACTTAAAGAACTCAACGCCTTTGATGAGTACGATATAATTCTTTTTGACGTTCTGGGTGACGTAGTTTGTGGTGGTTTTGCAGCACCACTCAACTATGCAGATTACTGCCTGATCGTTACAGACAACGGCTTTGATGCTTTGTTTGCTGCCAATCGGATCGCCGCTTCAGTCCGCGAAAAAGCCCGGACTCACCCACTACGTTTGGCAGGGTTAATTGGCAATCGCACCTCCAAGCGCGACTTGATTGAAAAATATATAGAAGCTGTGCCCATGCCAGTTTTGGAAGTTTTACCTTTGATTGAAGATATCCGTGTTTCCCGTGTGAAAGGCAAGACTTTGTTTGAGATGGCAGAGCAAGATCCTTCCCTAGACTACGTTTGCGACTACTATCTCAGCATCGCCGACCAAATTCTAGCGCGTCCCGAAGGTGTTGTACCTAACGACACACCAGATCGGGAGTTGTTCTCTTTGTTATCCGATTTTTATCTAAATCCGGGTAAACCCCAGGTTCCTAATTCACAAGAGGAACTAGACTTGATGATTGTATAAATCACCAAGTTCTCAGGATGGGGGACAATAATATGGCTTTCTTTCACAGTTTTACGGATTCGATAAAGCAAAAGTGGTTGCAATTTTTCCAGAATAATCGAGACTGGATTACCCTGCACATGGAAGTGGAATCAGTGTACACCCCTGATGGCGGGAAGCGGCCACCTTCTTACCTCATCCTGGGAGTTCTTAACGCCCTAGAGCCAAAGCTAGCGCAGTTAATGTTGCCCTTTGCCAAACTTAATCCTGATGCCGATACCCTGATTGAGGTGCTGGATTTGCATTTTGACCCAGATTTCGCTCTCGGTAATCGCTTCGCTATCAACCCAGATGTAGAGAAATACGTAGAAGAAGCAGCAGATATCATTGACGAAAAGCCTGAAGATGAAACATTGACACATGCTCATACCAATGGCTTTGCGGCGGTGGCGGTAGTTCAAGAATTCGCAATCCTGGATTCTGAGGATGAAAGCCTGGAAATCAGTGAGTTGGAAGAAATCGAAAATGACTTTGGCGATATTTCCTTAACCAACGGACACGCTTCAAAAGATGAGTCTCTCGAAAGCTCTGGTTTAGAAGCAGATGAGTTTGGGGAAATTGCTTTTGATACAACAGCTGCAACGGAAGTAAAGCTGGATGAAGAAGCGCTTGAAGATAGCCCAATAGATGAGAATGCGTTTAAAGACGTGTTATCAGATGTCTGGGGTGATGAAACAGCTTTGCAAAAGGCTGAAGAAAGTAACGATTTTTTAGGGGAAGAACTGCCAGCAGGCGTTTTTGATGAATCAGAAATTGCCCGTCTCTTCCCCAACGCTTAATTATTGCCGTTCTTCGCAATTTTAAGTTTTAGATTTGGGGTTTTGGATTAGAAGTTAGGGAAATTGTCGTTAGGCAGAGGATACTTTTGTTGTCCCAGTCTTTAATCCAAAATTATCAATTTAAAATCTAAAATTCGTCGATCTGCCATTAAATATCAAGGGGAGAAAAACCAAAATGACTGTCGCTCAACAACCAGAAGCTTTAAGCTTTGAATGTGAAACTGGAAATTACCATACCTTTTGCCCTATTAGCTGCGTGGCGTGGTTATACCAAAAAATTGAAGATAGCTTCTTTTTGGTGATTGGGACAAAAACTTGTGGCTACTTCCTGCAAAATGCGATGGGGGTGATGATTTTTGCTGAACCCCGCTATGCAATGGCAGAGTTGGAAGAAGGCGATATTTCGGCACAGTTGAATGATTATGAAGAATTAAAGCGGTTGTGCTTGCAAATTAAACGCGATCGCAATCCTAGTGTAATTGTCTGGATTGGCACTTGCACCACCGAAATTATCAAAACAGATTTGGAAGGTTTAGCGCCGAAGCTAGAATCTGAAATTGGGATTCCCATCGTAGTAGCGCGGGCAAATGGTCTAGATTACGCCTTCACCCAAGGGGAAGACACTGTTTTAGCAGCAATGGCTAACCGTTGCCCTGATAAGGCTCCTGTGGCGGAAACTGAGAAAATTGAACGGAATGCGATCGCTAAATTGCTAAACTTCGGTAAGAAGAAAGAAGATGTCGCCCAAGAAGAATCTGAATACGTGGTTCATCCACCCTTAGTTCTCTTTGGCTCCCTTCCCGACCCCGTAGTTACTCAGTTAACCTTGGAACTGAAGAAACAAGGCATCAAAGTTTCCGGCTGGCTACCCGCGAAGCGCTTCACAGAACTGCCAGTCCTGGAAGAAGGGTATTATGTCGCTGGTGTCAACCCCTTCCTTAGCCGCACAGCTACAACCTTAATGCGCCGCCGCAAGTGTAAACTCATTGGCGCACCCTTCCCCATTGGCCCCGATGGTACCCGCGCTTGGATTGAGAAAATCTGCTCGGTGTTCGGTATTACTCCCAAGGGTTTGGATGAACGGGAAGCACAAATTTGGGCAGGTTTGGAAGATTATGTGAAACTGATTCGCGGTAAATCTGTATTCTTCATGGGTGATAACTTGCTAGAAGTTTCCCAAGCAAGATTCTTAATCCGTTGTGGGATGACAGTTCACGAAATCGGCATTCCCTACATGGATAAGCGCTATCAAGCTGCTGAGTTGGCGCTGTTGGAGAAAACTTGCCAAGAAATGAATTCACCCCTGCCAAGGATTGTAGAGAAGCCGGATAATTACAATCAACTTCAACGGATTTATGAGTTGAAACCAGATTTGGTAATTACTGGTATGGCTCACGCTAATCCGTTGGAAGCACGCGGTATTAATACTAAGTGGTCTGTAGAATTCACCTTTGCTCAAATTCACGGCTTTACCAATGCGCGTGACATGTTAGAGTTGGTGACTCGTCCGTTGCGTCGGAATAATAATTTGAAAGATTTGGGTTGGGATAAGTTGGTGAGAGAAGAAGCGAAGATTTAGATTTGGATTTGGATTTAGCAACAGCATGTAATTAAGGCGAACCCAAAAAGTTCGCCTTTTTTGTCTCACAAAGGCGCAAAGGAAGATCGCCTAAAAATAGTTACAATCAGGTGGATATCGCTAAATCATAACTTAGAGAAAATTTAACCATTAGAGTTAATTATGCTTAAGCTCAATCCACAAAAGCTACCATTTCTAGAGTCTATTGGTTGGCAGCTAAAAAATGTATATCAAATGAGTGAGAAAGAAATTGTTCAATTGTATCAACGCAATTGGCATCATCAAACTACCTTCAAGAATTTAAAACAAGAAGAAAAGGATTTTGTTCATTATTTAGCAAAAAAATATAACTCCTGGATATTACCGGATTTTGAAATGTTTCATCTCGATCATCATAATAATATACTTAAAATCCTTAATGCTTTCAATCCAGAAGTTTTCAAAAAAGCTTCTGCATACTTTGGCGGTGGTACTCTCTTGGCGTTAGAATATGATGAATACAGGCTTAGTAAAGATATTGATTTCCTCTTCCCTTATGGAATGGAAAATTATAGGTATTTAAGAAATTTGATTTACGATGAAGGAATTGTGGCATTATTTCAAAGTACAACAGATATCGAATTAGGTGACAGTACAATAAATCAATATGGTATTCGTTTCCTTGTTGTAGTCAATGAAACAACTATTAAAGTAGAAATTGTAGCTAATGGGATTTTTACTTTAGACCCTCCTATTTATCCAGAATGGACAAAAATACCTTGTCTGAGTATAAGCGATAGATTTACATCAAAACTAATAGCTAATGCTGACAGATGGAACGATTCAAGTACACAATCTAGAGATTTGATTGACTTAGCAATATTGCGTGTAAATAACGAAATCCCCGCAGGTGCAATTGCTAAAGCTGAAGAAAGTTACGAAGTAAAAAAGCCATTAGTTAAAGCCATCACTAACTTTACTCAAAAAGAAAAATATAGAGATAAATGTTTTCATGAGTTAAACATACCTGAAGAAAAATTTCCAATAATAATGGATGGAATAAATTGGCTTTTTGTTGACTTTGAATCTATGAATTAAAGTAATTTAAAATGCAATCATGACTACCAAAGGAGCAAGAATTTATTATTATTGATATACGTAATGGAATTATTTTAAAACCTAAGAAGCTTTTTCCAAAAACTAAATTAGATGATGTAGCAGGTTGTTTAAAATATCAAGGAAAACCTAAAACCCTTGAGGATATGGATAATGCAATTCGCCAAGGTATAGAGGAATCATAATTTAAAAGTAGAAAACTGGTTCAAACCTGATTAAAAAAGCTAACAAGTTTCTATTCCCTAACTCCAGAACTCACCATGACTCAAAAAACCTATCAACTCCCCCTAACCTTCGAGCAAATTCTTAATCTTGTCCTACAACTTCCCGCACAAGAACAAGAACAACTTATTCAAGAAATAAAGAAAACCTCTTCAAATAATAAAGATGAAAATTTACTTAGTGTTTTTGACAGAATCGGCAGAAATGCTCAAGCTAAAGGATTAACCGAAGAGACTCTAGAAAAATTACTCGCCGATGAATCATAAACTAATTGTCATTGACACAAATGTGTTAATTAGTGCTGCTCTAAGTCCTAATGGAACAGCCCGTAAAGCCCTAGATAAAGTCTATAAAGAATTTAAAATTGCTCAAAGCGATGAAACTTATCAAGAATTAAACACACGAATTTATAAACCTAAGTTCGATAAATATATCTCAGATGAAGACCGACAAGATTTTTTGAACATAGTTAAAAAGTACAGTCAATTTATAGAAATAAAATCTCAAATAAACACCTGTAGAGATCCAAATGATAACAAATTTTTAGAACTTGCTAAAGATGCCAATGCAGAATTTATAATCACAGGAGATCAAGACCTTTTATCACTCAAGACCCTAGCCGAATATCAAAACCAGATTATTACTCCCAGAGAGTTTCTTGACCTTAATTAATTCATCTTTAATCCTGTAATTAGTTCAGATGGAAGGCTGTAACTATAAAGGTTTGGATGGAATTATGTAGATTAATTCTGCGCTGTCTGGTTTAATTTCTGTAGACGGAGTTAATTTAAGCCAATCATGAAAGCTGATTCCTAATTTGGATATTGCTTGTACTTCTGTTTGGTAAGATTCAAAGCGGCGATTGGTTTCAATCATAGATTCCATTACTGCCAAAGTTTTAGGAAGACGTGCGTAAATCTGCGGCTTAGGATCATCCCAAATTGCTTTACCTACCCAATCTATCTCGGAATCCCAAATTGCGCCTGGTATTGATTGTACCCACTTCGAGTTATTCGGGTCTTGAGCCAACATGAATAGATTCATCCGTTGCATATCGAAGACTGCATTTTCATCCAAGGTTGGATCGAGCCATTGATAAATTCGGGTTAATCTCCGCAAATCAATCTGACCTCTGAACTGAGGCTGTAAGTAAACTGCTGGATTAAAAGTAAGCAGAAGCTTAACATATTTCTGAATGCGAGAACCAATAACTATCGACCCTTCTTGAAAGCGACGAAGTGCTGTATCATGTTCCTCTAATTCTAAATAACAACGAGCTTCAGCTAAATAGGCTAAAGATAAAGTCAGCAGATATTCATCAGCAATTTGGCTTTTTTGCTCAATTTCGATATCTGTGTATTCAGTATAAATATGCTCTGCTTCTAAAAAGCGGTTAATGGCTTGTAGTGCGCTGCTTCTTCGATTTTCAGTTTTGGTCATCGTAAAGGCATTAGTTGCTAATTCGATTGCAGCACGAAAATTAGCATAGAAACTAAGATCGATTTTACGATTAATGTTATTTAACAGTTTTTGCGCTTGTTGTAAGCGTTGTTCTAATTCTTTAAGCCGTTGTGCTATTACAGCAAAGCCTATAACTGAGACACCAAGGTTAAGTATACTGACTGCACTAGTTACCTGCAAAATTTCTTGAGTTAGTTGCACACTTCGCCCAAGTTCCCCTAACTGATTTACAGTAGAATTATTTGGTATCTGCTCCCGTAACCAGGTAACGATATGTTTGCTTCCTACTTCTCTAATTACACCTCCAACTCGTTCAAGAGTTCCATCTTTTAGTCCTTTGACAATCCAATCAGCAAGCATAAAGGTTACTGTTACTGGTAAACTCATAATCTTCTCCTAATTACTAAAATATTTACACTTTACTCAGTATTCCCACATTGATGTGTTGTTTAACAATTCAGCTAATACTAATGTGAGTTCTATTCTGTCTAATAGCGATGTCTCCGACGGGCTGTTCGGTGTCGCAATTTTTAACAAGAAGATGCAGAGCGATCGCACATACAAGCGTTGAACGAAGCTTGAAACCCGCTCTCAATTAGGAAATTGCAGATGAGAGAGCGATCGCACTCTCATCTCAGTCAGATACAGTTAGAATATGGTAATAAAGATGCGAGTAAATAAAAATTATGCTTAGTGGAATTAAGCAAAAGGCTATTGTCGGAAAAGATGGCAAAATTGAACTGTCTACAACTGAATTACCAGAAGGAACTGTTGTAGAAGTTATTGTGTTAATTGAAACACAAACCGAAGAAGATGAAACTACCTATCTTCTGAAATCAGAAACTAACAAAAAACATCTACTCACAGCTTTAGAAAATGTAGAAGCAGGAAACCTAGTTTATATTGATTTAGATGAATATGAAAAAAGTTGCCTTTGAGCCAGAAGCTTTTGAACAATTAGGTCAGTGGGCAACAGAAGATAAAAAAATCTTTAAAAAAATATTAGAACTGATTAGAGATATACAAAGAGATCCTTTTGCAGGGATAGGGAAGCCAGAACCATTAAAATATGAATTACAAGGTTACTGGTCAAGGCGGATTACAGATGAACATAGATTAGTTTACAAAGTGGAAGAAGATTTGTTGATTATTTTGACTTGTAAATATCATTATGAACAATAAACTTTATTGAGTGGGGATATTTTTTTAGTTAAGGCGATCGCACTTTTTAACCAGAAGATGCAGAGCGCTCGCAGATACAAGCGTTGAACGAAGCTTGAAACCCGCTCTCAATTAGGAAATTGCAGATGAGAGAGCGATCGCAGATACAATCATAAGTAAAAGGTAAGCTGGTAGAAAATGACTGAAATTGTCACCCTTCAACTGCCTGAAATCCTGGCACAAAGAGCAAAGGAAATCGCTGCTTTCACACATCGGCGACTTGAAGATGTATTACTAGAATGGATTGATCGCGCTATTACCGAACTACCTCTGGAGTCTCTACCCGATGAGCAGGTTTTAGCTATCTGCGATATGCAGATGGAAACTCAGCAGCAAGAGGTTTTCAGTGAGTTGCAAGCACGTCACCGAGAGGGACAGCTGAATGATGCAGAAGTTCTTCAACTAGATGAACTCATGCAGGTCTATCGACGTGGCTTAGTAAGTAAAGCAAGAGCCTTAAAAGTGGCTGTTGAACGCGGCTTGAAACCCGCCCTTAATTAATAATAATGGCCCGCTTTTATATTTCTGTAGAAATAGAACGTCGTGTCCGCACTACTGCTAGAAATCGCTGTGGTTATTGCTTAAGTCCTCAGCGTTTAGTAATGGCACGTTTGGAAATTGAACATATTATTCCCATATCTAAAAATGGTAGCAATCATGAATCAAACTTGTGGTTAGCTTGTCCCCTGTGTAATCGCTATAAAAGTGATAAAACTACAGGATTAGATCCAGATACGAACGAAATTGTAAAGCTATTTAACCCTCGTAACCAAGTCTGGCTTGAGCATTTTGGCTGGACTGAAGATGGTCTGCAGATTTTTGGCAAAACACCAACTGGTAGAGCAACTGTTGCAGCCTTACATTTGAGTGATGACGCAGATGCACTAGAAGTTCGCAGTTATTGGGTACTTGCGGGTTGGCATCCTCCAGAGGATTGAACAAACCACAGATGAGAGAGCGATCGCTATTTTTAATAAATTCAACTAACTAACAGCAAAATCTGTATATTTACGCACAGATGGTAATTGAAAACCTAAAACAATATCCTCTTTTGGTACACCTAATTCAACCAATTCATTAGCAATCCCTACCTCTGTCCCATCTTGCTGAATCCAGATTTTCTCGTCAATAATATCTAGATGGAGAACAGGCCCATATATGCGGTCTTGATCGTGCCAACCTACATAAACTAATTGATAATGATCGTGTTCTGTATCATAAATTGTCTGTGCTTGAATGCGATTATCCCAAACAATACTAGCGTGTTGTTGAAGTAAATTCTTAATATACTGTCGATATTCGTCTAGCTTTGCCATTGGTCTATTGCCTCCTGTTCAATATTATAAATTAGTAAACAGAGTTGATTAATTTGAATAACAGATTGGATAAATGGAAGTATAAAAAACTCATTGTAAACAGTACTAGGAACTGCTAAATATAAAGTGCGATTGGCTTCTTTTTTTTGTAAAGCAATTCGGTAAATAATAAATTGCCCTAATGCAGCATAAAGTTCTGTAATTTTTGAAGGACTCAAAAAACTTTTAATTTCAACAGCTATTTTTTGTCCTTGTTTTTCGGCTGCAATAACTTTTTCTGCTCCTAAATCAATATATAGCTCAAGAGTTCCCGCCTGGAGAGCATAAGGATCGTGAGTAATTAACCACCCTTCTTTCTCAAGTGCTGTTTTGACAACTGCATGAAAAGCATCTTTAGCAGACACAGGTTTAATTCCAATTTATGGCGGTGCTTGATTTAAGAATTTCTATTTCAAGAATACATTGACAACCTAGCGAAACAACAATTTGAAGTCTGCTTCTTTAAGAATGAGCAAAAGTCATAAAGGAAAATATCATTCACAGCGCCGAACGATCATCTATTTTTCCTATCTTCAATTCCCAACTCCCTAATTGCATACTTCTATGTAATCAGAAGTATCTACACCAACCTAAACAACTCCCCTGACAGGTTAAACTAGGTCTGGTAACAGCTGCTCCACCGTTCCTTATGAGGCTTTTATGGGAGCTAACCTCAAACAGATTGCCAACTATTTAGATAACCTTGGTTGGGACTACCGTTTTGATGATGAAGAAGACCGAATTATAACAGGTGTGGAGGCTGATAACTTAGAAGATTTTCTAATAGTTGTTCAGTTAGATGAAGAGGGGAAATTTTTTAGGGTATTTGCCCCCCAAGTTCTGGCAGGAATTCAAGATCACCCTCACAAGGGGGTTATTTTACAGACGATCCTTGCCATTTCCTGGGAAACCAAAATGTTGCAATGGGAGTATGACCCGTCTGATGGTGAAATTCGTGCCATTATTGAGTTTCCTTTAGAAGACTCGATTCTCACAGAAAAGCAATTTCACCGTTGTCTGAGTGGATTAATTCAGATTGTGGATGGGATAGCGATACCTCGCCTTAAAGAAGTGATGGCAACAGGTTTCGATCCGGGAAATATAGAACTTGGGGAAAGACTGTTACTCAGTATCCAAGAAGAAGCTCCAGGATTACTAGATTTGCTAGAAAAGGCAATGGAGGCGCGGAAAAAACGAGGAAGTTTTCCTAACGACTGAGACGGATCATCACTTAAATCGCTATACTCCAAAGTGATACCCTCACTATATACTGAAATTTTCTAGGGCTGGATATTATGACATCCTATGCAACCTCCTCTGCCAAAGCGGAAATGAGTGAACTACGGCGGTTGAAAGGCTTACTACCGCCAGAATTACAGAGCTGGGTCACGGTTGAAGGCACAACTGAGGTCAATCCACCCCTGGTTCGCTGCGAAGAAATTGGTAAAGACCAGGTAGAAATTCAAATTGACTTGGTGAAATGGGATGCCCTGGCAATGGATCAGCGTAATCTGCTGTTCTGGCATGAAGTTGCTCGCGTTCAAAATGACACAATTCCTAAAGATGGTTGGGAAATGGCAGCGCTAGCCATCGGTTTAGGTGGTGCTGTCGGCGAATTGTGGGTACAAGATGGATTGCTGCTGGTGTTAGCTTTGTCGCTGTGTGGTGTGTCAGGTTGGCGACTGTACCAAAAAAATAGCGGGGAAAAGCAACTAAGAGAATTGCTCAATGCTGATGAGAAAGCGATCGCTCTAGCAACTCGTTTTGGTTATAGCCTCCCCAATGCCTACAAGAGTCTTGGTAGCGCCTTGAAAACCTTGATTGACAATACTCCTAGTAAGCGCCAACGGTCGAAATACGAAGCAAGGCTGTCTGCCCTCAAGCGCAGTGCCAATAAAGCAAAAGCTAAATCCAAAACTCCAGATGAAGGCGGGTTGTAATTAGTTAGGAGAGACGCGATGAATCGCGTCTGTACAAGAGTTAGGAGTAGAGACGCGATTCATCGCGTCTGTATATGAGTGAAATCTAAACTTCAAACTCTGCCTTTGAGTGGAATACCTGCTGAGGCGGCTGTTGCTTTGCTGATTCACGGCAGCAATGACTATTTCATCGAATCTTACTTTTTTCTTGACTACATCTTTATCAAACTCAAATTTTACAGAAGCTTTTACAGTTGGTTAAGCATCTTATGCGTCTGAGGGATCACACGCACATGCTTGATAAAGCCCTTCATCAAAGCTTGCCAGGTCAAAACTTGATCGGCCGTAGGTGCAAGCATCGGTATTGGGGAGAATTGTTCGGATGCTGCTAAAGGCGTAACAGGTTGTAAAAATACTGAGATATCTGGACTAACCTCTGCCACTAACGAAGCTGAACGTTCTAACTCGGCTGGATCTGTGTTTTGAGACACAATTATCTTGACAAAAACATTTAAATATGAGTCATGACATAATTGGAGAAATTTAGCATGTTCTTGCCAATGGCTCTCGCCGCTAACACTGGGCAATTTAAAATCCATACCCACAGAGTCTAAATAGGGAAGAATCATTGCTAGTTGTTCTGAGCGATGTCCCCCAGTTTCTAAGTATATGGGCAGACCAGTTATGTCTCGCACTTGGGGTAGAAACTGCGTTAGAAATGGGGCATGAAGAAGTGGTTCACCCCCAGTTAAGCTAATGCTGTCGTGTAGACGAGGTAGATTTTGTTGTTCCACCCATTCGATTAACATAGGTAATGGAACAGGGTTAGAGTGGATTTCAAAGTCGCGCAATCCAGGCGATCGCTCTATCCGACAAGTTGCAGGTGCATTCCAAGTGTGGGCACTATCACAAAAGTGGCAGCGCAAATCACACAAAGCAAAACGAATAAATATCTGACGTGTCCCTACATTCAGTCCTTCCCCTTGAATGGCAGAAAAGACCTCAATTAGGCGTGCGGTAGGTGTAACCGTAGTTTTAGCAATCATTTGATGAGAGTAACGCGATCGCGCTGCGTCGGCACAACAGCAAGGATGTTTTTTGGCTTCTTGTTCTATTGTGAATCGTCGCTAGCGATCTCCAATCTCAGCCCCGTAAATAAAAATTAGTCCTTATTACTACTGATTCTAAATATTAGGTTAAGTAATTTTGGAGGACAAAATAATGTTTGGCAGATTACATTATACATGGCAACGAAAGTGCAGAGCTTCATGACTAGCCAACCGACAGAGGTCGATTTTCCAGTGAATTCCCTAAACGACACGGCTATAATGCAGGTGCCCGCGCGGTTGAGCGTGCTGGAGGCTTTAGGCTTTAAGCAAACCTGCCAAAGCTTAATTGGGGCTAATTCACATCCTAAACAAATCATCATTGACTTTCACCAAACTACTTTTATGGATAGTAGTGGTTTAGGTGCATTGGTGAGTAATTTTAAATATGCCCAAACTCAAGGTGTTACATTAACACTGCGGAATGTAACACCTCAAGTAATGGCAGTCTTAAAACTCACGGGATTGGATCAGGTTTTTCCCCTAGAGTCGGTTGACGATGGGTTACTCATAGAACCAGAAGACTTAGTAGATAATCGGAAAACAACTTCCCGTAAAGTAGAGCCGTTACCTACTACTCATCCTTCTGTGGCATCTTGGATGAAACGGTTTTTAGATATTGTGGGGTCTATAGTTGGTTTATTAATTACGGGAGTTTTATTTATTCCGATTGCGATCGCTATTCAAATTAACGATCCCGGCCCAATTTTCTTTAGTCAAACCCGTTGTGGTTGGATGGGTAAACGGTTTGAGATTTGGAAATTCCGCTCTATGTGTGTGGATGCAGAAGCGAAGAAATCCCAAGTTAAAAACCAAGTACAAGGTGCATTTTTCAAGAATGAGAACGATCCTAGAGTTACTAGGGTAGGGCGCTTATTACGGCGAACTAGTCTTGATGAATTACCGCAATTTTGGAACGTCCTCAAAGGAGAAATGAGTTTAGTTGGTACTCGACCACCTACACCCGATGAAGTCGAACGTTATGAAGTACCAGAGTGGCAACGTTTAGATGTAAAACCCGGTATGACTGGCGAATGGCAAGTCAATGGAAGGTCTACAGTCCGCAGTTTTGAAGATGTAATTCGCCTAGATTTGCAGTATCAAAAAAATTGGAGTTTGGTGTACGATTTAAAGCTAATTTTCAAAACTATAGCTATTCTATTTAATAGAAACAGTGGCGCTGTTTAGCTAACTACCCTTATTCACAATTTTTTGTTAACTCCAACTCTTGCAATAATTCTTAAATACACCCAAGCCCATTATGGGCTTGGGTAAATTTTAGGTTTCTAAAGCAAGAAGTAAGTGAAATTATCCTACAGCCTTCTGCATACCTACAACTTCAACCTGCTGCACTTCTGGCAACAAACGCTTCACGCCTTGCTTAACAAATCCCTGCAAAAAACCAATCTGCTGATTTTGCCCAAATACCTTTTGCAAAGTTTGCCGCAAGTTCTCCAAATTCAAATCATTACCAGAATCTATTGCTATTTCCTGCTGTTGGAAATACTCAATTAGACTTAACCCTGCGACTCTAGTCAGATAAGCTGCACTAACTCCCTGCACTACGCCACCAGCAACAAAGGTAATGGCATTACTTTTGAGAACAGTACTAACAGCTTTTGTAGAAAGTTCGACTAAACCCAGTTTCAGCATCAAACTTCCCATTGTTCCAGCTACAGTTTGCGCCTGTTCTAGGGAAAATTTCTGCTGATAGATATTACCCAAATCCATTACCATTTGAGCATTAATTGCCGCAGTTGCCAGAATATCAAGGGCTGGAACTGGGTTAGCAAAGGCAGCAGCCGCAGCTATCCATTGATATTGTTCAATAATTGGGGTGGCGCGATCGCGTCTAGTTCCATTCAACCAGTTTTTCGCCTCAGCTTTCAACAATCCGGCTTTCCTCATGGTAGTTACCCAAACTAGCCGTTGTCCTTGCTGTGCCAAAACTTCACCCAACTGCTGCGTCAACTGCTGGATATCTGCTGCTGGTTTTTCCATCCACTCTTGTACAGCACCATCAGCCTCATGTTTTCTGACTTTGATGGAGATGGGAGAGGCTGCTGTTGCAACTACATTTCCTTGCATTCGCTGTTTCAATGACAGCAAGATGCTGGCGCTTTCATCGGCTAAATACTGATCTTGTTTGTTGAAAACCAATATTGTCGGCTGATTTGCTGCTTTTAGCTGCTGTAAGGTTTGAAATTCTGAGTCTGTCAAATCACCGTTTGTCAAGAACAGAACAAAATCTGATTTTGCAACTTCTGCTAAAACAGCTGCATCTGAATTGTCCCCAGTTTCTCTAAACAAAGGTGCTGTCTCTTCTAAAGACACCCAGTTTTGTGTCTCTAGATTTTGCTTTAACACTGGAATTAAGGTGCTTTTACCTACGGATTTCCCGCCAGTCACAGCCACTTTAATTTTTTGTCTATCTAATTCAAAGAACAATTGGGCAACTTGTTCTCGCAGTGTCGGTAATGCTGGATGGTTTTCTGCTTCTTGTGCCAGTTGGTTAATTACAGTTTCAGTTTTAGCGATCGCACTTTCCACTGTTTTCCGATCAACCAGCATACCATTTAGCGGCTCTAAACTGTCTTTCGGGCGATTTTGCTGGAATAACCACAAACCACCACCTACAGCTAAGGCACTCAACAAACCAAACTCACCCACCTGCACTATCGAATCGTGCCAACTGTCCAACATCCACAGAGAAAAGGAAAGTCCCAATCCTCCCACTAAAATTGGTCGCTGCAACTTCACAACCATGATTCTCCGCGCCTTTTAGATGGCTATTTCTTCCAGAATAGATTAAAATCCTGCTTCTGGGAATTTAACAGGCGATCGAACACAACTTTCTTTACCTAGAGATTTTGTTAAAATTAACTCCCAAGCATTCCTATATTGTGCCGAACGTGGTTTACGCTGTCTTTTTTCAGCTTCAACTAGGTGTACTTCGCTCCCATAATCTATGAACACATCTACGGGAAAGACATAGAATAGGTCAAGTTTTTCTATATATACTAAAGCAAAATCAAAGTCTGATAGCTGATATGGTTCTCGAAGCATGAGCCGTCGATTAGTTTTAGTGCGGCGATTATCTACAACATAATTCCCGGAAGGCTCATCCAACCAAGCATATTTGACTTGGATTTTAATTAGAGTTCCCTTTACATCAAATGCTAGATCGTAAGGTAGGCGATCGCCAAAAGGTTTTAAAACTTCCCAACCACGCTTTAAGGCATGAAGAACAGCAGCTTGTTCTGCTATGTCTCCTCTAAGCTTTGTGTCCATCTGCAAAATAAAAATAATTAAATAAAACAAAACCCCAGAATCTTTTCAAATTCTGAGGTTTTATTTTAATTTGGTGGCGGGAAGTGGATTTGAACCACTGACCTTCGGGTTATGCTTACCAACTACAACTTTCGTTGCCCAGTTATACTGGTTTGTGGTCTGGACTGTCCCTTCACCCTCGCCATTATCGTTAGGGTGTCTGCCTTCCAGTCTCTACACCTTCCTCATTTCTGAGGATTGGTTCGGGATTACCGCGCTATTGGCTTCCCCGAGTTTGACAGATAAACGCACATAAGTTTCTTTACGTGCCGCCCATAGCAAACCTAACTAATAAGCGTCTAGTTAACTTTGCCCGTTGAGCCCGACGAGCTACCAGGCTGCTCTATCCCGCGTTGCTCTCGACTTATTTATAATAACTTATAGTCAAGAGTTTGGCAACTATAAAAACGATAATTCTCCAATTACTTCTAAACGCGTGTATTTTCCCAACGTGGCAAACTTTTCTGAAAGGCTTTCGGCGGCGCTAGGACTAATCCAACCCATTTGCTTAAGTAAGTGAATAGCAACGGCATGTTTGGCTCGTTTTGTCCCATCCATGACTTTGATTGCTAATCCCAAGCCTTCACCGAGTCTACCAATGCACTGCACTCCTTCAGCACCACTCTTACTGACTAGTTCCCCTGGAGTTAAGCGCATCAGTTCCGTATCAAATTCTCCATCTCCTGCTACCATTGCGGGGTGATGAGTCATAGCGCGGACGATGCGCTCCATATCCAAATTAGTACTAGAGGCTAGCAGGGCATATAAAGATGCCATGTGACCGAGTTGCATCACATAAGTGGGTGCGCCACAGTCATCATGAGCGTTAATAAATTCTGCGGCTGGCATTCGCAGCAATTCTGCTACTTTGCCTAAAATCAATTGCTGTATTGGGTGCTTGCGATCCAAGTAGTTATTTAAGGGCCAACGGCGTTGTTGACAAACAGCTAACATTCCCGCATGTTTTCCAGAGCAATTGTATTCCAGAGGACTGTGTTTACCTTCAGGAGTTGGACACTGGAGTATGGTGGGGTCAAGATCGGCCCGCCACAGGATGTTAAATACCTGTCGGACTTGATCTATGCTTCCTTTATGGGAACTTGTGATAATTGCTAAGTCGCGATCGCTAAGGTCATAGCGTTCCAGTGTACCTGTAGTGGTGACTGCGAGTGCCTGAAATGGTTTGAGCGCTGAACGGATAAATGCAGCAGTTTCAGAATTTCCGGCAACTGTTAGAACCCGTCCCCGATCGTCGCATACAACGGCTTGGACTATATGCCTGGATTCAATAATACCTTCTCGCAGCAACCGGACTTCCAGTGCTGTGGCTTGAGTTCGTTTTCCCATTGTCATGGGTTTATATTTATTACCTTTTTTAATTAATTAGCCATTGGTCATTAGTCATTAGTCCTTAGCTAATGACTAATGACCAATGACTCTTTAAAACAAATGCCAAACTATCGTACCAGTAACGTACATTCCCGCCAAGCTAGCAAAGGTAAATTGCAACCGCCGCAGAATGGGTTTGATTTCGTATGCAACAATTAAGCGATCGCGGTTAAGGATTTCCTGTGGTTTCGTCCAAGTTTGGCCGTCGTACCAGCCGGACTCTTCATAAAATACTGTGGGGCTGGAAAGGCGATCGCACACGTAGAACCAGCCTAAGTATAATCTTACCAGTGCCAGTACAACTCCGACACTGGCTGCTGCTGCTCCACAAAGGATAAAATGTGCAATATACTTGTGGGGAGGAAAACTTGCTGCTGCCACAGGTGCTGCGATCAGCCAAGATAAACTCCAAATCCAAGCAATTTTCGTGATATATTCGCGCAAATCTAAAGTGCTATCACGAAATAGCCAGGAAGTTTTTAACTCTTCGTACTCATTCAGCGGTTGTTGGTCTGTGGGAACTGGGCAATTTGAAACCGAAGACCTAATCATGTTGACTTACCTTCACCCTCATCAGATTCTGGAAGGGAAATACGCTCTGCATGAATCCAGAACGCTTCTAAATTATAAAACTCCCGTTCTTTGGGCATCATTATGTGAACGATCACATCACCGTAGTCTTGTAGTACCCAACTCCCCTCGACTTTTCCTTCTGTCCTTATGGGACGACGTTGCAAGTCAGTTTCGACTTTTCCTTCAATTGCTTGAGCGATCGCTCTTACTTGTGCCTTAGAATAGCCAGTCATCATCACAAAATAATCGGCTAGGTAAGATACCTCTGCTACTTTGAGCAATAAAATCTCACCTGCTTTGCGATCTGATGCAGCAGCTGCGATCGTTGCAGCTAATTTTCCGCTCTCATCTTCAGTATGGGCGTGGCTTTTTACCACACTCTTCGTCAGTGAGATGGATTGTAATGGGAAATTTCCTTGGAAATAATCAGTCATTAAACCTCATGTGCTTTCTTTCTTTTGAAACAATTGTTTACATTTACTTACAAATCACAAACAATTGAGCTGAAAATGTGTCAATAGGTTTTTTTGAATACTAACAAAAAAACGGATGGCTATGGGGTCTAGTTTGATAATTGACTGCTGAGATTTTGACATTAGCAATCAGCAGTTGCAGATGGCTATTCTGTAGCGATAAATTAACTAATAGCTTTTTATAGTAGCCCGCTTTGATTTTCGCACATATTTGCGTAGGCAGGGAAGAGGCAATAAGTAAGAATAGGAATTACACAAAACTAAATAATGTTGTAGGGAGAATTTATAAATTGCCTTAAGAAGAAAATCTTGCTTTTTGGCTATTGTTTGTGTAAGTCCTAAAGTATTTCCGGTGAAATCCAGTATTGCACCACTGGGTATTAATTAAGTATTTGGGGTAATATCTAGGTTATTTGCAGCTAAAAACATTATTTTTTGAGGTTTTATCGCCATTCTCTTCAGTTTCTGCGAATTTAAGTTGAGTAAGTTGCAATTCCTCTAAAGCCATATTGAAGCTGAGATTTTTCTCCATAAAGTAAATCTAAAGAGGAAACAATCGCGTATAAGACTAATTTTAGGATAGGAGTAAGGTACGACTAATATTTGATTTCTGAAAAGATGCGTTGGGTGGGTTAGCGACAGCGTAACGCACCAAATCTTTATAAAGGGTGCGTTACGGAAGCCGTAACACGCCACTACATATACTTAGGTTTTTTCAAAAATCAAATAGGATTCCTATATATTGAGTAAGAATGTCTCAAAAGCCATATACTACAGGACTCAGTAATGCTGAATGGGCAATTATTTCAACTCTAATTCCACAAGCAAAGCTGGGTGTTCATCGTCGCAACATTTACATACTAAGTACAGCCCACCATAAACAGGGTACGAAAATTATGCTGCAACATGAGCAAAATCGTAGGGGTTTTGAATTTACCACTTTGTGCAATCTAACCCCACTGCTATAAATTAAACTTCTTGTTTCGTAACTCTTGTGGACTGAATTGCTCTACGCTCTGCGATCAATGAGTAACACAACGACTCATACTGATTTAAAGCTTGTTCAAAAGCATAATTTTCAACGGCATATTTGCGACTTTTATAACCCAGAGTGTTGACTTTTTCCGGGTTGTGGTACAAGTCTAAAATTGCCATTGCTAAAGCTTGGGGATCTTCTGGAGGAACTATAACTCCACCGCCACTTTGCCTGACAGCTCTTGCTGCTGTACCATTGTCGGGTACAGAGGCAACTAAGGCTGCTCCACTTGCAAGCAGCACTTGAATTTTTGATGGCATATTGAAGGATACAACATTTTTCTTTTGTACTACTAAACCAACATCCGCAGCTGCCAACATTTGTGGCAAAAATTTGCGGGGTTGAAATGGTAATAACAAAACATTATCTGCACCGCAGTCTAGACATTCCTGTTGCAATCGCTGTAAACCTTTTGCCTCTCCAACAATAATAAAAACAATATCTGGGATATGGCGTAACACAGAAGCAGCTTTGACAACACTTTCTAAGCCTTGGGTTAGGGCAATGTTACCAGAATAAAGTACTACGAATTTCCCATTCAGGTTATGTGCAGCGCGAAAAGGGTTATTTTCTTGAGGCAAAGGGCGAATAAAATTTACATCAACCCAGTTGGGAATTTGTACAATTTTGTCAGCGTCTACACCCTTAGATCGCAAATTGTCCACAAACCCATCGGCAATAACGCTAATTTTACTGGCAGTGTGGTAAGCAAATTTTTCCAACACTGTAAATAACTTTATAAGCAATTTATTTTTGAGTAAACCGACGTGGACAGCTGCTTCTGGTAATATATCTTGTAGATTTAAAATTACAGGACAAGCACGTAACCATCCTAAAAGAGCAACTGGTACACAGCTTGGCAAAGATGGCGATGTTGAGAGAATCACATCTGGCCGCCAACCGAAAAGGGCCGGTATAAAACTAGTGACAACGAAACTAGCATCTAGTAACACCCGATCTAATAGGTTGGGTTGGGGACGAATCCAAACGTAACTGCGTTGGATTTTAACGCCATTTTTGTATTCGTTGAGATACCACTTGCCCCGATATTCCTGATAAATTTGACGCTCAGGATAGTTGGGCATAGCGGTGACTACGCGAACCTCATGTCCGCGTTTGACTAGTCCCTCTGCTAACTCAGTCATCAGTGGGGCAATACCAATTGGTTCTGGATAGTAGTTGTAAGAGTAAATTAAAATTCGCATAAAAGTTAGTCCGAAGTACCCCGGTTTTTTGTTTAATGACAAATTTTTGTCTTAAACATCATTTGGAGCTTGGAAACTCCTATATTTAATTGTGACTTCAGACTCTTTTTCTGTCAGGGATTTTCTTTAAAGATTGAGTAAACTTTGATATTGAATACTTAGAGTAAGTGTGAATTTATTTTACTATTTAAGCATTCTGAAAATTGTTTATTGTTGATTGGTACGTAAGTATAAACCCTAATTTTTCAGTTCGATATTAACTAAGACTGTTTCACTATATTACTTATTGAATGAGCGATCGCCCTTGTATTTTCTCCTTTTTTGCTGGTTCAGGATTCCTAGATTTAGGTTTTGAAGCCAGTGGTTTTAGGATTGTTTACGTCAATGAAATTTTTTCACCATTCATGGCAGCATATCGTTATTCACGGCAGATTCTCAGTCTACCGTCGCCAGAATACGGGTATCATGATGGAGAAGCAGGAGATGTAACCCAACTTCTCGAAGGTTTACAAACACAACATCTCCGGGAGTTAGTACAAGACTGCCGTAAATCTAATAATATTGTCGGCTTCATTGGCGGGCCTCCCTGCCCTGATTTTTCTATTGGCGGCAAAAATAGAGGACGTTTAGGAGATAATGGCAAGCTTTCCGCTTCTTATGTTGAATTAATTTGCCGCAATCTTCCAGATTTCTTCTTATTTGAGAACGTTAAGGGGTTGTGGAGAACGACAAAGCATCGTTTATTTTTTGAATCACTCAAGCAAGAATTACTCGAAGCTGGCTATATATTAACAGAACGCTTAATCAATGCTATCGAATATGGTGTACCACAGGATAGAGAAAGAATTATTCTCATTGGTTTCCGAAATAGTTTTATCAAGGATATAGGAATAAAAATCGGTAGTGAAAAGTTTCTATCTGAAAAGGCTTTTCCTTGGAAAAATCATATTTTATATCCTCAAACAAAGGTTTTTGCTTATCCTTGGCGTAAGTCTGAACCATTCCAAGAAAATTCCATAATGCCTTGTCCTGCCGACATCCCTCAAGAATTAACAGTGGAGTACTGGTTTAGAAAAAATAATGTGCTGAAGCATCCCAATACTAAAAACTGTTTTCAACCAAGGGCAGGTATCACAAAATTTGCTGCTATTGATGAAGGAGATGATTCTAAAAAGTCTTTCAAGCGTCTTCATAGATGGCGTTATTCTCCGACAGCTTGCTATGGAAATAATGAAGTACATTTGCATCCCTATAAAATCCGGCGAATTTCTGTAGCGGAGGCTTTAGCTATACAATCTTTGCCTGAAAATTTTGTCATTCCAGAGAATATATCGCTCACGAATATGTTTAAGACTATTGGTAATGGACTACCATATTTGGCATCGAAGGCGTTAGCTAAAACTATTATTGACTTCTTAGGAATTGGTGTAAAAAATGCTGTTAATATTTCTAACCTTACTAACCCTAATGTCAACTTAAACACTTATACTAATTCCGCAACATCTACAAAACCAACATCCAAAATAAGTTAGCAGCTTGTTTTCAGAATAAACTCGTAATAAATATGGTTTAATATATATATAAGAAATGTTTTAATTTTTTATAAAGTTTAATAATCAATCACTGGCAGAAGACACGATGGCAGCAGACTATCCAGATATTGATATTGCGCCATTTATCGATCACTCCCTGTTAATACCAACAGCTACTCCAGAGCAGGTTGAGCAGTGGTGTGAAGAAGCATATAGATTCAATTTTGCGGCGGTTTGCTTATACCCCGGTTATGTCAAGCAAGCGGTCGAACTCCTTCATGGTAAAAACCCGAAAGTGTGTACGGTAATTGGCTTTCCTTCTGGTGCGACGACTTCAGCAGTGAAACTGTATGAGGCTCAAGAAGCGGCGGATAGTGGGGCTACGGAGTTGGATGTGGTAATGAACTTGGGCTGGTTGAAAGCTGGTAAAACTGAAGAAGTCCACCGAGAGATTGCTGAAATTTGCGAAGAGACTGGGCAAACTGTCAAGGTAATTTTGGAAACCAACCTCTTGACAGATGTAGAGAAAAAAATAGCTGCTGAAATAGCTATGGAGGCGGGAGCAGCATTCTTAAAAACTAGTACAGGCTGGAATGGTGGCGCAACAGTGGCAGATGTGCGATTTTTGCAAGAATTGGCAAAAGAAAGAGTAGGAATTAAAGCCTCAGGTGGTATCCACACTATTAATCAAGCCCTAGACTTAATCGTAGCGGGTGCTACTAGATTAGGTACATCTCGCGGTATGGATTTGCTCCGCCAGCGCGATAACCTGGGAAAGGGTGAATAGTCATTTGTTTCTCGTTCTGCCTTGCGGGAAACTGGTGGCACGTCTATGTCATTTGTCCTTTGTTCTAACCTAATGACTAATAACCAATGACTAATGACTAATGACTAATGAGTAGAACCTACAAAGCAACCGGAATTAATCTTAAAACTCAGGTGCTGGGAGAATCAGATAAAATAGTGACGATTTTGACACCAGAATTTGGTCTGATTCGAGCAGTCGCTCCAGGGGCACGTAAGCACAACTCCAGTCTGGGTGGCAGGAGTGGTATGTTTGTTGTGAATGAACTATTGATCGCGAAAGGGCGATCGCTTGATAAAATTACTCAAGCACAGACGCTAAAAACTTATCCTGGTTTAGCTAAAGATTTGGGAAAATTAGCTGCTAGCCAATATTTAGCAGAAATAGTCCTCTCTCAAGCTTTGAGCGAACAACCCCAAGAAGAACTTTATGAGTTGTTCAATGAACATCTCCATCGGTTGGAAGCATTGTCTAGTGCAAATGCATCTGGTGTTTTGCCTCATCTGGCTCATGGGGTATTTCACCTTTTAGCCTTAGCAGGAGTAACGCCACAAGTGCAACTATGCTGCTTATCTGGGCGCTCCCTCAAGCCAGACTTTTCAAACCCCAACTGGCAAGTAGGATTTAGCGTCCCTACGGGTGGAACAATTTGCTTAGAAGCTTGGAAACGTTTACGAACAGAGGGAGAGGGGGAGATTAACAACCAATACCCTATTCCCCATGCCCCATTCCCCATGCCCCATGCCCAAACAGTTGTTGTGCATCGGCAAGAAATACCTGTGATTTCTAGTCGCTTGGGTGCTATGGAATTGGCTTTGCTTCAACATCTGTCACAACCAGAGATCATGCAAATTGATGGTGCTAAAGATCATAACTGGTTATCTGTTGAGCAGATTTTGCGCCAGTATGCTCAGTATCAATTAGGTCGTCCTATTCGCTCTGCTACTTTGATCGACTCTTATTTTGCTGCCAACCATGATGCAACCGTCTGATTTGGAAAAAAAAATCCTGCCTTTGTCACCAAGCCTCGCTAAAAAACAGAATAGGGTATCAGATCCTACAGTCAGGAATCATTTGAGTGCCGTTTCAAAGTGTACACCGAGTCAAATCAATAGCCAAGACATATCCCTACAAGACGTTTCTAAAAACGATCAAAATGGGACAGCCCAGATCCCAAAAGATATTCCAAGTCAATCAGAAACACAATATGAGGAAAAATTAACCATTTCCCAGTCAGGTGAAAACGGACAGAGTTTGCCAGTAGTCACTACCCCAGAAAAAGAACTACCAAAATTAGATGAGTCTGGTTCAGGTGGAGAAGCTATTGTAGGGAATATAAAACAACAAGGGTTTTTGCCTGTATTAAAAAACCCTAATTTTCTGGCTCTTTGGGGCGGTCAAGTTTTCTCCCAACTAGCCGATAAAGTTTATTTGGTGCTGATGATTGCCTTGATTAATACTCAGTTTCAGGCTAGTAATCAGAGTATTAGTGGTTGGGTGTCAGTCTTGATGATGGCTTTTACGATTCCAGCCGTATTGTTTGGTTCTGTTGCCGGTGTGTTTGTCGATCGCTGGTCAAAAAAGACTGTACTGGTAGCAACCAATATTTGGCGCGGCATACTGGTTTTCTCAATTCCCTTCCTGCTGTGGTTGACTCATGACTGGAAACCCATAGGAGTGCTGCCAGTGGGTTTTTTGATCATCCTGGGCATGACTTTTTTAGTTTCCACGCTGACGCAGTTTTTTGCACCGGCGGAACAGGCGGCAATTCCCTTAATCGTAGAAGAACAGGATTTACTCTCGGCAAATTCCCTTTATACGACAACGATGATGGCATCGGTGATTGTTGGGTTTGCTGTTGGGGAACCGTTGTTAGCGATCGCAGATCGACTTTGGTCGCAAATTGGTGGTAGTGGTAGTTTGGGCAAAGAACTTTTAGTAGGTGGTAGTTATGCGATCGCTGGACTAATTTTATTCCTCCTGGCAACTAATGAAAAACATCACCACGCCGATACAGAATTCCCTCACGTATTCTCTGATTTGCGAGATGGTTTTGCCTACCTCAAAGCAAATCATCGCGTCCGCAATGCTTTGCTTCAGCTAGTTATCTTGTTTTCTGTCTTTGCAGCATTAACTGTTCTAGCTGTTCGGATGGCAGAAATAATTCCCAACATGAAACCCTCTCAGTTCGGCTTTTTACTAGCAGCCGGTGGTGTTGGCATTGCCGTGGGAGCAACAATTCTCGGTCAATTTGGTCAACGTTTTTCTTATGCTCAGTTAAGTCTGTGCGGTTGTATGGGTATGGCAGCATCCCTGATAGGTCTATCAATCTTTACAACCCAACTCTGGCTAGTCCTGTCACTGGTGGCGCTATTAGGGATATTTGGGGCTTTAGTGGGAATTCCCATGCAAACCGCAATCCAAACAGAAACACCTCCAGAAATGCGTGGTAAAGTCTTTGGTTTACAAAACAATGTAATTAATATTGCCCTCTCCTTACCTTTGGCATTAGCAGGTGTTGCAGAAGCTTTTGTGGGATTACAGGCAGTTTTTTTGGGATTAGCTGCGATCGTCTTTTCAGGAGGTATATTAACCTGGTATAACTCACATAAATAGTTATCACCTAAAAGGAGTTATTATTCATTACCTTGAAGTAATTACTAATTTCCTTAAAGCTTTTCTGTTCATGGTAAACTGTGGCCAGTGAAAATTTATCATATACTTGTGGGATATGAATCTGGCATTAGTCAGAATAAGTTGTTTAAATATCATAAAACTAACAACTTATAAGTAAAATAAATAAAGCCATCAATCTTCTGGTTTAATAAGCTTAATAAGGCTTTTTAAACTAAAATATGATGGAAATTTTTAATAAATAAAAAACCAGCAAGTATAGCCAGATAAAAGAAAAATCACAAAGGGCACACAAGTAATAGATTAAACCCGCTTTTCTTACAGCTAAATAAAGAATGCGTATAGCCTGGATTGGAAAAAAATCACCCTTTTGTGGCAATGTCACCTACAGTCGAGAAATTACAAACGCCTTGTTAGACAAGGAACATCAAGTTAGCTTTCTTCACTTCGCCCAAGAAGAATCTGAACCTCACAATGGACTAAATCTTCGAGAGGTTTCCCTACCTTTCATTTATAAGTCACAGGTTTATACAATTCCCACTTTTAAAGCGACCAAAGTTTTAACCGATTCGTTGCGGAAAATTAAGCCGGATGTAGTCCATGCTTCCTTAACATTATCTCCTCTAGACTTTTTTCTACCGGAAATCTGTGAAGAACTGAGATTGCCTCTAATTGCAACTTTTCACACACCCTTTGCTGGCAAGGGCGCAAAGCTAATATCGGGAACCCAACTTTTGGCTTATCAGCTTTACGCACCTTTTTTGGTTAACTACGATCGCGTGATTGTATTTTCCCAAATTCAGCGAGAATTATTGGCAGGGATGGGCGTAAGGAAAGAAAATATTGCTGTAATTCCCAATGGTGTTGATACCGTTAAGTATTCTCCAGGATTTTCTCAAATCAAAGAGGAATTTAAAGCCGATCGCTTGTTTGTTTACCAAGGTCGCATAGCGCCAGAGAAAAATCTTGAAGCTCTGCTTCGGGCTTGGAAGCAGTCTGGAATGGAGCCTGGTACGAAGTTGCTAATTGTTGGCGACGGGCCTTTAAAGTCTTCCTTAGAGCCGTTTTATGGTTCAGAATACGGTATTATCTGGTTGGGATTTGTTGCTGATGAAGACCGACGCATTGAGATTTTGCGGGGCGCAGATGTATTTGTTTTGCCTTCATTGGTAGAGGGTTTGTCCCTATCTTTGTTAGAAGGAATGTCATGTGGGTTGGCTTGTTTAGCAACAGACGTGGGCGCAGATGGAGAAGTATTAGAAAAGGGAGCAGGTATAGTTATTAGTACCAAAACGGCGCGATCGCAGTTAAAAACCCTTTTGCCTGTGTTGCAAGATCATCCAGAGTTAACAACTTTACTGGGGCAAAAAGCCAGACAGCGTGTATTAGACCGCTATACCCTCAGTAAAAATATTACTCTGTTGGAAGAACTTTATAAAGAAGTTTTAGCACAACGACCTCTACCGCTAAGTCGTAGAGCGTAGGGAAGGGTAAAATTTGAACGAATTTTATCAGAATCTTAAGAATGGAACAAGTAAGGATGAAGTATTGCGTCAGGCGAAATTAAGTCATATCGATCCTAATCAAGGTGTTTTTCCCTATCTCTTCTTTTAGTCGCCTTTTGTGTTGATTGGTGATGGAATGTAGGGGAGATGGGTAATATAGAGTCGCCACCCCAAGACAGTTAAGAATCTCTTTGAGCCAATGTTGAAGCGGTAGAACAAAATATGACTGATGGTGTATAACTCGTAGCGAATTTATGCAGAACGCGCAGGCAGTATTTTGTCGTTAATAAAATTTAAGCCGCTACAGTTTGTCATATTCTTCTGGTTCTATGTTAGAGACTTTATTCAAAACTTGCTGGAATTTTTCCCAATTACCACGTTTGGCTTTTTCTTCCAAATAGTCTTTGGTCATCCATGCCGAAACTTGTGCAGATAAGGCAATGGTTGTAAGTTGTTCAATGGAAATATTTTCTCTGGCTGCTAAAGCTTCAATTTGTTTATATAAAGATTCGGGTAGTTGTACATTTAAGTTAGTCATGGGATTTCTCCTACTATTTGCAAGAATTCTTTGGGTGAAACTACCCTCATTCCAAATTTCTGTGCGGCTTGTAAATCTTTTTGATTGTAAGTGATGATAAAGTTGGCTTGGCATTCAACAGCTAAATCGATGAGAAAATCATCGTCAGGATCGCGTGCTAATGGCCGCCATAAATAGAAAATACTACATCTATTAGCGATTCTACAAATACCTTCAATAACTTTGTCAATATCTTCATCACTCAATCCAAGCTGCTCTTTTTCTCGTTTGAGAATTTCTTCATACTCGAATACTAAGGTGGTAGAGACATTTAACTGCCAACGCTTATCATTAAGAATTGTTAACAGTTTGTAAGATGCACCACGGTTAGATCGCAAACCACTAAGCAGTACGTTAGTATCAAGTACAAGTTGGTACGGATTTGTCATTATTTCGCTATTAGTAGCATTTTCGCCGTAGTGACGAGCTTATAGTCTACCTATCGATCAATTCATCTTTAAATTATCCCTTAAAGACCATCCCAAAATAGTTGGCTCTTCATAAACCCGTTTTAGAGTGTTGACATCTCTGGAAGAAATAGGCGACGGGTTACGAACTTGGGAAAAGTATAAAGCATCAGTTTTTAGCGGACTATGCCCCCAAATTCCCAGTGCATGACCGAATTCGTGACGGGTGGCTGCAATGAGATACTCACCTGTTTGACTGGGACTCAACAAGATTGTGAAGCGATGGGATAAAATTTTGTTGCTGGTGTATAACTCGTAAGTCGTTTGTGCCGATCGCGCACGAGGTATATTGCTACCAGGCGAAATTTGTAGGGGTGGCTGTTTTCGTGCGATCGCAATATCAGCACTTTCTGATTGTTCGACTATTGTCAAAGGTAAATAATTACCCCATTCTTGCACACCTTGCAAGACACCATTAACCCATGCTTGAGCTTGTTTTTCGTCAACAGCTTTTGGTGGTTCTACGTAAACTCGAATAGGAAATTGTGACCAGACTAAGTAACCAACTTGGGTTGTTGTGACTTGGGAAAAGTAGTCACCACTGTTAGTACTATCTTGCCACTGTGCGAGTGTGGGCGGTAAGGGATGGGGTTTTGGGGTGGATGAGGAGGAAATTATAAAATTTTCGTTACTATATAAAGATGATTTTGTCAAGGCATCAGTTAACTGGAGGTTAGTCAAAGTTATTAACAGCACTGTGCCAATAGTTAAAGCAAGGGCTGCTAATAATCGTTTTCTAATTAAATTTTTGGGGGTATTAGGTATTGGGTATTGCCTTCTGTTCCTCATCTCCCCCTTACTCCCTCATCTCCCTCATCTCCCGATTTTTATTTAGGCAGCCAACCAGCACTTAAAACCACTGTTAAACCGAGAAAAATTACTGTCAATGCCCAAGTAATTCGGTTTAATGTATTTTCTGCACTTTTGGCGCTGCTAAATAGCTGGGCTTGTCCACCAATAGCCCCGATACCATCACCTTTGGGGCTATGTAGTAAAACTAAGATAATTAGACCGGTGGCAGAAAACGCCCAAATGCCTTGCACGATATTAGTAGCTGTCATGGTAGGAATCTCATTTATAACAATTTTTCAAAAACACGATTCAGAATTCAGAAGTTAGGAGTTTTTAGTAAACTCCTAACTCTTGTACAGACGCGATGAATCGCGTCTCAGGAATCTTTTACAGCCCTACTTGCGCGGGGGTGCGAGTGCGTTGCAGATCGTAATCTGCTGTTTTTAGCAGCGACCGCCCGGTCATTTCTGGCGGCTGAGGCAGCTGTAAAATCTCTAGAATTGTGGGGGCAATGTCGGATAGTTTGCCATCGCTTCGCAGTTCGACATTTGTACCATATCCAGGGATTTTGACTTTCTCGCCTTCTACCAAGATAAAGGGGACTGGGTTAGTGGTGTGGGCTGTCCAGGGATTACCCCCTTCATCTAGCATATACTCAGCGTTACCATGATCGGCAGTAATAATTGTTGTACCACCGGCTTTGATCGCGCTTTCTAACAAGCGTCCCAAACAGCGATCGACTGTTTCAATAGCTGTAATGGTAGCGTCGATTTGACCAGTATGCCCTACCATGTCTGGATTGGCATAGTTAATCACAACTAGAGAATACGTACCCTTTTGAATCGCAGCGATCGCCACATCTGTAACTGCTACTGCTGACATCGCTGGGGCATGATCGTAAGTTGCTACCATCGGGCTGCTTACTAGTTCCCGATCTTCTCCGGCAAAAGGTTCCTCCAGACCACCATTAAAGAAATAGGTGACGTGGGCATATTTTTCTGTTTCGGCGGTGCGGAACTGATTCAGACTGTTATTAGCTATGACTTCTCCCAGAATGTTACTGAGGTTTTGAGGCTCAAAGGCTACAGCCACGGGTAAGTCTGAATCATACTGTGTAAAGGTAACAAAGGACAGTGGTGTGATTTGCTGCCTTTCAAAACCGTCAAATTTTGGACTGACTAAAGCTTGAGTTAGTTGTCTGGCGCGATCGGGGCGGAAGTTGAAAAATATCACCCCATCCCCTGGTTCTATTGCACCTGGTGCAAGTCTGATTGGGTTGACAAATTCATCTTTTACCCCTTCGGCATAAGATGCTTGCAAGATTTCTACAGCCGTGCGATCGCCACCTACACCATCTTGGGTCATCACGTCGTAGGCGCGTTTGACTCGATCCCAACGATGATCGCGATCCATCGCGTAGTAGCGACCGCTAAGGGTGACTATGCGCCCAATTCCGGCGCGGTCTATGTAATCTTGTAGCAGTGCGATCGATCTTACACCGTCAGTTGGGGCGGTGTCACGACCATCGGTGATGGCGTGGATACAAACTTCTGGAATTCGCTCTTTCTTGGCTAAGTCAAGTAGTCCGAATAGATGGGTGATGTGCGAATGTACCCCCCCCTCAGAACAAAGCCCGACTAGATGCAGCTTGCTATTCCGAGAACGAACTTCCTGGCAAATTTTGACAAGGGCTGGGTTTAAGGCAATAGAACCGTCTTCAACCGCATCGGAGATGCGTACCAGTTCTTGCGGTACAACTCGCCCAGCACCAATGTTCAAATGACCAACTTCCGAGTTGCCCATTTGACCCTCTGGCAACCCTACAGCTTTTCCTGATGTGCGGATGAGGGTATGCGGGTAAACTGCCCATAAACTGTCCACAATGGGAGTTTTAGAAGCGATAATAGCGTTTCCTCGCGTTTCCTCGCAGTAGCCCCATCCGTCTAAAATGACTAGCACCACAGGAGCAACAGGTGCTTTGGTCATAGTAAAATTGCCCTTTACTTTTTGTAATACCCGAATGATACCATTGCTAATCCACGCCGCAAGTGAATTTTTGCTTATGAACTTCTTTTATTAAGGACTTGCAGTTTTTTGAAAGATTTTTTAAATTTTAGTAATTTTTCTGTGATGTTTTGGAACGCTAATAAGGAGTGATTACTTAGTAGTAGCGTTTTAGTACTACTACTAAGGCATTATCCAATCCTCTATTTCCTTTTGCTGGAAGCCTTTGCAGCTTTCTTGGCAGCTTTTTCAGCTTCGATTGCAACTACTTTTGCCTGTTCTTTTTCTTCGGCAATTTTCTGGAGATAGTAATGATAGTCTCCTAAGTAAACGCGGAATTCACCGTCACGAATTTCGACGATTTTGTTAGCTACTTCAGAAATAAAGTAGCGATCGTGAGAAACGACAATTGCCGTACCATCATAATTTTTGAGCGATTCTTCCAGCATTTCTTTAGCTGGAATATCTAGGTGGTTTGTCGGCTCATCTAAAATTAGTAAGTTTGCGGGACGTAAGAGCATTTTTGCTAACGCCAAACGAGCTTTTTCTCCTCCACTTAATGCGCCAACTGCCTTAAATACAGTGTCACCAGTGAATAAAAAGCGTCCCAAAAGCGTGCGGACTTCTTGATTATCCCAATCGGGAACTTCATCATGAATAGTTTCCATGACAGTCTTCTTCAAGTCCAAAGCTTCAGCTTGATTTTGCTCAAAGTAACCGGGAAGAACGTTGTGATCGCCTAATTGAACGCTACCTTCTGTGGGTGGTTCCATACCCATAATTACGCGCAGAAGGGTAGATTTTCCAGCACCATTGGGGCCAAGAAATGCAATGCGATCGCCTCTTTCAATTAGCAGATTTGCCGATAAAAACAGGATTTTCTCACCATAAAGATGAGTTAAATCTTTAATTTCTACTACCTCGCGTCCACTGCGGGGTGCAGGCGGAAAACGGAAGTGGAGAGTTCTCATACCAGCAATGGGTGCTTCAATGCGCTCGATTTTGTCGAGTTGCTTTTCCCGGCTTTTTGCTTGAGTACTGCGGGTAGCACTGGCGCGGAATCTATCAACAAAGGTTTGCTGCTTCTCTAATTCTTTCTGCTGACGTTCATAAGCACTCAGTTGTGCTGATTGACTTTCGGCTTTTTGTTCCAAATATGCTGTGTAATTACCAAGGTAGCTACTGGAAACGCCACGTTCAGTTTCGACAATTTGGTTGCAGAGGCGGTCAAGGAACTCCCGGTCATGGGAGACTATTACCATCGGCGTAACCAGCCCTCTGAGGTAATTTTCTAACCACTCAATGGTTTCTAAATCTAGGTGGTTAGTCGGTTCATCCAGCAGCAATAAGTCGGGTTTTTGCAGCAGGATTTTACCTAAACTCATCCGCATTTGCCAACCACCACTGAAAGCGCTGACGAGGCGATCGCCATCTTCTAGCCCAAACCCCATTTCTGGTAAGATTTTCCCGATGCGTGCGTCTAAGTTGTAGCCATCCAAGGCTTCAAATTTGCGCTGAAAGCGATCCAACTTATCGATTAGTTTATCCAGTTCATCTGGGTTAGCCGTTTCCATCTCTTGCGGGATGTGTGCCAGAGCTAACTGTACTTCATTGGCTTCTTTGAAGACAGTCCAAAATTCTTCTCTAACCGTGCGGCTAGGGTCTACTTCAAACTCTTGGTTGAGGTAGGCTATATGTAAGCTATTAGGCCGAATGATTTCGCCGGCGGTGGGTTCAATTTCCCCAGAGATGATTTTCAGTTGGGTAGATTTCCCAGCACCGTTGACACCGACTAAGCCAATGCGATCGCCTGGTTTAACTTCCCAGTTGATATCTTTGAGAACTTCGCCTGTGGGATAAATTTTACTTATATGTTCTAATCGTAGCATTAAGTTTCTCTCAGGTAGGGAGTGGGTGGTTGAGGACGAAGTACTAACACCGCCTCCAATATTAACAAAAATTAACTATAAAATCGTCGTGATCAAGTTTGGAAGCCGCAAACCAAATTTGGCTTGAGCCACGGATAAAATTTACCATATCTATCTTAAGGCTGACTTTGTGCTACTTGTCTGACTTCTTCTACACTCAAATCAAATGCCTCAGCCACTTGTTCCACTGTCACCCCCAATTTCAACAAGGTGGGTATTAATTTTAATTTGGCTATACGATCCCCTTTTTGCATGGCATCATAATATATTTTTGCCTTTTCAACTTGGTTTATGGTAAAATCTAGCTCCTTTGCAACTTGCTCAATAGTTAACCCTAAATCAAATAGGTGAGGTGCTGTTTGGACTAAACGTAAACCTTCCAAAGGCCCTTCTTCAAATGCTTCTTGATAAACTTTTGTATCTTTTAAACTCATAGTTCCTATGTTGTAGTCCACCAATTCCTCTACTCCTTGATCAGAAGAATCCTACTGCGCGGCTTGTCTGACTTCTTCGACACTCAAATCTAGCGCCTGTGCCACTTGTTCTACAGTCAACCCGGCTGCCAACATTGCTGGTACTGCTTTGAGTTTACCTTCCTCAATGCCTTGAACCTTACCTTCCTCAATGCCTTGAACCTTACCTTCCTCAATGCCTTCCTGAAAGGCTTCCTGATAAAATCTGGTTTGCTTTAATTCGCTTAAGCCAAACATTTCCTCCATCTCCTCCCTACTCATTGTGGGAAACTTGTAAGCCAAAATAGTCTCTATAAATTGTAATAGTTGCTGCTGTTTTAGTGGTGAGCCTATCTCTGACTTGGTTCTGTCTATCAATAGTCTTGCTTGTGCGATCGCTATATCATCGGTTGCAATTACTAATTTAGCAGTTGCAATGCCAATTGGAAGCGATGCAGTCTCACCTAATTCATCAAGATAAATGCGCCTGACGCGCCCACTTGTGAAAAACTCGCGGTAATGTTTTATATCTCCTGTATCTAGATTCCTGTTTGGGTATAAAACTACAGCACCCCAGTCATTTGATGGTTGATTCTGACGCAGGTATAAACATATTTCTGCAATTAGCCGTGAATAAATTTCCCCATCAGGTTGAAATTGCACTTCAACAAAATAAATCTGGTTCTCGCTTTCTTGTGTAGGCAGAAATACACCATCAATTCTGAAGGCTGTTTGTTTGATTTCAACTGATGAAAATTGATAAAGGCTAGCTACTTCTGGAGGATTACCAATAAGCTCAAAAAAGATATCAGGAAATTCTTGAAACAGCCGATAAAAGATGATGTCTGTTTTCACAACTTTAGATCATTTGAATATTTTGATTTGGTGCTTATATGTTACTTGATTCTTCACAACCATCTCGCACTTCCAGCAACCGCTCTTTTGCTATCCCTAATATACGTGATAATGGCGCGAACAAACTATCATCAAATGCTTCTCCACCATAAATATTATTCAGTTCAGTGGGAGATAATTTAAAGGTATCGCAGAATTTAGTAAACTCCTGGTTACTCAAGTCAAGCTCTTTTTGCCTATCTTGAAGTAAGACTGCGATCGCTCTTGTTCCATGCTTTGGACGTTCGCTAGTTTTTACATATTTTTGCATTAAATAATATACTTTTCTGGTATCACCGCCAATTTTTTTAATTAAATCAGTACAAGCCATTTTTAATGCTTTCTTTAAAACTTCTTCTTCGTTTAAAAGCTTAATAACTTCACTGGCATATTCTGGTTTAAAAAATCCTACCAAATCACCTTTATGATAAATCGGTATATAATGCTCATTTGATTCAAAATGCCAATCTAACGGTTCGTTGCGTAGTGACATAGCTGCACCCCTAAATATTTTAAGATTGCACCATTTTAAAACCATTTATTCCTTAACTGCCAGTAAAAATACCCTAGCCCTGGCGATTAGATAATCGCAGCCATACAGACAAAACCCACCTCCGTGGGTTTCAACTTGCTGGAGTCTGTGCAGGGAGACTTAGCTTGTGTAGCTGTTATGTATTTCTACCAGAACCTTGAAATCAAGCAAAATTAGCGATCGCCTTGCTCATCGGCAAGTGCCTAAAGGCTTACCAAAGAAGGGTTCAGTAGTATTGTGAGGCTGTTGTTAGATATTTAAGCATAATGGGCATACTGTAAATATCAAGTAAGTAAGCATCAAAACAGGGTAAACAGTATGTTGACGATAACGTGGCAAGAAGAAATTGCATCCTTGAAACAAAATTTGAGAAAGGAAATAAATAAAATTTCAGGTCATTCTGAGATTAACATAGCTAATCATATTTGCATTAATAACCTTAAATCCAAGCTAGAACGATTAAATGAAATTGAAAAAATTCTTAGTATAGAAAAATATAAAATTGTTTTTATAGGTACTATTGGTCAAGGAAAGACGACAGCTATTTGTCATCTTTTTAATTTAATAAGCGACTTCAATGTTTCTAAGACTATTGGTGGTAAAACTAAAGATGTAACCGAAACTAAAGAGTTATTATCAACGGGTGCAGGGAGAACTACTATATGTGAAGTAAATGTCAAACCATCTGAAAAAACTTATATAGAGATAGAGCCTTATACAGTTGATGAGATGGAAAATATTATTTTTGAATTTTGCGACTATATTGCAAATAAAGATAATCCTCAACCAGATCAGAAGATAATTATTTCTAAAGAGCTTGAAAGGGCTGTTAGGAATATTATAGAAATGAAGTTACGCTATAAAACAATTTATGATGGGGATAAAAAGAAAACTGAAATAATTGATCCTGCCAAGGAAGAATTTGATAAACTAGGATTAGATGAACTAAAAAAGTTTGCTTTGAATAATGCAAAGCTTGAATCTAGAACCACGAATAAGATTGAATTTGATAATCAGAAAGGTGAGCAAGAATGGATAAAAAATACCTTTGCTGCAATCAATAATGTCGAGTTAAAAGAGTTTGCTATTCCAAGACAAATATATCTTTCTGTGAGCTATAATGTTTTATCTGGCTCAAACTTGTCTCAGTTCGATTCAGTTGTGGATACTAAAGGACTTGATGAAAATCCAATCCGTCAAGATTTGCAGAAATATATTGAGAATCAGGATACCATCTGCCTCTTTGTAACTCCCTTTTCTAATGCTCCTGAAGCTAATATTACTAAATTAATAGGTTATCACCTTACATCTAAATCCAAAGATTTTCATCATAGATTCGTAACTTTAGTATTACCTCACAAAAATGAACCTGAAAAAGTGAATGGATGTGATGGCGATTATGATACAGGAATTCAAATCAGAAAAGAAGAAGTTCAAGCTACATTCAGGAGTTTGAATTTAGATTTTTTCCTAGAAAACATTTTGTTCTATGATGCTTTGAGGTACTACCGTGATGATATATTCAAGTTAAATGAAATTTACAATCAAGAAGATGTACAGGCAGATAAAAATGAATTTATCGGAGCTATAGCGGGTGTAGTCGAACGTAGACGAAATATTTTATTGGACGAAATAAAGAATATCCAAGAAAACTTTACGAGGATAAGAAATGGTGATGCTTTGACAGAGGCAGAAATCAAGGCAATTGAAAATGCTATTAAGAAGATAAAGGATTTACGGGATTTAAGTAAAAGAGTACAAAGTTTTAATTATAAAGACCAAGGTACAGATAAAGGTTTTGTTACTAAATATGTTGAAGATTATCGTACTCATCCTAAAGCATGGAACACTAAACATGCTATCCATAGGAACTTCGGTTACTATGATCCAAAGAATATAGATATATATTACGATATGAGGGTTATTGCTGAGGGAAGAAATGAAGATGAAATGTTGAAGAAGTTTACCAAGGAGCTAAAACAGGAATTAGAAAATATTCTTAATGAGCTTACATCTGCAAATGAATCTTTAAAAACATTTATCCCTGAATTAGTCATACAATTCAATTCATTTTATGACAATTTTATAAGTGAAGTAGGTGTAGAAATTCAATATGAAGCTATAAGAAAATTATCACCTCAAAGTGAAGATTCTGAATTTTGGACGGCTCTAATTAAGGAGAAAGGCAAGGTACAGCTTCAAGGTGAAACCTATACAAAGAACGTATGTAAGACATTGAAGCATGAACTTGAAAGTGAGCAAAGCTTAAATACATTTTTAGAGATTAAAGCAGAACAGTATTGGGCAGAATTAGTTACTAAAATATTAAGCTTTTTCGGAGAAAAATAGACAGAAAGCAATTTTAAATTGCGTCAAAATAATAAGGGATACAAGAATATTGTGTCCCTAAAAACAGTTTATAAATCAACCTAACTATCTATGACTAGCTTAAGTGAAGAAATATCTAGAAAAATAAATATATATAAGAGAAATTATGCAGAATATACAAATTGTTTGATTAAAGGCAAGGAAATTGTTTTAGATGGACGACCAGAAGAAAAAGTTAGACAATTGTTTATCTACTTTTTGGTAAATGAAAGTAGATTATTTCCAAGCATAATTGATATTAAAGTTGAATCTGATTATCATGATATAGAATTATATAAAACTGTACAAAATGAATATTTTAAACCATATTCTCCTCCTCTAATGATTGTGGAAGTGAAGCGAGAAGAAGAAAATTTGCGGAATCATGGGAAGCAGATTGAAAGATACCTAAAAAAATCTTGTTCAGATATTGGTATTTTATACAATTATCACCAAATTATTGCTTATATCAAAAAAGATGGAGTATTTATGAGTAATAATCTCAATAGTCTTGAAGATATACCACCTTTAATCTTGCAAAGTTCTAATAAGTTAGATAAAAATCTACTAGAATTTGAAAAAGCTGTAAATGGAAGTTTTGATAGCTTTGTTTACCTTGTTAATAAATACGGAAAATATAAACTTAACAGAATAGTTTTCAGACTTAAAGGTGAGCAGTTACCTATAGTAGGATCTTTCTTTAAATTTCAAGAGAATAAGCTGTATTACAATATATATGTTCAAGATGTTCAAAAACAGAAAAGCTGCGATTTCCAAGATTTTGAAAAACTAGTTTCTATTATTTATTGACAAATAAAACGTGTCTCCAAATAACAAATGATCGTAAGGAAAATGGCAGTAATTAACCTTCCCAGTCTTGACGAGTATCGCACAGAAAATTGTCTGCGTAGGCGCAGCCCGCCGCAGGCATCGCATCATCAAATAAATAGGGGCAATGCTCTGCAAAAGTTCGTAATATTTAAGCTCTTTACTCTGTGTCCTCTGTGCCTCTGTGGTTAAATAAATTGCTTTTAAACCGCAGAGACACAGAGAGCGCTGAGAAAAAACAATTTTATTTTACGAGTCATCTCAAAAGGGCTAGTTTAATGATTTAAATGCAATCTTCAACTCGCTTTTGCCTCATCCCCAGAAGCTTCAGCCACAGCCGCTAATCTATCTGCCGCAGCTTGCACAATTTGAGCCACTTGCGCCAAAGGCATGTGCTGGATTTGTCTCAGAATCAGACTCAAATCTGAAGTTTCTGGAATTGGCTTGCCATCAATGCAGCTGATTAACTCTTCCATTGTGTAGCCTGCTTTCGATGCGATTTGAGCCAAATTTTCTGTATCTGGAACCTTCACACCTTTTTCCCACATCTGAACAGCAGTAGCAGATACTCCCAAAAGCTTACCAAAGGCTCGCTGACTCATTGAACCGCGAGCTAGTTTAATGATTTCAATCAGTTTTTGTTTGCTTTCGATCTTCACTGCTTATATAGCTAGCCAACTTTATTTACAAGTTTACTTTCAATAATACAAGTTTACTTTTATATTGACAGCCTTGTGTTTTAGTACTAGAATATATCTCTGGTTGTAAATCGGCAACTACAGGCATCAAGCTAGTAGACTAACCCATCAATCTTTAAATCAACCCAAAAAACTTAGTTTGCTACGGCGCTTGTGCTAGTAGCCAGACTTTGCTGCGAAGAAATAATATCGAAGGTGCATCATGTTTCGCAAGCCACGCAAAATTAACCAATATCGCCGCAAAGGTAAAAACCTTATAGCCACTAATAAAATTAAACCAGAAAAGTGGAACATTTCTGAAGCAGAAACCAAAGAAGCTTTAAAAGTTAAAGGCTACGATGTTAAGCAAATTAAAAAAATCCACCTTTTAAAGCATCAAGTGTGTATTTCCTACTGGGATGCAAAGGGTAATATATGCAGTAGCTTTTTTAGCTACCGGATTTTTGCGCGTTGGCAAGAAGAAGCCGAAAAGCTAATTTATACCTGTCAAACGCTCAAGGAATGGGCAAAGCTAAATTACGTTATGAAGCACGAATTTGCCTATTACCGTTATCCCAGTCAAATGGAAGATGCACTCCACACGATATTAGAAAACCACTTGTGTGTGTTAAAAGCAACAGAACAACAAGTGGTTTTACAGTACATTTAACACCAAAAATTAGTTAGCGGCAGAAGTCGCTAACTCCGCGAGACGTTCTTGCTGGTCTAGAGATATACAAGATTGGATCAGCGTCTCTAAATCACCATCCAGAACCGGGTTAAGTGAATAATTCTGACCTAAGCGGTGATCGGTAGCCCGGTTATCTTTATAATTATAGGTGCGAATTTTTTCCGATCGCGATCCAGTACCAACTTGCGATCGCCGCATGGAAGTTACAACTTCTTGTTGTTCGCGTAACTTGATCTCATACAACTTCGCCCGCAGAATTTGCATCGCCCGTTCTTTGTTTTGCAACTGGCTGCGTTCTTCTGTACAGAAAATGCGTATTCCCGTCGGTTTGTGCATCAAATCGGCGGCTGTTTCCACCTTGTTGACGTTTTGCCCACCAGCACCGCCAGAACGGGCTGTAGTCATTTCAATATCTTTCGGGTCAATATGAATTTCCACTTCATCCACCTCTGGCATAATTGCCACGGTAGCTGTAGAAGTATGAACCCGTCCCCCCGACTCAGTTGCTGGCACGCGCTGCACACGATGCACTCCAGCTTCAAACTTTAACTGGCTATAAACGTCATTACCTTTAATTTCTAAAATGACCTCTTTCCAGCCACCCATTTCTCCACGAGATTCGCTCACTAGAGAAACTTTCCAGCCTTGAGTTTGGGCATAGCGGGTGTACATCTGCATCAAATCGCCAGCCCAAATACTTGCTTCATCGCCACCAGTACCAGCGCGAATTTCCAACATGATATTCTTTTCATCATTGGGGTCGCGTGGTAGCAGTAACACCTTCAAGCGAGACTCTAAATTTTCTATTTTTTCTTCAAGTTCTTTTACTTCCAGTGATGCCATTTCTTGCAACTCTGGGTCACTGGCAGATTCTTTGTAAACCTGACGCGCTCCTGTCAAGTCTTCTTGGGCTGTTTTCCAAGTTTCATAAGTATCAACGACCTCTTCCAAAGAAGAACGAGACTTAGCAATTTCTTGATATTCATCAGGATTGCTAGCGGTATCGGGGTCGCCAAGACGACGTGTTAACTCATTAAAGGTTTGTTCAACGGATTTTAGTTTATCCAGTAAGTATGATTCAGCCATGACGAGTGCGATCGCTCCTTAAAAAAATAACAAATTGGCTCGAGCATATAAATGAAAATCGACCCAGCTGATGCAGGGCCGTCGTTAACAGCAGAGCCAACTCGCTACTTTTTGTCTTGTTCGTCGCCAGATGTTTGAGTGCTGCTCATACCGTACTTGCGTAGGAAGCGCTCTACTCGACCCTCAGTGTCAATAATCTTCTGAGTACCAGTATAAAAGGGGTGATTTCCAGACCAAACATCTACGTGCAATTCTGGCTTAGTAGAGCCAATGGTCATAACAACTTGACCGTTGCAGTAAACTTTAGCATCTGGATACCATTTAGGATGAATATCAGCTTTAGCCATTGTCTTTTGTGAGATGAATCTATATAAATTATAACTTTCAGCGTTCAATTGAAGCTAGGGAGCGGGGAGATGAGGGAGTCGGAAAAACCAATGCCCCATGCCCAATGCCCCATGCCCAATGCCCAATTTTCTAACGCTTAGAGTACTGAGGCGCTTTCCGAGCTTTATGTAAACCATATTTCTTCCGCTCTTTCGCTCTGGGATCGCGAGTCAAATAACCTTCGGTTTTCAAAGGTGGGCGGTTGTCTGGGTCTAGTTGGCACAAAGCACGAGCAACACCCAAACGAACAGAATCAGCCTGTCCGGTCAAGCCGCCGCCTTCTGCTTTCACCAAAATGTCATATTCGTTTTCCAATCCCAGGGTTTCCAGAGGAGCTTTAATGACTCCCAGGTAGTTGGGGTTGAATTGGAAATACAAGTTTCCATCTTTACCGTTGACAGTCAGTTGACCGGTGCCTGGAACCAAGCGTACCCGTGCTACTGCGTTCTTCCGGCGGCCAGTACCCCAGTATACGGCGCGACCGCTATTGGCATCTGCTACTACCATTAATTTTCTTCTCCAGGAATTGTACTAACTTTTAGTTCTTTAGGTTGTTGAGCATCGTGGGGATGGGTAGGCCCAGCGTAGACTTTAAGCTTGGTGAACAACTGCTTACCCAGGCTGTTTTTAGGTAGCATACCTTTAACAGCCTGTTCTAAAATCCGCTCTGGTATGCGCTGTTGCAACTTAGCGAAAGTTTCCGTTTTCATCCCACCTGGCCGACCAGAATGGCGACGATAAAGCTTTTGAGTGCGCTTTTTACCTGTGACTGCGATTTTTTCGGCATTAATGACGATTACGAAGTCACCTGTATCTAGGTGGGGTGTGTATTCAGGTTTCTTTTTGCCTCTTAAAACTTGGGCGATTTCGCTAGCGAGGCGACCGAGGCGTTTATCGGTAGCATCTACTATGTACCACTCACGCTCAATCGACGCTTGAGAAGGAAGGTATGTTTTAACTGTTGTCATTTGTTATTTGTCCTTTGTCATTTTTAATTTGTCATTAGTCATTTGTCTTTTGTCATTTATCATTACTAAGAACCAATGACTAATGACTCTTGACTAGTGACGAACTTTGGTAAGGTGTCGTACCAAATCTCTTTTGGAAAGGGAAAATCTGGATAACCGACTCGCAACAAGCACAAGCCTTGAGGCGGGGCGGCATATTTCACTTCTTCCCGGCGTTCTTCTTTCCAGAGTTCGGTGAAGCTAGAAAGTGTTCGTTGTCCAGAACCTACTTGTACCAACATCCCTACCAACAGCCGTACCATGCCATACAAAAATCCATCTGCCTGTATTTCAATATGGATAAATGGCCCACTGCGACGACACTCTGCTGCTTGCACCTCTACCCAAGAATGCGATCGCTCTGAGCCTGCACGGTGAAAAGCAGCTAAGTGATGCTTTCCTAAGAGAGGTTTCAAGGCAGCGTGGATTAAAGATTCATCCAGGGGTGCATAATAATAATGCCAACTGAAGGGTCTTACAAACAAGTTAAGCCGATCTTCAGTATATATTGTGTAACGATACCGTCGATAGGCTGCACTAAAGCGAGCGTGCCAACGGTTATCGACACTGGCTGAAGCCCTGATTAATATATCTGGCGGCAGATAGCTGTTGAGGATTGTTGCCCACTTGTGAGGCGGAATTAAACCTGTAGCTTCAAAATGGGCTACTTGAGCAGCAGCATGAACTCCAGAATCGGTTCGCCCAGCACCATGTAGTGTTACATGATGCCCAAGAATAGTAGCGATCGCTATTTCTATCTCTTCTTGGACTGTCCGTTGTTGTTTTTGCCGTTGCCAGCCATGAAAATGAGTGCCCAGGTATTGGATTACCAAGGCTACTCGATGAGTTTGTGTCGGCTGGGGGCTTTCTTCTAACATACAGATTTTGTCCTTTGTCATTTGTCTTTTATCATTTGTCCTTTGTTATTCACTAATGACCAATGACTAATAACCAATGACTAAATGACTTAAACCAATTCAATTATTGCCATTTTTGCATTATCACCCCGACGCGGTATGGTACGCATGATGCGGGTATAACCGCCCTGGCGATCGCCATATCGAGTTGGAGCTTGCTCAAATAGAGCGTGAACCAGTTGTTTGTCGAAGATATAGCCAAGGGCTTCCCGACGTGCTGATAAGGAGCCATTTTTGGCTAAGGTAATCATTTTTTCCACTTCACTTCGGAGAACTTTCGCTCTAATTAAAGTGGTGGTAATCTTACCATGACGGATCAGCTCGGTGGCGAGCGATCGCAGTAAAGCACGGCGTTGATCGGCTGGTTTACTGAGTTTTTTGACGCGACAACGGTGACGCATAATTATGCACTATGAATTATGAACGGTTTTTCTTAAGGGTGTTTAGAGCCTCTTTCCATTGGCAGGGTGATGCCCAAGCGCCGCTGCAAAGCTTCCACAACTTCTTCTGCTGATTTCTGCCCAAAGTTCTTAATTTCTAAGAGGTCTTCTTGGGTATAATCCAACAAATCTGCCACAGAGTTAACTTGTGCCCGTTTGAGACAGTTATATGCCCGCACAGAAAGTTGTAACTCTTCAATGGGTATCTGGGCAGTTGGATCGTCTGGAATATCTGAACCTGTGTCTGTTGGTTCCAGGGAGATATCTTTCAACGGGTTGAACAAATCTACCAAGATTGCAGCAGATGAAGATAGTGCTTCTTGGGGGGAAATACTGCCATTTGTCCAAACTTCCAACAGTAGTCGGTCTTTTGGAATCAGGCCTTCCCCGCGAGATTCTTCAACACTATAGTTGACTTTTCGCACTGGCATAAATATAGAGTCGATTTGCAGAAAGTCCAACGATGTGGCTTCCTCACGTCCTCGCTCTACAGTGCGATAGCCTTTGCCTTTCTCGATCCGAAACTCCATTTCCAGCTTTCCACCCTCAGCGATGGTGGCTACATACTGAGTTGGATCGATGACTTCTACTTCACTAGGTAAATCAAAATGCGCCGCAGTGATTGTTGCTGGGCCTCTAACAACTAATCTACCAATCTGGGGTTGCGAGGAATAGTTTTTGAGGATGACTTCCTTCATTTTCATGAGGATTTCCAGTACATCTTCCCGCACGCCCGGAACTGTAGCAAACTCGTGTGAAACGCCTTCAATCCGCACTGCTGTAACTGCTGTACCTTCTAGGTTAGACAGTAAAACCCGTCGCAGTGCGTTACCAACTGTTGTTCCTTGACCGCGTTCTAGAGGTTCCAAAACAAATTTACTGTAATGGTTCCGACTTTCTTCGGTATTCGACTCTACACATTCAATCTGAAACTGCGCCACGGATGAGCCTCCCTTTTTCTAAGGTGCTGCTAGCAGACAAATCAATTGCCTCCCGAATTGAATTTATGTCCTGTAGATTATAGGTTTATCAAACTATTAGTATGAAATTACGATATAGTTTGACGCTCCTATTGAGCTTTCAGGCGCTAATAATATTTTGGGTTTCCGAAGTTTAACAGCTTTTCCTACAGGAAAATCTGACTTGCTTTTGGTCGCCCAAGCTTTTACCCAATGACAGTTTGCACGTTATCTGCCCAAGCGGTCATTGTAAGTAACTTTACTTTCCTTGGTTGTAGCTTTTCGTCCTCAATGCCCAAGTCTTGGTGTTTAAACTCGGCGGCGCTTGGGTGGACGGCAACCATTGTGAGGAATGGGGGTAATATCCCGAATGAGCGTGATTTCCAGTCCTGCTCCTTGAAGTGCCCGGATAGCAGTTTCTCTACCTGCTCCTGGCCCACTGACCATTACCTCAATTTGGCGCATTCCTTGATCCATGGCTCTACGGGCTGCACTTTCAGCAGCAGTTTGCGCTGCAAAGGGAGTTCCCTTTTTTGCTCCCTTAAAACCGCTAGAACCAGCACTAGCCCAGGAGATGACATCTCCGTTTTGATCGGTAATGGTGACAATGCTATTGTTGAAAGTAGACTGGATGTAGGCCATCCCACTGGGTACATTCCGTTTCTGCTTCTTGCTCCCGGATTTTTTAGTTGGTTGTCTCGCCATACTTGTTTAGTTGATTTAAGGTGAAACTTGCTCAGATTAGCAAGCGTTGCAAATTTATTTCCCTGGAGCCTTCTTCTTACCAGCCACTGTCTGCCTTCTACCTCGGCGGGTTCTGGCATTGGTGCGAGTTCTTTGTCCTCTAACTGGTAAGCCCATGCGATGACGACGACCTCTGTAAGTACCAATGTCAACTAAGCGCTTGATGTTCAAAGACTCCAAGCGCCGCAAGTCGCCTTCAACTTGATAGTTGCTTTCTATTTCCCCTCGCAGGGTTGTCACATCGGCATCACTTAAGTCCTTAACGCGGGTGTCTGGATTCACACCAGTAGCCGCTATAATTTCTTGAGCGCGTGATAAACCAATTCCGTAGATATAAGTTAGACCGATTTCAACGCGCTTATCGCGTGGAAGGTCTACTCCGGCAATCCGTGCCACAATGAACTCTCCCTATTGTTTTCGCAATTACTGTTGGTTGGAAAAACGTGATTATCGCGTTTTTTCTTTTTAATGATGATATGCGTGTTACAACTAACTCCGTTGGTAAGAGCGTTATCCTTGACGTTGCTTGTGCTTGGGGTTCACGCAGATCACCATGACGCGACCACGACGTTTGATCACGTTACACTTTTCACAGATTTTCTTGACTGAGGCTCTAACTTTCATGCCTTTTATTCTTTGACTCCAAATATTAAATTATAGCATTTTTATGGAAAACAATCCACTAAGTTGACTAGCAAACAGTCAAAAAGATGGTTTTATGGTAAAATTCTCTACGTCTACATATATTTACTTCTTACGCAAGCGGTAGGTGATTCGACCTTTGCTCAAGTCATAAGGAGTTAACTCTACCTTGACGCGATCGCCGGGCAAAATCTTGATATAATTTCGGCGAATCTTGCCTGAAATGTGAGCTAGCACGTTAAATCCATTATCCAAGTCAACGCGAAACATCGCATTGGGCAAGGACTCTGTAACCGTGCCTTCCATTTCAATCAAATCTTGCTTAGACAATTTGTTTTTTCCTCAACTCAACAATTTCGTGTTTAGTTGCAGCACTTCATCTGCAAGAGAACACATTTAAAGAAATATATCAATAGTTTATTAATATATCTTAGCTAAAATTGATCTCTTTCTTTGGAGGGGGCATTGGGCATTGGGTATTTATCTCCCTCATCTCCCTCATCCCCCTCATCTTCAAGCAATTACCTTTTGTAGCTCAATAGTGACTTCTTCTTGGGACTGATTGCCGTTTACTGTTAAAAGTTTTTGGCGATCGCGATAATAATCAATTAAAGGCGCAGTTTCATCGCGGTACACTTGTAATCGCCGACGAATTACCTCTTCGGTATCATCTTTTCGCCCTCTAGCTAGCAAACGCTCTACCACAACATCATCGGGTGCATCGAGATTGACTACCCTTTCACCACTCTGATGTATTGTTTCCAGCAATTCTTCTAGAAAAGCCCCTTGCGTCACTTTGCGGGGAAAACCATCAAGAATCCAACCATTTTCTGCATCTGGTTGGTTGAGGCGCTCCTGTACCAAGTCCTGCACTAGTTGGTCAGGAACTAACTCACCGCTATTTACATAGTTTTGAGCCTTGATTCCCAAAGGAGTTTGCTCTTTCATGGCTTGTCTTAATATTTCCCCAGTAGAAATATGGGGAATATTCAAGTGTTCCGCCAATGCTTGAGCTTGTGTTCCTTTACCAGCCCCAGGTGGCCCCAAGAAGATTAGTCGCGTCACTATTGTTTCACCATTCCTTCATAGCGCTGAGAGATCACGTAAGTCTGGATTTGTCTCGCTGTATCAATCGCCACGCCCACTAAAATTAACAGAGAGGTAGCACCTAATCCCTTAAATGTGGGTACTCCTAAAGCACTTTCTACACCGGTTGGAATAATCGCAACCAAGCCCAAAAAGATAGCGCCCAAAAAGGTGAGTCGGTTTGATACGCGCTCGATATACTCACTAGTCGCTTTTCCGGGACGAATGCCAGGAATACTAGAACCCATTTTCTTCAAATTCTGCGCTACATCTACCGGGTTGAGAATCAACGAAGAATAGAAGTAGCTGAAGAAAATGATGGAAATCATGTAAACCAAGGCATAGACCCAAGAGCCAGAACCGCTTGGACTCAAATAAGTGTTAATTATATTTGCCAATTCAGCATTCTTGGCGAAATTTGCAATCAGCAGTGGCAAACTGAGGATGGCTGCGGCAAAGATAATTGGCATTACGCCGCCTTGATTTAGCCGCAATGGTAAAAAGCTCCGTTGCTCTGCCAAAACTCGGCGACCTACTTGGCGACGAGCCGAAATAATCGGGATGCGGCGCATTCCTTCTTGGACAACCACAATACCAACAATGGTTGCCAGGAAAACTAGGATTAGTACGATGACACGACCGACTGTTTCCCGACCGCCGACTTGCACCAAATCGATAGTATCGCCTAAAGCTTTTGGTAATGATGCGACAATGTTGACAAAAATCAACAATGATGCGCCATTCCCAATCCCACGCTCTGTAATGAGTTCTGATGCCCACATTACAAACATAGAACCAGCCGTCAGAGCGATCGCAGTTTCAGCTACAAAGATTGGCCCTGGATTTAAGGCAAATTGCTGGAGGAATAATGCCGAAAAAGCTGTACTTTGGAGAATTGCCCAACACACAGTTACATAGCGGGTAATTTGCGATATTTTCCGCCGGCCTGCTTCGCCTTCATTTTTCTGTAAATTTTCTAAAGATGGAATCGCTGCGGTGAGCAATTGGATGATAATAGACGCATTAATAAAGGGTAAAATCCCTAAAGCAAAAACGCCTAAAGTCGAAAGCCCTCGCCCGGAAAATATATCCAGTAAACCGAATATAGAATTATTGCCCGATATGGCTTCCGTAAATCTAGGTCTATCAATCCCTGGTACTGGCAAGTAGATGCCCAGGCGAACCAAAATCAAAACACCGACAGTTACAAGCAGCCTACCTCTAAGCCCGGCTGCTTGTGCCATCTGCATAAAAGTTTCTTGAGCCGTTGGGGCTTTGTCTCGACTGATCATAGAGTGCTACCTTTATAGTGAACCAGGCGCTGACAGCGAGTTGGCTTCCATTTAAGTGCGCTGTTCCGGCTCACTCATAAGACTTCACAACTACCACCAGCTGCCTCAATTTTGCTACGAGCTGTACCTGTGAAAGCTGCCGCTTGTACCTTGAGTGGAGTACTCAATTCCCCGTTACCTAAAACTTTCAATGGCCCCTTCGCGGCAGTTAGGATACCTGCTGCTCTCAATGAGGCCAAAGTGACTTCGGTATTAGCGGGAAGGGAGGCGAGCTTCTCTACATTAATCGTAGTGTAAATCTTCTGATTAATAATCGGAAAGCCCTTCAGCTTAGGTAAGCGACGGTACAATGGCTGTTGACCACCTTCAAAACCGGGTCGAGTACCGCTACCAGAACGAGATTTTTGACCCCGCATACCTAGACCAGCACTAGCGCCTTGACCGGCAGAAATACCTCTGGCTACACGCTTTTTGCGTTTCTTTGAGCCTTTTTGCGGCTTAACATCATGGAGTCTCATAAGTTACCAAGTTGTCATTTTTCTTTTGTCATTTGTCATTTGTCATTTGTCCTTTGTCATTCACTAATGACTAATGACCAATGACTAATGACTAGTTAGATGTAGAGATTTTGAATAGGAATACCGCGATCTTCGGCTACTTCAGAAAGAGTCCGCAATGTAGATAAAGCATTCACTGCTGCTCTAGCATTATTGAGCGGATTGTTGGAACCAAGTTGCTTGGCTAAGACGTTACGAACTCCTGCCAATTCCAAGACAGTCCGCACAGCACCACCCGCAATTACTCCAGTACCCGGTGAGGCTGGACGCATAATCACTTTTGCACCGCCACCGACACCATCAATTGGATGGGGGATGGAGTTGGATTTGGTGATTGGGACATCAATTAAGTGTTTTTTGCCGTCGGCTACGCCTTTTTTGACTGCGCCGATTACATCTGAAGCTTTGCCTACTCCGACACCAACTTGACCGCGTTCGTTACCTACAACAACGATCGCTCGAAAGCTAAGTTTTTTACCGCCTTTGACGACCTTGCTTACGCGGCGGATTTGGATAACCCGCTCTTGCCAAGTAGTTTCTTCTTTTTTGGCACGCTTTGTTCTACTTTTACGCTCTGTTGCCATAATTTATGCTCTGGTGAACGTCATTTGTCAGTTGTCATTTGTCATTTGTCTTTTGTCATTTGTCCAATGACTAATGACTAATGACCAATGACTTTAGAAATCTAAACCAGCTTCGCGGGCTGCATCAGCTAGGGCTTTGACACGACCATGATATAAGTTACCACCGCGATCGAAGACTACTTTGGTGATACCTTTTTCTAGCGATCGCACTGCGATCAATTTACCAACTTGCACCGATGCATCGCGGTTTGCACCTGAGGCTAAACTAGATTTCAAATCTGGTTCTAAAGTCGATGCTGCCACTATGGTTTGATGCTGACTGTCATCAATTACCTGGGCATAAATATGCTCATTAGAACGGAATACCGCTAAACGCGGACGTTCTGGGGAGCCAACAACTTTACCACGAACCCGGCGATGACGACGGTTTTTTGATTCTCTACGAGTAAGTTTCATTCTACTTCTTACCACCCTTACCAGTCTTACCAGCCTTCCGTCTTACCACTTCACCGGCATAGCGAATACCTTTACCTTTGTAAGGTTCTGGTGGACGAACGGCGCGAATTTTTGCGGCTGTGTTGCCTACGATTTCTTTGTCGTAACCGCTAACAATTACGTTAGTGGTACCTTCTACAGCAAACTGAATTCCTTCGGGTGGTTCAATTTGCACCTGATGGCTATAACCCATGTTTAAAACTAGGTTACGTCCTTGAAGTTGTGCCCTGTAACCAACACCTTGGATTTCCAAACGGCGCTGAAAACCAAGGGATACTCCCTCAACCATGTTGGCAACTAAAGTGCGGCTCAAGCCGTGCAGTTGCTTCGATGTCCGAGTTTCATCCCGACGATTTACGTGTAATATTTCTCCCTCTTGAAGGAGTGAGATATTATCTCTGAGAGTGCGAGAAAGTTCTCCTTTCGGCCCTTTCACTACAATATTCGTACCATCGATCGCCACTTGAACTTTGGCGGGAATAGTAATTGGACGTTTACCAATACGAGACATTACTTTTTGTCCTTTGTACTTTGTTATTTGTCCTTTGTCCTTTGCCTTTTGTTATTTATCCTTTGTCTTTTGTCCTTTGCTTAAGACAAATGACCAATGACTAATGACAAATGACTAATGACCAATGACTACCAAACGTAACAAAGCACTTCACCACCCAAGTTTTGACGACGCGCTTCGCGGTCAGTCATAATCCCACTGGATGTAGAAATAATGGCAATGCCAATACCGCCTAGTACTCTTGGTAATTCTTTTCTGTTGGAGTAAACACGCAAGCCTGGCTTACTCACTCGCTTTAAGGCGGTGATTAGAGGCTGACGATTCTTACCTTTATATTTCAGGGAAATCACTAGGTTGTGTTTTACCCCTTCTTCTGCTTCTTCGATTTCAGCAATAAAGCCTTCCTCCCGTAGCACTTTGGCAATGCTGCGGGTCATTTTTGTAGCTGGCACTTGTGTAGTTTGATGCCGCGCCAGGTTGGCATTGCGGATGCGCGTCAGCATATCTGCAATTGTGTCGTTAGCCGCCATCGTTCCCTCTATTGATGAACTTACTGATCGCGAAAGGGCATTCCTAATTCTTTAAGTAAGGCGCGACCCTCTTCGTCGTTTTTTGCTGTGGTGATGATGGAAATATCCATCCCACGCACTTGATCAACGCTGTCGTATTCGACTTCTGGAAAAATTAGCTGTTCTCTTACACCCAGAGTATAGTTACCCCGTCCGTCAAAGCTTTTAGGGCTAACGCCACGAAAATCTCGAATTCTGGGCAGTGATAGGCTAACCAGCCGATCGAAAAAGGCATACATCCGTTCGGCTCTCAGAGTAACCATGATCCCAACGGGCATCCCTTGACGAATCTTAAAGCCAGCGATCGCCTTTTTCGCCCGCGTTACCACTGGTTTTTGACCGGTGACAAGCGCAATTTCGTTGATGGATGCTTCCAGCGACTTGGCGTTTTGAGCAGCTTCACCCAAACCTCGGTTAATAGTAACCTTTACCAACTTCGGTACTTGATGAACGTTGGTATATTGAAACTGATTGATCAGTTTGGGGACGATTGTCTCTTGATATAAGCTTTTGAGTCTTGTTGCCGGCATAGTTTTTTGTCCTGATATCCCTGGGCTTGGTCAGGGAACTTTTATTGTCCTTTGTTATTTGTCGCTTGTCTTTATTACTAATGACTAATGACCAATGACTAATGACTATTTATCCAGAATTTCGCCAGTTTTTTTAAGTTTTCTGACTTTTTTCCCTTCTGAAGTAAAGGTATAACAAATACGACTGGCAACATTTTGCTTTGTTGAATAAAGCATCACGTTGGAGCTATGAATTGGGAATTCTTGGGTGATAATCCGCCCTGATTCCCCTTCTTGCTGGGGTTTGACGTGCTTTGTTTTAATGTTGACACCTTTGACGATGACTTTACTCAGTTGGGGAAGTGCCTGGACAATTTCACCAATTTTTCCTTTGTCTTTGCCAGCAATCACTTGTACGGTGTCGCCAGTTTTAACGTGCATTTTGTGGAATACTTTGGGCGTACCTTGTTTGGTTGCCATTAAAGCACCTCCGGAGCCAGAGAAACAATTTTGGTAAAGTTTTTATCGCGCAGTTCCCGAGCAACTGGGCCAAAAACCCGTGTGCCTCTAGGATTACCGTCTTTGTTGATAATCACAGCAGCGTTATCATCAAAGCGAATACTCATGCCACTGTCACGAGATACGGCTTTACGAGTGCGGACAATTACTGCTTCCACAACATCAGACTTTTTAACAGCCATGTTGGGTGTAGCATCTTTGACAACGGCGATAATTTTATCACCGATAAAACCATAACGGCGGTTGCCTCCACCTAAGATGCGGATGCACATTAGTTTACGAGCGCCGCTATTATCAGCAACATTCAGGTAAGTCTGGGGTTGAATCACAATTATTCTCCCTTGTGGTGTTGTTAATTTCTAACAACGATGAGGTTTAAGCGGGCTTGACGTTCAAGACTTCTGTGATTTTCCAGCGCTTGGTTTTGCTCAGGGGTCTAGTTTCCTGAATGCGAACGCGATCGCCTACTTTACACTTATTTTCTTCGTCGTGAACTTTATATCGTTGGGTGTTAACCACAATCTTGCCGTACTTGGGGTGAGGAGCGCGGTTTTCTATGGCAACTACCACAGTTTTTTGCATTTTATCGCTCACTACCAAGCCAACTCGTTCTTTAACTGCCATAATCTCCTACTTTTTTTCTTTAGCCGATTGACTTGCTGCCCGTTTGCGTTCTGTTTCTAATGTCAGCAATTGGGCTAGGCGATGTCGAGTCTGTCTGAACTGGTGGGGCTTTTCTAATTGTCTTGTCGCTTTTTGCAAGCGCAACTGAAATAGTTGTCTTTTGATGGCGACAATTTCATCAGAGAGCTTTTCGTCACTTAATTCTCTAGCTTCTGAAATCTTGGGAAGAGGCATAAGTTACTCCTGCTCCTGTGGTTTAGGGCGCATAATAAACTTGGTTTTTATAGGCAGTTTAAATGAAGCTAAACGCATAGCTTCCCGGGCGATTTCTTCAGTCACTCCGCCGATTTCAAACAAAATCCGTCCTGGCTTGACTACCGCTACCCAAAACTCTGGATTACCTTTACCGGAACCCATCCGGGTTTCAGCAGGACGCATGGTTACTGGTTTATCAGGGAAAATCCGAATCCAGATTTGTCCACCCCGACGAATATAACGAGTCATTGCCCGACGAGAAGCCTCGATTTGCCGGGAGGTAATCCAAGCAGGTTCTTGTGCTTGGAGTGCAAAATCACCGAAGTTGAGGGTGCTACCACGGGTGGCTAGTCCCTCCATCCGTCCGCGCTGTTGTTTGCGGAATTTAGTTCTTCTAGGGCTTAACATGATTGGCTACTAGGTACTGGGCATTGGGCATTGGGCATTGGGCATTGGGCATTGAAAATTGACAATGCCCCATGCGCCATGCCCCATTCCCATTTATCCTTCATTTGAGCGGTCTTCAAATTGCTGGCGACGACGTTGTTGTTGACGGCGACGGGGTTCACGATCGCGATCGCGGGGATCACGTTCGCGATCGCGGCTTGCTGGTGGTAGCGGCTCTGGTTCCTGTCCAGGAATAATTTCTCCTTTAAAGACCCAAACTTTGATGCCCAAAATACCGTAAACAGTTTTTGCAGTGCAATAAGAGTAGTCAATGTCAGCCCGTAAGGTATGTAAAGGTACTCTACCTTCACGAGTCCATTCTGTCCGGGCAATTTCTGCACCGTTGAGACGGCCGCTGACTTGGATTTTAATCCCTTGGACACCAGCGCGTTGGGCACGCTGAATCGATTGCCGCACTACCCGCCGAAAGGAAACCCGACGTTCCAATTGTTGAGCAATGTATTCAGCAATTAGGTAAGCATCTGCATCAACTCGTTGAACTTCAACTACGTTAATGCGAATTTGGCGATTACTACCCAACAGTCCTTGGAGTCCGGTACGCAAGGATTCAATACCTTGTCCACCACGTCCTACTACTACACCGGGTCTAGCTGTGCGTACTTCTAAGTCGATTTGGTCGGCTTTGCGCTCAATCCGCACTTCGGAAATACCGGCGTTGTTTTGAGCCTGTCTGCCCAGCTTTTGTTCTATGTATTGACGGAGTTTATAGTCTTCTTGTAAAAGTTCTGGATAACGGTCAGGAACAGCAAACCAGCGCGATTGATGTTCATGTGTAATACCCAGGCGAAAACCAACTGGATGAATTTTCTGTCCCACGAATGCTTCCTCTAAAATTTCTTACTTTACGCAATTTATTCGTGTAAACGTGCTTATTTTTCTGGAGCGGCTGCAACAGCCACAGTAATATGACACGTCGGTTTGCGAATTTGGTAAGCTCGACCTTGCGCTCTTGGTTGGAACCGCTTCAACGGCGGCCCTTGATCGGCGTAAGCTTGAGTAATCACTAGTTGAGTCCGATCTAACCCAGCGTTGTGTTCAGCATTGGCAGCAGCGCTTCTGAGAACCTTCAATATTGGATCAGTGGCGCGATAGGGCATGAATTCTAAGATGATTAACGCTTCTCGATACGATCGCCCCCGGATTTGATCGAGTACCCGACGCACTTTGTAAGCCGAGATGCGGATAAAACGAGCGATCGCTTTTACTTCAGTAGTATTAGTAGCCATAATTTTCTCCAATTTTGTCATTTGTCATTTGTCATTTGTCACTTGTCTTTAGCTAATGACTAATGACTAATAACTAATGACTACCTACCCGCTTTTTTGTCGCTTTTTCCATGACCCCTGTAGGTGCGTGTCGGGGAAAATTCACCCAACTTGTGTCCCACCATCTGTTCATTCACAAAAACTGGAACGTGTTGTCGTCCGTTGTGAACAGCTATGGTATGACCTACCATTAGGGGCAAAATTGTCGAAGCTCGTGACCAAGTTTTAATAACTTCTTTTCTGTTGCTGTCGTTGAGCTTTTCAATTTTCTTCAGCAGATGATCCGCAACGAAGGGACCTTTTTTTAGAGAACGACCCATATTTTTAAGTGCTGAGTTCTTAGTGCTGAGTTTTGAGTTTTAAGTTTCGACTCTCAAGTTTTGAGTCTTAAGTTTTGAGTCTTGAGTTTTAAGTGTTGAGAATTCCACTCAGCACTCGTTACTCGGTACTCATTACTGATTAAGACTCACGACCACCACGACCGCGTTTAGAAGACTTACGACGACGACGCACAATCAATTTACTGCTAAGTTTTTTGCGATTGCGTGTCTTCGCGCCCAATGTAGGTTTACCCCAAGGTGTAACAGGCCCCGATCTACCGATAGGCGCTCTACCTTCACCACCACCATGTGGGTGATCCACTGGGTTCATGACGCTACCCCTAACCTTCGGACGGCGACCTTTCCAGCGATTTCGTCCAGCTTTACCTGCACTCAGGTTTCTCGCATCGGTGTTGCCTACTTGCCCAATGGTGGCGTAGCAATCGCGTCGAATCAAGCGGACTTCTCCTGAAGGCAATTTGAGAGTTACATAATCACCTTCTTTTGCCACAACTTGAGCGCTAGCACCAGCAGCACGAACGATCTGACCACCTTTGCCAGGAGTCATTTCTACGTTGTGAACACTAGTACCCAAGGGAATCCTTGAGAGAGGTAAAGCATTACCATCTTCAAAGGGAGATTCTGGCCCAGAAACAATTATTGTTCCAACTTTCAACCCGTTGGGATGAAGGATGTACCGTTTTTCGCCATCTTGGTAATACAAAAGGGCAATTCGGGCATTGCGGTTTGGATCGTATTCAACTGCTGCGACTTTGGCAGGAATATTATGTTTATCCCTTTTAAAATCGATGATCCGGTAAAGTTGTTTGTGTCCGCCACCCCGACGACGACTGGTAATCCGCCCGGTATTATTCCGACCTTTGGCGCGATGCTTCGAGGTCGTTAAGGATTTTTCTGGCTCGGTTTTTGTAATTTCCGCAAAGTCAGAAACCGTAACTTGGCGAGTGCTGGGGGTATAAGGGCGATAAGAACGAGTACCCATATTTTTAAATGCTGAGTGCTGATAGCGTTAGCGGGGCGTTTAGCCCGTGCTGAGTCTTGAGTGTTGAGTGTTGAGTGTTGAGTATTGAGCTTAGTAACTTTTAACTCCTAACTCCTAACTTTTAACTCATAACTTTGTTAAACTTCTGGGAATAGAACTTGTCTAATCTTGTCTTCATCCCCAGGTGCGACTGTAATAATAGCTCGCTTATATTGGGGTTTATAACCGATAAATTTACCAACGCGCCGCTTTTTACGTGGTGGTAAGATGGTGTTGACTTTTACAACCTTGACCTGAAATAAGTCTTCGATCGCAGCCTTGATTTCTGGCTTAGATGCCTTTGGAATTACTTCAAAGGTGTACTTATTTTGCTCCATCAAGATAGTCGCCTTTTCGGTGACTATTGGGCGACGTACTAAGTCGGCAAGGTCGCGGGGGTCAAAGCTAGGCACTGTAGACCTCCTGAATTTTTTCTAGGGCTGATGCCGTAACTACAATTTTGTCAGCGTGCAGTAAATCAAAAACATTTAACTGGTCGGCTGCAATTAGTTTTAAATTTTCAATGTTGCGGGCTGACAAATAAACATTATCTGTATCCGCAATTCCAGACAAAATTAACAGTGCCTTGCTTTCTGGTACTACTCCCCAACGGGCAAGTGCTGCTACTAAGTCTTTAGTCTTCGGGCGAGATAGCTCGGTACTAAAATCTTCTACTACAATTAAGTCTTCAATGCGACTGACAAATACTGTCCGCAGTGCTAAACGTCGCTCTTTGCGGTTTAACTTAAGGTCGAAGTCTCTGGGCTTTGGCCCAAAGATCACACCACCACCACGCCACAGTGGTGAACGAATAGACCCTGCACGAGCGCGACCAGTACCTTTTTGTCGCCAAGGTTTGCGACCGCCGCCTCTGACTTCAGCACGAGTTTTTGTACTCGCATTTCCTTGACGAGCATTAGTCAATTGCCGTACCAAGGCGCGGTGTACAATGTGAGACGCTGTTTCTTCTTTGGCAACGCGCAACTCGAAGGTCGTCTCGCCGACCTGTTCTCCTTGCCAATTTTTAACTACGCTTTCAACCATCTTTCTTATTTGTCCTTTGTCATCTGTCATCTGTCATTTGTCTTTTGCCATTTGTCCTTAGCCAATGACTACTGACTAATGACTTTTGACTAATGACTTTTGACTATCCCACTACTTTTGCAGGTACAACACTTACTAGAGCGCCTGGTTTACCAGGAATGGCTCCCTTAATTAGTAATAAATTGCGTTCTGCATCAACTCGCACTATGGTCAGTTTACGGATTGTGATGCGTTTACCACCTAAACGCCCTGCCATCCGCTTACCTGGATAGACACGTCCTGGTGTTGTACCAGCACCAATAGAACCTGGCGCTCTGTGGTTTTTGGAACCGTGTGACATAGGCCCACGAGCAAAGTTGTTGCGCTTCTGGTTTCCCGCAAAGCCGCGACCGATGCTTGTGCCGACTACATCGACAATTTGACCCACACTAAAAATATCTGCTTTAATCTGTTGACCTAAAGCATAATCACTAGAATTATCAGTGTGATATTCATTTAGGTGACGCAATGCTGGAGCAGATGACTTAGCCAAATGACCCAGTAGTGGTCTGTTCAGTGCCTTTGGTTTAACTTCGCGAAAACCAACTTGAATGGCAAAGTAACCGTCGGTTTGTTTCGTTTTAACTTGTGTTACGGTGCATGGCCCTGCTTGAATGACAGTCACAGGAATGGCTACTCCTGCTTCGTCAAATATTTGGGTCATGCCCAGCTTGGTGCCGAGAATACCTACAGACACAGTAACTGGTTCTCCTTTCTACTTGCTGACCTTGGAATTGGACTCTAGAGGACACGCTTTGTACGCATCAGTTTAGGCTGGGTTAGCCTGCGAAATTTGGAATGGTTTCTGTAAACCAATCCAAATGCTTTTGGGACACAACAAACCGTGTCCGTACTGCTTGGTGAATCTGTTTAGCTTCACTCAATAGATCACCAGAACAGCTACAATTCTCTTCCGGTTTGGAAGGAGTAACTTCTGGAATCAATGCAAGGCGCTACAGTTTTAAACTGTGTGCAGCAATGCTTTTGTCCAAGCAATTGCTCTGGCACTTTCTGGAGGCAGCGCTGTCGGCGGGTTTTCCGATTTGTGTACGCCCTTGTAGACGGGTTCCCGGAGGTTGGCTACTGCCGTGTTGCAGTTGGACTTAAGCGGTTTTTACCGCCCAGTATCCGTTAACTGAGACTGACGTAATGCCATGAAACCAACATTGCTGCTCAGTTTTACTTCCTTAAATACCTTAAACCATTGTTTAAGATTTCGCCTGCTTTTTCAGAGGCACAGGAGTAAATTGACTCTGGAGCTTAGGATTGACTTTGATTGTTCATCCATAAGTTCCAATTTTGACCTGAAAGCTTTCTTAGTTTAGCAGTCTACGAGCAATCTGAGTTAGATTATCCAATTTGGATTAAATCATCAGCTTTTGATGCTAACACTACCTCAGAATGACAGTAAAATGTCTACCTAATTTGCGTTTTTGGTCACAATCTAATAATATAAATTATTTATTTATGTTTGTCTAGTAATTTATAGAGTTATTTTTGGGGAGACGCGATGAATCGCGTCTGTACAAGAGTGGGGGAGATGAAAGGGAGAAGGGGGAATTATTAAATAAGTCTTTTCTCCATGCCCAATGCCGAAAAAAATGCTTTTAATCTATCGGTTCAGGGTAAATAATAGAGATATCTAAGTGGGATAAGACGAAAATCTATGGCACTAATTACCACTGGCAACGGTTTAATCCGCGATCTGGAAAAATTTGGCGCTCTTGGAGTGTATGCACCTCTGGAAGGGGGTTATGAAGGTCGATATCAGCGCCGACTACGTGCTGCTGGCTATACCACCCTCCACATTACTGCTAAGGGACTGGGCGACGTAGCTACGTATCTCACAAGAATTCATGGAGTTAGACCTCCTCATCTTGGGAAAAAAAGTACTGGTAGTGGTGCGGCAGTAGGTCAGGTGTACTATTTACCGCCAATTCTCAATTCTCATCTAGAACAGCTACCACCAAAATCAAAGGGGCTGGTTTTGTGGATTATTGAAGGGCATATTCTTTCTAATGAGGAACTTGAGTATTTAACGAATTTGCCTCAGCTAGAACCACGAGTGAGAGTAGTAATCGAGAGGGGTGGCGATCGCTCTTTCCGTTGGACTTCTCTAGAAAAAACTCTGTTAGCTAGTTAGTCCTTTATCATTGGTCATTAGTCATTTGGTTAAAGCAAATGACTAATGACTCAATTCAATCAGCATTTCAATAATGCTGAGTCGAAAACCACAAGATAAAAATTAACCATCAAAAGTTATACAGAAAATTCAACAGTTAAAGCAGAGGTTGTGATTAAGTAAGGTTTTAATCTTGTTGGTGAGCGAATTTATAACCACCCCAGAGAGAAAGTGCGATCGCAATCACTAGCAAAATTGGTATGCTGTACCAAGGAAACTGGGATAAGGGTAAATGGGCAGCCGCACGCAATCCGATGCTGGCGTAGGTTAACGGTAACAGGTAAACTACGACTTTCAGGGCTGCTGGTAATGTACCAGGGTCAAAAAACGTTGCCCCTAAGAATGACATGGGGATAATTATAAAATTATTGTAGAGTCCGACTGATTCTAGCGATCGCACACTCAACCCGACAATCACCCCTAATCCAGCAAATACTGAACAATTTAGCACCACTAACAGTAAAAATAGTGGGTTGAGGAAATTCCAGTTTCCAGTCAATAGTACCGCTACCAAAATCACGCAAGCAGATGTCATCAACCCTCGCACTACTCCCGCTAGCATTTTTCCAATATGCAATGCTAAGGGATGTATGGGAGTTAACAACAATTCCTCGAAGGTTTTAGTAAATAATCTGTCTCCACAAATCGAAAATGTCGTTCCACCGAAGCTAATTGTCATCGAAGACAGCGCTACCATCCCCGGTAAGATGAATTCTAAATAGTTATTATAATCACCACTAATTCCTGAACCAGGTTTGATAGAACTACCCAAACCTAAACCAAAAGCTAAAATATATATCAATGGAGATATCAGGCCTGATGCAGCAATTTGTACGATTCTCACACGTAAATCTAACCAGTCTCCCCAAAAAATAGTCAGACTATCAGCTAGGAGAATTTGAAGTTGTGAAGTTTTGAACCTCTTCTCCGAAAGTAGCATTCTTTGAAATGTCACGTGCTTTCTGTTACTTATCAAAATTTCATTAATTTAGGACTTACGCAAAATTGTCTCAAAAGCCCGATTTGTCGTAGGGGTAATTCATGAATTACCCCTAATTCAGAACTTTTTTGCGTAAGTCCTGTAATTGTTAATTTACATTGTTTAATACATAAATTACTAGGGGTAAAAAAATATCCCCTATTAAAAATTAAATTTTTAGGACTTACGCATTGATAGGAAAGACCAAGTATAGATGATTTGAAAAACCAGATCCATCGTAGGGGCAATTCATGAATTGCCCCCACGATACAGGTCTATTTACCATCAATAGCTGTATAAAAAATAACTTTCCTCTGGCGATTTCATTATGAATGCAATATATTGTGTGCGAGTCTGGAAAGATTCTTCAATGCAGAGACGCAAATTAAGGAAGTGCAATGTCGAATTTTGATCTGGTTATTCAGCTATTTCTGCAACTCACAGTTATTTTAGCTACTTGTCGCATCGTCACGATTTTAGGACGGCGCTATCTTGGTCAAACCGATGTTGTTTGCGAAATGATTGCAGGTGTGATGCTAGGGCCATCACTTTTGGGATTGATTGCACCAGATTTTCAGCAATGGCTTTTTCCTAAGCTTCCTATAATCACTGCTGTAGGACTCAAGATACCCAATCCATCGATGTCGATTTTGTATGCTATTAGCCAGATTGGGCTAGTAATTTATATGTTTTTGATTGGTTTAGAGTTCAACACCAAACTCTTAAAACATCATATCAAAAGTGCAAGTTTGCTATCTGCTGCGGGGATTATCACTCCTTTTATTTTGGGAGCGATCGCATCTTTTTGGTTTTATCACAATGGTGATTTCTTTCAACCCAAAGTTATGCCTTGGTCAGCGGCTTTGTATCTCGGTGCATCGATGACTATTACAGCATTCCCTATGTTAGCTCGGATTCTTTACGAACGCGGTCTTACACAAACCCGTTTCGGTACTTTGGCTTTAGGTGCAGCATCGGTAGATGATGCAGTTGCTTGGTGTTTGCTGGCGATTGTCTTGGCTAGTGTGAAAAACTCTCTGAATATTGCGATATTAGCAATTGGTGGTGGCATTTGCTATGTGCTATTTGCAATTTTTCTCGGTCAACCTTTAATGAGAGCATTCACACGGATGACAAAACGTGATGTAGGTGTGAACAGACAAACTTTGACTTTGATGTTGATAATTTTGATGTTTTGTGCGTGGTTTACTGATATCACAGGTATCTATGCAATATTTGGTGCTTTCGTGCTGGGAGCAATAACACCACGCGGAGAATTTTCCCAACAAATTCGCCAATATACTGAGTTTTTAACTACTTCTTTTTTGTTACCAATATTTTTTGTCTTCTCTGGACTAAATACTCAAATTGCATTAGTCAACACACCTACTTTGTGGGGAATTACGCTGTTAATTATTGCGATCGCAATTCTTGGCAAAGGTGTTGCTTGTATGTTGGCTGCAAAATTGGCGGGAGAAAATTGGCGTGAATCTGCAACTATCGGCGCTCTGATGAATGCTCGTGGTTTGATGGAATTAATCATCCTCAATATCGGTCTTGAACAAGGTATAATTACCCCAACTCTATTCACTATAATGGTTATTATGGCAGTCGTTACTACACTTATGGCATCACCACTGATTACCTTTTTATTACGCGGGACAAGTTATGATAATTTTTCTGCTTAAACGAATATAAAGAAAAAATTAAATCCAAATTCACTGATATTAATTACATCTGGGTTGAGTTAACTTATTCGCTTGAACTTTAACGATATCTAACAAAATTGACATTTTATATTTTTTAAAGAATCATCTGAGAGAAACCAGATAGTTAATTGTGAGGAAACCATGCACATAGTTATTCTCGTTCTGGTTGAAGTACTGATTGTTATTGGACTTTCACGGCTAGTAGGACTAGGATTCCGTTCTATTAACCAACCTCTGGTAATTGGTGAGATTGTTGCCGGGATTATGCTCGGCCCATCCTTATTTGGTTTAGTCGCTCCCGATTTAGCAGTTACCTTGTTTCCACCAGAAACTTTTCCTTTTTTAAATGTTTTGTCTCAGGTGGGACTAATATTTTTTATGTTTCTGATTGGACTAGAACTAAATCCAAAATATCTCAGTGGGCAATTAGAAGTAGCAGTTTTAACTTCTCATGTCAGCATTTTGGTGCCGTTTTCTTTAGGAACATTGCTAGCGGTAATCCTTTATCCTCTAGTTTCCAATGCTAGTGTATCCTTCACCGCTTTTGCTTTGTTTTTAGGGGCAGCGATGTCTATTACTGCCTTTCCAGTATTGGCGCGAATCATTACTGAAAACAATTTACAAGGAACGCGTTTAGGAACATTGGCTTTAACTTGTGCAGCCGTGGATGATGTGACAGCTTGGTGTCTGTTAGCAGTTGCGATCGCAGTAGCTAGAACTGGTGACTTTGCTGGTGCGATACCGACAGTTATCGCCAGCATAGTTTACATCGGCTTAATGTTGACGGTGGGACGTTGGTTTCTCCAACGCCTTGCCAAACATTATCTGCGTGCGGGACGACTCAGCCAATTGCTGCTAGCTGGGATTTATATGGCAGTGGTTGCATCGGCATTAATTACCGAACTAATTGGTATTCACTTAATTTTTGGGGCATTTTTACTGGGAGCAGCCATGCCCAAAAATGAAGATTTAGTGCGGGAATTGGCTGTAAAAACCGAAGATTTTGTCCTGATATTTTTGCTGCCGATATTTTTTGCCTACAGTGGCTTAAAAACACAGATTGGCTTGTTGAACCGTCCAGAATTGTGGCTGTTGTGTGCCTTGGTTTTAGGAGTGGCGATCGCAGGCAAATATATTGGTACTTATGTTGCAGCCCGTGTTAGTGGCATTAGTAAACGGGAAGCCTCGGCACTTGGTTGGTTAATGAATACTCGCGGTTTAACCGAACTGATAGTGCTAAACATTGGTCTAGAGTTAGGGGTAATTTCCCCCCTAATATTTACCATGCTGGTAATTATGGCATTGGTAACTACATTCATGACCTCGCCACTGCTGGAATGGACATATCCCAAGAAGCTGATCAGGTTAGATGTTGTAGAACCGGAATCGGAAGCAGGAACAGGTATAGACACCTATGCTGGAGGTGAAACTTCTCCTCATCCTTTCCGAATTCTCGTGCCAGTGGCTAATCCAAGTACTCAAAAAGGTTTAGTACAGTTAGCAGTAGCTTTAGCGCAGCCCGCCGTCGGTGTAGCTCTCAATTATCGATATCCTGCCATTGTTAATCCCCTCAGCCTGATTGAATTTGAAGAAGACTATGCCTTTGAAAGTACCCCAGTTGAAGCAGATCGATTAATTGCCCAGCGCCGCCGCCAGCTAGAAGAATTAATTAATACTCTCGAACCGCCAGAAACTCGTTCTTGTGTGCATCCTATCGTTCGCATATCTAGCAACGTTGCCCGCGAAACAGCACAAATTGCCACATTAGAACAAGTTGATTTAATTCTTGTGGGCTGGCATCGGCCAGCTTTTAGCAGTAATCGTTTAGGTGGACGAGTCGGACAAATGCTTACTACTGCACCAGTTGATGTAGCAGTATTTGTAGATAAAGGCAAAGAGCGATTAGAAAGTTTACTTGTACCTTATTCTGCAAATATCCATGATGATTTAGCACTAATACTAGCTCTGAGACTGTTAATCAATCGTGAGACTTGTACGTTGCAGATATTACAGATAGTGGCAAATCATACTAGGGAAGAACTGAGTTACGAATTGCACACCATGATGGAGCAATTGCCCACCAGTGTACGCGATCGCATTGAAATCAAAATTATCGAAGCCCCAGAACCAATCCAAGCTGTAATTCAAGCCTCAGAAGCTGTTGACTTAACTATTGCTGGTACTAGCCGCGCTTGGGGTATTGAGCGCCAAACTTTGGGAAGATATACAGATCAACTAGCGATCCAATGTCGTTCTTCCCTGTTGATTACCCGCCGCTACAGTCAAGTCACCGCCCACCTTGCCTCTATGCTTCCTGAAGTTAGTCGTCAAGAGCCAACCATTGAGGAATTGAAATTATGAATCATTTCAAGTTCAAATCCTTGGCTTTTTACGGAGTATCAATAATTTCAGTACTAGTGTTGTTTAAAACTGTAAGTGTTTATGGGGAAAACAATCTTAAGGCTCCTTTGCCAGTTAACGGGCGCTATCGTCTAACTTTGTCAGAAAATTTGCCGAACTGTGAAAAATCGGATACTCTAACCTTAAATATTCAGCAATCGGGTATTTACTTAAATGCCTCTGTATTATCGGCTAACGCTAAAGCCGATACTGACGAAAAGCACTCTCTGGCAGGCATCTTCAGAAATCAACAATTAAATTTATCTGGGAAAGTTGGCAAATCAATCCTTTGTAATATTCCTCGCCCCCAAAACGATCCTCTGAACTCAGTCACAATTCAAATGCAACTTGTGGATAAAGGTAATATTACAGGCCAATTAACCGTAAATGGCATTCCACAAACTCTTAAATTTACTGCTGTGCCTGAAAAAGCCGAGGATAAATCTCAAAAGTTATGAATTGGGGAGTGGGAATTAAATAATTCGTAATTCGTAATTCGTGATTATGTAATGCGCGTGGGGATTTCAACTACAACACAAAACAATCAACCCTTATGGGATGAGGACTTGACCCCAATGTGAGCGCATTGTATGGGTTTTATGGAGCAGATAAAAAGAATGAATCAGGGACTAAAGACTAGGCAATTTTGCCAATGGCGCAAGCAGCTATTTAACATCAGTCTATTAGGCTTAGGCTTTTGTGCAGCGATCGCCCTCGAAACTTCCACTACTGCTGCTACACCAGTAGCAAAGCTTGATAATTGGCGGTTTTCACCCAAGACACAACAACTCGAAATCACTCTCTCAGCAGGTACAACCCCTCATTATTTCTACTTAGCCCAACCATCTCGGCTTGTTGTAGATTTACCGAATACTAAATTGGGCAAAGTTACCACACAACAAAATTATTCTGGAGCAATCAAAAGTATTCGCGTTTCTCAACTGAACGCAAAGGACACACGCATTGTCTTAGATTTAGCACCAGGGACTGCTTTTAATCCTAAACAGGTACAACTGCAACCCGTTTCCCGAAAAAACTCCACTCGCTGGGTATTACGTCCGGTTTTTTCTGGTAAAACTACTGCCGTAAAACCAGGAAACTCCCCATCTTCATCTAAGAAACAAGCTCAAACACCACATAAACCACAGCCGCCTAGTAACCTACCCGTAACTACTACTAATTTACAAGCGCCCTTACTCACAATTCCGCCGATATCAAACGATCTGCCCTCAACAATTACTAATAACTCAGGACAGCCTTTTGTCACTGTACCTGCCCTAACTCCGAATACATCCTCTCAACAACCTGCTTTGGTTCTTCCCCCTCCTTCTTTCCCAAATCAACCCAGTAACTTGAATAACATTCCTCCTTCTGGTGTGTCGGAATTTCCAGTTCCAACAACCCCCAATGTCTCGAATCCCCAGATTATTGAGTTTGGTCAACCTTTGCCCAAAACTAAATAGGGCATGGGGCATTGGGCATTGGGCATTGGGAATTGGGAATTGGGAATTGGGGAAGAAACTTGTTAAATAATTCTCCCTTGTCTCCCTAATCCCCCCTCCCTACTCCCCACTCCCTACTCCCCACTTCCTACCCAACTAACTCCTTCACCTTGTTGATGATGCTCACTGGATCGATACCTTGGTATGGGTACTGTTCCCATAAACCACCGCAACCTTCTTTATGAGTTCCAAGATGGGCATATTTGGGAGTCAACCCGCGCTCTAGCAGCCAAGAACCAAAACGGCTGCCTAAGCCTGTGCGACGGTTGAAGGCTTCTACTACAAGGACAAAAGGAGCATTACCAATTTTGGTAATCATTTCTTCATCAATAATGTTTAAAGTTGGTTTGTTAATTAAACCAACATCTAGCCCTTCTTGCTTAAGACGCTCTACAGCATCAACGGCACGGTAGAGAGCATCACCAAAACTGATGATATAGCCTTGCGTTCCCTCTCGGATAACCTCATCTTTACCAGGAACAAATTTGTAGCCAGTTCCAAATAAGTCATTGCCGTTGCTGTCCTGAATATTGGGAACTTTGGAACGGGTGGAGAAAATAAACCGCAATCCAGGCTCATGAAACACAGCTTCTACACAAGCTGTCATTTGATTAACATCTGCTGGGAAATACAACTGTGTTGCGTAGCCATCATCCAAGCCATTGTCGGCAAACATATTGTTTAAACCGAAGTGGCAAGTGTTATCTGCCATGTCATCTATACCTGCATGGGAAAAGTGGCATAGGACATTGGAATAGTTTAGCCGTGCCATTGTGATTTCTGAAATACACATTTCTAAGAAGGCGCTGAAAGTCCCAAAAATACCTTGCTTGCCCTTCTCCATGCCGAATCCAGCAGCAGCAGAAAAGTTACCTCGTTCCATGATGCCGGAGGAAATAAATATTTCAGGGTATGTATCGTGAATTTTCTTCAACCCGCAAGAGCCTTCTAGATCGCTATCAATGACCTTGACTTTCTCTTTACGCTCCGCTTCACTCATCCGACTAAGGACAGTTACTACGGCTTCACCAAACACATTGCGGTTAGCGCCCCATTTGTCACTGGAACCTAGAAATGTGTATGTTTGCTTGGGTTTTTCAATACTCTTCAAGTATTCGATCGCCGCAGTTTGTCCGCGAGATTCTAGATATTTTATTGCTAAATCTACAGAAATTACATCATGACCATGAGTTGAGCCTTCTAAACCTTCAATACCAGGGCACATCGGGCGTTTATTGATGATAGCGATCGCTCCGGGAGTATTCACAGCTTCACAGAGGCGACGGTATAAATCGTCTAAATCTTCCCCGTCTCCCTGAAGTACTTTCAAACCGTGACCTTCTAAAGTTTTGGCGACGCTGAAACCAGGTAAATATTTAGAAGGATGCCCAGCGATCGTTACATCGTTGTCATCAATGATCAGCTTGACGTTGAGATGTTGAGCAACCGCCAAGCGAGCAGCTTCAGCATCGTTGCCTTCTTGCTGTGAGCCATCGGAACCGAGACAAAAAACAGCTTTGCCTGGATTTGCGATCGCCACACCATTGATGTAAGGCCAAAGATGTCCCAGGCGGCCAGAACTAAATTTCACGCCAAGGGTTAATCCTAGTTCGGGATGTCCGGGCAAATGGGAATTTGCTTGACGATAACGTAAAAGTTGCTTGGCAGGTAAGTCACCATGTAACGTTGCCATCAGATATTGGGTAGCAACTCGATGTCCTGCCTCATCGAAGAAAATCGGCACAAATTGCTCCGATGCTCCCCGAAAGAAGGCATCAAGGATCATCACTTCGGGTACTGTATCATAAGGCCCACCAGTATGACCACCCACTCCGCTAGCAGCGCCAGTTGCTGTAAAAAAGACGATCGCATCCCGGCAGAGTTGAATATTTGCTTTTAAAGTCTTTCGCTGTTCATCGGTGAGGCTTGAATTTGCTGGATTGAGCGCTAAAAATTGGTAAGCACCGAGATCAATTGGAAATTGGGTATCAATAATAGTCATAGTTTATTTAGTAAAGGGGACTGGGAACTGGGGACTGGGGATTGGGAGCTAAGACCAACCACTTGGAACCATCTGGTTTCATCAAATGCCAAAATTAATACATTTAACCATGCATGAATGTGATTGAATTCAATTGAAGTTGCTGCTTGTCAATAAGTATAAACTCACAAACGTGCAATTTCAAGTTCAAAAACGCAATTTCAAGAAAATTAATTATGCTAACTGCTGAACGACGACAATTCATCTTAGAAATTCTGCGTCGTGATAAAAAGGTACTTTCGACAGAACTTAGTGCTGTTCTGAAGGTTTCTGAGGATACGATTCGGCGAGACTTGCGAGAACTAGCAGAAACTGGATTATTGCAACGTGTTCATGGGGGAGCGCTGCTTAAATCCCCAGCCACCGCTAGTTATGCCGATCGCCAAAAGCAAGCGCCTAAAGAAAAGGAAGCGATCGCTCGGACAGCAGCAAAATTAGTTTGTAAAGGACAGGTGGTGATTTTAGATGGAGGTACGACAACTCTCCAAGTGACACGACATTTGCCCTTAGATTTGCAAGCGACAGTGATCACAAATAGTCCGCCAATCGCCGTTGCTTTAGCAGAACATCCTCATATAGAGGTTGTGATGTTAGGTGGACAACTTTACAAAAAAGCCTTAGTAAATGTGGGTACTGTCACGATTGAGACATTACGGATGATTCGTGCAGATTTGTGTATGTTGGGCGTTTGCAGTTTACATCCAGAGATTGGGATTAGTGTGCCTAACCTAGACGAAGCCCATGTTAAACGAGCCATGATTGCTGGATCGGCTGAGGTAGTAGGATTAGTGACAGCAGAAAAATTGGACACGGCTGCTCCTTATCTAGTGGAGTCAATTCATGCCCTGACTTACCTTGTAACAGCACCTACAGTATCTAATAGTATGCTGAGTGCCTACAAAGCTTTAGGTTTAACCATTATCCGCGATGAGTAACCACGATCTGATGCGAGCAGATGCGATCGCTAAGGACTAGGGAGAGAAGGCAGGATAAGCATAGAATTCCTTCAATGCCCCATGCCCCATGCCCCATGCCCAATTCTAAAATCTATCAGTTTCTTGAGGTGTTCCAACTGCTCCAGGTTGAGCTGTAAAGAAGTTTTGAGCAGCTTCATTTTGATATATACACCTAATATCAGGTTGGCCACTGTCTAAGTTACCTGTAAATCCAAAGGTATTCAGGCGATTTTTGCACTCATTTACCTGATCCGATGTCACCAACTTGCGTTGCTCTAAAAGCGCCCAGTTATTTTGTCGGATCACACATCCAGGACGCATACTAGGCTGGGCAACATAAACATTAAAGGGGTTGAGAGTAACAAATAGTCTAGCGTCCATCACCATCGCGCTAGCTCCATACTGCACACAAATTTCAGGGTTTGGTGCTTTAGTATCAATAAATTCACGAGAAGCCACATTTGACGGGGTTAACGTAGTTGTAGAACTAAAAGCAATGCCAATTCCAATCCCCAAAATCAACACTCCTCCCATAATTGCGATGGTGAAGAGGTTAAACATAGGGGATTGGAAAATAGAGGGTTTAGAAGTAGTAGCCGTTCTACCAGGGGGTTTACGTCTCATTGTTGCTTAATCACCTTCACTTCGATTTTGGAGGGAGTGGTCTAAAGTTTTCTCTCTGTTTTCAGTATGCCTAGTCTGGACTGTAATTGCCTACAATTGTCTTTGCGATATTCTTGTTAATTGAGAGTTAATTGAGAAAAATAGCAAATATCTAAATTATAGTATGTGTAAATAATTAAAGGTTGGTAGTTATAAATTTAAGGTTAAAGCCCTGATTACGCTCTAATATCAATTTTACATTGTTTAGAGGATATCTGAGAGGTTTTTGTTCGGTGCTTTTCACCAAGCAAGTTGCTTGAGCATTAAATGAATTATGGGGATATCAGTGAATGTTTATATTGTATTAAGCAGGATTTTATAATCTTTACTTAATCGGTTGCACCAATTAAACCTTTTTGTGATGTTACAACAACTCTCCGCCCCGGAAACGCCAACGAATAAATATAATCCGCATCAGGCTTTGTGAACTAATAAATACTGCTAGCCACACAACGCTATAGTGCAATAAAAAAACTGCTAACGGTAATTCTTCTTTGGGTAAAGGTATTGGTAAAAAACCAAACAATTTTACTCCACAAAATACAAATACTAATTCCCATATCCCTGCTAAGAGTTGATAAGCTGCGGGCCAATCCCTATCCCAGCGAGATTTTTGGAGATAGTTATAAAGCACATCCCAACCTAAGCCAAATATTGCGACATAGGCAAGTATCCAGAAATAAACCGAGTTAGCACCAGGGCCAATCCAACCCATTGCAAAAGGTAAAGATACGAGTCCGCCCACTGTTGCAAGTAATAATAATCGAGTTTGCCAACGACCAAATAAAGTTGGTGTCATCAGAGTGAGGAGACGCGATTAATCGCATCTGTTAGAGTTTTTATAGATTGATTATGAAAGAATGTTACGTCTACTTTCATTGAAAATTTAACACGATTGTGGTGCTTTTTGTTAATATGGCAAATACAAGGATACAGGCAACGCGAAAGCACCAAGATATCTATATTATTAAGATGGTTTAAGATGATAATTAAATTGAGAATAGTAAGCTGCATTGGCAAAGCTTACTGAATGTATCGCATCCCAATTTATCACATCTTCTAACAAAACTTGATAACCAAGTGGATTGGGATGAAGACCATCTTCACTCAAGTGTTTGAGCCGCCAATTTTCACCGCGTTCCATCCACTGCTCAAAAATATCCAAATAGGGAATCTGCCTTTTGGTGCAAGCAATTCGAGTTGCTTCTTTGTAGCGGTACTGATCGGCATGATTATAGTAAAAACAATCCAAAAATGGCATTTTGGCTTCATCTACTGGCACCATACCCACAAATAATACAGGACAGAGTTGCTGTGCTAAATCTAAAAGAGTTGCAATTTCTTTTTCAAATAGGGTGAAATCTGTGTAACTTCGGCCATCAGGACGCGCCAACCGCGCTGAGTCATTCACGCCTACAGATAAAATAATCAAGTCGGGGACACGATTTCGCAGTTCACCACGATGGCGAAATTCAACTTCTAGTCTTTGTGCTACTTGTTGCGTGCGATCGCCTCTTACCCCTAAATTATAAAGAATATGACCGGGGCTATCCGGCAACATCCACCATCGTCTTAGTTGCTCAATCCAGCCTCCCTTTTCGGGATCGCCAAATCCATAAATTAAGCTGTCCCCCAGTGCGACAATCTTCATTGGCTGAAAGTGATTTGGTGGTACAGACAGCTGCATTGAGGAAGAAGCTAGAAATGTGTGCATTTAACAACTATATTTTATATCTTTACAAGATTCTATACATTTCTATACCATAAATGGCTATATTTAGTGTCTAAGCATCTATGAGTTTTCTAATTTTTGACATAGTTGCAAGGTGAATATTGTTGTAGTTGAGACTCAAAACGACTAGAGCGATCGCACCACAGACTTATATAAAGAGTGCTGAGTGCTGAGTAAAAAAATATCCCAAAACTGACAAAAAATCTTCTCTATTTCTCTTCTCTCTGCGTTCTCTGCGCCTCCGTGGTTCGTTCTTTTGGATAATTTATTTCCTGGAAGTCCCTGAACCCATGCCTGTAATGCAAACGCAGATATACTATATTATGTGTCATTGGCAAAAACAAGCAAGTAGCCAATACTACACAAGTTAAGAGTGCGATGCCTGCGCCGGGCTACGCTTACGCATTCTTTTAGAGATTTTCCAGAAACAAATTGTCCTCTTTTTATGGTATGTAGAGGAATTAATGCAGAATGTTAACTTGTGTAAACAAAATTAACAAACATAACAATAATTTGTAATAAATAATGATGCGGCATCGTTGTATAAAGAGAACTTGGAAGTAAAAAACAACATCTTAATCAGGTTTTCCAGTCGTTCACAGAAGTTTGAAGTTTTTTAACAAAAGTTTTAATCTGAAAGCCTGGAGATCGTAAACTTATTTCGTGGATGTCTGTTTTAAACCTTTCGTAACTCGTCAGGCAGTGCTGACATCAAAAAAACTGAAATATTCAGTTTTGAGTCCAATTATTCTTAACCAAGCAAATTAGGAGATTTAACGCAATGGTTTTAGATGCATTTGCAAAAGTAGTTTCCCAAGCTGACACACGTGGGGAATACCTCTCCGATGCACAATTGGATGCATTGAGCGAACTAGTAAAAGATGGTAACAAGCGTGCAGATGCTGTTAACCGGATTACCAGCAATGCTTCCGCTCTAGTTGCTGCTGCGGCTCGTGATTTGTGGGCAGAACAGCCCCAATTGATCACTCCCGGTGGTAATGCTTACACCAGCCGTCGCGCTGCTGCTTGCATCAGAGACTTGGACATCATTCTTCGCTACATCACCTACGCAATCTTTGCTGGCGATTCCAGTGTTCTAGATGACCGTGCCCTCAACGGCTTGCGTGAAACCTACTTAGCATTGGGAACCCCTGGAGCTTCAGTTGCTGTTGGTATTCAAAAGCTGAAAGCAGCTTCCTTGGCAATTGTTAACGATACAAACAATATCACCAGAGGCGATTGCAGTGCTTTGGCATCTGAAATCGCTAGCTATTTTGATCGTGCTGCTTCAGCCGTAGCTTAAGGCAGATAATTGTCCATTCATTAGGACAAAACAAAATTTCAACCAAAAGTTTGTAAAAGGGAAATACCAAAATGACAAAAACACCTCTAACTGAAGCAATTGCATCGGCTGACTCTCAAGGTCGTTACCTCAGCAGCACCGAAATTCAAGTTGCTTTTGGTCGCTTCCGTCAAGCACCAGCTAGCTTACAAGCGGCAAAAGCATTGAGCGCTAATGCTCAACGCTTGACCGAAGGTGCTGCTCAAGCAGTTTATAACAAGTTCCCTTACACCACCCAACAACAAGGCCCTAACTTCGCGTCTGATGCACGCGGTAAAGGCAAGTGCGTTCGTGATGTCGGCTACTACTTGCGGATTATCACTTATGCATTAGTTGTTGGTGGCACAGGCCCCTTAGACGATTTCTTGATTTCTGGCTTGGCTGAAATCAACCGCACTTTTGACCTATCTCCTAGCTGGTACATTGAAGCTCTCAAGTACATCAAAGCTAACCACGGTCTAAGCGGCGACCCAGCTGTTGAAGCAAATTCCTACATCGATTATGTAATCAATACTCTAAGCTAGAGTGTTTCTTTAGCCCGGAGAGGAAATCAGCTCTTATGACAAGTGAGTTCTATGAGTTGCTTACCTCTCCGGGCAGTTTTATAAAACTGTTAAAAGACTAGAAAAAAAATTTTCTAAAAGTTTTCAGTTTTGGAGTTAAAACTGAGGAGGTTTAAAGATGGCAGCTTTGGGACAAGCAGCAAGATTAGGGATTGGAGCATTTGAAAACTCAGCACTGGTAGAACTACGTCCCGATAGAACTGAAGCAGATGTGGCAGTGGTTATCCGGGCAGCTTACCGTCAGGTTTTAGGTAATGCATACCTCCTAGAAGGAGAGCGTCTGGAGAGTGCAGAATCACTTTTGCAACAAGGTTTAATCTCGGTTCGGGGATTTGTGCAAGCCATTGCTCAATCGGAACTCTATCGGGATAAGTACTTCCACTCTAACTCCCAAACTCGGTTTATCGAGTTAAATTATAAGCATTTATTGGGGCGTGCCCCACAAGATGAGTCAGAGATTTCTTACCATGTTGAGCTTTACAACTCACAAGGTTATGAAGCTGAAATTAACTCCTACGTTGACTCATTAGAATATCAAGAGAGTTTTGGTGAGAATATTGTACCCTACTATCGAGGCTTTAAGAGTCAAGTAGGACTAAAAAACGTTGGATTTGGCCGACTGTTCCAACTGTATCGCGGTTATGCCAATAGCGATCGCGCCCAAGGACAAAAACAAGGACGGCTAACCTGGGAAGTCGCTAAAAATCTAGCTTCACCCATTTATCCAGTCTCTGCTGGAGCCTTAACCGGCCTCTCTACAGGTGGTCGTGGTGAAACATATCGCATCAGAGTGCTACAAGCAGCTTCCCCCAACTCAACTGTAGTGCGGCGTGGTACTGCGGAATTGATCGTACCCTACGAGCAACTGTCTAGTAAATTGCAACAGTTGAATCGCAAAGGCAGTAGAGTTATTAGCATTACTGCCGTATAAATATAACTGGGGACTGGGGACTGGGGGCTGGGGAGTGGCGGCTGGGCAGTGGGAAAGAGTTTTCTCAACACCTAGTAGCCTATCCCTAATCCCCAGTCCCCAATTAGTAATTACAAAAGGAAAATCACCAATGGCTATTACAACAGCAGCGTCCCGTCTAGGAACGGAACCTTTTAGCGACCAATCTCCTGTAGAATTGCGTCCCAATGCAAGTAAAGAAGATATAGAGAGAGTAATTCTTGCCGTCTATCGTCAGGTGTTGGGCAACAACTATATATTGGCATCTGACCGCCTCGAAAGTGCTGAATCTATCCTGCGCGATGGGAAAAATACAGTACAAGAATTTGTGCGCCAAGTCGCTAAATCAGAACTGTACAAAACCAAGTTTTTCTACGACAATTTCCAAACTCGTGTTATCGAACTGAACTATAAACATTTGTTGGGTCGTGCCCCTTATGATGAGTCGGAAGTGGTATATCACTTAGACTTGTATCAAAACAAGGGATATGAAGCCGACATCGATTCTTATATTGATTCGCCAGAGTATCAATCGAGCTTTGGTGAAAATATAGCGCCTTACTATCGCGGCTTTAAAACCCAAACAGGACAGAAAACTGTCGGATTTAGCCGGATATTCCAACTTTATCGCGGTTATGCCAGTAGCGATACCTCCCAACTCAAAGGCAAGTCCTCCCGTCTTGCTGTCGAACTCGGACGCAACAGTGCATCTATCGTTGTTCCTCCATCTGGTGGCCCTTCAGGTTTTTCATACGTTCCTTCCGAAAAAGGCGTTACCCCCAACAGTACTTTTGGTGGTGCGGGAACATTTGGTAAAGAAGGCAGACTCTACCGGATTGAAGTGGCAGGCGTTTTTGGCGCTGGATATCCTAGCACCCGCCGGGTAAATCAAGCGGTGGTAATACCTTATGAAGAACTATCTACCTACTTCCAAAGAGTAGTAAAACAAGGTGGTAAAATAGCTAGTGTGAAACCACTTTAGTTTAAAAAGTAAAAAGTAAAAAGTAAAAAGATAATCCCCATAAATAAATTTAGTTGCTCTGAAACCATTTTTTTCTTTCTTTTGCCTTTTAACTTTTTACTTTTGCCTTGTTCGGTCAATAGTCATTAGTTATGAATTAATGACTATTGAAAACTTGAAACTTGAAACTTGAAATTTGGAAGTGATTTATGCTTGGACAAATTAGTAGTAGAACTAGTAGTCGTTACTTCCGGTATGAAGTAGTAGGTTTACGTCAAAGCGAAGAAACCGAAAAAACTAACTATGCCATTCGTTCTAGTGCCACTGTGTTTTTTACAGTGCCTGAGAACAGGATGAATCAAGAAATGCAGAGGATTACTCGCTTAGGTGGCAAAATAGTTAGTATTCAACCATTGAATGCTGAGGCGAAAACAGATAGCGAACAGAGCGATCATCCTTCTTCCTAATGAATTCTAGTCCACAGAAATTTGAAGATTTATCACCGACAGGTGATAATGCCGACGGTGGATCTTTAACAGTAGAGCAAGCGATCGCTAATTTAGAAAGTGCAGATTTAGGCTTGCGATTTTATGCTGCCTGGTGGTTGGGTAGGTTTCGGATAGGTGAACCAGCTGCGGTTACAGGACTGATCAAAGCTTTAGAGGATCAAGCCGACAGGACACCAGAAGGCGGATATCCTCTGCGACGGAATGCAGCTAGGGCATTAGGGAAACTAAGCGATCGCCAAGCAGTATCACCTTTAATTACGTGTTTAGAATGCTCAGACTTTTATGTGCGCGAAGCAGCAGCACAATCCCTAGAAATGTTAGGCGATCCGGTTTGTATTCCTGCGCTAATCAAGCTATTAACAGTAGGCTTGCAGGGAGAACAGCTTGTCTCACAGCAACCTGATTTATCTCAACCTTACGAGGCCATTTTAGAAGCCTTGGGAACCTTAAGGGCAACTGAGTATATCCCTTTGGTAAAGCCATTTTTAGAGCATCCAATCGAATTGGTACAATATGCCGCCGCACGAGCGATGTATCAATTAACCCAAGAGGCAGCTTACGGAGAAAGGTTAGTAAAGGCTTTGGCGGGTGAGAGATTGCAATTGCGTCGAGCAGTGTTAGCAGATTTGGGAGCCATTGGATATTTACCTGCGGCAGATGCGATCGCACAGACTCTTGCTGAAAATAGCCTCAAGCTCATTTCTCTTAAAGGATTACTAGAACATCAAGTCAATCACACCACACCAGGCACTTTGTCAGAAGGCGCAATGAAAGTGATTAATCTGATGGACTCGCTGTTGTAGTTATAAAATCTAGATAATCAGTTGTTATTAATACGTTACAATAAAATGTTTACTACACACAAACCCCCAGCCCAACTGCAAAATCAGGGTTAGGGGGTTTATGTATGATGTCAGCTACGGATAACTTAAGCTACAATTAGCTGACGGCTAATTACTCATGAAAAATTATTATGAATAACAGCGATCTTGCCCCAGTATTGATCCGTGCTGTACAAGAAGCAGACTCATCAGAACGTTTAGTAGACGCAGTTCAAGAGTTAGCAGCAGCACATATTGAGGAATCTGTTCCTACTCTGATTGCAGCTTTGGGCTACAACAATCCAGGGGCGGCGGTAGCGGCGGTAGATGGACTAATTGCGATCGGGGAACCCGCAGTATCGCCACTATTGGAACTAATTGATGACTACAACTATGGTGCTAGGGCTTGGGCACTTCGTGCCTTAGCGGGAATTGGCGATGTTCGGGCATTGGATACCTTGTTAGAGGCAGCAAAAACCGATTTTTCTTTAAGTGTGCGGCGGGCTGCTACTAGGGGATTAGGCACTTTGCAGTGGCATCAACTACCACCTGAAAAAGTGGAATCTGTTCAGACTCAGGTATTAGAGGCGCTATTATTAATTTCTCAAGATCCAGAATGGGTAGTGCGCTATGCAGCAGTGACGAGTTTAGAAATATTAGCGATCGCAATAGCAGTCAGTTTACCCGATCAAGAGTCGCGGATTACAAATCAACTACAGCAAATGCTTGATACAGATGCCGATCTTGGAGTTCGTACCCGTGTCAAGTTTGCACAAGAAAAAATTCAGCAGCAACAACATCAAGAAGTCTTTGCACCAAAAAGAAAGCTACAAGAAACTGAAGTGCCTGAAGTGCCTTATCGTGGCGGTGGCAGACGGTGAATTACTCAGACTTGCCTACGGCTGTACTGCTTTGCAGAACCCGAAGGTTAGTCTGAGCTTCTGTACTCATAGGCGAGTGCCCAAACTTAGACTTTTGTCCCCTCCTACAGCCTACAGTGTACGTACAAGTCATCGAACTACCCAAAACAAAAGAAAAACCTTACCCTGTCAAAGATTGGACATCCCTCACCTTAACTAAGGAGAGGGACAGGTTTTACGGAGTAAAAGTAGGGTGAGGTTTCTTAGGGGCTATAAGACTTAACCTTCCGCCTTTAGCATCGATATATTATTTACGATAGAACAATTAAAATAATTGGTCGCTCCTCATAACTAACCAGACAATAAAGACTTAATTTCTGCCTGGATGTTGCCACGGGCACAGGGTTCGGCGAACTCTGACATTAAAGGCGTAAAGTAGATATGCGATCGCTGTAAAAATCGTTCTAAAACCTGCTGACGACCTGTAATATAATCCTTGTCTGCCACCCAGCCATATTCCTGGCGAATGGCATGGGCGTATTCTAAATAATCCACTGAGTTAGCAGCCAAAATCGCTAAATCTGCATCAAGTAAAACTTGGCTATCATAGTCATTCACCGCAGCTTGATGGTCTTTAGTGTTCATAATGAGATGTGTAACAATACTTATAGTATTTTCTGGAATACCTAAATTCCTCAGAAATTCAAAAGCATAGTCTGCGCTTCGTTCTTCATTATCTTGAGCTTTAGTGTCGTACACTACATCGTGAAACCAGGCAGCTAGTTGAACAGCAGCGAGGTTGTTAGTGTAGCCTTGCAAAATCTGAATTGTGCTGAGAACGTGATGAATATGTTTCAGTGTATGGTAGTAGCGATCGGGGGTAGAGTAAGCTACAACCAAGGAATTAAAGGCTTTTTCAGCCGCTATCTGGTCAACACCAAAGGGTTTGAGTGTGTGTTGCCAGTTAGAAAATAAAATATCCATAAAGTTTTCTGTAGGCATAGAGTGAGTATACCCATTCGCAGTATTGGAAAAAACAAGTACATCCTGTTAAAACAGCAGTAGAAGAATTTAGTTACAACCTCACCTTCTGACTCTGTTGGCACAAAGAGGGAGAATTTTCCCTTCCCATAAGCGAAAAGTAGAGGTGCGATCGCGCGAATATATTTACAATTTATAAATCAATGAAACTTTGGACACCCAATCAAAATCTGGACAACGGAAGATTCATTATACAAAAAGTGCTTGGTGGCGGTGGCTATGGTGTCACCTATAGCGCCTTAGAACAGCCTACAGGTAAAGTAGTCGTTATCAAAACCCTCAACTATATTCAACAAAGTAAAGAAGACTTTCAGCAGCGACAGGTAAAATTTGTCAATGAAGCACTGCGGTTAGCCAGGTGTACTCATACCCATATTGTCCAAGTCTATGAAGTTATCCAAGAAGATGGACTTTGGGGCATGGTAATGGAATATATTGATGGGGAAGATTTAGGTGTTTATGTTGAGCAGCATGGACAATTGTCAGAAGATGAAGCTTTACGCTTCATTGACCAAGTAGGTCAGGCTTTAGAATATGTCCACAAACAGGGATTTTTGCATCGGGATATCAAACCCAATAATATTATATTGCGCGGTGGCAAATCAGAAGCAGTTTTAATTGATTTTGGGTTAGCAAGAGAATATACAATTGGACAAGTGGGGAGCATGACTAATGAGAGAACTAATGGTTATGCACCCATTGAACAGTATGAAAGACAGGGTAATTTCGGTCATTATACTGATGTTTATGCTTTAGCTGCAACGTTATATAGTTTGCTCACAAAAGAGATACCTTTTCCTGCAAATTTTAGAGATAAGGGCATACCTTTACCACCACCAAAGCAATTTAATCCGCAAATTAGCGATAGGGTAAATGATGCAATTATGAAAGCGATGGTATTGCAACCTCAAGAACGTCTCCAGTCGGTGTTAGAGTTTCGAGAATTGCTGGGTATCGCTAGCACCCAACCACGCCAACAGGAAGGGCAACAGTTAATTGCAAATATCAAAGGTTTAGAATTGCAATCCCAAGAGTTTCCGCAATTAGTGTCATCTCAACAATTGCCGGAAACAGATAAAGAAGAATCAGAGGAAACCATATTATTAGTATCGCCAAAGCAATTGAATCCTCAAATTAGCGATAGGTTAAAAGATGGGATTCTTAAAAACATGCTATCGCAATTCCAAAAAAGTTTACAATCAGTGCCAGAGTCTAGAGAAAAATCGTCAGAGATTAAGTTAATCTCTGCTGTAAATATAGATTACACCCGACTGCGAGATTTACTAGCAGCCGGAGAGTGGAAAGAAGCCAATGAAGAAGCGACACGAGTGATGTTAGGAGTCCCTAAAAGAGAAAAGGAAGGCTGGTTTCGCCCTCAAGATATTGACAACTTTCCTTCTGAAGACATCCGTACCATTGACAAGTTGTGGATAAAATACAGCAACGGGCGTTTTGGTTTTTCGATACAAAAGCGCATTCATCAAAGTATGGGTGGGAATAGAAATTACGATAAAAAAGTTTGGGAGGCTTTTGCCGATCGCGTCGGTTGGAAAAAAAATGGAGAATGGGTATTATACTCCAGACACCTGTGTACTTGGAATTTAAATGCACCTTATGGACATCTCCCTCTCCCTCATCATGGTTTCATGTGGGGTTGTGGGTGTTTTCTTTCCCATAAAGATTTGTAGAAGGAGGCAGAGGGGGCTACGTATGAGTAAATATTGTTATATCTAATACATGTAAGTTATGATCGTGGGCATTAATTTTCTATATTTCAGATGCCAGATAAAATCATCCTCACCGTCATTCAGGGACAATTATTAGGACAGCAATATATTTTTGACTACCGCACTAGCTGTATTATCGGCAGAAGTCCAGATTGCAATCCCCAGTTACCAGATGATGAGAATCATTGGGGTATTTCCCGCTATCACTGTCTGCTGGATATCAATCCCCCTAATATTCGGGTGCGGGACTTTGGTAGCAAAAATGGCACTTACATTAATGGTAAAAATATCGGACAACGGCAACCATATCAAACGGTCGAAGAAGCCGCAAATCTTCAGTTTCCAGAATATGATTTACAAACGGGCGACGAAATCAATCTAGGTCACACTGTCTTTAAAGTTAGTATTGAAGCATACCAGGAAGAGAAAAATCCGTCGAATCTGATTCCTAACAATGTTCCTGTCAACGATAACCCAGTACAACAGCCTTATTTTTTGGAAATCATTACACACTTCCTGAAGTTGGCTGAAGATGGCGATCGCAATTTCAAAGCAATTAGTGGTTATAATCTTGTCAAACTCCTCAGCAGTAGTGAATTCGGAGAAGTTTATTTAGCACAGCATAATCAGTCTGGCAAATTCATAGCCCTAAAGGTAATGTTACCAGCAGTGGCAGCAAATGAATTCGCCGTGCAGATGTTTCTCCGGGAGACGGAAAACACCAAGGCATTGCAACATCCTCACGTAGTGCAACTGATGGATTGCGGCTACTCGGAAATCATCTTCTTTTTTACAATGGAGTATTGTGAGGGCGGTACTGTATGGGATTTCATGCAGCAACTAGGTGGGCGATTGTCTATTGAGATTGCTGTACCGATTATTCTTCAAATTTTAGACGGTTTGCAATATGCCCACAATGTTGAGATTCCTTATGTCAAACTGGCTGATGGGAAGTTTGGCAAAGGTAAGGGTATAGTCCACCGCGACCTAAAACCGAGTAATATTTTCCTTACTAATATTGATGGAAAACTGGTTGCTAAAATCGGTGATTATGGCTTATCTAAGGCATTTGATTTGGCCGGTTTAAGTGGCCAAACTTTGACTGGTACTCAAGCTGGTACTCCCGTTTTTATGCCTCGACAGCAGGTGCTTAACTTTAAATATGCCCAACCGGAAGTAGATATTTGGGCAGTTGCGGCTTGTCTATACAATATGTTAACAGGTAGTTTCCCCCGCGACTTCACAGGCGATCCCTTTCTGGCAGTTTTACAAAATGAACCTATACCAATTCGGGAACGAGATGCGACAATTAAGCAACCACTCGCACAGGTGATTGATTTGGCGTTAGTTGATAAGCCAGAAATCCACTTTAAGAGTGCAGCCGAGTTTAAGCAGGCGTTGTTAGGTGCTTTGTCATAATAGAGTTTAGGGACTTCCAAATAAAAAAATATCCAACTATTGATGATTGTGGGGTGGGCATCTTGCCATTGGTGTCAAGTTAAGAAAAATAGAAACTTGTCAAGTAGCTAAAGGTTGGAAGTCCCTAATGCCGAAAACCTCAACTCTGAGACTTGTGCAAGTGCCCGCCGTAGGGTTATTGCCCCTTAATTACGAATTACGAATTATTATCAGGTCTTTTCATTCTGTCAATTTCCCGTTGTAATTCCTCAATTTGACGGCGCAAATTATCTGTTTCATTTGCAGAAGATTCTGCTGCAACATTAACTGAGCCGGAAGCAGGCGATCGCTGATAATTTCCTCGGCGAATTTGCTGGTATTCTTCGGATACTGCCCACGCCCGTAAGTAATGCAGCCGTTCCACTGGGAAAGGATGGCTCAACATCGTACCCTGAGCGCCATTGTAAATCAAGAATTTATATATCTGATTCAGTCCATCTTCATCCAGTGCCTGATAATTTTCTGACTGTTTAATAAACTCTTGTAAACTGCATTCATTGGCATATTTGATACTACCACCAGAGAGTTTCATCATCGTTGACATCACGGGATTCAAGTCATCCATCACTAGTAGCGCGGCGCGATCTGACGATAACTCGGCTTTGCGCCGCCACTCAAAAAAGGCATAAATCAAGCCTTGTGTTACAAGATTACCGAGGCCGAAAGTCAATTCTCCCAAGGCGGAAGCAGCACTCATCGCCCACATCGCCATTTGAATTAAAATAGTATGACCACATTTAATATGCCCCAGTTCATGGGCTAGCACCACCCGAATCTCAGCTTCGTCTAGTAAGTCTAGTAACCCTGTATTTATTACTATGTAAGGATTCTCTTGCCCCAAGGCATAGCTATTCGCTTGGGGATCTTGTGAGACAAACAGTGCAGGTTCTGGGTAAATGTCCAAATCTCGGACGCATTCCCGAAGCATCTGGTAAATAGTGGAATACTGACGCGGCCCGACTTGGATAGTGTTACCCATTAGATAGACTAATTGAGGGCGTTCGTAGATAAATTCCACAAATTTACGAGCGATTAAATCAAATCCCGGTAAATTGCGTAAAGCTTGCTCGGCTTGGCGATCTAGTGGATGCCTGAAGGCTTCGCTAGAAATTCCTGTGTAAGTTGGCATAATTTAGGAAATTGGGAATTGGGCAAAGGACAAATGACTAATGACAAAGGACAACATAATAGAAATGGGGCAATTGGAAGATAAAAGTCACTTTGTATGGAATTAAAAGCGTGTGATTGAGGCAGAAGTTCATTTGTCACTACATAACTTTTTGCGATCGCAAGCAGGGTTCCCTTCCTGGCCCCATCATTTGACGATGGCACGGTTGGTAGCACGCGCCTTGCGTCTGGGACGTAGTGCCCTAATTCAAGTAGGAGCGGTTTGTGGCTATCAAGGGCGGTATCGCACCAGTTTCGTAGCATCAGCCCTAATGTGGCATGGCCCTGTAATTATTGTTGCTCAAGAAGCTGTGCAACAACTTCTACTGCGGGTAGAAATTCCCCGTCTACAGCAATGGCTACCAGCCAACAAATCGATTAGAACAGGTGACGCTTGGCCTGGTGCTGAGTTCCAAGGGCTACTGTTAACCTCCCCAGAAGCTTGGTTAAGAGGACAATTTGCTGGTGGCGATCGCTTTCCCCCAGGCATCCCGACAATTATTGATGGAGTTGACGATCTCGAAGATTGGGTACGCGATCAACTTACCCAAGATATTCAACCCCATGATTGGGATGAACTCATGCTGGCTTGTCCAAATGAAGCTGAAGCAATTAGCGAAGCAAGGACACAACTAACACACGAACTTCTTCAGCATCCTGTTAATCCATATCAGTGCTATCTAATTTCCCAACCAGAAATAGAGATTTTAAGCCATCTTTATACTGTTTTAGATCAAGCAAACCTCCCAGATACTTGGAAACATTTTTGGCAACAACTTCAAACCCTCAACAAAAATCTTTCCCGCCCATCTCCCTCATCCCCCCCTCCCCTCTTCTGGGCGACTATAGCCCATAGACAAGGTTTATTTTCTTTGCACTACGCCCCAATGGAATTAAGGGAAATTCTCTCACCCTTGTGGCAGCGACAACCAGTAGTTTTAATTGGCAGCGCCATAGAACCGGAGACTGAAGCTCCTCTTTTTCGCCAGCGCCTTGGTTTAGAAGATTTAACTTGCCTAAAATTTTCTTCAGAGAGTCAAGCGGAAGCAATTCAACTGTATGTACCCTATAAATTGCCTCTACCGAACACGCCAGAATTTCAAGCGGCATTTATTCATAAAGTCCGCACACTGGTTTGTCTAAGTGCTACAGCACCAGGGTTAACTGTTGTTTTGGTGGGGGATGTACCACTCAAAGCTCAAGTGGCGACAATATTGGCTTCAGAATTTGGTTCGCGGGTGCAGGTAGAAAAAACTTGTTTAGATGAAAATGGTATTTTGATTAGCGGTTGGGAATTTTGGCGAGAACATCAGCGAGTTTTGCCAGCACCCCATCTGTTAATTATTGCTACTTTACCTTTACCATCTTTAGAAAATCCCCTAGTAGCAGGTAGGGTAGCTCTTTATAAGCGATCGCATCAAGATTGGTTTCGTTTATATTTATTGCCAGCAGCCTTAAATGAATTACAAAGAGCGATCGCGCCAGTCCGAGAAAGTCAAGGCATTGTTGCTTTACTTGATAGTCGTGTAGTTAATCGCAGTTACGGCGCTCAAATCCTCACCGCCTTAAGTCCTCTCGCCCGCATCAACTATCTCGATCCCAGTCTATTTTCTAACACCAATGAAGAAAATTCCGCTTAAAGTAATTTGCTAATGCCCAATGCCCCATGCCCAATTCCCAATGCCTTAATTGTCTATAGCCATGATTCCTGGCAAGATAAATTTAGAACCTAAATAAAATTTGAGTTGCTGATTATGGGTGAAGCAAAGCGTCGTAAAACCACAGAAGGGGAAACATACGGTCAAGAAACTCGCATCTTGCCTTGGGTTCCCATCACAAAAACTCAAGGCGAACAATTTGTCACTTGGACAACTCGTGGTGCCTGGATAGGTATTGGTCTTATGGTTGTAGGATGGGCAACTATCCGTTTCATTGGCCCAACCTTCGGTTGGTGGCAAGTAGTCTACTAAATCCTGCTGTTAATCTTTTCACTCTGACAGACTTTAAATCTCACTCCCCTTCTCTTGTCTACGGTTTACACACAAGTTATCCGATTACCCAAAAGTCCTCCAAAACCTCACCCTGTCAAGAAAAGACATCCCTCTCCTTAGTAAGGAGAGGGACAGGTTTTACATAGTAAAAGCAGGGTGAGGTATCTCAGGGACTAAACCGTAAACCCTATAAAAGTTGTTAATCTTTTCACTCTGAGGTTTTGGTTAGTGTATGCCCCACGTCTTGAGTCAATCTTTGTAGTATGTAAAGAAGCACTTTTAACCTAAGATTATGCCCTCCTCCAAAAAAATCTTCACCTACCCATCCAGCCACAAAAGCAATCAAGTCGATAACTACCACGGTACTTCAGTCGCAGATCCTTATCGTTGGTTAGAAGATCCTGACTCTGAAGAAACAAGGACTTGGATTGAGGCACAAAATAAAATTACTTTTGACTACTTGAGCGAAATTCCTACCAGGGAAAAAATTAAACAGCGCCTTACTAAACTTTGGGATTATGAAAAATATGGTATCCCTTTTAAAGAAGGAGAACGTTACTTTTATTTTAAAAATAACGGGCTACAAAACCAAAGTGTCCTCTACACTCTGAAAACCCTCGACGGCGAACCCAAAGTTTTACTTGACCCTAATAAACTCTCAGAAGATGGTACTGTTGCTCTTTCAGGATTGTCTATTAGCGAGGATGGTAAACTTTTAGCTTATGGTCTATCCACCTCTGGTTCTGATTGGCAAGAGTGGAAAGTACGCGATGTTGAAACTGGTGAAGACCTACAAGATAATTTAAAGTGGATTAAATTTTCTGGTGCATCGTGGACACACAATGGTCAAGGTTTCTTCTACAGTCGCTACGATGAGCCGAATGAGAAAACTCAATTAGAAGATGTTAACTATTATCAAAAGCTCTACTATCATCAATTAGGAACATCTCAGTCAGAAGATATACTAATTTATCATCGTCCTGACCAAAAAGAATGGGGTTTTGGTGGTGGTGTTACTGAAGATGGACACTATCTAATAATTTCTATTTGGCTGGGTACTGACTCCAAAAATTTGGTTTTCTTCAAAGATTTAACTAACCATAATGCTGAAGTTGTAGAACTAATTAACCAGTTTGAGGCAGATTACAGTTTTATTGATAATGATGATAGCGTCTTTTATTTCCGCACGGATTTAAACGCACCACGAGGAAGAGTTATTGCCATTGACACTAAAAACCCTGCGCCAGAAAATTGGCAAGAAATCATTCCCCAATCAGCAGAAACTTTAGAAAGTGTAGGCATACTTAATAACCAATTTGTTGCTGATTACCTTAAAGATGCTCACAGCCAAATTAAAATATTTGACCTCAAAGGTGCGTTTATTCGTGAGGTAGAATTACCTGGACTCGGTTCAGCCGGAGGTTTTGCTGGGAAGCGCCATGATACCGAAACTTTTTATAATTACACCAGCTTTACTACCCCAGGAACTACCTATCGCTACGATATGATAACTGGTAAAAGTACCGTTTTTCGTCAGCCAAAGGTAGATTTTAATCCAGATGATTACGAGACAAAACAGGTTTTTTATCAAAGCAAAGATGGTACTAGAGTACCCATGTTTATTACCCACAAAAAGGGTATTCAATTAGATGGAAATAACCCCACTTATCTCTATGCTTATGGTGGTTTTAATGCCTCAATGACACCTGGCTTTTCGGTGAGTCTGTTGGTGTGGATGGAAATGGGTGGTATCTATGCTATGCCCAATCTACGCGGCGGTGGAGAATACGGCGAAGAATGGCATCAAGCAGGCATGAAGGATAAAAAGCAGAATGTCTTTGATGACTTTATTAGCGCTGCGGAGTGGTTGATTGCAAATAAGTATACTAAGACAGATAAGCTAGCGATCGCAGGTGGTAGTAACGGTGGCTTATTAGTTGGTGCTTGCATAACACAGCGCCCCGATTTATTCGGTGCAGCAATACCCGCCGTCGGCGTAATGGATATGTTGCGGTTCCACAAATTTACCATCGGTTGGGCTTGGACTTCCGAATATGGTTCGGCAGATAATTCCGAAGAGTTTCCAGCGCTGTATGCTTATTCGCCACTCCACAACATCAAACCAGATACAGCTTACCCAGCAACCTTAATTACCACAGCCGATCACGACGATCGCGTTGTCCCTGCTCATAGTTTCAAATTTGCCGCCGCTTTGCAAGAGGCTCACGCAGGTGATGCACCAACGCTAATTAGAATTGAGACTAAGGCAGGGCATGGTGCAGGTAAACCCACAGCTAAAATTATCGAAGAAGCCGCAGATAAATGGGCTTTTTTGGTGCGGACTTTGAATGTAGAAGTTTAGACTAATATGATTGTCTCACGCAAGTATCCTCGCCTTTGCGTGAGATTTTGTCAGCAATGTGAGGAGGAGAATTCGTATTGATAGATGAGTTAAAATTAAATCAATCACTCTAGGCAAATATTAACTATGAGATGGGAAGAAGTTTGTGAACATAAACAATTACAAGATTTACCCTTCAAAATTGAATTAAATAAATGGGGTCAAATCGTTATGAGTCCAGTCAAAATTAAACATTCTTTTTATCAAGGAAGAATCCAACGGTTATTAGAATCTTTATTGAATGCAGGAGAAGTAATGCCAGAATGTGCTATTAACACATCAGACGGTGTGAAAGTTGCTGATGTTGTCTGGTGTTCAGAGGAACGATTTTCTCAAATTGAAGATGAAGTATCAGCATCTATTGCACCAGAAATTTGTGTAGAAGTAAAATCCAGTGGCAACACTTTGGAAGAAATGGAATTTAAAAGAAATTTATATTTAGAAGCTCAAGCTGTGGAAGTATGGTTATGTAATGAACAAGGTCAAATTAAATTCTATAATGAGCAAGGTGAATTAGGTCAATCTTTGTTAGTTCCTAACTTTCCTAAGCAAATTAAACGGTAATTAAATTATTAATGATAAACTTCTGGTACAAGATAGGGAATCCAAACGCTGGTATCTAAACACAAAACTCTAGTCACGTCTCCCTTCATCTTCTCTAAGGCTGTGAATAAAATCTGTAGAGGCTGGTTGTATCCCTGTTTTAGCTTTAACAGTTTCGCTGCGGGCAATTATCCGTTGATGGGCAGCCCATCCCCTCCGGCCGCTTACCTCACGTTCCAAAGCCTCAACTACTAAATCATTCAAGGATTCGCTACCATCCTTAATTTTTTTAGCTTTGACAAGTAAATCAGCCGGAAACCGAATTGTTAGGGCTTCGCGTTCCATAGCAATAATTGCAACCAAATATTGATACCATTTATTGTAACCAGTTTATATCCAGAGGGCTTCACTTTATAAACCTGTGGAATATTGCTCGTAAGCGTGTTGCAAATAGGTAAACTTGAAAACCGACTATTACGGCATAGAAAAAATAAGGCTACCATTAAAAATGATAAAAAAGCCGAGAATGTAAGTCTTCTGATTTACATAAAGTGGTACTAAGGTTTTGTTTTATCAAAACAGAATTCAGGAGTCAAAATGAATTTTGTACTCCTGACAGATAGCACAGCAGTAGTAAGTTATCTACTATATTAGATTCTGACCGGAGACACTCCGGCTCCGCTTCTGAATTTTTCTTCAAAATTAGAAATTTGGCATTTGGCATTGCTTATGAAGCTACGTTCATATATGTTTATAGGTTTTTTTCTCAGTCTGCTCCTAGCTATCATGCCGTTTTCGGTCAATTTCACCAATGCTGCAACACCGACAGTAGTCGCCCCTGTATCTACTACCTCATTCACCCAAGGCGTAAAAAAAACGGTATTGGACAACGGCTTAACGGTGCTAACCAAAGAAGTCCATACCGCTCCAGTGGTCAGCGTGCAAGTTTGGTATAAAGTTGGTTCCCGTAACGAGGTTAAAGGAGAAAATGGCCTTTCTCACCAGCTAGAACATTTGATGTTCAAAGGTACAACTGCCCGTCCAGTGCAGTTTGGCAGGTTATTTAGTGCCTTGGGTAGCCAGTTCAATGCTTTTACTAGTTACGACGAAACAGTTTACTTTGGCACAGTGCAACGAGACAAACTCGAAGCATTGTTAACACTGGAAGCCGATCGCATGGAAAACTCTTTAATTGGGACTGAGCAACTAAAGAGTGAAAAGCGGGTAGTAATCTCTGAGTTACAGGGGTACGAAAATTCACCAAGCTTTCGTCTGGATCGGGCAGTAATGCGAGACGCTTTCCCTACAAGAGCTTATGGCTTATCTGTGGGAGGCACAAAAGCTGATGTAGAAAAATTTACAATCGAACAGGTGCGGAATTATTACCAAACTTACTACAGCCCAGACAATGCCACGTTGGTAATTACGGGGGATTTTGCCACAGAACCTGTACTGAAAGTTGTTAAAGAAACTTATGGGAAGTTGGCAAAACGAGGAAACGAGGAAAAGAGAACGCGGGAAAATGTCGCCCCGTCTTCTCTGGTTGCCTCTACTACTAAAAAAGCACCGATTGTTTTGAAGCAACCTGGAAGTGCATCACTACTGCAAGCTGTGTATCCTTTACCAGATATCAAGCATCCTGATGTGCCGGCAATTGATGTGATGGATGCCATTCTCACAGGTGGACGTAGCTCTAGGCTTTACCAGGCTTTGGTAGAATCTGGACTCGCTAGTTCAGTGAGTGGCGGTGCTGCCGAACTCATCGAACCAGGTTGGTATGACATTAGTGCTACGGCGGCTCCGGGTCAAGAGTTAGGGAAAATTGCCCAGGTGCTTCAAGAATCTTTAGAAAAGTTGCAACAGCAGCCAGTCACTATAGAAGAACTGAATCGGTCGAAAACACAACTGCAAGCCTCGTATATCTTGGGTAATCAAGATATTACTAGTCAAGCTAACCAACTGGGGTATAACCAAACGATCGCAGGTGATTATCATTTTATTGAAAAGTATCTGGCTGCGATCGCTAAAGTCACCCCAGCCCAAGTACAGAAAGTAGCGAAAACTTATCTAAATCCGGCGAAACAAACCATCGGCTTTTTTGAGCCAACTCAACCAGATGGTAAACCAGGAACTTCTAGCGCTGGTTCTGGACGCACAGTAGAAAATTTCAGCCCCGGTAAACCTGTAGATCCAGCAGAACTGGCTAAATATCTCCCACCTGCCACATCAGCTACAGATTCAACCAAACAATCGTTACCAGAAGAGTTTACCTTAAATAATGGTTTGCGAGTTCTGTTGTTGCGCGATCGCAGCCTCCCCACCATTAATCTGAGTGGACAAATTGACGCTGGTACAGAATTTGACGGCAATCAAAAAGCTGGATTAGCGAATCTGACTGCGGGCAACTTAATGAATGGGACAAAGACTAAAAATGCTCTGACCCTAGCAAAAATCTTAGAAGATCGGGGAGCCGGTTTGAGCTTCAGTGCCAGCCGCGAGGGAACTAGCATTAGCGGTGAGGGACTTTCAGAGAACTTGCCGATATTGATTCAAACTCTGTCAGATGTGTTAAAAAACGCCACCTTCCCCGCCGAACAGTTAGAACTGAGTCGCCAACGCGCACTGACAAGTCTCAAAGTTAAGCTAGATGACCCCAGCGGACTGGGACGACAAGTATTCCAGCAGGCAATTTACCCAGAAAATCATCCATTCCATAGCTTTCCTACAGTCGAGAGCTTAAAAAGCATCACTCGTGATGATTTGCTTGGCTTCTATCAGACACACTACCGACCAGATAGCACAACGATCGCAATAGTTGGAGACTTTGATCCAGTTAAGGTAAAAACTTTGTTGAATCAGGCGTTTGACAAATGGCAAGTCACAGGTAAGCCCCCTGTACTGAAAATACCATCCGTGCCATTCCCGCAAACTTCGACACGTTTAAACAAAGTAATTCCTGGTAAAGCAGAGGCTGTTACCTACATCGGTTATAGCGGCATTTCCCGGAAAGACCCGCGTTATTATGCAGCCGTGATACTGAATCAAATTTTGGGTGGTGATACCTTATCAAGTCGCTTGGGTACAGAAGTGCGCGATCGCCTTGGTCTAACCTACGGTATCTTTAGTGGTTTTGCCGCCGGAATCAATCCCGGCCCCTTCTTGATTCAGATGCAAACTGCTCCTGTTGATACCCAAAAAGCGATCGCCAGTACTCTCGCTTTACTTAAACAGTTGCGCGAACAGGGAGTAACTGAGGCTGAATTGAACGCAGCAAAACGCTCAATTAGCAATAGCTACCCCGTAGATTTAGCTAATCCCAGTAATGTATCAAGCATGATTTTGGATAATGCTGTCTTGGGACTTTCACGTTCAGAAATCCGAGACTTTCCCCAACGGATTCAAGCAGTTACTATGGCTCAGATGCAACAGGCAATTGAGGATTTAATTAAGCCAGAAAATCTGGTAATTGTCACCGCCGGGCCTGGAGACGCTGTACCCAAGGGCAGTTAATTAACTTAGTTAATTTTAGATTTTGGATTTTTTATTCAATCCAAAATCTAAAATTGAATGGCTTTTGCCATACAAGTAATCAGACAGAATTAATTACACAAGTTTTTTCCTGTAACCTTTAACCTGTAACCTGTTCCCTATCTCTACCAATGAATTTAATTGTGTCCGACTACTTATTGTTTTACGGATTTTCTTTTTCCTCTTTCTTTTCTCCCAAATTGGTTATTTTTGTATTTTGCATTAAGATATAATTTTCTTGACTCTGTTGTTCTTCTTTCTTTTCTTTTCTTGGACAACTTGAGTAGCATATATTTCTACATCTCGTTGAATAATATCTTCTAATTTGTTAAAATCTTCCTTTAAAAATTCCTGATAACTATCTTTTTTTGCCATTATTCACTCCTCATTACAAAGCAAATCTTTAATTATTTTGCCTAAGTTTTCAACTCCCTCATCTATATCTATTAGGTTTATGTATTGTAATCTACCAGATTTAGCCAAATTTTTAGCCCGTTCATCAGTAACTTCTCCATGTAAGGCATCTCCAAGGATATCTGCGGTTCTAAGCTGAAAATACTTTAATTTGCATCCTCAAAAAAATAAATCTCTTGTGGGGTGGGCATCTTGCCCGCCCTAGCTGTGCAAATTAAATGCACGACAGCTTATCACTACCAGCGATCGCTAGAAAATGCATCTTCAAAGGTAAGTTGCAAACAATTTTTAATTTGTCAAAGATACTGAATATTTAAGTTTTTCAGGGTAAAACTTCGCACTCGTGTTGCGTAAGGGTTATATTAGCGACAGTTAATTGCCGAAGCGTTGAGCTTTTTATCCATCGAGGAGCAATGTCTCCAACGGGCTACCCCTACACAAGCAGCTTCAAAAAGCAACGTTATGATAATTAATGTATTAATTAAGCTTACGCCTAATAATAAGTAAGTTGGCACAAATAAATCTTCAGGTACGGAGACGATTAATCGCCTCTATAGAACTGTTAGGTGCTGTGCCTAAGCCAAATCAGGCGTTGTACAAATTTCCATAAGGATAATTGAAGTGACTAGGACTAATTCAGACTTTCTTTCCACCAGCGATCCAGCGATCGCAGAGTTAATCAACGACGAACTACAGCGTCAGCGAGATCACTTGGAGTTGATTGCTAGCGAAAATTTTACCTCTGCTGCTGTACTGGCGGCTCAAGGTTCGGTACTGACAAATAAGTATGCCGAGGGATTACCTGGTAAACGCTACTATGGCGGTTGTGAATTTGTCGATAAAATCGAAAAACTAGCGATCGACCGTGCTAAACAGATATTTGGCGCTGCTCATGCAAATGTGCAACCCCATTCTGGCGCACAAGCCAATTTTGCAGTGTTCCTGTCGCTGCTGCAACCAGGAGACAAAATTATGGGGATGGATTTGTCTCATGGTGGACATCTCACCCACGGTTCACCTGTAAATGTCTCAGGTAAGTGGTTCCAAGTTAGCCACTATGGTGTCAGTCAACAAACAGAACAACTTGACTACGATCAAATTCGGGAGCTGGCGCTGAGGGAGCGTCCTAAGCTCTTAATTTGTGGTTATTCGGCTTATCCCCGGATAATTGATTTTGAAAAATTCCGTAGTATTGCTGATGAAATCGGTGCTTACTTACTTGCCGACATTGCTCATATCGCTGGTTTAGTTGCTAGCGGTCTTCATCCCGATCCAATTCCTCATTGTCATGTAGTAACAACAACTACACATAAGACTCTCCGCGGCCCTAGAGGTGGTTTAATCTTGACCAGCGACGCAGAACTAGGTAAAAAGCTAGATAAATCTGTTTTTCCTGGCACTCAGGGCGGGCCATTGGAACACGTCATTGCTGGTAAAGCAGTGGCTTTTGGAGAAGCCTTAAAGCCTGAGTTTAAAACCTATTCTGCCCAAGTAATTGAAAATGCTCGTGCTTTGGCAGAGCAACTACAAAGTCGGGGTTTAAAGATAGTGTCAAACGGCACTGATAACCATTTACTCCTCGTGGATTTACGCTCTGTAAATCTAACTGGTAAGCAAGCGGATCAGCTAGTCAGTACTGTGAATATTACTGCCAACAAAAATACTATTCCCTTTGATCCACAATCGCCATTTGTTACCAGTGGTTTAAGGTTAGGTTCGCCAGCAATGACCACACGGGGCTTAGGAGTAGGAGAATTTACCGAGATTGCAAATATTATTAGCGATCGCCTGCTTTCTCCAGATTCCGACGTAGTAACCCAAGATTGTCGGCAACGGGTAGCATCATTGTGCGATCGCTTCCCCCTATATCCTCACTTGGAAATTCCTGTACCAGCACTAGCATAATTGGGCATGGGGCATGGGGCATTGGGCATTGGTAAATATAGCGTTTCCTAATCAGATGAAGTACATCATAGCCCCCTCATCGCTTGCGGGGAGGGGGTTGGGGGTGGGGTTCAGTACCTACTCAATTGAGAACCGCTATAGTTCTTCTTCCCAATTTCCCATTCCCCATTCCCATTCCCAATTCCCAATTCCCAATCCCCAATTCCCAATTCCAATGAGTGCAGAAATTATTTGTGTTGGTACTGAACTGCTGTTAGGAGATATCCTCAACGGCAATGCTCAATTTTTGGCGCAACAATTAGCGCAGTTAGGTATCCCCCACTACTATCAAACAGTGGTTGGGGATAATCCAGAAAGGTTGAAGCAAGTTATAGAAATTGCTATTTCCAGAGCGCAGATTCTCATTTTCACTGGTGGACTTGGCCCCACACCAGACGATCTCACCTGCGAAACCATCGCCGATTTTTTTAAAACTCCTTTGGTAGAAAACCCAGAAATCATCGAAGACATAACCCAGAAATTCGCCCAACGCGGTAGGGTTATGTCACCCAGTAACCGCAAACAGGCTTTGATTCCCCAAGGTGCAGAAATTCTCCCCAACCCAACTGGAACAGCACCCGGTATTATTTGGCAACCCCGTCCTGAAATCACGATTTTTACCTTTCCCGGCGTTCCCAGTGAAATGTACCCGATGTGGGAAGAAACAGCCGTCCCATTTCTCAAAAGTCAAGGTTGGGGTGAAGACATTATTTACAGCCGGAGTTTAAAGTTTTGGGGTATTGGTGAATCTGCTTTGGCGGAAAAAGTTGCTTCCTATTTGAAGTTACCAAATCCCACAGTCGCCCCTTATGCAGGTAAGGGAGAAGTAAGATTGCGAGTTTCTGCTAAAGCCACTTCCGAAGCAGCCGCAGAAGAACTAATTGCGCCCATTGAGAAACAACTTAAAGAAATTGCTGGACTAGATTTTTACGGCGTTAATAATGATACCCCTGCTTCCGTTGTCGGTGAGTTGTTGCGGGCATCAAAAGAAACGCTTTCTGTCGCAGAATCTTGCACCGGTGGCGGTTTAGGGCAAATGTTAACGGAGATTTCTGGAAGTTCTGATTACTTTTGGGGTGGAGTAATTTCTTATGATAATTCGGTGAAAGTTCGACTGCTGGGGGTTAACCAGGAAGATTTAGATAAATTTGGGGCGGTAAGTGCGATCGTTGCAGAGCAAATGGCAATTGGGGTAAAAACGCGCCTTGCAACAACTTGGGGATTGAGCATCACTGGAATTGCTGGCCCAACTGGAGGGACAGATACCAAGCCGGTGGGTTTAGTTTACGTTGGTTTAGCTGGGCCGAAGGATGAAGTGACAAGTTTTGAATATCAGTTTGGTACAGTGCGAGGACGTTCCCTAATTCGTCATGTGAGTGCAAATGCAGCTTTGGATAATCTGCGGCGGAAGTTGTTGAGTAGATAGGTAATCAACTATTTGTCAATAAGCAATAGTGCCGAAAATTTAGTTAGAGTTGGGCAAGTTAAATCTGTGCGATCGCAAGCAATCTCCGTATTTAGTCCAAAGTAACTTGTTTGCAGGATTTAGAGGACGATTAGGAAGTAGAGAAGTAAGGCAGAATGGTTTAATCATGCAGCTATGAGCAAAATTCCCATCCTTCAACCAAATAACTCGTATACTTTCAGAAGCTATTTTGAGATGGCATTCGAGCCAGAAGACATACTGGCTGAATTTGGCTATTCTTTAAAACGTTCTTCTCTCAATCTACAAAAGTCCAGCATTGAATTAGATAGACTCGCAAATCTCAAATCTAGAATTGAGGATAGTTTGCCATATATTAGTTTGACTAGTGAAGCAGCCCGCAGAGAATTACTAATTGCCCCAATTTTATTGGATGTTGTTCATTACACCCACGCTCAACTGAGAATCGAATATCCTTTAATTGTTACAGAACAATTAAAAGGTTCCCTTGACTATTATCTCCATGCAGACCATAAACTCTTAGTTGTGGAAGCTAAAAATGCTGATTTGGCAAGGGGTTTTACCCAGCTTGCTGTAGAATTGATTGCGATTGATACGTGGACTGATTCTCAAGAGGCAATTCTACAGGGGGCTGTTTCTACAGGGGATATTTGGCAATTTGGTTTATTGAATCGAGAAAGTAAACAAATAACTCAAAACCTCAATTTATATCGTGTTCCTGCTGATATAGAAGACTTGCTACGTATTTTAGTGGCGATACTGAATTAAAGATGAAACACTATCACATTAATATTTTCTACAGTGAAGAAGATGATGGCTATATTGCTGATATTCCTGATTTGAAATACTGTTCAGCTTTTGGCTCAACTGAAGAAGAAGCGCTTTGTGAAGTCTTGCAAGCAAAAGCAGCATGGTTAGATTCTGCCAAAGTTGAGGGTAAACCAACTCCTGAACCTAGATATCGTCCTGCAATTTAGCAGATAGCCTCATGATTAATGGATGTGCTGCGATGTTTGACGATAAGCCGCTCCGCCTCTACGCATTTTTGCATAGAGGTTGCGATCGCTTCGTAAGAGACTATGGCAGGAGACAAGGTGTATGAAAAGGCACTGCCTTACATAGCATTTTCAAAATCATTTCCAAACCTCGGTCAAATCTAGGATAAACCCAGGTAAGATATCTTCACCTGACAAGGTTACGGGATTATCTATAACTTCCACAGACTGGCCTTGCCTATAAATCTCTACCTTTTTGTTTTTTCGGTCAATTAACCAACCTAAACAAGCTCCGTTTTCGATATATTCCCTCATTTTGGCTCGTAGGGGTTTCATATTGTCATTTTTAGAACGCAGTTCCAGTACAAAATCAGGACAAAGAGGGACAAATCCATCTTGCTGTTCTGGAGTGAGTGTGTCCCATCTGTCTTGAACTACCCAAGCTGCATCGGGAGAGCGATCGGCTCCGTTAGGGAGGTGAAAACCAGTCGAAGAGTTAAATGTCTTACCAAGTCTTGTTTGACGGTTCCAGAGCCATAGTTGTCCTTCGATATCTAAATTCCTATTTCCTGTAGTACCTCCAGTTGGAGCCATAACAATTAGCTCTCCTGTAACAGTTCGTTCTAGTTGTAAATCTCGGTTAGCGATCGCCAACTCAACTAACTGCTCGTGGGTAACTGTAAGTGTTAGCGTTGGTGGAATATTCACTGCAATGGCTCGATGTGTTTTGGCTTGTGTCACTGTTTCTTATCAAACCTACGCCTATCTGGAAGCTCTACACAGATTCTAAAAACCATTTGCATTAATTTCCATAGTTTAAAGTAAATGCGTCACTATGGCGAACTGGCGATCGCATTTTTGCATAGAGGTTGCGTCACATACATCGACAAGACCAAACTTTAACAGCCATCTCTGCTAATATTTCTGCTCTTTTATTGATTTCTGTTTCGTTCCATTGTTTCAGATGTTGCAACCCCCGATTCAGACGTAGAGGAATATCTGCGAATCCACCATCTTTTTTATCCCGCTTCTCTATAAACGAGAGTAATATTTAATACATTGCCTCGTTAACCATCAGCTATCCAACTCCTACCCATCAGTACAATTAATCACGGGATCGCTTGCTGTATTCTTCACAGTTTGTTACAAAAGTATAAAGAACTTCTAGAGACTAAAAACCACATGTTCGGCGGACTTACTGGTTTACAAGATCCTAAAGGCACTGATTGGGGAGAGCGGATGCTCAACACAGTGGCCAGCCAAACGATTCGCCACCTGTTTACGCAAAGCGAGTCAGTAGAAGTCTCTGTGCGCTGCTACCCCTCCAGCAAACTGTTGCAAGGCAGCATTGATAGCTTCAAAATGACCGGTCGGGGCTTGGTGATTCGGAAAGATTTCGCGGTAGAGGAGATGTCTTTTGAAACTGATGCGGTTGGCATTGACTTCGGCTCGGTTTTAAAAGGCAAACTCAGTCTTAAGCAACCGACTCAAGCGATCGCTCAAGTCATATTATCAGAAGTGGGCATTAACCAAGCCTTTAGCGCGGAACTGGTTAAAAAGCGCCTGCTAAACCTCTCCGTACCATCCTTGACAGAATTATCTGGCGGTGAACCAGTTTCCTTTACGGAGGTTCAGGTGCAGCTATTACCAGAAAATCGGTTGCAGCTTGTAGCAAAAGCAGATTTAAATAATGGCGAACTTGTACCCCTGAGCATGATTCTAACTATAGGCATTGAAAGGCGGCGGCGAGTTTCTTTTAAAGATCCGAAAATTCAACTAGATCAAGTACCAGAAGCACAACGGGAAATTTCGCAAACCTTGAGTGTAGCGCTGGTAGAAATTTTAGATAATATGGTCGATTTGGATCGTTTTGACCTTGATGGAGTGAAAATGAGACTCAACCGATTAGAAACTGAAGGTCAAAAACTTATTTTCAGTGGATATGCTGAAGTTGAACGTATTCCAAATAGCGCTTGATATGAGCATTTAGCACAAAAATACCAGAAAAAATCTGCGGAATGTGGGCTAAAAAGCGATGCCTGGGTTGGGCTGCGCCAACGCATTATTTCATGCATTTTTGTTTTAGGGTTTCTAAGGCTTGTTCAGCAGCAATTCCTTCACCGCGTTCAAATTCGTCTAGTCCTTTACGAATACCTACTATTGTTTCTAAGTAATCGATGCGCTCTAAAAGTTATCAATATGTGGCTGAATGTTCTTGTGGAGTTGTTTTGAGCGATCGCAAAAAGTTAAGTAGGGTTTCTAGAAGTTCTGAAATCGACTTTATAATCTAGTAAGGAAGAAAAGTAAGGATTTTCAGTAATGGCAAGTGCAACCATCACGACAAAAGGACAAGTAACTATCCCTAAACAAATTAGAGATTATCTGAATTTAGACACAGGTAGTAAGGTGGATTTTGTCATTGATGAAAATGGGATAGTGACACTGATTCCCTTAAATATCTCTGTTCAAAGTTTATCAGGAATTTTACATCGTCCAGGGATGAAAAGCGCAACTTTAGAGGAAATGGAAACAGCAATTAGAGAAGGTTCAAGTGATTGGAGTTGACACCAATATTTTAGTGCGCTACCTGACGAAAGATGATGAACAGCAGTGGGAGAAAGCTGTTGAGATTATTGAAGGTGAAGAGCAGTGTTTTATTGCTAATATAGTTATGTGCAAATTAGTCTGGGTTTTGCGCGGTAAGCCTTATCAATTTAGTAGGGAAGAAATCAGTAAAACTATAGAGATGATGGTGCAATGTTCAGTTTTTGAGTTAGAAAATCGCTCTGTGGTTTATCAAGCATTGCAGCGTTTTAAGCAGGGAAGTGCAGATTTTTCTGACTATTTAATTGGTACAGTTGCTCAACAATTTGGTTGTACCACAACAGCAACATTTGACAGAAAGTTGAGAGACGACAAAGGATTTGATTTGTTGGAGTGATAACCGAGCGATCGCTAATCAGTGGATATTTAGGATATAATTTATCCTTATGTGAATGTTTCTTGGATGTAAGTAATGCCATAGCAGATGGTTTGCATCGACTTTATTCAAATACAAAAAAGCGATCCCACTTTGCGTAATCACAAAGACGATCGCTTGATTTATATGATTGAAAATGGGAAATGATCAGCTTACACAACCGTCAGTTAAAAACTCTCTATCGTCCCACGCCTACATATTGGAATCCAGCGCGTACCAGTGTTTCGGGGTCGAGGAAGTTACGACCATCAATGATAACGGGGTGGGCCATCAATTTTGCCATTTTCACATAGTCGAGAGTGCTGAACTGCTGCCATTCGGTGACGAGTACTAACGCATCGCAGCCGTCAGCTAGTCTTTCGGCATCTGTTTCTACTAGCACACCAGAAAGCCCATGACGCATACCTGTTTGGGAAATGATGGGGTCATAAGCTTTAACTTTGGCTCCCAATCTGTTTAGCTGCTCAATTAAAATGAGGGCTGGAGCATCGCGCAAGTCGTCGGTATCTGGCTTGAAAGTTAATCCGAGTAATCCGACTGTTTTGCCTTTGAGGATTTTCAGAACTTGTTGGAGTTTCTCCAAAGCAATCAAGCGTTGGCGTTCGTTGACACTAACAGCAGCTTTCATTAGCTGGGCTTCATAACCATAGTCCTCAGCAGTATGAATCAGAGCCGAGACATCTTTGGGAAAGCATGAACCACCCCAACCAATACCAGCTTGTAAAAACTTGTTACCAATGCGGGAGTCTAGACCAATACCTTTAGCTACTTCGGTAACATCAGCACCGACGCGATCGCAAATATTAGCAACTTCGTTAATAAAACTAATCTTGGTAGCTAAAAAGGCATTGGCGGCATATTTAATCATCTCCGCCGAACTCAGGTCTGTTGCCAAAATTGGCACTGGGGGTAAAGATCTATCGACAGCGTACTTACGTTCCACAATTGGGGCATACAGTTGTTGCATCAAGGCTACTGCTCTTTGACTATTGCCTCCTAGTACAATGCGATCGGGGTTGAAGGTGTCGTGAACTGCTGAACCTTCACGCAAAAATTCTGGATTGCTCACTACATCAAATTCAGCTGCAAACTCAGGTAATTTCTCATCACTTGGGACTCCACCTGCGGGTACCAATTTTTTTTGCTGCTCTGCAATCCCATCTAGAACAAGCATCCGCACCCAGTCACCTGAACCAATGGGGACTGTAGATTTATTCACGATCACCTTATAACCACCGTTGAGATTTTCTCCAATCCCACGGGCTACAGCTTCGACGTAACGAGTATCACTTTCACCTGTCGGCAAAGGTGGTGTTCCCACAGCAATAAACAGAATTTCTCCGTGGGAAACCCCAGCAGCAAGATCGCTTGTAAAATGAATCTTCTCTGTTTGAATGGCAGACTGCATAATTTCTGAGAGTCCCGGCTCAAAAATTGGGGACTGTCCAGATTTCATTAACTTAACTTTTTCTTCGTTGTTGTCTACGCAAATTACATCATGCCCAATATGAGCCAAGCAAGCGCCTGTAACTAAACCAACGTAACCAGTACCAATCACGCAAACACGCATTCTTTAACTGCCTCACTTTTTTGAGTGTATTCTTCAAAAAGAAGTTATCAATATGACACTTAACACAGTGTTAGTAAACTCAGGAACTAAGCATACTAGCTACCTTTTGGGTGAGCCTGCATGAACATTTAGAGCAACGCTAGACGCTACTTAGTTGGTTGAATTATTGCCATCGCCTTGAATGCGATCGCGGAAATCTTCTATTGTCAGTTTTAACCCCTCTTGCAGAGGAATGGTAGGTTCCCAATTTAACCAAGTCTTTGCTTTGGTGATATCAGGCTGACGACGACGGGGATCGTCTGAAGGTAGTGGTTCAAACTTAATCTGTGCATCTGGATTGATCATATTTTGCACAGCTTGCGCCAATTGCAAAATCGTGTATTCACCAGGATTTCCCAAATTCATTGGGCCAATATAGTCGCTATTCATCAGGCGGATGAATCCTTCTACCAAATCGGAAACGTAGCAGAAACTACGAGTTTGAGAACCATCGCCGTACACGGTTAAAGGATTACCCCGCAAGGCTTGAACTATAAAGTTGCTTACTACCCGACCATCGTTTTCTAACATTCTCGGGCCGTAGGTGTTAAATATCCGAACAACTCGAATATCAACTTTATTTTGTCTGTAGTAATCAAATGCTAAAGTCTCAGCAATTCTTTTACCTTCGTCGTAGCATGAACGTATCCCAATGGGATTGACGCTACCCCTATACTCTTCAACTTGGGGATGAACTTCTGGATCTCCATATACTTCACTCGTTGAAGCCAAGAAAAACCTAGCTTTCACACGTTTAGCTAGCCCCAACATATTCAGGGTTCCCATGACGTTAGTCTTAACGGTTTTAACTGGGTTGTACTGGTAATGTACTGGTGATGCAGGACAAGCTAAATGATAGATTTGATCAACTTCTAAGCGAATTGGCTCGGTAATGTCGTGGCGGATCAGTTCAAAGTACGGATGACCTAACCATTTAAGAATGTTACGTTTATGACCAGTGTAAAAGTTATCCAAGCATATTAATTCATGCCCATCAGCCATTAATCGGTCGATGAGATGGGAACCAATAAACCCAGCACCGCCCGTTACCAAAATTCTCATAGTTTCCCAGTTACTTACAAATATTTTCAGTAGCTATTGCACTTACTTTTAGATTACCCAGCTTGGGGACAAAAATACAGAATTCAAAAAATATCGAGGTTTAATCAAAAAGTGTTGTTGAACTTAGGAATAAGAATTAAATAACATACAGTTTAGTTTATGTCTCTGGCTTACCTCACCCTCAATCCCTCTTCTTATAAAGGAGAGGGATCCTGAGACAGGATAAAGTACATTTTATTTAATCCACATTCCTTGGTTGTTTTCTACGGTTAGAGTTTTATGATGTTTTTACCTGCTTTTTTAATAATTTAACTAGCAAAATAACAAACTTAGTCTCAATATTGTCAATCTTCTACTTAAAGTTCATCAAATCTTCAATAATATCAAATATTTTTACGGCTACTTAATATCATTAGTTGAATGCAAAGTTACACAGAATTGCCTGTAGGAATCTACAGATATCCCTACATTCGAGCCATTTATTGCTGATCGTAGCCCCAGCTAACTCAGATGGACTGGAATATGCCCAGTATTATACAGCAGATGTAACGCTAGTAACCGTGTTAGACATAACTACATTTGTGGTTTGAGTGCGCTGTGGTTCTCCAAGCATGACAATGGAGCAGGTGAGTTGTCTGGCTAATTGGGTTGTAACATCGCTAATTGCTAACCCTCCAGGGCTGGTACGATTGCGTATAAAAGGTAAAACTACTAAATCATATAATCGGGCTGCCTGCAAAATTGCTTGGGCAACATTTTCATGAGCGATAATTTGAATTTCTGGGGCATTAGCCAAAGCTAAGTTAGACACCATTAGGGAGAGATGCGATCGCCTCCAAGCAATTTTACTGGAACTAGTGCGGCGATCGCACACATTTAGGACAGTAATATGGCTCTGATTTTCCTCTGCCAGCATCTGGGCAAATTGTACAGGTTGTAATATAGGTGCTGTTAAGTTTTCTACTGGTACTAAGATGCGCTGAATTTTTTTCGGTGATTCTACTAGACGTGTTACTGCGACTGGACAATGGGATGCCCAAAGTACTCCATCAATCACATTCCCAAATAAACGCGCTCGTAACCCAGTCCGTTTACCCCAACCCATAACAATTAAATTAGCCTTTTGTTCGCGGGCGGCTCGGCTAATTCCTTGAGCAAAGGCATCATCGATTCGCAGCATTGGTTCTGCGGTAACGCCCAATATTCGACTGTGTGCTGTGGCTTTAGTTAATAACTGCTCACTGCGTTGTAGAGACGCTTCTAACTGCGGTGCATCCATCTGAGCCGCAGCAGTGGCGATCGCCAGTGGTATAATTTTTCCCTGAGACTGACGCGCTAATAAGGCCGCCATTTCAATCAAATGCTGTTCGGTATGAGGATTATAAACAGGTACAACTATCGTAAAAGCACTATCTGTTTCTGGTGCATTCTGTTTAGGTAGAGGTGTTGCTGGATCTTCGGCTGGTAAGGAACTCAAACCAACAGCTATTCGACTGGTTATTAAAGGCCCCAAGGTTGATGTGACAACCATTAAGACAATGACACTGTGTAATACTTCTAGTGGCAGCAACCCAGCCCGATATCCCACTAACGTCGCTGCTAAGGTTGTACCAACCTGGGGAAGTGATAGCGACCAGATGGTTAACGTTTCTTGCCACTTGTAACGATAAACCAATTTTGTCAACAAAGCTGCAATCAATTTACTGACAATTAAACCGACTATCATCAACAGGGTTAACTTGAGCGTGTCGAGGTCGTTCAGAAAGGTGGGTAGATCGATCAGTAAGCCAAGGTCAACAAAGAAAATGGGAATAAACAACACACTGCCAATAAATACTACCTTTTCTTTAACTGGGCCTTCACCCACAGCTTCATTCACTGCTAAACCCGCTAAAAAAGCACCTACAATTTTTTCTACTCCGATCAATTGAGCGCCCACAGCCGCTAGAAAGACAGAAAGTAATACAAACAAAAACTTGTTTCCTTCGTCATCTCCAGACCGCTTGAAAAATTCCTTACCTGCCCAATCAAAGCCTGTGACAACGGCAACAGAGTAAATAATTAATCGACCGGACAAGGTGAGTAGTTCAGCAAAGCTGAATGCTCCACCATGAGCAATGCCTACACAAACGGCTAGTATCAGTACCACGCCAATATCTGTAAAAATCTTAGCTCCAATGGTGACAGTAACAGCTTCATTGTTTACCACTCCCAAACGGCTGATTATGGGATATGCCAAAAGGGTATAGGAAGCGAATAAGGAGCCAATTAAGATTGAAGTATTCCAGCCATAGCCTAAAATCAGCCCTACTAAGGTTCCCATAACTAGGGGGACACTGAAAGTCAAGCTAGCAAACCCAAAGGCCCGACTTTTTTGTCGGCGAAACTTTTCTAGATCAATTTCTAGCCCTGCGACAAACAGCAAATAAATTAACCCAATGTCTGACAGCAGGTTAATCATCGGTGAGTCAGACTGAAATAGATGCCAGCCTGAAGGCCCAAGTACTAGCCCTGAGAAAACCAAACCCACTAATCCTGGTAATCTTAGCCGCTCAAACATGATGGGGATAACTAAGATCACCACCAGTAAAATAGCAAAGGGAACAATTGGTTCCTTGCCAAGAACTTGGGAGTTTGCTTCCAGAACAAGAACTTGTGATATGAGTTCCATCATGTAGGAATTGAAGGGGCTATGGTAAGACTGCGATTACCTTGGGGCGATCGCCTGATGGATATAAAATTGGGAGGCCACCCGACGAAAAATTAAAAATATTAATAACTTACACTAACTAGGTAATTGTCTAATAACTAACTACCTACGGATGGATTTGACTTAAAATAAACCGCAAGCGATCGTAATCGTCTTTAAGTAGAACGCTCAGGTTACGTCCAGCTTTAATTAACCATTCTCGGTCAGCTTTGCGTAACTGGTATACATCTCGAATGGCAGCTGCGGTTAAAGACTCAACTGGCGCACCGTTAATACAAAGTAGTGTCCGCAAAAAATCTAATTCTTCAGTAAATTTAACGATCGCTTCTGGTTCACACCGATAAACAGCTTGATGAATTTGCGGGGGACGGGGTGGTAGATACTGATATATTCTTTGGTTATAACCTCGATTCTGGGAAGATTGTTCAAATCCCACGATCGCAGCCCGGAATTCCGTCCTCAGCATGGCAAATATTTGGGGTTGTTCCTCGCGTAAGTCTTGCAATGACAACCCTAATGCTCTCGCTCGGTGTACAGAATCTATGGGCGTTGTCGTAGCATAGTATACTATGCCGTAAACTTGATTTCCAGATTCTTCATCCACAGAACAAACCCAACTACCAAAGGGTGGCATGGAGGGGAAGGTCAAATCTTCTGGTTCCAAACACTGAGCTAGAAATTCGGTACTAGTAGTCTCAATCACCTCCGCAATGTGGTTGGGATGGCGATCGCCAGTGGCAAACTGTGGTAAGGGGAGGCGCATGGTTTTCAAGAGTCATTAATCATTAGTCATTAGTCATTAGTTTTTGCCAAATGACAAAGGACTAATGACTAATGACTAGATATTATTTGGCTTTTTTCCGTCCGGCTATGGTTTCTACGAGTTCCAATTCGCTTAGGCGAAAGGTAACTAATTTATCCCAGTTACCACCTTCAAATAATACGGCTACTTTGCCATCAGTTAGTCGTTGCACGAGTCCTTCGTAACGATAATAGGTATCTGCGGGATTCTTGACGCGAACAGTTGCTCCAGGCAGAATCATATTTTTAGCCTCGTTTGTTTCCTTTTAATAGCTTAATACTTGTTAATAGTCATTTGTCATTTGTCATTGGTTATTAGCAAAGGACAAAGGACAAATGACCAATGGCGAATCAATAATACTTTTGCTTTTGGCGAAAATTTGCTACCGATTCTACTATTCCCAACGAAATGAAGTTGGTTAGCATAGCAGAACGCCCATAACTCATCCAAGGTAGGGGAATTCCTGCCACAGGCGCTAAACCTACAGTCATCCCGACGTTGACAATCACCTGAAACACAATCATCGACAAAACCCCAATAGCCAACAACGAACCAAAGTTATCTTTGGCGGTTTGGGCAACATGCAGCAGACGGAAGCAAATTAAGCAGAAGACAAACAGCACTAACAAACAACCCACAAAACCAAATTCTTCTCCCACTGCGGAGAAAATAAAGTCTGTATGCTGTTCAGGTACGAAATTAAGTTGTGTCATTGGCCCCTTAAACAAACCCCATCCCCAAATTTCACCAGCACCAATGGCAATACGAGATTGGATTAAGTGATACCCAGCACCGAGTGGATCGTGATCGGGATCCATGAATACAGTTAGCCGATCTTTTTGGTACGGTTTTAAAATATGGTTCCAAGCGAAGACTCCTAATTCCCCACCGAGTATATTGAGAGTCCACGCACTGATAGCACCGAAACCAAATCTACGCCAGGGCAAAGTTTGCCAGCCGACGATAGCCATCGCAAATGACCAAATTAGCCCTAATGGGCCAAAAGATAGTTCTTTGAATAAAACTATCGGCTCTGAATAAGGCCAAGATATACTAAACAAAATGGCGGCAACCACAGGAGAAATCAGCAGAATTAACCATCCTGGGTTAGCATTTGCCCAGTAAAGCATTCCTAAGACGATCGCACCAAATACTAATGATGTTGCTAAATCTGGCTGCAAAAATACTAATCCCCAAGGTATGGCAGTGATTGCCAAAACGCGGAAAACACCTTCGAGGCTAGAAGCAGTCCGCCTATGTAGCAAAGCCGCTAAGGTGATAATCATACCGATTTTAGCAAATTCTGAGGGTTGCACGTTAAAGCCAGCAATGCTAATCCACCTTTGTGCCCCTTTAGCGCTGGTACCAGCAATCATTACAGCGATTAAGCTGAAGTTCGTTAGTGAGTATGTTACCCAGTGCCACTGCATCAAAAGTTCGTAACGGATGCGAGATAAAAATAGGGCTATAAGCACGCCGATACCCGCTACCATCCAGTGCCACCACCAGTCTGTTACTGGCTGCTTCAGTTCAGTACTGAGAATCATGATGCCACCAAAGATACTGATAGCAACTGGCAAACAAAATAGGAGCCAATCTACCTGCTGCCAGGGCTTAACCCAAGACTTCCAGCGAATTTTGGGGAGCGATCGTTTTAATAACATTGTGCTAATTTAGACTTTTTTTAAGTGTTGGGCATTGGGCATTGGGCATTGGGCATTGGGCATTGGGCATTGGTTATTTTCGTTGTCTCTGTCTCTCTAAAGTTGTGTGCGATCTTTTGACTTGTCTTTTGTTTTCCTTCTGCCCATGCCCCATGCCCCATTCCCCATTCCCCATTCCCAATCAATTTTTAGTATTCCCAAGACATAGCCCAGGAAGCAGATAGAAATTAAAATTAATTATGTCAATGCAGCAACTGATACTTTACCAGCAATGTTAAGAGCGATCGCTGTTAATGCTTTTGCCGAAGCTGAATCTGGATCGCCAACAACTATCGGCACACCACTGTCACCGCCAACTCGTGTGGAAATCTCTAGCGGTACGCACCCTAAAAGTGGCACTCCCAATTCGGCGGCAGTTTTGGAGCCACCACCAGAACCAAAGATGTCATAGTGCTTATCAGGTTGATCGGGGGGGATAAAATAGCTCATATTTTCTACGATTCCCAATACTGGGACATTCATCTGCTGGAACATCCGCAATCCCTTGCGAGAATCTAATAGGGCTACATTTTGCGGTGTGGTGACAATTACCGCCCCTGCCATCGGCACTGCTTGAGTTAAAGTTAACTGAGCATCTCCGGTTCCTGGTGGCATATCTACAATCAGATAATCTAGTTCTCCCCATTGCACTTGATAAAGAAACTGGCGAATTACACCATTGAGCATAGGCCCCCGCCAAATTACTGGTTGATCTCGGTCAATCAAAAAGCCCATTGAAACTAATTTGACACCGTGATTAAAAGCAGGTTCCAGGATGTCACCTGTATCAGTCGAACGCACTACAATTTTGGCATCAGCCAAACCCAGCATGGTGGGATCATTGGGGCCATAAATATCAGCATCTAACAAGCCGACTTTCGCCCCGGTTTGAGCTAGAGCTACAGCTACATTTACCGCCACCGTACTTTTACCAACGCCACCTTTACCACTGGAAACAGCAATAATATTTTTGACACCAGAAATACCAGTGCGGTCTGGCAAACTTTTTTGTTGCGGTGTTTCTGCCGTTACTTCTATTTTTACATCCGTAACACCTGGGAGCTTTTTGACAGCTTTCTGACAGTCATCAACGATAAATTCTCGTAAAGGACAGGCAGGAGTGGTCAGCACTAAAGTGAAACTAACTTTGCCACCGTCAATTTTGACGTTACGGATCATATTCAGTTCCACCAGACTTTTGCGGAGTTCTGGATCTTCCACTGGGCGCAAAATTTCTAGGACAGAGCGAGAATCAAGGACATCGTACATAAAAATTTAAAATTCAAAATGAATAAATACACTTGTGGCGAACATCTTAGCTATTAACTGGATGCTTTCTTAAGTAAGGTCAGCTTAGTGTTATCACTGTCACTGCCGTAATAAAACTTAGCAAATAGCATTATTACCTAATAGGATCTTAACTTTCTTTGGGCATTGGGGATTAGGAATTGGGCATTGAGTACTTGTACTGAGCGTTGCCGTGAGGGACTTCCAATAAATAAATTATCCAATCTTGTGGGGTGGGCATCTTGCCCGCCTTTGGTTACTGGGCGGGCAAGATGCCCACCCCACAATAAATAGTTGGATATTTTTTTATTTGGAAGTCCCTAAAGCCTGCGGCATAGCTTCGCTTAAGGGACAGGATCTCGTAGAAAAGTATTGGGTATTATTTGTTTTTCCCAATTCCCATTCCCCATTCCCAATTCCCTAAAAATCAAAACAACTGTCATTAATGGATTTTTTCTTACCAGATACCGTTCGTAATGCCGTTTTTTCTGCTGCTTCTACTAAAGACCGTGCTACGCGATCTGCATAAGGACGGGATAAAGACCAAATCAAAGGCGAGAACCAACCCCGTAGGGTTACAGAATAAGACAAACAAGTACCACAAACCGTTGACTCTACTTGATAAGTAACTCGTTCCTCTATGCCCGGAATCGCTAGCACTCGGATAGTCAGCATTTCTCTAGGATTGACGCGCTCCACAAAAATACGGATGGGAATCGGCGAAAAGCGTGTTACTGCGTGAAAAATCAATCCTGGTTTGGGTACTAATCCGTAGGGTACATTAGTACTCTTAAGTGATGGATGCCAGGAAACATCTGTCAAGTCAGCGACTTTTTGCCACAATTCATCTACAGAAGCAGAGCTAATCTCTCGATACGTCCGCACCAGAGAAGCGCAAAACCGACGACGTTTGCGGTGGATGAATTTGGATAACCAATCTTGCATTTTCCTAATCCTCCCCCTCTCTAGACACTTTCTGGTAACTCTGGTATTCTGTGCAACTACGCTCAGTTACTGGAATACCAAATGAGCGAAATAGTAAAAATTAACAAAAAAAGCTCAGTCAATATACAAGCCTATACGCATTTGAGGGAAAATAACTCTAGTGATGCCTATCAATCGGATAAATGCTTAACCAGTAATAAAAAACGGGTTGGGCAAATAGAGCTTGATTGTTGGCGCGTGTTTCCCCCAAATTTTAAGATAAGAAATTTGTGGCTTTCTGGAAATAAATTGTAATTTAGGTTTGGGAATCTATGTTGACCAACTCGCAAACGCCAACTGTAGTAGCAGAATCATCCAAGTCTTTGCCAGCACCTGACGCTCAGATTAGAGTCAGCCAGTTTATGAAACAACTGCAAGACGAAATTACCGAATCATTGGCAAAACTAGATGGTGTGGCTAAGTTTAATGAAGATAGTTGGGAACGCCCTGAAGGAGGAGGAGGGCGATCGCGCGTGCTGCGAGATGGTGCAATATTTGAACAAGCAGGTGTAAATTTTTCTGAAGTTTGGGGTTCCCATTTACCAGCCTCAATTTTAACCCAACGCCCTGAAGCCGCAGGTCATGGCTTTTATGCTACGGGTACTTCAATGGTATTACATCCTCACAATCCCTATGTGCCTACAATTCATCTAAATTATCGCTACTTTGAAGCGGGGCCAGTGTGGTGGTTTGGTGGTGGTATTGACTTAACGCCTTATTACCCCTTTGCTGAAGATGCGGCACATTTACACAAAACATTAAAACAAGTTTGTGACAAACACCACCCAGACTATTACCCGGTGTTTAAGCACTGGTGTGATGAATATTTTTACCTCAAACATCGTGATGAGACACGGGGCGTAGGTGGTCTGTTTTTTGATTACCAAGATGGTCAAGGTGCTTTATATCGCGGGCCAAATCCCAATGGGGAAGCGGCTATTCATAGCAACCAGTTAGGAATACCAGCAACCCGTAATTGGGAAGATTTGTTTGCCTTTGTCCAAGACTGCGGCAGATCATTTTTACCAGCCTACGTACCAATTGTAGAACGGCGACATGGGATAGAGTATGGCGATCGCCAACGAAATTTTCAACTCTATCGCCGGGGACGGTATGTAGAATTTAATTTAGTTTACGACCGAGGCACCATTTTTGGTCTACAAACCAACGGGCGCACCGAATCAATTCTAATGTCCCTACCCCCCTTGGTGCGCTGGGAATACGGCTATCAACCAGAACCCAATTCCCCCGAAGCCGAGTTGTATGAAACCTTCCTTAAGCCTCAAGATTGGATCAACTGGACACCAGCTTAATTGGGCATTGGGCATTGGGCATTGGGCATTGGGCATTGGTTATTAATTCTTTATCCCTCACTTTGTTATCTACCCCACCTCTCTCATTTCCCCACTCCCCATGCCCCATGCCCCATGCCCCATGCCCCATGCCCCATGCCCCATGCCCCATGCTATTAAAAATTACTACTCAGTACTGATTTGGTGAGTTAAACTACTAAAGTTAAGCACTTAGCAGAAAAAGGTGACAATTTTAGCTATAGCTTGTTAATCTCAAGTGGCAGCATTAGACAATTCTGTAACTAGCTAATCTTAAGATAAATGCCAAGGGGAGGGCTTTAGTGATTCATATAGACCAAAAAACTTATACAACGCAAGACGGAAACACCGTTATTGTCCTGACACCAGCCGGTCGCCTAGACATTACCACTGCTTGGCAATTTCGCCTGAAGTTACAAGAGTGTATTTCCAAACTCAGCCGCCATGTAGTTGTAAATTTGGCTCAGGTAAATTTTATTGATAGTTCTGGTCTTACGTCTTTGGTAGCTGGAATGCGTGATGCTGATAAAGTCAAGGGTAGTTTCCGCATTTGCAATGTACATCCAGAAGCCAAACTCGTGTTTGAAGTGACGATGATGGATACTGTCTTTGAAATCTTTGAAACAGAAGAGGAAGCTTTAGAAGGTGTACCTCGTAGCATCGCTAGCTAAAAAAGGGTTAGGAGTTAGGAGTAGAGACGCGATTAATCGCGTCTCTACAGGAGTTGATTGAAACTTCATAACTTGTAACTTATAATACATAAATTTATCTTATTTGATACTGATTCCGCTTGGTGTAGCGATAAGGGCCCATAATCGCTCCCCAAGTTGCCTTTCCAGTTGCTGGATCGATTCCTTTGTCGTAGCTGTGAAATTCTGCCCCAGTGGTTTCAAACCCCAAGGAAACATAGATACTATTACCAAGATAAGTAAAGCTGCAACGAGTCTCTGGTGGTGGGGTGGCGGTAAACTTATAGCGATCGCCAGCTAGTGTTTCCTGAGTTACTGTTAGGATACAACCTGGTAGTAAATCTAATTGTTCGAGTGTCAGTGTGTTCAGTAGAGCAGGGTTATTGCCTGCGCCTCTTAATGCATCTGGATCTTGAGGCATATAGTATTGTACTTCCAGCGATGTGTTATTGCTGCCCTGACGCAACCGCATAATTCGCTGGCGGTAAGGTTTATCTAGGTTGATCGCGTTAGCTTGTTCGGCGAACAGGGTGATGCTATCTTCTGTGAAAAGATTAATTGGTCTTTGCCACATTCGGAGATGGACATACCAAACAGGTTCGCCTATAGCTTGTTCCTGATTATCAAATTCACCAGCAAGGTACTCACCTAAAGCAATTAACTGTGGCGAGAAATTCATAAATGCGATAAATAAATCATTAAGGATAAATATTTTTGGCTAGTTTTTTAGAGGAAAGGGTCTTAATCTCCTATGGTGACTAGCTTATAAAATACTTTTGATTTGTTTATATTGTAAATGAAACCGTCGCTAGCCAAAAGCTCAACTTGGCAAAGTAGCCTTTAAGCGTGAAAATAAAGATACGTCGCCCTTAACATTTTCTTTGTGAATAACGTCCGTACTGTCTCTGATACAAAAAGAACTTTTTACAATCTTCACACCCGTCCGATTAACACTATTTATCGTCGGGTGGTAGAAGAATTGATGGTAGAAATGCATCTGCTGTCAGTAAATATCGATTTTAGCTACAATCCAATTTATGCCTTGGGTGTCGTCACTACTTTTGACCGCTTCATGGAAGGCTATCAACCAGAAAGGGATCAAGAATCAATTTTTAATGCCCTCTGTCGGGCTATAGAAAAAGATCCGCAACACTATCGGCAGGATGCTGAAAGATTGCAAGCTGTAGCTAAAGGTTTGCCAGTTAAAGATTTAATTGGGTGGCTAGACCAAACTACCTACTTAGATCGAGATGCTGACTTGCAAGCACAACTGCAAGCGATCGCCAACAATCCTAACTTTAAATACAACCGTTTGTTCGCAATTGGTTTATTTTCGTTATTAGAACAGTCAGATCCTGAATTAGTCAAAGATCAAAAGCAACTCACTGAGGCGCTAAAAGCGATCGCTGCTGGCTTGCATATATCTGATGACAAACTCAACAAGGATTTGGAATTATACCGTTCTAACCTAGATAAGATGGCGCAAGCGTTAGTGGTAATGGCAGATATGCTCTCAGCCGATCGCAAAAAACGCGAACAACGTAAACAACAATCAACCACACCCGTTGCTCCCCCAAGTTCCAACGAATAGTTAGAAGTAGAGACGCGATTAATCACGTCTCCACAGGAGTTAGGAGTGATGAGTTGTTAATAACTCCTAATTCCTAACTCCTCACTATTGATTTTAAACGCCCAATAATTTGTAGATTAAGCTGTTAATGATAGTCAGCGTAAATGCTCCAATAACAGCACTCCAAATCCCGTAACGTAAGCGAAAGCCCTCTACTAACCAAGCAGCAATACTAAAACAAACCACGGCAATCATAAATGTAAAAATGCCGGATAGTAAGTCTAGTGTAAGTAAATTTGGGACTGCAAAAATGAGGCTTAAAATCGGTCTGACTATTGCCGTCACAATACCAAGCACTGCGGCAGAAAGAAAGGCTTTGCCAGGAGTATCAATTTCAACTCCTAAAGGTAATTTGCTAATTATCAACAGGCTGATAGCTGTTACTACCCAAACAATTAAAAGCGTAACGATATTCATGCCACAACCCTTGAAACGTGAATGGCAATTGGTGATAAATTACTTCAGTTTATCGGTGGAAAAATCTTTAAAGCTCAACCAATTATTTGTAAGTTAGCAGAAATTTGATTGCTAACCGAATTTTGTTTTAGATATCTTTAGGATTGAGAAAAACCTTCAGGGGAGCAGGGGGCAGGGAGTAGAGGGGAAAAAGGTAACTTGAATTCTCCCCAATGCCCAATGCCCCATGCCCCATGACCAATCCCCATACTTGCTATTTCATCTTTTAAGAGGAGGTTGGGTTTGTTTCGGTGCTAAAGGCGCTTGGGATGCTGGTGGGTTAGAAATACCAGGATTGATAGGACTAATGCCTTGCCCGCTTGGAGGCTGACTTACGCCAGGTAACGGTACGGAATTAGGTGCTAAGGGAAATTTAGGGGTAATATTCCCTTCAGGATTGATGCCTGGAATTGTTGCTGTACCAGGATTGATTGGGAAAGATGGGATATTAGGCTGGTTGAGTGAGTTAGTGAGTGGTTGAGATGGGCCAGGAATAATTCCTAAAGAAACGCGATCGCCTCCTACTTGCCGTAGCAAATCCAATGTCTCAATCACATCATTGTAAGTTGCTGTCCGCGAAGCATTCAGCACCACAACAGCACTGGGGTTTGCTTGCAGATACTGTTTTAACCTCGCTTCCAAATCGTCCCGTTTTACAGCCTGTTTTTCTATGTAAGTGTTACCAACGGCATCGATAGTTACAATCAAACTTCCACTCTGGGATGTTATTCCAGATACTGAACTGGCGCTGGCTTTGGGCAAATCAACATTTATTGCTTGTTGCCGCGTAAATTGTAATGCCGCTAACAAAAAAAATGTCAGGATACAAAAAACGACATCAATTAAAGGGATGATTTGAATTTGGACTTCTTCAATTGGGGTATGTAGATTAACTTTCATTTTTTCAATTTAAACGCCTGATTCGGGGGTTGAGTTATAGCCTAATTAGAAAGATTCGGGGGTTCAGGAGGTTCAGGCAACCTAGTTTTTCCTGGCTTGCGGGGTGGAGTTAAATTTTCCCGCACAATTGCTGGTGTAATATTACTAAAATCAGGGGGGGACTGGCGGTAGAGCAATTCCATTTCATTCCCTGCCTTCCGAAAAACTTTGACTTGGTTGACTACAAAACTTTGAAATAGGCGATAAAATACCAAACTAATGATGGCAACTATTAGCCCCGTTGCCGTAGCTATTAGGGATTCACCAATACCAGTAGTTACCCCAGCTGTCGATTCAGTTCCTAAATCGCCAATCCGAATTGCTCGCAAAGCTCTGATTAAACCCAAAACCGTGCCCAACAATCCCAGCAGTGGCGCTAAGGCAATTACGGCTTCTAAAAGCTTTTCACCTCGCCGCATTCCAGCCAATTCATCTTCGGCTGTAGCCTCAAGTGCTAGTCGAAAGGTTTCCGCATCAGTTTTTGGGAAACGTAAGGGTGCGTAGAGAAAACGCCCGACAGGTTGATGGCTTGCTTCTTTTGCAATATCCGCAGCTACTTGCCAATTATCCTGGGCTGCATCCAGAATGCGATTTACTATTTGCTTTTCCTGAGTCAAAATTCGCACCCAGAACCACAGACGCTCAAAAATGACACTCAAAGATAAAACCGACAGAATAAGCAAAGGCCACATCGCTGGCCCGCCCTTATAAAACAAATCTAAAATATCCACTGTTTAAGTTTCCTCCCTCCACGACTAGAGCAAATGTGCTAAAGCATTTTAATTCTAGAGATTAATGCAAAATGAGGGACTTCCAAAATATAAATTTCTCGAAAACCTAAAAAGCGGGTGTAAGCACTATAAAACCCTTGCAATACCAAACTCTTGTACAAAATTACAAAGCAGGTATTTGGTAAGAAATTAGGAGTAGCGTCTACCAGACTAACTAGGACGGTTATTCCCACCGGAAGTTTTTAAGATAATTTGTCAAAATTAAAGATAACTGGAGGTTCAAAATATGAAATTTTCAATCCAATCACTTTACACCTGGTATGGCAATTTGCTTCGTAACCCTAAGTACCGTTGGTGGGTAGTTTTAGGAACATTAGTCTATTTGGTCAGCCCATTTGATTTTCTTCCTGACGTTTTCCCCATAATCGGACAGGTTGATGATGTTTTCCTTTTGACTCTGCTGGTTAGTGAGGTGTCTGGGCTAGTAATTGAAGGCTGGAAAGCTCGTAAGGGTGATGTAGGGACTGAAACTGAAGCAGCTAATACTACTGAGACTTCTACTACCACTGCAAGCACTATTGATGTTGATGCTGTTTCGGTTAAGTAGTTTTAACAAAACCCCTGCTTTTAGAATCTGAGGTAGGGGATATTTTTTATATATATTATGACAAATCACAAATTTCAAAACCGACCTAATTGTAAATTGTAATTAATACTGAAGAACCAGCCATCAAAATCAATGTTTTCGACGGTTGAATTACCTAAACTTACCCCAGCCTGTACATTCATATTAATAGTATCGGATATGCGGTAATTTAAGTGCCCGAACAGCCGATGAAATTCGTCTTCTCGATGACGCTGTGTAAAGTCCGATAAGTTCATCTGGTAGTTAATACCAACCTGGAGAGGCTTTTGCAAGTAGTAATTTAGAGACAACCAAAAGGAATTAATTATCCGATCGCGATTTTGGGGGTCAGCAAAATTTACACTCAGTTCGTAGAAGCTATCTAACGTTAATTTTGAAGTTAAAGGATCTCGCCGTCCTAAAGATAGCTGTAGGGAATTTTCATTTAAAAAGCGATCGCCTGCTTTGAAGCTATCCAGGCGATCGCTGTTGCTGGCATAAAATAACTGTTGATTACTCCAACTAAGTTCTCCATACATTCGCTGGGATAGCTGGTGGTAAATACTGAGATTAAATTTTACCTGGTTGTAATGGTATTGTGACTGATTTATATAGCGAATGAGATTGCCATCAATTGAGCCGTTTAAATAAGTCTTAGATCCCAAAGGGAAATATGCAGAGGCTAGCGTCAGTCCAGAAATAATTAAACCATCTTCTATGGGACTATCATCTGAGGAAAAAATATTGGTCGTTTGGAAGTAACCAATACGGGCTTGTAGATAGCCTATGGGTTTTGACTTAGCTACCGGTTGTTCTGTCGGTGGAAGAGGAAGTTTTTCTAGGGGCCGTAACCGCACACGCAATCCTAATTCGCGATCGCCATTAGACTCAGGTGGCGATTTTGGCGATCGCAGCAGTTGTGTTAGCCTCTCTAGCCTTTGGGAATAATTTATATCAGGTGGATTTAATAATTCCTCTTTTGAATCTGAAGGAGATGTAGGCAAAACAGTTGGTTGCGATTCTACCTGTGGCGGGTCATTTTGCTTTTGAGTATGCCCAAGTTCTTCGGTTGGGTATTTTTGAGATTGAGTTGTTTCGGGTGTTTGCTGTGCCAGATTTAACGGCATTTGGAAGTATAAAAGATGCGACTCACTGGACTGCTTACACAAAGAATTTGTTACCTCTTGCTGCAACTTTTGACACAGTTGATAAGTTACCTGTGTGCTTGCTAAATTTTTATAATGCCAAATTTCTGTATTTACAGATTCTGCTGCATCTACTCTAATGCAACACCAACTTCCACCATTGGACGTTAACAAAATACAAAAACATAAATTTTTCCAGTTCTTGAGTCGCATGTACTTAGATCGCATCGAGCGCGTTTGGCAAATATAGACCTACAAGCTATATCGGGATTTTAGACTTAGAATATACAATTGAATGCATTTATTCTAGCTTTGTAGGTATATACTAAAACTACAAACTAAAATTGCTGTTTCTCGGATTTTCTCCCAGTTTTTCCAAAATAATCTAGGATCTTCCGATACAATTTATGCTCTAATTTAATGAAATACAGCCAGTAAGCCATTTCATTGATAGATTCATAAAAACTTTTTTCCCCTATCATTGATGATGCTGTAGCTGATTCTGATTAAAATGTTCCAGAAGGAAAAAACTAAATAAGCTAAACATATAAAATAAAGTTTATTCATTAGCTTTTATCGAACAGAATTCAGGAGTCAGAATTCAGAATGAATTCTGTACGACTGGTGGATGAATAATTGGGTTTAAAACCCCTACTGAACTACCGTTCAGTAGCTCAAAATCAGTCGCGGGTCTGAATCCCCGACTGATTTATTCTGACTCCTGAATTCTGACTTCTGAATTCTTCTTCAAGTATTTAATTTAAATTAAATACATAAAAGGTTTACCTAAGAAAAGTTTTCTATAAAAATTAGCATAACTTAAATACTCAAGTTCTTTGGTAATAGTTGAAGTTCACAAATTATCCAACTATGTTTTATAAATCATTTCCATTATTAGTGATTAGTTTATGGGGAGTTATAGTATTGCCTTTGCCAAATAGGGTAAGTGCCATAACTCCTCTAATGCGAGCAGAGATTCAAAACATCCGCAACATAGTACAACTGGTACCGAAAGATAGATATAAGAAGCGTCCTGCACGCAAATCAGATGCGATGACTCCTGGTGATGGGTTGTCAACTGGTCGAGCTTCCCTAGCAGAGTTGCGCTTTAACGACGGCTCTTTGGCACGAGTTGGGGAACAGGCTATATTTCAATTTTTACCAAAAACTCGTAGTTTTAGACTGTCAAACGGAACAGCATTGCTGCTTATCCCACCCGGAAGGGGGCAAACACGTATACAAACACCAAGTGCAGCAGCAGCAATTCGTGGTTCGGCATTATTTGTACGTTACAACAAAGAAACTGACACCACAATTGTGGGGGCGCTGACAAATAGCGGCATTGAAGTTTTTAATCAGGATGCCTCTCAAAGTCAAGTGCTGCAAGCAGGGCAAATGATGCTTATAGTGAAAGGCAAATTTCAGGGCTTATACGATTTTGATCTGAGAAATTTTTATAAAACGAGCGATATGGTTCGGGGGCTTGATTTAACTAGAGAAAATCTTACGCCTACAGCAGATCCAGCGATCGCAAGCGTTCAAGCTGAAACTGCTGCGGCTTTGAAAGCACAGTCGCCCATAATTGGCGAGGGAGTAGTTGAAAACCCATCTTTTACAGAGTTAACTACTAGTTCTTCAGCTTCTTCCAGCAACGACATTATCACAGGCAATTCCCCAGTAGATGCCATTACAGATAATTCTCCATTAAATTCCTTTGAAGACATAGGGCAACTCCTGTCAAATACTAAGCAGCGATCCGTGATAAATGGTAATAATAACAATGTAAATACTCAAAATAATAACGTTGGTGTTGATTCTAGTAAAATCCCAACAACACTTCAAAATCCCTCGGTTCAGCCAACCCCTGGCGTTGATTTAGGAACTCCAACTACAAATCCTACACAGCCAACCCCTGGCGTTGATTTAGGAACTCCAACTACAAATCCTACACAGCCAACCCCTGGTGGTGATTTAGGAACTCCAACTACAAATCCTACACAACCAACTCCTGGTGGTGATTCAGGAACTCCAATTACACATCCTACACAGCCAACCCCTGGTGGTGATTCAGGAACTCCAATTACACATCCTACACAGCCAACCCCTGGTGGTGATTCAGGAACTCCAATTACACATCCTACACAGCCAACCCCTGGCGATCATTCAGGAACTCCAATTACACATCCTACACAGCCAACCCCTGGCGATCATTCAGGAATTCCAAATAGAAATCCTAGACAACCAACCCCTGGCGATCATTTAGGAACTCCAAATAGAAATCCTAGACAACCGACCCCTGGTGATCATTTAGGAACTCCAAATAGAAATCCTACTGGACTGGGGACAAACTGAGCCTGCGAAGACTTCCAGACTTTAGTAATATTTTGTAAATTTCATTTTTCCAACGTAGCAGGAGCATAAATTTATAACCGCCTCCAGAGGTAGAACTATAACAACTGTTAACTACCGCCTCTACAGCAACCAAAGCAAAAAGTGATATTTTCTACGACCAGAGAACATCTGCTAACGCTAGATTAAATCAAGGACAAGACTTACATAGGGTTCACCGGATATCCTTATATAGTCCAATGACATTCTGTTGTATGAGTTCCCAGGAACTAACTTTTTGCTAGAGAGAACATAAATTTATGACTTTTGATTATGATCTGTTTGTGATTGGTGCGGGTTCTGGAGGTTTAGCGGCTTCCAAACGGGCGGCTAGCTATGGGGCAAAAGTGGCGATCGCTGAATATGATTTAGTTGGTGGCACTTGTGTGATTCGCGGTTGCATTCCCAAAAAACTTATGGTCTATGGCTCTCACTTTCCCGCACTATTCAGTGAAGCTTCAGGCTATGGCTGGAAAGTCGGTAAGGCTGAGTTGGACTGGGAATATTTCATTACATCTATAGATAAGGAAGTTCGGCGACTGTCGCAACTACACATCAGCTTTTTAGAAAAAGCCGGAGTGGAACTAATTTCTGGTCGCGCCACATTGCTAGATTCCCACACCGTAGAAGTTGATGGACGCAAAGTGACAGCAGATAAAATTTTAATTGCTGTTGGTGGTCGTCCCATCAAACCAGATTTACCAGGTATGGAATATGGCATTACCTCCAACGAAATCTTTCATCTAAAAGAACAACCAAAACACATCGTCATTCTCGGCGCTGGTTATATCGGCACGGAATTTGCCTGTATTATGCGCGGTTTGGGTTCTGAGGTGACACAAATTACCAGAGGTGAAAAGATTTTGAAGGGGTTTGATGAAGACATTCGCACAGAAATTGAAGAGGGGATGACTAACCACGGAATTCGGATGATTAAGAATAATGTGGTAGAAGCAATTGAACGTGTGCCAGAAGGGTTTAAACTAACTTTATCAGGGGAAAACCAAGAACCAGTAATTGCCGACGTGTTTTTAGTAGCGACTGGTCGAACTCCCAATGTAGATGGACTAAGTTTAGAAAAAGCTGGGGTTGATGTTGTCTCTAGTTCTATTGAAGGGCCTGGATACCTTAACACAAATGCCATCGCAGTCAATGAATATAGTCAAACTAATCAACCAAATATCTTTGCCGTTGGCGATGTCACAGACCGAATCAATTTAACTCCCGTCGCTATTGGCGAAGGACGAGCTTTTGCAGATAGTGAGTTTGGCAATAATCGCCGCGAATTCAGTCACCAAACTGTTCCCACAGCCATATTTTCTACCCCAGAAGCCGCAACAGTAGGCTTAACAGAAGCCGAAGCACGGGAAAAACTGGGTGATGCGGTAACAATTTATCGCACTCGCTTTCGTGCCATGTACCACAGTTTGACTGGTAAGGAAGATAAGACAATGATGAAGTTGGTTGTTGATAGCAACACTGACAAAGTACTAGGCGCTCACATGGTGGGTGAAAATGCCGCCGAGATCATCCAAGGTGTGGCGATCGCTGTGAAGATGGGCGCAACTAAAAAAGACTTTGATGCTACCGTTGGTATCCATCCTTCCGCAGCCGAAGAATTTGTCACAATGCGGTAACAAAACAAGAGTTAGGAGTTAAGAGTTATGAGTTGAAGAAAGAAACTTATCACCTAAAACTTAAAATTCTTAACAGACGCGATTAATCGCGTCTCTCCTAACTCGTAATGAACGCAGAGTGAAGTACTCCAACCTGCTTCGCTGAGGTTGGGGCTTCCAACACATCAACTCAACTCAGGGACGGTCTTATTCGTCTACGGAGTTTCCCGTATCTTCCGCCGATGCCACGTTAGGAATTCTTATTTCTAAGAGTTCGGGACTAAACCCGATGATGGTCTTACAAAGCGGAGGCACTGCGTTGCGGGGGTTCCCCCCGTTGAAGCAAGTGCCGTTCCACAGGCAGCCCCCCGCCTACCACAGGGAGTTTGATTTTTGTTTTGCACAACACCGCTTGGATTCACGACAATAGTCAACCAGCTAACAGTGTTCTTTCCCCGATCTACCGATTTATCGCACGTCTTGTATCTTACTACTACTTTGATGTTAGCCTGTCTGTTCAATACGGTCGGGTGGGTTAGCAACCATTTTTATAATACCATAGATGTATCCATCATAGCGATACATTATGAAAGAAAGATCTATTAGAGTTAGATTATCGCAAAAACGAAATGACAAGCTTAAGGCTTACGCACAAAGCAAAGAAAAAACAGTTACGCAGTTGGTTGAGGATTGGATCGACAGGCTGCCTAGCGCCAAGATTGACGACTTCTCAATCAACCCACCCCCCAATCAATCTGACGATTGATGTCGGTCGGAGTTGGTTTCGTCGTCGTCCGGCTATCCATCCCCACCGTGCAGACGGATGGGGAATTCCGCCGAACTCGTTAAATCAAGGACAAGACTTCATCCTGTATCTAGCTTCCCTCTCCTTATAAAGAAGAGGGATTGAGGGTGAGGTAAGCTAGGGACATAAACTGTATGTTATTTAATTCTTGTTCCTAAGCATATACAGCTTTGCAATATATATATCTTCACGGTTTTGGTTCTAGTCCTAATTCTGCCAAAGTGCGGGATATAGGCGATCGCTTTACCCAAATTCACACAAAGCTAAAAATTCCCGATTTGAATGCTGGCGATTTTTCGCAATTGACAATCACTCGTCAAATCACTCAAGTTGCCGCAGAATTCAGTAACAATTCTACACCAGTAACGCTAATTGGCTCAAGTTTAGGTGGTTTAACCGCCGCCCACTTGGGACAGCAATATTTACAAATACAACGTCTTGTGCTGCTAGCTCCAGCTTTTGGGTTTTTATCCCATTGGTTGCCCAAGCTAGGCGATGAACAAGTACAGCGTTGGCAGCAACAAAAATCTATCATGGTCTATCACTATGGGGAAAAGCGATCAATTTCTTTAAGTTACGATTTTGTTACAGATGCTGCCCAATACCAAGAAAAGCTTTTGCAGCGTCCTATCCCCACCCTAATTTTGCATGGAAAAAAGGATGAAGTTATTCCCATCGAAGCTAGTCGTGACTTTTCGCGTTGCCGTTCTTGGGTAGAGTTAATTGAACTGGACAGCGATCACGCCTTGGGTGATGTTATGAAAGAAATTTGGCAAGCAATTCACCTCTTTTGCCATTTACCTTGAAGTTGTAAAATATTAAACTCTCATATAACTAATGTCCTTAATCATTTGTTTTATTCAATTACAAATGACAAATTACAAATGACAAATGACTAAAATTATGCTTCCCTTCATCCGGTCAGATTTAGCCCAAGTTACCGCGTATAAACCCCACCCCAGCAGTGATACAGCCAATTCTGTCCCCACACAGTTCGATCGGCTGGATACAAATGAAAGCCCTTATGATTTACCACCTGAGTTAAAAGAAAAGCTAGCGTGGACGTATCAACAAGTAATTGAAACAAATCGTTATCCTGATGGCGGGCATAAAACACTTAAGGATGCGATCGCAGAATACGTCAATGAATCAGCCGCCCTCCCGCTATCCAATACTGCTGCGAATATTTCTGTGGGAAATGGTTCTGATGAAATAATCCGCTCTTTATTAATCGCCACCTGTCTAGGAGGAGAAGGTTCTGTTTTAGTTGCCACTCCTACTTTCTCTATGTACGGGATTTTAGCCCAAACTTTGGGAATTTCTGTAGTGACGGTGGGAAGAAATGAAACAAATTTTGAAATTGACTTACAAGCCGCACAGTCTGCGATCGCACAAACTCAAAATCCCCCCATTCGCGTAGTTTTTGTAGTGCATCCTAATTCGCCCACTGCAAATAGCTTAACTGCCGCAGAATTGGCGTGGTTAAGAAGCTTGCCAGAGCATATTTTGGTAGTAATTGATGAAGCTTATTTTGAATTCAGCCAAACAACCCTAGTCGGTGAGTTATCACAGCGCCCAAACTGGTTAATATTACGCACTTTTTCTAAAGCTTTCCGATTAGCATCTCTCCGGGTTGGTTATTGTATCGCTCATCCCGAAGCGATCGCCATTTTAGAAAAAGTTCGCCTACCTTACAATCTCCCCAGCTTTTCCATAGCAGCAGCATTAATTGCTTTACAAAACCGCACACTCTTGCTGGAGTCAATTCCCCAAACCTTGAGTGAACGAGCCAAACTCATCGAAATTTTATCTCAGCAACCAGAATTACAAATTACCGCAAGCGCTGCTAACTTTATTTACCTACGCCTTCAGCCAAATGGCTTAACTTCACAAGATACTGTACTAAAAACTTTCCATCAGAAACTGAGGAAACTCGGCACTCTTGTGCGACACATTAGTGGAGGATTACGAATTACTATCGGGACAACAGAAGAAAACACCCGCACAGTTAATAGAGTCCAAGCAGTTTTAGCAGATTTGGAATTTTAGCAATTCACTCAATAATTAAATCGGCTGTCCATCTCACTGCCCAAACGACGTACTACTCCTACTGTTTGTGGCAGCACACCTACCAAAAGAGCAAAAGCAACATCCGGCAAAAGAGCCACTATTTCTGGTGGAAAGTATTGTTCAAATTGATCGAGAATTTTCTGAACTCGCTGCCCAGGGACTGGGTTTTCTGTAATTTGTTTAATTAACCGAATCCACTGCCGTCTAATCAAGTAAGCCTTCTGGCGTTCTTCATTCGATTCGGGAGTTAATAAAGACAGATTACCTATGGGCAGTGCCCTTTGGCAATCACAATCGTAATCCCCACCCACAGCAGCCCCAGGCCCAGCAAACTCTGCATGGTAGCGTTTAAAGAGGATTAGTCCATTTCGTCTACGACTATTGACGATGAAAACCTCTCCACTGTGTAAACGTGTAAGGATATCCGAGCCTTGCGACTGCTCAGTTCCATCTGGCATGAGAACAGAGTCAAGGAAACTAGTTTTCGGGTAATAAGTTGATATCATAGAGTTTTGATAGCGTTGATGCTGTTCGCTATCCATGTTTTTTAAACTTTCAACGAATTTGGTAGTAGTATGCACTTCAAAACGGAATTAAATTTTACGTCAAACTAAGTCTTTGAATTTTTTATTACCAAGAGTTTTTTAGTCAATTTAACTAAGATAGTTATAAATACGCACTGTTTAGTAATTGAGTGCTTATATTTTATGAAATATAACCAGCTTTGTCCCTAAATTAAGAGAGCGTTTTATTAAAGCTTTTATAAAGATTAATATCTTAATTACAAAGTTGTTATGAGGGATTTTTTCTTTTAGTAGGAAATTTACACCTATATTCTATTGTAATTCATTTATCTATATCAAATAAATTACTATAGAATAGTTGTTGTTTAATGACAAGTTAAAAAAGACAAAATGTAACACTTAATAACTTAGTAAAGTCTTTTAAGGTTATTTTTTATCATATTAGGAATCCGGTTTGATTTCTGAAAATATTCGTAGGATGTGTTAGCGACAGCGTAACGCATCAAACCCTTGAGAATAGTGCGTTACGAACTCCGTTCTAACACACTCTACAATACCTAATTTCGTTGAAAAATAAAATAGTAATCCTATATATTAATATTCTAATTATCCATTATAAGCCTAAAGAGCATCCTTAAAATTGGATCTAAAGCTATATATAGCGAGACATTGAGCCAATAATACCTGAGTTTTTAGTTAGGTTAGGTTGTGCTTTGATTACTGATATTTATGAGAGATTTTCTCCAAGCTAATACAATATAAAAATTTACAACCATTCAGCTAGCAGCCAGTAGAATCAGCACTAAGATGCTTGTGCAATAACATCTGGCTTGAGCGTCCTAGTAAAAATGTATTCAAATTCGATTCAACTTTATGCACCCGATATCCCGCCTTAAAATAAAGTTGTCTTGCCTGATGATTATTTTCCAAAACGTGAAGATATAAGTCTTGAAATTCCCACTCTCGAGAAACTTTTTCACAGCTAGTCAGTAACCCTGAAGCTACCCCATGTCTACGGTATTTTGGGTGAACCGCTAAATTAGATAAGTAAAGAAAACCCATGCCAGCCTGACTCCACGAATCACTGTAACGTACACCCATTTCCACACTTCCTACTAAATTATTAGCACCACTAGTAGCTTCAAAGGCGACTAAACAAACATGACGAGGTGGGGGTGATGCCATCCGATGCCTTAAGTCTTCGTAAATCCCTAGACGTAGCAATGGAAAAGCCCATCCCCACATACCTTTTTGAGAGTGAAAGCTTTCAGCAATAATTTGGGAAACACCAATCAAATCAGCAGGTGTAGCTGTACGAATTTGAAATTCGCAGCAAGCTGGATCGGTTGGCTGTTGCTGGTATGGATGAAAAAACCGATATTTCAAGGCTAGTTTAGTATTGATTTTATTCAACGAAAATTTTCTCAAATATCCTCAAACACCATTTAAACTGAATAAAAACTTTATATCTGCCCAGGAGATAAACTGACCTAAGATTGCTAATTCGCTTTTGCTTAATACAGCATACAAAGTTTTACTCTTTAGTTTGGGACTTTATAGCCGATCTTTTTGAAAGAGTCTTAGAAGTTACAGGTTCATAAAGCTACAATCTCAAGTTAAGTAGGTTCAGATGCATCCCTTACTTGATATAAGAGAATATCAGTGTGTTTACCACAAAAACATCTGTAAAGTTGTACAGATTTAGGTTAATGGGTAGATAGATAGCATAACCTGTCCATAAGCATTACTTAGAAAATTGTTAAGTAAATATACTACTGACAAACTCTGGTTGCAAACCACCTTTGGTTATAGTGTTGAACTTGTTTATGCAATTGACGCTACACTAACAAGAGTTTGCTGCTAGGTCATAGAAACAGGCTCTACAGGTGCTAGGCAGGAATCTTGCAGATTCCTCTTCCTAACTTCTTAATGAATGCCACTTGTCTTAATGATAGTTATGATTGCTAAATTAGAAAGAGGTATTTGTCTAATAGTATACTTTGGCTTTAAATCTTATTTTTAATTTTGCTGACTCTACCATGACTACCATAAATAAAATTTACCTGCAAGTGTTAGTACAACTGCTGCAAAGGGAAAACTTAATATGCAGCTTCATCTGGATTTTTCAGCTAACTATGAGTGCTGTATGTAGTATTAGACGTTGCTCAGAGGAGGTGAAAGAAGATTTGGTTAGCAAGTATCGACTCTATAACCCTAAAACTGACCATGAAAGCAATTACACTGCACTAAATCAAACGGTAATGGGCATAAGCCCTTGAGACAAATTACTGTGAGTAAACGCTCCTACACTCAGCAGTCATGTAGCCAAGCAGCCCTATTGGTTGAAATGCTCTGCTCTTACCTGGCTCAGAAAAATCCTTCCCTGATCAGATTATTCTTTATCCGACTGCCGTTGCAGCAGGAAAGCGGTGCATGAAATCCCAAGCAAACAGTAAGCCGAAAATTTTGGTTGTCGACGATGAGCCAGACAATCTTGACTTGCTTTACCGCACTTTCTATCGCGACTACAAAGTGCTAAGGGCAACCTCTGGCCCTGCGGCCCTTGATTTACTGGCTCAAGAGGGAGAAGTCGCGGTGATCATCTCCGATCAGCGAATGCCGATGATGAGCGGTACAGAATTTTTGAGCCTGACAGCAACTCAATATCCAGATATTATCAGGATTATTTTAACTGGCTACACCGATGTCGAAGATTTGGTGGAAGCAATCAACGCTGGTAAGGTTTTTAAGTATGTTACTAAACCGTGGGAAGCTGAGGAACTTAAAGCTGTGGTACGCCAAGCTTTGGATACTCACAATGTCCTTAAAGCCCGTACCCGCGAACTTACCCGCACACTCCGACAAGAGTCGCTGCTGAATACCGTCACCAATACGATTCGCAGTGCTTTAGACTACAGACAAATTTTGCAGGCAATTGTAGATACAGTTGGACACATGTTGGAGGTTGATGTCTGTCTGTTGCGTCCCTTCCAAGATGAGCAATTGACGGATAAAGGATTCATTTATCAGAAAGCTCTTTCTCAAAAAGCGGATGAATATACACCAGTAGAGGTTCGGGCAAATAATTCTTCTGCTGTGTCCCTCTCCCCCTCTACCCCTCTGACTGTTTTGGCTCAGACGGTGTGGGAAACCCGCGAAGTCCAGGTGATTCACGATGTAACCGATGATGAACGCATTCACGGTAATACTCCCGAACTGCGCCAACGTGGGGAAGCTTTTGTTGCTGCTGACATTTGTTCTAGTTTAGTTGTGCCATTGATCTGCCAACAAGAACTGATGGCAGTGCTGGCACTACACCAATGTTCCGTACCCCGCTTCTGGGGAGAGGATGAGGTGCAGCTAGTGTTGATGGTAGCGGATCAGGCAGCCTTAGCTTTGTCTCAAGCTTATGCCTACGAACAAGTACGGGCCCTTGCGAAGCGAGAGAGTTTAATTAATACCATTACTAGCGCGATTCGCTCTAGTTTAGACCCCCAAGATATTTTTGCGGCTATTACTCAACAACTGGGACAAGCCTTACAGGTAGATGGCTGCGTTCTGTCTTTGTGGACAGAAGAAGATGAGTTTGTCGAGTGTGTGGCTTTGTATGACAGTTTTCAACATTTGGAAAATTTACGATCGCCAGTCCCGGATAATCACTCAAGTAACAATCATCACTTAACAACTCCAAGATTACCCTATTCTCAAGCGTCTATACAGGAGAATCCCATCCTCCAACAAATGCTACAGACACATGAACCTGTGGTAATTGGGAATGTGAGCCATGCTCCCTCAGATTTGCAGGGTTTTAATTTGTCATTAAAGATGCCAGCGCGATCGCTAATGTTTGTGCCATTATTGGCTGATGGTAAATGTATCGGTAGTATTACGTTACATGAAGGTAAAAAAGTACGCCAATGGCTGCCATCTGATATTGATTTGGCGAAAGCAGTAGCAGCCCAAGCAGCGATCGCAGTCCAGCAGTCACACTTATATCAAAAGACTCGCCAACAAGCTGAACGCTTACTAGAATTAGACAAACAAAAAACCGAATTTTTCCAAAATATTTCCCATGAGTTTCGCACACCCATCACCTTGATTCAAGGGCCTTTAGAGTCAGCAGTGGCGGCTGGTGAAGGATTATCTTACTCCCAAAGTGCGATCGCCCTGCGTAACTCCCGCCGCCTGCTGCGACTGGTAAATCAACTCCTGGATTTACAACGCCTGAATGCGGGGAGAATGCAGCCTAGCTTCCATCCTTGTGATTTAGTCGAATTTGTCAGCCAAATTGTGGAATCTTTTCGTCCGTACTGTGAGAAAAAGAAACTACATCTCGCCACTCAGTTAGATGAATGTTCTCCGGTGTACTTGGACATGGAAAAATTCGACAAGGTGGTTTACAACCTACTGTCAAATGCCATGAAGTTTACCCCCGAAGGCGGGACAATCAGTGTCAGACTAAAATCTGAGCGCGATCGTTGCATATTGCAAGTACAAGATACAGGAATCGGCATTGTTCAAGAACAAATTCCCTACCTATTTGAGCGCTTCCGCCAAGCTGAAGGTTCAGCAAACCGTTCCTATGAAGGCAGTGGTTTGGGTTTAGCTTTAGTTAAAGAATTGGTAGAATTACATGGTGGTCAAGTAACTGTAGAATCAGTTTACGGTCAAGGCACTACCTTTAGTTTATGGCTTCTGACTGGAAATGCTCATCTACCGACACCACAAGTAGTAGAAACACCTGCCGAAGTGAACACGAGCCGCGCTAGCGTAGAATTAGCTGATTTAGAACTGATAGAGTCAACAACAGACAATATTGAAGATATTACAATAAATTCCTCCCCTAATATTGATACTCAAGACTCAACACTTAAGACTCAACACTTAATTTTAGTTGTAGATGACAACCCGGATTTGCGAACTTATGTATCTGAGATTTTCCGCCGTAACGGTTATCAGGTAAAAACGGCTCGTAATGGTTATGAAGGGCATAATACAGCTAAGGAGATTATGCCCAGCTTGATTGTGACTGACTTAATGATGCCCTTGGTGAGTGGACTGGAGATGATTCAGCTGGTCCGTAAAGAGGATAAGTTGAAAGGAACACCGATCATTTTGCTGACTGCGAAAGTTGACGAAGAAACCCGCATTGAAGGTACAGAACATGGGGCGGATGCTTATTTAGCAAAACCATTCAACGATCGGGAACTTTTGGCGGAAGTTCGGAATCTTTTGGCATTGAAGGAAAATGAACGGCGAATAGTGGAGTTAAATACTTATCTAACAGAATCAGTGTTAAAGCGCTTTTTACCAGCTGTATTAGTGCAAAAAGCCGCAACTGGTGATTTAACGTTAGATTTGCGTCCAGAACCACGCTTAATTACAGTTTTGTTTAGTGATATCGTGGGTTTTACACAGCTATCAAATACTCTTAGATCCCGGCGAGTCGCAGAATTGCTAAATGAATATTTAGAAGCTATGACCAAGGTTGTATTTGGCAATGGCGGCACTGTAGATAAATTTATGGGAGATGCGATCTTAGCTTTATATGGAGCGCCGGAAGAACTAAGCCCCAACGAACAGGTGCGTCGTGCCATTAATACAGCAAGAGCAATGCACCGTTCGCTGGCTGACTTGAATCAGCGCTGGCAAAACCAAGGTGTATTTGATGGCGACAGACTCACTAGCGTCCAGTTTCGGTGCGGTATTCACCAAGGTACTGCTGTTGTGGGGATGTTTGGTAGCGCTGAACGTGCAGACTATACCGCCATTGGCCCAAGTGTGAATATTGCTGCAAGGTTGCAAGCTGCTGCTGTTCCCGGTACTATCTTGGTTTCTGCTGCCGTGGCAGATTATTTGCAAGAAGAAGAAATTACTAAAGGTAGTCCGCTAGAACTTAAAGGAGTAGATGAAACAGTTTTGACCTTTTCTGTTACACCAGAGGTAATGGTTAATCGCTAAAATTTAGACTGGTATTTTAAAGCATTAGCAATGAGTAAGAGTGCCTAATCATATCCAGTTTATATAATATGACACCATCTGTTGCAGATAAAACTCCAATTCCAACCAAAGTCTGGAGGCGACACACCGATCCACCAGCTTTGTGGATTTCTGTCGTTATAGGTTCAGTCTCTCTGCACTTACTGGCGTTCTGGCTGATACGCTCATCTAATGCATTTAGTCTGTGGTTTCCTCAGCAAAATCAATCTGCTGTTCCTATTGAATTGATAGACATTGCTCCTGAAACAAAATCAACAGCCAAAAGAGTTTCGTCAAAGCCAGCATCCGCAACTGAAAAGTCTGTACCAGCCCGATCGCCACAAAATCAAGATTTTGGGGAAATAAATTCTGCTGATAATCTCCAGCAAAAGAGTCGAATTTACGCCTCTCAACCTAATAGACAACAGAGAGTTTCTGCATCTACGCCGAAAGCAACAGCCACACCAAAACCAACAGTTACGCCGAAAGCGATCGCCACACCAAAACCGACAGTTACACCAACACCTACGGTTCCAGTCGGCAATCTACCTTGGAACCGCCGTCAAGAAATCAAACTGGGAAAGGGAACGGCACTACCAGCAGGTATGCCATCAACTCCACCAGTTTCGGAAGCTGAAAACAGAAAAATCCCACCAATTTCGACTAGGGAAACTCCACTAACTCCTACTAGGGAAACTCCAGCAACTCCTACTAGAGAAACTCCACTAACTCCTAATAGGGAAAGTCCACTAACTCCTACTAGGGAAACTCCAGCAACTCCTACCAGGGAAACTCCACCAAGTCCTAATGGGGGAGCATCGATAGCAATAGTAGCTCCTTTGCGTAGAGATGAAATAATTAACTTTATACAAACAAAAGGATTTCGACAAGATGCTCTACCCGACGTTATCGCTTTATACACGGGAAGCAAGGCAAAACAATTAGACTCAAGTTTTCTCCCCCGCGATTCCGAAGTTAAGCCTGCACAGATGCTTGTTAGTTTAATAATCGATCGCAATGGCAAGTTTCAACAGGCTGTAGTTCTAGAGATAGAACCGGCAACACTACAAAGTGAAAAAAGCACATACGAACGAGTTCTCAATAATGTTTTCAAAACAGAAAACTTTCTTGCTGCTCACAGCAACGATGGTACAAAACCAGATTTGAGCAATTTGTATGTACGAATCAAAATCCAGCCTGCTAATTCTAACTAAATACTTGAATTTTTTCAAAAGCCATGCTATATTTAATAAGTTGGAAATTTGCGGGTGTAGTTTAGTGGTAAAACTATAGCCTTCCAAGCTATTAATGCGGGTTCGATTCCCGCCACCCGCTTGAAAAAACCTTACATAAACCAGTGCAGCACGATGTTGATGCACCGACTGTTTAGGTAGTGGGCTATAAAATTATTATTTTGTATTGAGTGTAGTATTGTACTAAGTTAACGTAACTCTTATGTTAAAAAGCTTAACTATTGCTTTTGTTAACTAAGAAACAGCAATAATTAGGCGATCGCTAAACTTGGCAAACAAATAAAAAAGTAGAGGAATATCGTACAGCTTTAACTTCCGAGTATCCCTCATGGCTCTAACATCAAGAGTGTGTAATATTTATCTACTTATCCAAATCTGCCACTAACGTAATCTTTGGTATCTTGCTGCTGAGGATTGTTGAAAATTAATTCTGTTGCGTCATACTCTACCATGTAGCCGTTACGACCTCCAGTTTCTGTGGTTTTGACATTAAAAAAGGCTGTCTTGTCAGAAACCCGCGCTGCTTGCTGCATATTATGGGTAACGATAACAATGGTATATTGCTCTTTAAGTTGGTGAATTAGTTCTTCAACCCGCAATGTGGAAATAGGGTCGAGAGCGGAGCAAGGTTCATCCATTAATATAATTTCAGGTTGGACTGCGATCGCACGAGCAATACATAATCTTTGTTGTTGTCCACCCGATAAAGATGAACCGCTTTGTCGCAGCTTATCTTTTACTTCGTCCCACAAAGCCGCTTGCCGCAAACTCCGTTCAACTAATTCATCCATATTACCTTTGTAGCCGTTAATTTTGGCTCCAAAAGCAATATTGTCATAAATTGATTTGGGAAACGGGTTTGGTCTTTGAAACACCATCCCAATTCTCCGACGCACTTCTACAGGATCGATGTCGGATGCATACAAGTTTTTATCGTAAAAAAGTATTTTACCTTCTGCCCGAAATGACTCGATCAAGTCATTGAGGCGGTTATAGCATCGTAACAACGTACTTTTACCACAACCAGAAGGGCCGATAAAGGCTGTCACCTGATTTTTTGGTATATCTAGCCAAATATTCTGTAAGGCTAGAAATTTGCCGTAGTAAACGTTGAGGTTCTCGGTGCGTAAAACGGTTTGAGTATCATTCACTGTGCTAGTATTGGTAGCCATAAATTAAGTGCAGTATTAGTTTTAGCGATACAAATCCGCTATCTATTTTGATTAAGCTTTTTGGCGAGTTGCCCACCGAGCAATGATACTTGTGATTAGAACCATCAATACTAATATCAAAGATGCTGCCCAGGCTAGTGATTGCCAATTTTTAAAGGGAGAAATAGCATATTTGTAAACCAAAACCGCAAGTGAAGCTGTTGGTTGAAATAAGCTATCGGGCCAAAAATTGGAAAACAGGGCAGTAAATAGTAAAGGTGCGGTTTCTCCAGATGCTCTGGCGATCGCTAGCGTTGCTCCAGTTACAATTGCTGGTAAAGCTGCTGGCAAAACTACTTGGCTTACTGTTTGAAAGTTAGTTGCTCCTAACCCTACAGATGCTTGTCGCAAATCTTGCGATACTAACTGCAAGGCTTCATCAGTGGTTCGGACAATAATGGGCAACATCAAAATTGCCAGTGCAAAGCCTCCACCTAGAGCAGAATACGATCCTAAGTTTAACTTGACTAGTGTCAAAACCACAATGCCATAGGCAAATACCCCGGCAATAATTGAGGGGACTCCACTCAGGACGTTAGCTGCAAAACGTACCCATCTTGCTACTTGAGCCGAGCTAAATTCTGTAATATAAATCGCCGCTAAAATACCAAACGGGATACTAATCAGGGCGGCAATTCCTACCATTAGTAGTGTGCCCAAAATTGCGTTACCAAAGCCTCCCCCCTTTTGTAGAGCTTTGGGTGGTAGTTCAAAGAAGATGCTGGGATTCAAACTGCTAAAGCCCTGAATAATGACGTAAGAAAGCACTGCTAGCAAAGGCACAAGTGCCAATACTCCACAGATAAATGCAATTACGGTCATTACAGTGTTAAATAGTGTCCTTTGAGACATAGGAGCGCGAGTTAAACTGCGCTCTGGAAAACTAGAAGTCATAATTCAATCCAAAACTAAGCTACAGTCGCTTGACTCTCAGAACGATAAACTCGGCCATGATATTTACTACCAGGGTCAAAAAGAATAGAACTAAAGCAGCGTACATTAAAGCCGAAACTTGCAAACCACTAGCTTCTGAAAATTGATTTGCCAGTAGCGAAGAAATCGTATTGCCTGGTGCTAATAGTGAGATACTAATGTTGTTGGAATTACCAATCAACATTGTTACAGCCATTGTTTCTCCCATTGCCCGACCGAGTGCCAACATCACAGCACTAACTATCCCCGAAAAGGCTGCTGGAATCAGAATTTGCAAAATTGTTTCCCAACGCGTTGCTCCTAGTCCTACGGCGGCTTGGCGCAAACTGGGTGGTATAGAAATCAAAGCATCACGCGATAGGGCTGTGATGATGGGCAAAGTCATAATTGCTAATATGACTCCCGCCGGCAACATTCCTGGGCCTGTCGGAGAGGTACTAAAAAATGGTATCCAGCCAAAATAACTATTGAGAAATTTTCCCAAGTTAGTTATGATAGGTACCAGAACAAAAATACCCCAAACACCGTAAACAACGCTAGGAATAGCTGCGAGCAGTTCTACCGCAAAGACCAGTACCAGCTTTGCTTTGGCGGGTAAAAAATCCTCACTGAGGATAATAGCAGTACCAACTCCAATCGGTACTGCTATCAGTAGACCGATAAAAGAACTCAAGAGAGTTCCATAAATTTGAGGTAGCACCCCGTAAGTATCATTAACTGGGTTCCAAGTGGTATTGGCTAAAAAGCTAACACCAAACTTTTGGATGGCAGGCCAAGAAGCGATCGCAACCTGTAAGCCGATCCATAATAAAGTTGCAGCAACCCCAAAGGCGAAAATTTTAGTAAGCCAGATAAAACCCCGATCTAGGGACTTTTCTACATCAGAGCGATTTTTTGTCGCTGATGAAAGATTTTGAGAATTTGTAGTCATGACTACCGACTTTCACAATTAAATCAGAGGAGGATATGGGAGGCAACCATCTCAACAAAATTGTTGCCTCATCGTTTTTTAAAACTAGTTTAGTAAGCAGCCTAAAAATTATTGTCTAGGAATGCCTCATGTCTTGACTGTAGCTACTTGGTGGCGCTAGTACCACCAGCAACAGAGATTTTATATTCTGGACTAATTTGATCGGCAGCCGCAGCCACCTTTGCGATGACGCTTTGGGGTAGAGGAACATACCCTAATGTCGTAGCCTGTTTTTGTCCCTCTGTTAAAGCGTATTCGATCGCGGCTTCAACTGCCTTAGCTTTTGCGGCATTGGGATATTTCTTGTAAGCCAAAATCCAGGTGTAAGTGACGATGGGATAGGAATCAGCCCCTTCTGGATCGGTAATGAAGACGCGCAGATCGGGCGGAAGAGTTACTGATGCGAGAGTTTTAGAGGCTGATTCTTCACTAGGTACAATAAATTTACCGCCTTTGTTTTCCAAAGCAGCAAACTTGAGACTATTTTGTTTGGCATAGCCGTACTCGACATAACCAATAGAACCTTGTGTTTGTTGGATTTGGGCGGTAACACCCTCATTCCCCTTAGCACCAACTCCCGTAGGCCAGTTGACAGTTTTGCCTTCACCAACTTTAGTCTTCCACTCTGGGCTAATGGCGCTGAGGTGTTTTGTAAACACACCTGTTGTTCCGCTACCGTCTGAACGATAAACAACTGTGATTGCCTCTTTAGGAAGCTTTGCACCTGGGTTAGCCTTAGCAATTTGGGCATCATCCCAAGACTTGATTTTGCCTAGTAAAATATCAGCGTAAACGGCTCGTGGTAGTTTTAGTTCTGGAACATCTGGCAAGTTGTAAGCTAGGACGATGCTACCAGCAGTTACAGGCAGTAAAATAACGCCCTTATCGGCTGGCACTTTCTGGATTTCTTCATCCTTCATGGCAACATCGCTGGCACCAAAGTCTACAGTGCCTTTGATAAATTGCTCAACTCCAGCACCGCTACCAACTGAGGCATAGTCAACTTGCAGATTTGGATATTTTTTGTTTAGATCCGTAAACCATGTATCATATAGTGGCGCTGGAAAAGACGCACCAGCCCCGCTTAACTTGATATTTCCACCCAAATCTAATTTGGTTGTGCTGGAAGCAGTAGTATCTGTAGCAGTACCAGAAGGTGTTTCCTTGGTGGCTGTACTATCTGGGTTTTGCTGTCCGCCACACGAAGCTAGTCCGATTGTCAGTGCTAACACTGAAATTGAAGCTGTGAGGCGATGAATTTTTATTACACTAAGACGTGGGGGCATCGCTATCAATAGTTTGGGTAACTTTTCAGGTGAGCGCTTCTAAGAATACCCCTAAAGGATGAGAGTCAAGGTAAAGAATAGGTTAATAAAGCAAAAAATGCTTGTTTTTTTTTGATGAAGAACAAGCACTCTTTTCTACTTTTGCTTGATAAAATTTATACTGCTGCTTTGGTCAGATGATTAGTAAGTAGTACAACAGTAAGTGAGTTACAGATAGTTATAAAACTCTATTATTAGAGTAAATTTAGTTGGCCAAGTAATGAAAAATATATAAAAAATGACAAAATATGATATTATTTAAAGCTTATATAAATCTGAAAACTCATGAAAGTTCTTGCTTATAGGTCTAAGCAGGCTTAAAGTCATAACAAAACAATCTAAGTTTAGACAGTGAACTTATTGTCTAGAGAAAGTAGAAGAAAAATCATCAATTGCCTATTTTATGGAGAGTAGGCGGTGCGATCGCTAAAAAATTGTGAATTCAAGGAACTGTGTTTAACAATTTGTAGCATAAATTTGGTGCTGAATCTAAAAAACTTAGTTCAAATACTAAATTTTGCTAACCTTACCGCGTATTAGGTCAAATACCAGAATCAGCCTACGCTTGAATCAATAAAATTACAGCTATAGACACCTAAGCCATAATTCGCAGAACTGAAAAGTTACATACCAAAAACGCAAAAAAAAATATGCTAATTCTTAGAGGTGTCAGCACTAATTTTATTTCAATAGTAATGAACATAATAGTTGCTGTTGGTTTGCTATTTTGCCTTTTCCTGGTTTCCTGATAAATGTTTGCTGCTTCCAATCAATTACTATGGTCAATGATTGGCTTACTCCTAACAATGGGTGGCACCTTCCTAGAAGCTTATGGCATCACCTTTCCTTGGAATTGGAGTAAGCACGGAATTCAGACTTTTTCTTTAGGTGTCACTTTTCAAATCGGCGCAGTACTGTTGGTGGGTTGTTTAGGGGGCAAAAATGCTGGTGCGCTCTCGCAAATTGCCTATTTAGTGATGGGGTTAACCTTATTACCTGTATTTGCGGATGGTGGGGGTATTGGTTATGTTAAATTATCTCAGTTTGGCTATCTACTGGGCTTTATTCCTGGAGCTTGGATTTGTGGGTTAGTTGCCTTTAAAGCTAGACCTCGACTAGAAACTCTCGCCTTTAGTTGCATTTGTGGCTTGTTAACTCTGCATCTATGCGGTATTAGTTATTTGATTATTAGCTATATTTTTCAGTGGAAAGGCACAGAAAATCTATCTTTGATGCAAGCAATACTTAGATACTCTTGGTTTGCACTACCAGGGCAATTAAGTGTGGTCTGTGCCGTTACTGTAATAGCATATATATTGCGTCACTTAATGTTTTATTAGTCATTAAGGGACTAGAGGCTAGGGCTAGAAATCTAAAATTCTTCTCATCCCTAGTCCCTAGTTCTTAGTCCTTAGTCCCTAGCCCCTAGTTTCATGCGTTTAAAAAACCGCCTTTTCTGGATTGCTGCCTTTATAGCTTTTTTCTTAGACCAAATAACAAAATATTGGGTGGTGCAAACCTTCAACTTAGGGCAAACACTACCACTCTTAACTGGAATATTTCACTTTACCTATGTCACCAACACTGGTGCCGCTTTTAGTCTTTTAAGTGGGAAAGTAGAGTGGTTGCGTTGGCTATCTTTAGGAGTGAGTTTGGTCTTGATAGCGTTGGCTTTGTTTAGCCCAACATTAAATTTGTGGGATCAGTTCGGCTATGGCTTAATTTTAGGCGGAGCTATGGGCAACGGTATCGATCGCTTTATTTTAGGTCATGTCGTTGATTTTCTTGATTTTCGCCTGATTAGCTTCCCTGTTTTTAATGTGGCAGATTCATTTATTAGTATTGGTATTGTTTGCCTGTTAATTGCTTCCTTTCAAAAAACACCAACTTCAACTAGCAGGTTCGATTAAAGTATTAAGCCTGGGATGATTAAATCATCCCAGGCTATTGATTAGTGGTTACTGAAACCATTGCTCAGTCCTATATGCGAAGACTTGATCTATGGATTCCAGAGATTTGGATTTGTATCCCACACCAGCTAGCATAACTGGTGCAGAAAGTCAAGATGCACCGAAGATCGGCGATCGCAAATTAGTATTGAGATCGTATCCAGCTTTTAATTTAATTACCTGTGCCAGGAGTAGATGGAGTGCTGGGAGTGGGAGAGTTCGCACCTGGTTCTGTAGGATTGCCAGGTTGAGATGGGGTAACAGTTCCTGGGGCTGGAGTTAAGTTGCTAGGAGCGCCAGGTTCAGATGGGGTAACAGTTCCTGGGGCTGGAGTTAAGTTGCTAGGAGCGCCAGGTTCAGGTGGGGTAACAGTTCCTGGGGCTGGAGTTAAGTTGCTAGGAGCGCCAGGTTCAGGTGGGGTAACAGTTCCTGGTGCTGGAGCGCTATCGGGAGTTCCAGTTCCAGGTGGGGTTTCTGCTGGTGCTGAAGTGCTACCAGGAGCGCTAGGAGGTGTGGTTTCTGCTGGTGCTGGAGTGCTAGCAGGAGCGCTAGGAGTTAGTGCTGTGCCGCCGGGACAGCGAGAGTTGAGCGGGAAATACTCGCACAGTATTTTCATGCCTTGTGGCGACATCTTGATTTCCGTTGGTGCACTTGTAGATTCGCTACCAGTGGATTGGGCTATGGGGGATTTACTGGATTCGGCTACAGCAATGTTAGCAGTCAGCGCCAAAGATAGAGCTGTACCAATCATGGTCAGAGATTTTCCCATCATTTCTAAAATTAACCTTAACGGACACTCGGCCTATTAAAACAGACAATAAGATTTAGAAAATCTTCCTAAATGAATATATTCAGGTTTGTTTCAGAATGTATGGATATGTAAAATTGGTAAAAATTAAATATGTTGTTTATTAATAACTAGTGTTTATAAATACAAATTTAAATATCTATGCTTGTAGTTACTAAAGTAGTATTACTAGAGAAAACAAGCCTTTGAGAATCCATAAAAATTTTAAGAGTCTGTAAAAAAGTGACAAAAATAACCAGCTAATTCAGATTGTCAAGAAAGATAAAGTATAAAATAAAGCAAAAAATTCCGTATAGCTAATTTATGCTTTGGCTTATGAGTAAAATGATGAAAGACTAACATCTAAATTTTGATTCGCCCGATTCTTCACTAAAAAGTGTGATGTGAATAGCCGATGAGTTCTCCCCAACCCCCTCACAAGCCACAAACGTTAATTGGTCAACTGACTCAAGCAGTCCATACTATCCAAGCTAGGGTTGATTTTTCCAAGCTGGCGCTCAAGCCTAATGCCAAAGTACCGGAACTCTGGGTGCAGGATGCGGGGGCGGATAAAGCAGAGGTATATCCACTGTTGGGCGATCGCTATATTCTCGGTCGTAGCTCCAAATCCAGCGATATTGTCGTCCGTAACCCTGTTGTCAGCCAAATTCACCTGTCGCTATCGCGGAATTCTACTCATAGCACACCAGTTTTCGTGATCAAAGACGAAAACTCCACCAATGGCATTTATCGTGGCAAGCGTCGTGTTAATTCTCTAGAACTACGTCACGGCGATATTTTAACTCTGGGGCCTCCAGAACTCGCCGCTTCCGTGCGATTGCAATACGTCGATCCGCCAGCATGGTATGTCAAAGCTGCAAGTTGGACAGCTTATGGTGTCGGTGGTGTCAGCGCCTTGTTCGCATTAGTGATTGGCGTAGAATCGCTGAAATTTTCAGTTAAACCCTTACCTACAGCTACACGCGCCCCAGTAGTTGTTTACGCTCGTGATGGAGCCACCCCACTGAGAGAGCCTCGAACTATCTCTCATGTAGATATGAAGCGTTTAGAGGAATTTGGCCCTTATTTGCCATTTGCCGTAGTAGCTTCAGAAGATAGTCGTTATTACTGGCACTTTGGAGTTGATCCTCTGGGGATTTTACGAGCCGTATTAATCAATAGCCGTAGCGGAGATGTGCAGCAAGGAGCCAGCACTGTTACGCAGCAAGTTGCCCGCAGTTTATTCCGGGAGTATGTGGGCAGACAGGATACCCTTGGACGTAAATTACGGGAAGCAGTTGTCGCCCTGAAGCTAGAAACCTTTTACAGCAAAGATGAAATTTTGCTGATGTACTTAAATCGGGTTTTTTTGGGGGGAGACACCTCTGGCTTTGAGGATGCAGCCCGGTATTACTTTGATAAGCCGGCTAAAGAATTAACTTTGGCAGAAGCAGCAACGTTGGTAGGAATTTTACCTGCTCCCAATGCATTCGATTTTTGTGGGAATGGGCCAAATAAGCTAGGAGCGGCTGAATACCGGAATCGCGTTATTAAGCGGTTGCTAGAGATGGGCAAAATTAAACCTGAAGATGCGAACCGAGCTAGACGTTCCACCGTCCAAGTTAGTCCTAAAGTTTGTGAACAGCAAGCTAAGACGATCGCTCCTTATTTTTACAATTATGTCTTCTCTGAACTTGAATCAATCTTAGGACAGGGAGCCGCAAACGAAGGGAATTATATCATTGAAACCCAGCTTGATCCTGCAATACAGAGCCAAGCGGAATCAGCGTTGCGGAATTCAGTCAACAATAGTGGTGGAAGTTTTAATTTTTCTCAAGGGGCTGTGGTAACACTTGACTCCAGTACAGGTGGCATCCTGGCAATGGTAGGCGGAACTGATTACAAAAAAAGTCAGTTCAATCGTGCGTTTCAAGCCAAAAGACAACCAGGCTCCACTTTTAAAATCTTTGCTTACACTGCCGCCATTCAACAGGGAATTTCACCGTCCAAGACTTATTCCTGCGCTCCCTTAACTTGGCAAGGCTTCACTTACAAACCCTGTCGTTCAAGTGCTGGTAGTTTAGATATTGCCACCGGACTTGCTCTTTCAGAAAATCCTATCGCCTTGGGAGTTGCCAAAGAAATCGGGCTGAATAAAGTAGTGGCGATGGCCCAGAATTTGGGAATAAAGTCAAATCTTGATCCGGTTCCTGGCTTAGTACTGGGTCAAAGTGTAGTCAATGTTTTGGAAATGACTGGTGCTTTTGGCTCTATTGGCAATCGTGGAGTGTGGAATCCTCCCCATGCGATTAACCGAATTTTAGACAGTGGTGATTGCAGCGATCGCAATGATATCAAAACTTGCCGTGTAATCTACTCCTTCGACCAAGACCCAGATGCCAACAAACGAGTTCTACCAACTGGTGTAGCCGATGAGATGACTAGTTTGATGCGTGGTGTCATCAGCAGAGGTACTGGTCGTAGTGCTGCCTTGGGATTGGGGGAAGCTGGTAAAACAGGCACGACTAATAAAAACGTTGACCTCTGGTTCATAGGTTTTATCCCAAGTCGGCGGCTTGTAACTGGTGTTTGGCTGGGAAACGACAACAATTCCCCCACATCTGGTAGTAGCGCTCAAGCCGCTCAGTTATGGGGGAATTATATGGGTAGGATTACGCGGTAATTGGGAATTGGGAATTGGGAATTGGGAATTGGGAATTGGGAATTGGGAATTGGGAATTGGGAATTGGGAACTATTGATCAATAATTGATCAATGGAATTTTGTGGGAAGACCTGATTTTGAGGACTTAGAAGTTTATCAACTTGCTGAAAAGCTAGCTAATGAAATTTGGCATATTGTTAAAGGATGGGACAATTTCACTAAAGATACACTGGGCAAGCAAATTGTTCGATCTGCTGATAGTGTTTGTGCGAACATCGCAGAAGGTAGAGGTAGATACAACTATCAAGACAATCGACGTTTTGTCAAGATTGCGAGAGGGTCTTTGTATGAAACCATCAGTTGGTTGAGGTTAGCCTACGCCAGACAGTTATTGATAAAAGAACAAGTAAGCAAATTTAAACCAATTCTTGATGAACTGTTACCCAAACTTAATGCTTATCTAAAATCCATAGGCAATAGGCAATAAGCAATAGAAACTTAATTCTCTCCCCCATGCCCAATGCCCAATGCCCAATGCCCAATTCCCCATTCCCCATTCCCAATTCCCCATTCCCCATTCCCAATTACTGATATCCCTTCCAAGGCGTAACTTCTAGGTTGCCATTAGGCTTAAATACCACTTGGAAGTGGGCGAGAGGTTCTTTATCGTTCGGTGCTGCTACATTGGAGCCGTAGACAGCATTGAACATCTTCGGAAGAGGTGTTTCCCTAAAATAGTCAAAGGCAACTTGGTTGAGTGGTTCATAGTCAGCAATTACACCATCTTTGTTGACTGCTACCCGATATTTCAAATCTCGCGTGAAGGTGGGTTTGCCACTCCAAGTTTGCCGAACTTTACTATAAAGCTTTTGGTTTAAACTTTTGACTATATTAGAGTCACTAATTTTTGTACCCACTACCTCTGGCGTTCTAGCATATCCCCGCCAAGGACTAACTTGCAACACACCATCTGTAGTAAACACAACTCGGAATTGAGCGATTGGTTCATTGGAAATGGGAGGGCGGGTAGCTGGATTGTAAAGTACGTTAGGCAGAGGAGTTTTACCTACTTCTAGATTCGCCTCTTTATTCACCGCTTTATAACCAACGATCGCACCATCCGCAGCTACACCCAGACGATAAATCAAATCTTGTTGCAATCCTGAGCGATTAGCCCAAGCTGGATGAACTTGGTTATAAACTTGACGATTCAATGCACGCAACTGGGATGGATCGGTAATTTCTGGAACTGTATTTAAAAGTACTTCTAAATCTTTAACTGCCGGTTTTGCATTAGTTTTGGGCGTTAGTGCAGGCGTTTCAGCAGCGATGGGTGTTGCAGCAGCTGATACTGGAGGAGTGACATTGTTTGTTGTAGAGCTACTTTGCTCATCTATTTTTGGCTGCGGTGGACGCAGTTGCGGAGGTGGAATCAAGTTAAAGGCGATCGCAGCGACTGCTAAACTTGACACACCCACAGCAGCAGGTACAGCTTGTCTAACCAAAGCTTGACTAGCACCGCCATAGCGTCTGGTAACTGGTTGTAGTTCTAGAGAAAGTTCAGGTAAAGTTTGAGTATCAGCAAAAAACTGATCCACTGCTTCGACTAAATCAAACAACTGCACCGTATTCAAATCTATTTCAATGGGCGGATGTTTGGAATTGTTAGAGCGATCGAACCCCTCTGGAGTTCCTTCGGAATGGATAATTAATCTGTGTCGGTTACTGTCAACTTTCCGAAACTCTACTAGCTCAGATTCCTGGTTGTGTGCTTGGGGGTTGGGTACACTACTTAAAAATTCTTGAGCATAGCCACTAACAGCCCTCACCAAACTTTCAAAAAATTCCCGCCCTCCAGTTAGAGGCTGATTATAACCAGATAAATAGCATTCTGCATTTACCAATATTGATAATTCCGGGCGCATTTCCTGAAACTGTGCAGCCCTAGTGACATCACTTAACCCTTCTAAAAGCAGTGTACAATTAGGTAGACTGTACTTACGTTGAATATTCATTCCACTTCACCGTCAAAAAGACTAATCCAGAATCGCTGCATTCCAGCTGTACCTGTACAAAATAGTAATTGTCCTAACAAATTTATAGCTAGCTCATCTAATTTTTCATCAGAAGTTAATGCTAGTACACCAGAACGTCGAACATTCATCCGGCTCTTAAAATGCGCTCTAAACCGCTCTAGATAATTAGATAGACGCAAATTCTGTTCCAATGGAATCTGCTTTTCTTCCATTTGTTGACATATCATTAATAACTGGCGGATGACAACAGTTAAACGCCGAGCTATGTAGCAAGCAATGACTACCAAAGCTTTTGCTTCCATGATAGTTAAGGGACGGCGGATATGCGCTCTCCGTAGCGGATTAGAGCTACGCATCCGCCATAAATTCACCCTGTCTTTGACAATTCCTTTTAGATCCAACTCTTGAGCAAAACTCAAGATTGCTTCCGAACCACCAAGCTCTAAAGCTTCAATTGCCAATAAAATCAGGTCAATTTGCAACCGCGTTCTCCGAGGACAAGTCTTGGAAGCGATCGCAGGATCTGGCAAAGTGTCCAGAATCATCGGCAGTGAATCTTGAGTTGGACTGTTGAACGGCGTTAAACTTGCTGAGACATTCATTCTATAAAATACCTTGTGCGGTTCCAACAGACTAGGTAAAACAAATTTAAGATCGGTAGCCAAGACTTGAACGTTAGACTTGTAGCAGTAGCATGACTACCTGATATATACATTACTTAACTCTTTCTACTTACAGTTTTCCCTATATTGAAATCAAAATTTTAAAACATAAGTTAATTCACCTCATTTCTTAGTCCAATACCTTTTCTAGCTTGGTTTAGATTCTAATTATCGTCAATAAAGGACGAAGCTTCAGCCCCGACCCCAGCGTATGACATTATAGTGTACGATTTTTCAGGTATCTGAAAATTGGGAATTGGGAATTGGGCATTGGGCATTGGGCATTGGGCATTGGGTATTGGGCATTGGGTATTGGGCATTGAGAATTGGTCAATAATCAATACTTCTTTTTTTCCATACTTACCCCGCTCCTCTTCTTCCCATTCCCCATTCCCCATTACCCATTACCTATGCCCTATGCCCCATTCCCATTTTATGGATTTAAAATCTCTCGTTCGTGACATCCCAGATTTCCCTAAACCCGGAATTTTATTTCGGGATATTACTACACTACTGCGTAATCCAGAGGGATTGCGCTACACTATTGACTTTTTAACACAAAAATGCAATGAAGCTGGAATAAAGCCAGATTATGTGATTGGTATCGAGTCAAGAGGATTCATTTTTGGCTCACCTCTGGCTTATAAATTAGGGGCTGGTTTTATTCCTGTTCGCAAAAGAGGTAAGTTACCAGCAGCAGTTCACTCAATTGAATACGATCTAGAATATGGTACTGACTGCCTGGAACTGCATCAAGATGCTTTACATCAAAATAGCCGAGTTTTGATTGTGGACGATTTGATTGCCACCGGTGGAACTGCGAGTGCAACGGCAAAGTTAGTGCAGAAGATTGGCTGCGAATTAGTAGGATTTGGGTTTATTATCGAGCTACGGGATTTAGAAGGGCGTAAATATCTGCCGGACGTGCCGATCATTTCTCTAATCGAATATTAGTTATTTGTCATTGGTCATTAGTCATTGGTCATTAGCAAATGACTAATGACAAAGGATAAAGAACAAAGGACAAAGGACAAATGACATCTACGAGAATTTCCTTGGAGACAGGGCGGGATTGGCTAATTAGGCTAGTCACGAACGAAACTTTTATTTATGTGGCAAAGCGTGTATTGCAGGCACTACTGACTTTGTTTTTGGCATCAGCTTTGTCGTTTTTCATTATTCAACTCGCTCCAGGGGATTATGTAGATACGCTGCGGCAAAACCCGAAGATATCTCCAGAAAGAATTGAGGAAATAAAGCGGCAGTTTGGTCTGGATAAATCTTGGCCAGAGCAATTTTGGCTATGGATATGGCGAATCTTGACAAAAGGGGATTTTGGTACGAGTTTTATTTATCAACGTTCAGTGGCATCGCTGTTGTGGGAAAGAGTACCAGCGACTTTGTTATTAGCGATCGCATCTTTAATTGCAACATGGGCGATCGCCATCCCTCTAGGGATCTTTGCTGCTGTTAACCAAAATAAGCTAGCAGACAGACTTTTACAGGTTATTAGCTATGCCGGACAAGGCTTTCCCAGTTTCATAACTGCCTTAGCGTTGCTGGTTTTAGCCCAACTCACCTCGCCCTTATTCCCTGTGGGTAGCATGACTAGCATCAATCACTCAGAACTAACGTGGTTTGGCAAAATCTTAGATGTCGGCTGGCACATGATTTTACCCACCATCGCCCTCTCAATTACTAGTTTTGCTGGTTTACAACGCATCACTCGCGGCGAATTATTAGATGTGCTGCGTCAAGATTATATCCAGACCGCTCGTGCCAAAGGTTTGCCAGAAAACCGCGTTATCTACGTTCATGCACTCCGCAACGCCATAAATCCTTTGATTACCTTATTGGGTTTTGAATTGGCTGGTTTATTAAACGGTGCTTTCATTGCCGAATTTTTCTTTAACTGGCCCGGTTTAGGCAGGTTAACCTTACAGGCTTTACAAGCTCAAGATTTATATTTATTAATGGCAAGCTTAGTAATGGGTGCAGTGTTGCTGATTGCTGGTAATTTAATCGCCGATTTAATGTTAAAAGCCGCCGATCCACGCATTCGTCTAGAAAATCTCAATTAGTCATTTGTCATTTGTCATTGGTTTAACATCATCTCCATGCTGTCTGAAGTCTATTACTTGGTACGTTCAAAAGCTGACGGTAATTATCTCATAGCTCGTCCTGACACCGAAACATCAGGTTATTTATTGCTGTTCCAGGAAAACTTTGATGCCCTTAGTTATCTCAATACCCATGCGGCAGAAGTGGCAAATCGCTTTACTGTAGAATCTATTGCCCGTACACAGTTAGGAAACTTGCTCAAACGCTGGGGTTTTAGCGGTGTGGGTATTGTGACTGATCCGTTATTGCCCAAGGTTGAGTTTTTGCAGCACAGTTAAAATATTAGCAATACTGCAAACTTATGTTAGGTAAATAAGGATGCGTAGACGTAGCCCGTCGTAGACATCGCTCTGTAATTAAAATCAGTTTTGCTATCTTTAAAAAGAGTAACCTACTTAACTAACAAAACCAATTCTCTAGTTGAAGTTCTTGAAAATCAATAAAGTCTGAAATATTATTTGTTACCAAAATCAGACCATTGACTTTTGCGATCGCTGCAATCTGTCCATCTGGATACGCGGGAGTTTTTCCTATAGTTACTAGTCGCACTCTTTCTAAAGCAAACCATTCGGCTCCCATACTCTCATAGGGCAGGATAGGAATATTTGGTTGGAGAATCTCCTTGAGATACTGTTCAATTCTCTCTCGCCTTTTAGAAGCGGGCAGACGATAGCAACCAAATAGCAATTCATGCCAAGTAACGGAAGCAATAGCAAATTCACCTTGATACTGTTGCAACTTTTGGATAACTGCTGCATTCGGTTGTGGCCTTAATGGCTCAGAGATGACGTTAGTATCGAGTAAAAAGCGACTCACAATATTATCTCTCGTCCATGAGACTTGTCGCGTACATTTTTCCAAACCTCATCAGGATCAATTTCGATTCCTTCTTCCATAATTTCTTGACGAAATCGCTCTACAGATTCCCAAAAAGCTGGTTTTCCATGCAACAAACGCTGATATTCAGCCGCAGGTAGAATCACAGCAACTTGCTGTCCCTGTTGGGTAATTTGTACCGATTCGCCTTGCTCAATTTCCTGAAAAATTTTATCCAGATTCTTAGGAACTTGCTCAATTGAATACTGCTGAGACATTGCGCCTTCTCCTATGCCAATTACTTTTTATTAAAAATTACGAATAGCAAGAAGTTACGGCAATTCTGGGAACTTATGTTAAGTAAATAAGGATGCAATCGCACAAGTAAAATCAGGCAATATGGGTGAGTTCAACTCATCACCATTAAACAACGTAGCAACTAACTTTAAACTCGCTTGTTCGCGTCGATAAACTTCTACCTGTTGGTTGCGCCAATCCACAATCCAATATTCCCTAACACCTCTTGCTGAGTAAAGCTTTAGTTTAAATTCCCTGTCCCGCTTTTCGTTCTCAATACCAGCAGACAGTACCTCTATTACCAGTTCTGGCGCACCAGTCAAATGCCCCGCCTCGTCTAAAAGCAAGGGCAACCTCTCATTGCTAGCCCAGACAACATCAGGAATTACATTATCATTATCCCCAAAAATTATGCCTGGAGCAGGTACGACTTGTCCCAAAGAAGTAGCTTGTGACCAGATATCCAATGGAGTCATAATTCTGACACAGACTTTTTGATGATTCCAGTGAGGCGCTCTGGTCACAAATAATTCTCCGTCAATAATTTCATAGCGGTTCCCGTTATCTGGAAACAACTTTAAATCGGCGGTAGTCCAGCGCACTCTCTCAGATATCGGCTGGTTCATAAACCATCTTTATTTAGGTGATTTAGCCATTTTAGCCTGAGATATGGCAATCCTATTTCATTTACAAACACCTAGAGGCTCAGATCCCCGACTTCTTCAAGAAGTCGGGGATCTCTTTGTTCAGTGATAGGGAATAGCTGTACCCTGTAAGCTGTACCCTATTCCCTTCTTCAATTCCTACACCACTACCTTTTCTAAACTCAACTTAGAACGCTTCACTAACTCAGGAATCGCTACGGGATAATCACCCGTAAAGCAGGCAGAGCAGAAACTATTGGTGTCTTCTCGTGTGGCTTCTAGCATTCCTTCCCAACTGAGATAGGCGAGGCTGTCTACTTCCAGTTGCTTGGCAATTTCCGCTACTGATTTGGTAGCAGCAATCAGCTGATCCTGAGAATCAGTATCAATTCCATAGAAGCAAGGATGAGTTACTGGCGGGGAAGAGATTCGCATGTGTACTTCCACTGCACCAGCGTCACGCAAGGTTTTAACTAGTTTCCGGCTGGTAGTACCGCGAACAATGGAGTCATCAACAATAATTACTCGTTTACCCGCCAGCACATCTTTAAGTGGGTTAAGTTTCATGCGGATACCTGACTCACGCATCATTTGTGTCGGCTGAATAAAGGTTCGTCCAACATAGCGATTTTTAATCAGTCCTTCAGCGTAGGCTACACCAGAAGCTTGAGAAAATCCGATCGCAGCTGGGATACCAGAATCAGGAACACCAAAGACAATATCGGCATCAACACAAGATTCTTTAGCTAGTTGGTGTCCTAACCGTATCCGATAGCTGTACAAACTTTCGTTGTGCATGATGCTATCAGGACGGGCAAAGTAAATCATCTCAAAAATACACAATTTCCGCTCAGACTGCTGACTCCAGCGATAGGAAGCCAAACCTTCTTCGGTAATCCAAACTAATTCACCTGGTTCTACATCTCGTAGGTATTCGGCTCCAATGATGTCTAAACCACAAGTCTCGGATGCCAAAACGTAACGAACTGGATTACCCGCTAAAGTCCCAATTACTAGGGGACGAATACCATTGGTGTCACGGACACCCATAACCCCGTCAGGAGTGCCAATAACTAAACTAAAGGCTCCTTGACAACGGTGAAATGCCTGAATTGAACCTTCTAGCCAATCTGCACCAGCGTTGACGGCTTCTGCGATCGCAAAAGCGATCATTTCTGAGTCTGTTGTGGTAACTAAGTTGTATTTTTTCTCAAGCAACTCTTGACGTAATTGCACTGTATTGACTAAATTACCATTGTGTGCAAGAGCTAATGAACCTAAGCGAGTTTCCAGAACTGCGGGTTGGGCATTAACTTTGCGGCTAGAACCTGTGGTGGAATAACGAGTGTGCCCAACAGCAAGGCTACCAGGTAATTGATCCAAAACGGATTCATTGAAGACTTGAGACACTAAGCCCATATCTTTGTGGAGATGGACTTGTGTTCCCTCAAAAGTAGCAATCCCAGCTGATTCTTGACCCCGATGCTGGAGGGCGTACAATCCAAAGTAGGTCAGTTTAGCAACGTTTTCTCCTGGTGCGTAAATGCCAAAAACACCACAAGCTTCTTCTGGCTTGTCAGGCTGATTTTCATCACTATTGATTGGGTTGTTGGTAGGGTCGGGGTATTCATCCGAAGTGACAGAATGAATAGAGGTCATGCTAGCTTTGCTCCTGGTGGGGGGGTCAAGTCAAAATAATTCGTAATTGATAATTCGTAATTCGTAGTTATTAGCCCATGAGTGTATGGATTTAGCATTGCTAAATTTATACAAGGCTTTAAATAGTGATGCTACGAGCTTTTGTGTTTTCATTGACCAATCAAGGAGCTTGTATGCTTCAATTACGAATTACGAATTAGTTAGTTACTGGGATTATGTGTATAGATGGTTATTGATTTCTTAATAAATCTTTAACCATCTATTAAAACAGTACCGTAATTATGCCCAGAGACGCTAATAGTTCTGAGTGATTAGTGCTGATTTCTGAGTGAAGTTTAAATACTCAGGACTCAGAAATAGTGGTATGGGTGGTGAGCCGCCTAGCGATCGCATGGGAATAGCGATCGCTCATATCTTCGATACTAACTTTGATTAAGACCTGATTATCAGTGGTGAAAACCCTCAAACCCGTCTCAAAATTGCTAACTGTACCTAGTATTTGCCACTGTTGACTGAGATGTTCCTGTAAGTATGATTCCCAAATTGCTTGTTGTGTCGATGTTACAGAAACTAAAATCCTGGCACCACCTTCGGCAAATAGCAATTCATCCAGGCGGTTTAACTGCGTTGGTACTATTTCTAAATTGATTTCGGCACCAAGGTTGCCAGCGATGCAACATTCTGCTAGTGCGATCGCCACTCCCCCCTCAGCAGAGTCATGGGCTGAACGTATCCAACCATTACGAATTCCTTCCCGACAAACTTTCTGGACGCGGCGTTCCAAGTCAAAATCTACCCGTGGTGGTTTTCCGGCAACAGTCCCGTGGATAGTGGCTAAATACTCCGATGCTCCCAAACTGATTTTGGATGCCAGAGGCAATCCGAGAAGATAAATCACATCACCGGATGCTTGCCAACCTTGACCACAAATTTTAGTGATATCAGGAATCAAGCCCACCATACCCACAACCGGAGTCGGATAAATGGGTTGTGGAACACCTTGAGAATCAAGAGTTTCATTGTATAAAGAGACATTTCCCCCTGTGACTGGTGTCGCCAATTCCCGACAACCCTCTGCCAAACCGCGACAAGCTTCTGCCAATTGCCAATAACCAATTGGTTTTTCTGGAGAGCCAAAATTTAAGTTATCCGTCACCGCCAGAGGTTCTGCACCCACACAGCTAAGATTGCGTGCAGCTTCCGCCACCACTGCCTTAGCTCCCTCGTAGGGATCAAGATAAACATAACGAGGATTGCAATCTACCGTTGCTGCTACCCCTAATTTGAGATTTGGGATTTTAGATTTTAGATTGGGAATTTCTTCAAGTGGGCGCAAACGGATAACAGCTGCATCTGCACCACCTGGTAGTATTACCGTATTATTTTGTACTTGATGGTCATATTGACGATATACCCAGTTTTTAGATGCGATCGTAGGTGTATCGAGCAAAGTTAACAGAATATCATTCCAACTTTCTAGACTTCCTTGGAGTTCTATACCAGTACTTGTGCAATGAGGTAAAGAATCAGGAGTCCATTCCCAAGCTTGACGCGCATATTCTGGCGGTTCTGCCAATAATTCCCGGTTATATAGTGGAGTATTTTCCGCCAAAGCCTCAGCCGGAATTTCTGCTGCTACTTCACCCTGAAAGAGAATTCGCACAATGGGTTCAGCGATGACAGTCCCAGCGACAACGGCTTGAAGTCCCCAACGGTGAAAAATGTCGATTAACTCCTGCTCACGCCCCTTGTGGGCAACAAACAGCATTCGTTCTTGAGATTCCGAAAGTAGATATTCATAAGGAACCATGCCTGTTTCTCTTGCGGGAATCTTGTCTAAATCTAGTTCAATTCCCACACCGCCTTTTGCCGCCATTTCTGAGGTAGAACAGGTGATACCGGCTGCTCCCATATCTTGGGCGGCGACAACTGCACCTGTTTTAAACGCCTCCAAACAAGCTTCAATTAACGACTTTTCCAAAAATGGATCGCCCACTTGTACAGCCGGGCGATTATCTATTGATTGGTCACTTAATTCTGCACTGGCAAAACTCGCGCCTCCCATACCGTCGCGCCCAGTGGTGGAACCAACATACAGCACGGGGTTTCCTAAGCCAGATGCCCCAGATTTAACGATTTCTGATGTTTCCATTAATCCTAGTGCCATGACATTCACCAGGGGATTACCAGAATAAGCTGGATCAAAGTAAACTTCGCCGCCAATGGTGGGTACGCCAACGCAATTACCATAATGTGAAATCCCCGCCACTACCCCTTGAAACAGCCTTTGAGTTTTGGCATCTTCTAGGGAACCGAAGCGTAGGGAATTTAATAGGGCAATGGGACGCGCACCCATTGTAAAAATATCTCTGAGAATGCCTCCTACTCCCGTTGCTGCACCTTGAAATGGTTCTACAGCTGATGGGTGGTTGTGCGATTCAATCTTAAAAGCTAGTTGGAGTCCATCACCCAAATCTACAACACCAGCATTTTCACCAGGCCCCACAAGGATGCGGGGCCCCTCAGTGGGAAATTGTTTGAGTAAAGGTCGAGAATTTTTGTAACAGCAATGCTCTGACCACATTACCCCGAACATTCCCAGTTCAGCTTTGTTGGGATGACGATCTAACCGACGGACAATTTCTGCGTATTCTTCTGGCTTCAAACCTTCAGCAGCGATTTCTTGGGGGGAAAAGGGAGCAGGAGATGTGGCGGTCATGGAAATAATGCACTCTGGGGGGGACAGAGCATTATTCTATCGATTTAGTTGCTCTGTAGGCGCAGTTCTAGAAATGCAGGTAACTCTTTTTTGGATATTTCTTTCTGAACTACTTGAATCACCAAGTTTTAAGCTTGCTCTGGCGATAAGTTTAAACTGTAGTCGTTTAAGGTTATGAAGGTATCCATAACCGCAAATGCAGTGCGCTTGTTGCCATCAAGAAACGGATGGTTCATTGCTAAATGGTATAGGTACGCTGCTGCTTGCTCATGAATTGTTGGATGGAGAAGTTCACCGCCAAAAGTAGATTGAGGTTGTGCCAGTGCTGAATCTAGCAAACCTTCGTCTCTGACACCCGATGTTCCACCAAATCTTTGAATTTGGCATTGGTGAATATCTAAGACTTGAGAAATAGTCAGAAATTTAAGAGTCTGCAAGGCGGCGAAAAACCTCTTCCCATTTTTTTTCAACTGCTAAGTAAGCCTGCAATACTTCTTCATCTGAGGCAATCTGATTGGAAGCAGTATTTTCTAATTTGTCTTCATCTTGTTCAATTTCGCGGAAAAATTCGGCAAAATTAGGAATATTTAATAATAGTTTTTCAGTAGCTTCGCTTCCTTCTGTTTTTTGCAAATAAGCAATCATTGCAACTGCTACTCGCAACTTCTCAGGAGTAAGCTGACGCAAACGGCTTTCGGCTTCTGATAAATAGGTGCTGTGCTTTTGTTCTGTTGCCATTATTACCCCAAGCTAGGTTTATTGCAAGACGTTGTGAATAAGTTTTGCTGCTAACTCTAACTGTGTTGGTGAATGGCGGTGAACTACTCAGACTTGCCTACCTCTGTTGTCTGAGCTTCCCAATTCATTGGGAATAGCCTCAAAAACTCCGTAGTTTTTTTAGTCTGACATTCCCTCCAAGGGCAGGAGTCCTGGTTCCCAAGACCCAAATCTTTCTCTTGCAACATATACCTATTAGCTTGGTTTTCGCTTGCGGCATTGATGGTCAAGACATTAGTTATCTTACCAGAAAATTTTGGGAATTCGTCATACATCTAGAATTTTTTTTTACCGAGTAAAAAATCAATTCCAGATGCAATCCTCATTCCCCGCTCACAATCCCCATCTTAGGAGTACCTTGAAGATGGGGACTTCCGCGATACGTTAAAAGTATTTTGGGATGCTAATTAATTTATGTTGCAAAGTGCGATGCCTAGGTTGGCAAGCTACGCACTTCTACTTTCCTGTATATTTCACGCGATGTCTAAAGATAAACCAATTAAGTAAGTCAAGTATTATTTATAGCATCAATAATTATAAGTATCGACTTAAATTCAGAGACTATTCGGGTACATCCAGTTTAGCTGTGAAAATCAAGTGACGAGAATCACACATATCTATGATTAAGATCGTCCCTTTGCGATCGCTAATTAGTCATAATTAGTTATAACTGAACTCTAGCCGAGTCATTAATAGGGAACACACTTAATTGCCGACAGCCTTAATCAAGGACTGTCGGTTTTTTATGTCCGTATTTTCTTCATCCTTGAAAAAATGCCCCATAACCATACTTAAAAATAAATTTCCCCGCAACTGGTTGGTAACTTGACAGAGATTTTGCCACAGCCACTACCAATTGTGGGGAGAGTATGATCAAATTCGGTATCTTATGCCTATCGAGTGCTAATGTATTACACTCACTTTAGTAGACCGGAAGTATACTCCTAAAACCAGCACGGACTTTGTACTAAGACATCGCTTGAATGATGTAATCAAAGTAGGGTGCTGCCTCAGATGCGTCTTCCGCACTCAGTAAGCTAAGGGAAGCTGTTTTGAGGGAATTGATCGCTTCTACCATTCCAGGCACAGGAACGCCCAATGAATTGTACATTTCCCGCACACCAATCAAACCAATTTTTTCAATCGGTTCTTTGTCGCCAGCAAGGACACCATAAGTAATTAGACGTAAGTACCAGCCAAAATCGCGGATACATAGAGAGCGCTGGCGTTCACCGTAAGCATTACCTCCAGGGGAGATAAAGTCAGGACGCTTTTGCCAAAGTTGTTTGGTTGCTTCCTGAACTATCTTTTTTTCATTTTCGGCTAATGTGGCTGCAATCCGCGTCCGTTGTACGCCTGTTTGCAAAAAGTCTTTGATATTTTTCAGTTCGCCACTGCTGGGATAACGCAGTTCGTCGTCGGCTTTGAGAATAACTTGGCTAATTACAGTCATGATGATTGAAATCACCTGAAATATTATCTGTTAGTTTAGCGAGTTGGAGGTACACAAGTGAAGAGATAGGAGCTACTTATGTATTGAATTTATCTGTTTGGGGGAGTGGGGAGTGGGGAGTGGGGACTGGGGAGTGGGAAGATGAGGGAGATAAGGGAGATAAGGGAGATGAGGAAAATAACCATGCCCAATGCCCAATGCCCAATGCCCAATTCCCAATAACTAATGACTAATGACTAAAATAATTTGGCAACAGGGTGAATTAATTGAAGTGACGATCGCTAATCTGAGTGATACAGGCGATGGTGTGGGACGCGCTGATGAGCGTGTTGTGTTTGTCCCAGATACTGTACCAGGCGATCGCGCCATTGTCCGTTTGGTTCATGTTAAACCAAAATACGCCCACGGGAAGCTCCAGCAGCTATTAGAGCCATCTCCGCACCGTATCCGACCCAGTTGTATTGTGGCGGATAAATGCGGTGGTTGCCAGTGGCAGCATGTTAATTATGACTACCAGTTAGTAGCCAAGCAAAATCAAGTTATCCAAGCTTTGGAACGCATTGGCGGTTTTGTTCAACCACCGGTAGATCCAGTACTCGCCGCCCCTTTTGCTTTAGGTTATCGTAATAAATCTACATATCCTCTGGGTACGTCGGCAACAGGACAGGTACAAGCTGGTTACTTCCAAAAAGGTAGCCACCAGTTAATTAATTTAAATCAATGTCCAGTCCAAGATGCCCGATTAAATCCCTTGCTTGCTGAAGTTAAGCAGGATATTCAACAACGAGGTTGGCAAATTTATGATGAACAGCGCCATCAGGGAAAAATTCGCCATCTCGGTTTACGCATTGGCCGACACACTGGAGAAATGTTGCTGACTTTGGTGGTAAAAGACTGGAATTTATCAGGAATTGAAGCCCAAGCCCAGGAATGGCTAAAGCGCTATCCGCAGTTAGTGGGAGTGTCCCTCAATCGCAATGGCGATCGCACAAATGCTATCTTTGGATCAGAAACCCGTTGCATCGCTGGAGTCCCACACCTGCGTGAAAACTTTGCTGGACTGGAATTTCAAGTGCGCCCAGATACCTTTTTCCAAGTGTACACAGAAACAGCAGAAGCACTATTACAGATAATTCAATCAGAACTCAATCTTCAAGGGCATGAGTTGCTAGTTGATGCCTACTGTGGTATTGGGACTTTAACTTTACCCCTCGCCAAAAAAGTACGGATTGCTACAGGATTAGAAGTGCAAGCAGCAGCAGTAGAACAAGCTATTTTGAATGCCCACCGCAACGGAATTGATAATGTAACATTCCAAGTCGGGGCAGTAGAGAAATTGCTTCCCAAAATGGGCACAATACCAGAAGTAGTAATACTCGATCCGCCACGTAAGGGGTGCGATCGCGCAGTCATCGACACTTTACGGCAACTGAAACCATCTCGGATAGTTTACGTCAGCTGTAAAGTAGCTACCCTCGCCCGTGACCTGAAATTGCTTTGTCAAGATGGGCACTATACCATCACACGGGTACAACCTGCTGATTTTTTCCCTCAAACTGCTCATGTTGAAGCTGCTGCCTTTCTTGTGCGATCGCATTTGCACAACGATAGCAATTCCTTTACAAAAACTGAAATTTGAAATTTTTAGTCTAGTGCATACTAAAGATGCTAAAATTGAATTAAGGTGAAAATAAAAATTCCTTTTGTTTAAATAAATTCAAGTTGCATAGGTTCTTATAAATATGAATTGGATTGTGTAAATGACAAATCGGCAATTAATTAGAGTATCCCAATACTTTGTCAAATTACTAGCATCTTTTTAAGTTGCTGAATTGATTATCAAAACTATTCCAGCCGCCATATATCTAAGCAATCCCAACTCATACTATAGGGCTAATGCTCCCTAGCATTTTCAAAATTTAGTTTTAAAGACGCAAGTTTGAAGGCAGCATGACCACCTCAAGTTTTATCAGGGTGCCTGTAACAGCAAACTGATGTCTAGCTAACTGAAAGCTATGGGGTTTCTCTTGTGATTACAATTTCACTCCGTCCAGTTGCACGTTATTGGGGCACTATTAGTTTTGCCTCAACCCTCTACCTTTGTCCAATCTTGGATTTACTGTTGGCAGAAATTCCAGCAAAATTACAAGCAGAACTGCGGCTAGGACTTCAAGAAGCCCTAGTAAACGCAGCTAAACATGGCAATAATCTTGACCCAAGTAAAACAGTTGTAGTCCGTTTTTCCTTAATAGATAATCAATATTGGTGGATAATATCAGACCAGGGTAGCGGTTTTACTCCTTCATCTACTAATGAAGAAGAACCAACAGACTATTTACCACCAGATGAATCAGAAAGTGGTCGTGGTTTATGTCTTTTGCATCATATTTTTGATCAGGTGGAGTGGAACCGCAAAGGCACAGAATTGAGACTTTGTAAACAAATGGAAAACCGCCGAGGATTATCTCTGCGGCGATAAGAGGGAGTGGGGAGTAGGGAAAGTTATTAGTTGATTGGATTGATTTTATTCCCTACTCCCTACTCCCTACTCCCTATTTTCCGTGAGTTGGACAGGGAGGGGCGGAAATGGAGCGATCTAACCAGCCAACTGCCTGTTCTAATCTAGCTTGAGCTTCTTGTGGCTGATTCTTTAAAAGATACACAATCGCTGCTGCCACTTGTTCATTAGCGCGGGAATTGCGGTTAGACTTGAGGCGATGCCAATCGTTAGGGGAAATGCTCAGTCTTTCCATCAGGGCTTGAGCTAATTCCAGAGTACTAAGTTCATTCAGTTGACTGCTTTGAGGCAGCTGGGTAGATTGAGACATAACTATTGGCACATTTGCATTTACTTCTACTTTACTACTTGTAAATGAAGCCGCCAAAACAATCACAGCCGTCAGCAGAAAATCCCGAACCAGATTTTGAACAAGAACTAGAGGAAGTAGAGCGATCGCTCTTATCCTTAAAAGAACGTTACGATCAAGTGCAACGCGATCGCCAACAACAGGCACAATGGCAACAGCACCGCGATCGACTAAAGCACAATAAATCTCAGACACCAGAAATCAAAGCAGAGTTAAGGCAAATTCAAAAGCAGTTGGAAATGCTAGAACTCAACTTAGAAAGCCAGTTATTTTCTTGGCGTAGCCTCAAAAAACCTTTCTGGCAAGTCGTCCGCTTTGGTGGAATGGGCGTTATCATAGGCTGGATATTAAAGTCTTATGCTGGATAAATCCAATTTTGGATTTTAGATTAGCTCGTTAACATTTTTTAATATCTGTACTCACTACGTTGACGAAATACAAGTTGTAGAATATGGCAAATCGACGGATTGCAGAAATATTGCGAAGTGGCCAACCTGATGAGTCTCTCCTAGTTCAAGGCTGGGTGCGGACGAAACGCGAGTCCAAAGGGTTTGCTTTTATTGAAGTCAATGACGGCTCATCACTAGCTAATTTGCAAGTCGTCATTAATCAGGATTTGCCAGATTACGAAGCTATCTTGAAAAAATTGAATACAGGTGCTGCTGTCGAAGCGACAGGGGTATTAGTGGCTTCCCTTGGAAAAGGACAGCGAATTGAGTTGAAAGCCGAGACAGTGAAAGTTTACGGCGAAGCTGATCCCGATACATATCCCCTGCAAAAGAAACGCCACTCTTTTGAATTTTTGCGGACTATTGGACATTTGCGATCGCGCACTAATTCTTTTGGTGCAGTTTTTCGTGTCAGAAATGCTTGTTCCACAGCAATTCACCAATTCTTCCAACAAAGAGGCTTTTTGTGGGTACACACACCCATCATTACCGCTAGCGACTGCGAAGGCGCAGGTGAACTGTTTAGCGTTACTAGCTTTGATTTAAAGAATATTCCCCGCACAGAAAACCAAGCAGTCGATTACAGCCAAGACTTTTTTGCTAAACCCACATATTTAACAGTTAGCGGACAGTTAGAAGCAGAAGTGATGGCGATGGCGTTTAGTAACGTCTACACCTTTGGCCCTACCTTCCGTGCAGAAAATTCCAACACCTCACGCCACCTAGCAGAATTTTGGATGGTTGAGCCAGAAATGGCTTTTTGTGACTTAGAAGGCGATATGGATTTAGCTGAGGCGTTTCTGAAACACATTTTTAAATATGTGTTGGAAACTTGTCCTGAAGACATGGAGTTTTTCAATGAACGCATTGATAAGTCTGTCTTGGCGACAGCTGAAAATATTGTTAATAATCAGTTTGAACGCTTAACTTATACAGAAGCGATCGCACTTTTAGAAAAAGCTGATGTTAAATTTGAATATCCTGTGAGTTGGGGTTTAGATTTACAATCAGAACACGAACGCTACCTGGCCGAACAACAGTTTAAAAAGCCAGTGATTGTTACAGATTATCCAGCGAAAATAAAAGCATTTTATATGCGTTTAAATGACGATGAAAAAACCGTCCGCGCAATGGATATTCTCGCACCCAAAATCGGCGAAATTGTCGGCGGTTCCCAGCGCGAAGAACGCCTAGATGTTTTAGAACGCCGCGTGTTAGCACAAGGATTAAACCCAGAAGATTTGTGGTGGTATCTGGATTTGCGTCGTTATGGTACTGTTCCCCATGCTGGTTTCGGACTAGGTTTTGAACGACTCGTGCAATTCATCACCGGAATGGCAAATATCCGTGATGTGATTCCTTTTCCGCGTACACCGCAAAGTGCTGATTTTTAGAATTTTAAACCCAGGCAATTGAAATCGCGCCTATACAAACAAAGTCCGTCTGTGCGGACTTATAAAAACTTTGAAACCCGCGACCAATGCGGGTTTTGCTTGTGTAGCTATGTATTTTATAAAGCGATTAGTTAAAATTAAGATTTTTGCATTTCCTCTTGTAAAACTTGAATTTGCTCAATAGGTAATTCAGTAACTTGAGCAATTTGCTCTAAACTCATTCCAATTCCCAACAAATTTAAAGCCAACTTTCTTGTTGTTTCTGCTTTACCTCTAGCTTCGCCTTTAGCTTCGCCTTCTGCTTTACCTTTAGCTTCGCCTTCTTCTAGGATTTCTTGATAAATGACTGATTCGCGCATAATCTCACTCCTTAAAATCTTCTTAATTACATCTTTCTTTAATACCAGACCTGCTAAAATGCCACTGGCAGCAGCAATATTTCTTTGTAGCTGGCGATCGCTAATTGCTTCAACTGCTTTGGCTACTTGGGTTAATACCATTGTAGGATCGTTTGTCTGACTTAGCACGGCAAAGGGTAATAAACCTGGAACACTCATAAACCTGTCTGTCGGTTGTTCCCATAGGCGTATTACCTCAAACTGATGATAAGTGTTGTTTAATTTGAAACTGTTTTCATTGACTAATTCTGAACTTGTTTTTCTCAAATAGATTACTACTTGACGCATTTCTTTGTTAGGAAAGCGGCGATAAACCCTAACCCGATAATCTAGCGTCCTAAAGGGTATCTCTTTATCAGGGTCGGTTTGAAATTCGGTATGTAGAACTAAATCATCAGATTGCAATAAAATTAATGAATCGGCGCGAATTGGTTCGGATGATAATTCAGTAGGGCTAAGTTCTGTTAATTTAATCGGTGAACCTAGTAACCAAGTTGCCAAGTCATCTTTGAAGTTTTCGGCAATGAATTTACAGATATTGTCATACATATAGGAATCCGGTTTGAACTTTGAAAATATATGTTACGTAGGGTGTGTTAGCGGAGCGTAACGCACCACTCCTTAATGATTTGGTGCGTTACGAACTTCGTTCTAACGCACCCTACAATACTTGCTATGATTTTATGTTAAAAAAGTAATACAAAAATTAGCACGGAATATGTAAATTAATGTTAATGTTACTTCTCAACATCGGGAATGAGCGATATGCAATAGAAAGCCGACAAGTTGTAGAAGTAATACCATTTGTTTTACTTAAAAGTTTGCCTCACCAGCCTGGGTATATCGCTGGTGTTTTTAACTATCGGGGACGCATTGTACCAGTCATCGATTTATGCCGATTGATGCGTGACAAACCCTCCTCTGAGTACCTGAGTACTAGGATTGTCCTAGTCAATTATTGGGGGAATAATACCGAACTTAAGGCTCCCTATATTTTGGGTTTGATTACAGAACAAGTTGTAGAAACATTACATAAGTCTGAAGCCGAGTTTGTTGATTCTAATATCCAGATAGGTACAGCGCCATATTTGGGCAACATGATTGTAGATGACCAAGGGATGATTCAGTGTCTTCGCATTGAGTATTTGTTGTCAGAAGCGGAACAAGTAAATCTCTTGTCAGAAAGTCATCATAATACTGGATTTTAGATTGCTCTGAAGACTCAATAAATGGCACAATCTGTAATTGAAGCTTTACTAAAAAGCAAGATTGGTTTAGATGCAAATTCTATCGGTGCTGATGCGATCGCAAGTGCGATTTATCAACGCATGGCAGATTGCGGCATAACGGATATTTCTAGCTATCTGGGGAAATTGCAGGTATCTAGCCACGAATGGGAAGCACTGATTGACAGCGTGATTGTTCCAGAAACTTGGTTTTTTCGAGAACCAGAGTCCTTTGCATTTCTGAAGCATTATGTATTATCTGAGTGGTTGCCAAAAAATCCACAGGGTGTATTGCGGGTTTTGAGTGTACCATGTGCAACCGGTGAAGAACCATATTCTATTGCGATCGCTCTTTTGGAAGCAGGATTGAACCCTGCAAACATTCACATCGATGCTGTTGATGTTAGCAAAAAATGCCTGCTAAAAGCCCAACGAGCAATCTACAATCAATATTCGTTTCGGGGTAATGGCCAATCCTTTCAAGAGAGCTATTTTCAGTCCACTGAAGCTGGATACCACCTGTGCGAACAGGTTAGATGTATGGTGAATTTTATTAATGACAACTTAGCAGATCCGGCTTTTCTAGCTGATACGCCGCTTTATGATGTAGTCTTTTGCCGTAACCTGTTGATTTACTTCGATCTGACAACAAAAGAGCGCACCATTCAAATTTTAGAAAGGTTACTAAGGCCAGAAGGCTTGCTATTTGTTGGACAGGCTGAAGCTTGGTTATTGTTTAAAACTCAATTGGTTTCAGTTCGTCAACATTCAGTGGTTGCTCATCGAAAGTCCAAAGCGGGCGAAAATATTCGCAAAAATCATCATCAATATTTAGAGACAAGGCTTCACACAAGCAAAAATATAGATGTTCTCAACAGGCGACAGCTACCGAAAAAAAACCATTCCAAGTTTGCCGCACAAGAAAGGTTAAATGTTGCTTCCCAGAAACCCATATCGCCACAAGACCTAAAGGTAAATTTGTTAGAAACAGCTAGAGCATTAGCCGATCGAGGTCGGTTGAATGAGGCGGTTAAATTATGCAACGACTATCTCAACCAAAATCAGGTTAGTACTGAAGGATATCTTTTACTAGGTCAGGTGCAGCAAGCAATGGCAGAAAATGAGCGGGCGGCACAATCTTTTCAAAAAGCAATTTATTTACAACCTACTCACGAAGAAGCGCTGACTCATCTGGCATTACTCAAAGAACATCAAGGTGATGTGGATAATGCTAATCTTCTCTGGCAACGAATTCACCGATTAACAAAGGATAGGCAGTTCTGATAGATGAGGGTGGTCAGATCCCCGACTTCTTAAAGAAGTCGGGGATCTCGCAGCTCATAAGGCTACCTACTTAATAATTTGTTTCAAAATAAAAATACAGACTGTTCATCTTGTTTGTGATTTGGGAATTTTAAGAGTTGAAGGCGTTTTACAGCAGCAGAGGAACAGTAGGACATCCAATGTTCAAGAACATGACCTTACAAATACGGTTGATCAGTTCATTTTTATTCATGGGACTGATTGTACTCACGATGGCCTTGCTGGGATGGTTCACCACCAACGGATTAAATCAGTACATTAATATCCTAGAGAAAGATAGCATCCCCAGTGTGTCTGGGATATGGAAGATTAACGAAGGTCAGACACAAATCCAATCGGCGGAACGGTTACTATTTGATCCTGAAGTCACTATTAATGAAAGACAGGGTGCAATAGCTCAAATCCAGGATGCTTGGAAACAGATTAACGAAGGTGTTAAACAGTATGAAGAAACGCCATTAACCGAACAAGAAAAAAAAGAATACGACATACTTAAAGAACAATTGGATGCCTGGAAGCAAGCTCATGAGAAATTGTTAGATATTGAGCAACAGTTCAATCAACTTGGTGTTCGCAATCCTTGGAAAAAACAAATTGAATTAATGCGTCAAGCAAAAGAGAAATCATCTGATTTCGCCCCAATTCAAGCAGCAATTGAATTACGGAATCGGATGGATTCTGAGGGAGCAAATAAGGAGGAGCCGTTATTTAAAATAACTGACGAGCAAGCTAGTAAACTTTTAAAACTTAATGAAGGTTACATATCAGATTTACAAAAAGAAGTCGAACAAAATGTAGCTCGCAGCATTTTCTGGATTTGTGTAGGAATTTTCATTGGCCCGACAACGGCAATTGTTTTGGGGGTTATAATCGCTCGACAAGTTGCATTGCAGATTGTTACTCAAATTATGGGTGTCGTTGGGCTAGCAGAGCAAATTTCCAGGGGGAATTTAACAACTCAGGTGAGAGTTGACCCTAACAGCAAAGATGAAATGAATAGACTTTTAACTGCTTTCCAAAACATGACTCAGAATCTCAACATTCTGATTCGTCAGGTACAGCATTCAGGTATTCAAGTAACTACCTCGGCTACTCAAATAGCAGCTTCAGGGAAACAATTAGAAGGGACGCTCATTGAACAAATAGCTTCTACTAATGAAGTAACTGCTGCTACTAAAGAAATTTCTGCCACCTCTAGGGAACTCGTAAGTGCAATGGAACAAGTTGCGACGATTTCACAAATCACGACGACAGCAGCGAATGATAGCCAAAAAGATATAGTGCGGATGGAAACCACTATGCGGCAGTTAGCGGAAGCCACTAATGCGATCGCTGCCCGACTGGGAGTAATTAGCGAAAAGGCAAACAACATTAATACTATCGTTGTCACAATTACCAAGGTGGCAGACCAAACAAACCTGCTGTCGTTAAATGCTGCGATCGAAGCGGAAAAGGCTGGAGAGTATGGCTTGGGCTTTGCTGTAGTGGCTAGAGAAATTCGCCGATTAGCAGATCAAACTGCCGTTGCTACTCTCGATATTGAGCAGATGGTGAAGCAGATGCAATCGTCAGTCTCTACGGGTGTGATGGAGATGGACAAGTTTGCCGCAGAAGTAGGGCGGAGTATAGAAGATGTGGCCAGCATCAATACACAGGTTGGGCAAATTATCCAGCAAGTGCAAGACATGAATCCGCGATTTGAGTTTGTCAATCAGGGTATGGAAACCCAATCTGTGGGAGCGCAACAAATTAGTGAGGCGATGGTGCAGTTGAGCAGCACTTCTGTACAAACTACAGATTCGTTGCGGGAAATTAATCATGCCATAGCCCAACTTAACCAAGTGGCGCAGGGATTGCGTCAAGAGATTGCCCGCTTTCAGGTGAAAACAGAAGACGCTATACCCCTGATTCACCAACTCTCTTGAGCAGCCTTTATGAACCCCGTCACGCCATCAAATATTGAACGTTGTTGGAATTTTATCGGCATTGAGGGCGATCGCTCCTGTCCCCAATTAGCCACCTATACTCATTGCCGCAATTGCCCTGTTTACTCTACTGCTGGACGCTATTTGCTAGAGCGCCGCATACCTGAAGATTATCGCCATCAGTGGACTCAGTTATTGGCAGAATCTAGAACTGATGGAAATTCCCTGGTGCCATCCCCTGCTTTACCCACAACTCAAATAACGGTTGTGATTTTTCGTCTCCAACGCGAATGGCTAGCACTTTCTGCCCAAATCTTCAAGGAAATGGCCTCTCCCGGCGTGATTCATACTCTACCCCATCGCAGCAATCAAATCTTGCGGGGATTGGTGAATATCCGAGGCGAATTACTCTTGTGTATCTCTTTGAGTCATCTGTTGAATCTGGAAGTTGCTGATACAGCAGTACAAACGGTGAGTCCATTAGTATATTCGCGCCTGGTGGTGCTGGAAAAATCAGGTAACACTTGGGTTTTTGCTGTAGATGAACTTTATGGGATACACCGATTTCACCGGGATGAATTACAAGATGCGCCTAAGAGTCTGACTCAAGGGACTCAAGCCTATACTAAAGGATTATTTCACTGGGAACCTGGCGTTTCGCGATCGCACAGTGTCAGCTATTTAGATGATGAATTGTTATTCACCACCTTAGCTAGGAAGGTGCTGTGATCAAAAACCTAACCCCCCAACCCCCTTCCCTACAAGGGAAGGGGGAGTTTAGCTCCCCTCTCCTTGTAGGAGCTATGGTATAATTACCCCCCTCAATCCCCCCTTGTAAAGGGGGGAAGCTGGAAATCTAGTTCCCTCCCCTTTATAAGGGGAGGGTTAGGGTGGGGTAAAAACCAGATTTGTAAACGACTTCAGACTTGTGTATACACGTAGCCTCGTAGGAGAGGGATAGGGGGAGAGGTTCTTCCAAGATTAATGAATCGGTGTTCTAGAAAGGTGCAGGAATGCTAGAAGGATTTGATGTCAGCAATCTTTCCTTGCTTGATTTATTCAAGATGGAAGTCAAAGCTCAAGTTGTGGTGTTGAACGATCGCCTGTTAGCACTGGAGACAAAGCCCAATCCCCAAGAAGAACTAGAAGCCTTAATGCGGGCAGCCCATTGCATCAAAGGCGCTGCCCGAATTGTCCAAATCGATCCGGTTGTCAACCTTGCCCACGTCATGGAAGACTGCTTTGTTGCGGCTCAAGAAGGGAAAGTTACCTTAACTGCCGATCGCATTGATGTGTTGTTGCAAGGGGTAGATATGCTCCTGCATATAGCTGAAACCTTTACAGCCAACCCAAATTTGCAAACTTTAGAAAATATCGGCATTCAATCGTTGGTGAGTGCGATCGCTAATATCCTAACTCCAGAGACAATCTCTACAGAAATTCCTCCCCTACTAACAACGGCGCAGTTAGAAGAAAACCAACAAACAACCCTCATTTCCCCATCTTCAGAAGAACTAGGCATTACCCAAAATCGGGCGGTGCGAATGAGTACTGAAAATCTCAACCGCTTGATGGGTTTAGCTGGGGAGTCTTTAGTTGAGGCGAACTCTTTAGAACCATTTGCTAATTCTTTGCTGAAACTGAGAAACAATCAGGGGGAATTGTCCAATCTGCTGGAAAAGTTACAAGAGTTATTGGGCAAGTATCATCTGGATGGGCAAATTAAGGAAACCTTGAGTGCAACTCATCAAAAGGCTAACGAATGTTACCAGATGATGAGCGATCGCCAAAACGAACTAGAAAAATTTTCTCAACGTTCTGCTAACCTTGCCCAGCGCCTATATCAGGAAGTTATTGCTACCCGAATGTGTTCCTTTGCTGATGGGGGACAGGGATTTCCGCGCATGGTACGTGACTTAGCCAGACAATTGGGTAAACGGGTGAAACTGGAAATCGTTGGTAAGTCTACTTTGGTAGATCGAGATATTTTAGAACGCTTAGAAGCCCCATTGACTCATATCTTGCGAAATGCGATCGATCATGGCATTGAACCGCCCCAGGAACGTCTAGCAGCCGGAAAGCCAGAAGAAGGAATCATTCGCATTGAAGTTGCCCATCGCGCCGGAATGCTGTTTATCACTGTTGCAGATGATGGACGGGGCATCGATATCGAGTTTTTGCGCCAAGTAATCATCGCTAAACAACTGACAAACCCACAAATGGCAGCCCAACTTACCGAAGTTGAGTTAATGGAGTTCCTGTTTTTGCCTGGTTTCTCCACCACCCAAACCGTCACCGAAATTTCAGGACGAGGTGTGGGGCTGGATATCGCCAATAGCACAGTGCGGGAAGTTGGCGGAACGCTGCGGGCAATTTCTGTATTGGGAAGGGGGATGACCTTTTACTTACAGTTACCATTGACCCTATCTGTGATTCGCACCTTACTAGTGGAAATTGCCGGCGAACCCTATGCCTTTGGGCTGACACGCATTGAACAGGTGTTGATATTATCGAAGTCTAAAATTGCTGTATCGGAAAATCGCCCATTTTTCCTGATGAATAATCAACCTGTGGAGTTGATTTTAGCGAGTCAAGTTTTAGAATTAGCATCACCCACGGTAAATATAGAATCGCTTTCAGTTATTGTAATTAGCGATCGCTTCAACCATTATGGATTAGTTGTAGATCGATTTCTCGGTGAGTGCAGTTTAGTTGTCCGCCCTTTAGATCCCCGCCTTGGTAAAGTCGCCAACATTAGCGCCAGTGGCCTCATGGATAATGGTTCGCCAGTGTTGATTGTCGATGTCGAAGATTTGGTACGTTCCATTGTGAAGGTGTTTTCTAGCGGACAACTTTCTCAGGTAAATCAGTCTACTCATCAGGTCGTTACCAAAACTTACAAGCGAGTGTTAGTAGTGGATGATTCAATAACTGTGCGCGAAATGGAGCGCAAACTCTTGGAAAATAATGGTTACAAAGCTGAAGTGGCCGTTAATGGTGTTGATGGTTGGAATGCAGTCCGTAGCGGCGATTATGACTTGGTGGTGACAGATATTGATATGCCCCGAATGAACGGCTTTGAACTCACCAGCCAGATAAAAACTCATGCCAAGTTGAAGCAAACACCCGTGATTATCGTTTCTTACAAAGACCGGGAAGAAGACAGATTGCAAGGCTTAGAAGCAGGTGCAGACTATTACCTAACTAAAAGCAGCTTTCATGATGACACTCTATTAAAAGCGGTGATTGACTTAATTGGAGAGGCTTGATGATAATTCGTAATTGCTAAATCTTCACATCAGCGATCGCTACCTGTCTATCAATCAAAATCACTTCCACTCCCAATACTGCGTAGGTTTTGAATATTCGTAGGTTGGGTTGAGGCAATGCGTTACCCAACAAACCCCGAAAAATGTTGGGTTTCGTTCATCAACCCAACCTACACATTTTTATTTTTTAGGCAAAACCTACGCAGTATTGCTTCCACTTCTAATTGTGATGAAGGCTTCCAAGGTTTTGACTAGGGACTTCCAAATAAAAAAATATCCAACTATTTATTGTGGGGTGGGCATCTTGCCCGCCCATGATTACGGGCGGGCAAGATGCCCACCCCACAAGATGGGATAATTTATTTCTTGGAAATCCTCTAGCTGAGGCGATCGCACCAGCCTACATCAAAATATTTACTCTCAGTTATCTACGGATAAATGCTTAATCTTTTCTGATTTATTATACTATCTAATTTCATTAGCATTCACCTTGAATATCTTAGGATAATCAGTTAATCCAAGTTTGAGTAACTGATTAAAATCCCTTCACGAAGTATTTCAAATTACTATCCATACTGCTATACTGATGTATAATTGCGACATTATGAATTAATGTCATTTATTAGTTTGTGATTTTTTAAACAAACACCACTTATAGGTGCTAAATGAACCTGCAAGAAACAGCACTCTCACCAATATCTCCAACGACAGCAGGATTATCGCCGAAGTGGAGTGAACCACAAACCCCACTAAATGCGCCATTTATTCTAGATTCCAAAATATCCGCAGTCAGACTTTTGCTAATTGACGATCAAGTAATTATTAACGAAGCTTTCCGTCGGATGATTGCGACAGAAACAGATATTTCCCTTCACTATACAAGCAATCCAGCTAAAGCTATTCAAGATGCGATCGCCATAGCACCAACAGCGATCTTCTTGGATATGATCATGCCAGATATCGATGGATTAATGCTACTGCGTTGGTTTCGCTCTCATCCAGTTACTCGTGATGTTCCTATAGTCATGCTATCCAGTAAAGAAGAAGCAAAGCTCAAAGCCGAAGCCTTTGCTGAGGGTGCAAATGACTATCTAATCAAGCTACCCGATGCAGTTGAATTAATTGCTCGCATTCGTTATCATTCCAAAGCATACAATAACCTCAAAGCACTAACTACTGCAACTGCTACTGCCCAACTTCAAGCACAACAGTTAGAAAATACCTTACGGGAATTACAAACTACTCAAGTTCAATTGATTCAAACAGAGAAAATGTCTAGCTTGGGTCGAATGGTTGCAGGTTTAGCCCACGAAATTAATAATCCGGTTAATTTTATTCATGGCAATTTTAACCATCTTAATAACCATGTAAGCTGCCTTTTAAATTTAATTGAACTATATCAACAAGAACATCCAGAGTTGTATTCTTTATTTCAAGAAAAATTTGGTGACTTTAATCTTGACTTTATAATTGATGATTTACCGAAAATTCTTTCATCCATGAGGATAGGAACCGATCGGATTCGTGATATTGTGCTGTCCCTAAGAAACTTTTCTCGACTCGATCAGTCAGAAAAAAAAGCTGTTAATATTCATGAAGGTATTGAAAGTACTTTATTACTTTTAAATCATCGGGTACATCCCAAAATTGAAATTATTAAAAAATATGGAAATCTCCCATTAGTTCAATGTTATCCAGCACAACTTAACCAAGTATTCATGAATATCCTTAGTAATGGCATTGATGCTTTACTAGAGCTAGATAATCAGATCCAAAAGCAAATTGTGATTAAAACTGAACTAACTGAATTACAAACGGTCATAATAACATTTAAAGATAACGGGAATGGAATAGATTCTGAGATTCAAAGCAAGATATTTGATCCTTTTTTTACAACTAAACCTATCAACAAAGGAACGGGATTAGGTTTAGCAATTAGCTATCAAATTATTGAAAAACATCAGGGAAATATCCAGCTAAAATCTGAACTTGGTTATGGAACAGAATTTGCGATTGAAATTCCAATAGCATTACCCGTTAATTATAAAAGCAACACTTAACTCATCGGTTTTCTTGAATTGCGGTGGATAAATCGAACTTATTAGTCATTGGTACTAATGACTCCCGCCAAAAATTATAAGTTAAAAAATCCATAATTCTTAGACGCGATCGCCATCCACAATTTACACCATCAAATCTTAATGATAAATTATGAATCATTTGCTACCGCTTGCGTGCATGGGATAAGTAACGCTAGTGTTAAAAGAGTTGTGCAAAGCAGAACCCTCATCCCAGAAGTCGAGTAGGCAGCTAGAATGGCAATTCCCAATAAAGAAGTAAAATATAATACTGATATTTTAGATAATAGACGCACCCAAACTCGCATCCAGGTTCACATTCCTAAAGACTTGCACGAGGAAGGAATCATTTCACGACTGGTTTCTCACTATGGCATTACAGTCATTATTGCTGATGCTCAGGTAAGCGCAAACGTGCCACAATATAGCTGCTTCGATCTGGAACTACGAGGTACTGTTCCTCAGATTGAAAGCGCCCTAACTTATCTGGATGAACTGGATTTAGAAGTTTTGCACCAATCCAGCCCTGAAGAAGATGGGTGGTAAATTGAGTGCTGAGTCCTGAGTTATGAGTGCTGAGTTTTTTTGACTCAGCACTCAGCACTCAGCACTCGGTACTGAGTTTAGGCCATTTGATTTTCAATCGCCCACCGCGCTAGTTCAGTGCGGTTGTGGAGATTGGTTTTGCCCAACATATTGGACACATGGCTTTCAACCGTGCGCTGACTAACATTTAGTTCTTCAGCAATTTCACGGTTAGCTAAACCCCTAGCGACAAACTGGACTACTTTCAGTTCAGTTGGGGTTAATTGCACATCGAAGGGAACCTGGATACGGGAACCGTTTTCGCCTCCTTTTGCTTGGTGTTCTTTCCAACGGATAGTTTGTTTCAGTGAGGATTCTACCTGGGCTACGAGTTCTTCTGGTTCAAAGGGCTTGACCATATAAACATCAGCACCTTTATTCAGACCCTTAACTCGGTCTGCACTTTGTCCCTTAGCTGAAAGGAAAAGAACCGGAATCCAACTGGTGCGTTCGTTTTGCCGGACTTGTTCCACAAAAGTATATCCGTCCATTTCTGGCATCATCACGTCGCAGATAATCATATCTGGAACATCTTGCTCTAAAATTTCCAGAGCTTCACGTCCATTTTCGGCGGTGATGACTTCGTATCCCCGGAATTCTAAGTAATCCTTCACCAGCAAGATGAGGTTAGGGTCATCATCAATCAATAGAAGTCGTTTGTGATCTTTCATGCTGGGCTCTTTCATAGCAGTGGCACTTGTCGCGCTTCGGTCCATCAAAGTCTTGAATATTTATCCTCTATGGTGGGTTATTTCGAGATGTTGTCCTTTTTCCTACTTAACTTGCCTTTGCTGTCTCGAAGTCTTAAAAATGCCGAGCATTTTCAAGAGACTAATAGCTCGATAGCAAAAGTCCAGCAAGGATACGTATAGCAGTAGTATCTATAATGCGCTATTATATATCGCATTGAAAGTGGCGGGCGAAAAAACACTGATAAAATAATAATCCTTCTGACTCACAAGTAAGTATTGGCTTAAAGATGACCCTACCTCAAAACCAACCCGCACTTTCTAAAGCTTACTGCTGTTCCATATCCTTCGGTTGTTAAGCCTCAATGAGGTGTTCACAACAAACTAGGGAAGTTTATGGCAAAAGATGGTTTAAAAATGCATATTCTTCTACCACCTTATTGCCTATTGAAGTGTTCTTGGACGATCCGCTCAATAACTTCTAGGTTTGCTTGGCGATACCAGACACCATCAAGGTAAACCACCATTATGAGTCTAGAACAACAAACGCGCAAGCAGTTGGCTTTAGTTCTATAGACGCATAAGGAATAATTCTGTTGCGACTCATCAAGTTTTAAGTCTTTAAGTCGCTCTTTTAAATATTCCCAGAATTCCAGACTAGCTCGTTTTGAGCAGCAATTAGCAATTGTCTGGTCAGCGCAAATAAAAATCTGTCGCTGAATTTTTGCAACTCCTAAACTTTCTACACAATTACTCAGGGCTTTATATTCTAGAAACTTAGTGGCTTTGGGGATTTGATGGCTTGATTGGATCGCTGTATTGTTACTTATCGAGCAACTCCCTGATTACAGTTCTATAACAATTTCCAAGCTTTGCAAATAAAGTTGACTGGCAAGGAAATAGGGCATTGGGGAGGCAGTGCGGTCTTGGGGTTTCCCCAAGTAGAGCAACTGCCGTCATTGGGAATTGGAAAACCTCTTCACTGCTTTCGACTCCCGACGCTCTTTGACCATATAAAAGTATACGTAACTCGCAGAACAAAACCCGCAGATTAAAAATAATTAGGCATTTATACTTAAGTACAACGATCTTGTAGTTCGGGAACCCGTACTAAAGGAATTCTTGCCATTGGATGCCAATTTTCGGTAGATTAGCACTCAGGGGTTGAGAGTGCTAATCTCTGGAGAAAATAATTATGGCAGCCTTATCTTTAAGCGTTTCTACAGTTAAACCTTTGAGCGATCGCGTTTTCGTAAAAGTGAACGCCTCAGAGGAAAAGACCGCAGGTGGTCTGTATTTGCCCGATACCGCCAAGGAAAAGCCCCAGGTAGGGGAAGTTGTTGCCCTTGGGCCTGGCAAGCGTAACGACGACGGTAGCCGTCAGGAATTGGAAATTAAAGTCGGCGATAAAGTGCTGTACTCCAAGTACGCTGGCACTGACATCAAGCTCGGCACCGAAGAATATGTACTGCTTTCTGAAAAAGACATTTTAGCAGTCGTTATTTAATTGTCATTAGTCACTGGTCATTAGTCATTAGCCAATGACAAAAGACAAAAGATAAAAGACAAAAAACAAATGACAAAGGACAAATAATATGGCAAAGCGCATTATCTACAACGAAAACGCCCGTCGCGCCTTAGAACGAGGCATTGACATCTTGGCTGAGGCCGTAGCTGTTACCCTCGGCCCCAAAGGTCGTAACGTAGTTCTAGAAAAGAAATTTGGCGCACCGCAAATCGTTAATGACGGTGTAACGATCGCTAAAGAGATCGAATTAGAAGACCACATTGAAAACACTGGCGTAGCTTTAATTCGTCAAGCTGCTTCTAAAACCAACGATGCTGCGGGCGACGGTACCACAACTGCTACCGTTTTAGCTCATGCGATCGTTAAAGAAGGCTTGCGGAACGTTGCAGCCGGTGCTAACGCGATTTCACTGAAGCGCGGTATTGATAAAGCTACTGCCTTCCTGGTAGAGAAAATCAAAGAACACGCTCGTCCGGTGGAAGATTCCAAAGCCATTGCCCAAGTTGGTGCGATCTCGGCTGGTAATGACGAAGAAGTCGGTCAGATGATTGCCCAAGCAATGGACAAGGTGGGCAAGGAAGGCGTAATTTCCCTAGAAGAAGGGAAATCTATGTTCACCGAGTTGGAAATCACCGAAGGGATGCGCTTTGACAAAGGCTATATCTCTCCCTATTTTGCCACGGACGCAGAACGGATGGAAGCGGTTTTTGATGAACCTTTCCTCCTTCTGACTGACAAGAAAATTGCTTTAGTGCAAGACCTTGTACCAGTATTAGAGCAAGTAGCTCGTGCTGGTCGTCCTTTGGTAATTATCGCCGAAGATATTGAAAAAGAAGCTTTAGCAACCTTGGTAGTAAACCGTTTGCGCGGTGTACTGAACGTGGCTGCTGTTAAGGCTCCTGGCTTTGGCGATCGCCGCAAAGCACTACTAGAAGACATCGCTGTTTTAACTGGTGGTCAACTAATTACCGAAGATGCTGGTCTGAAGCTAGATAACACCAAGCTGGATAGCCTGGGTAAAGCTCGTCGGATCACCATTACCAAAGACAGCACCACAATTGTTGCCGAAGGTAATGAAGCTGCTGTAAAGGCTCGTGTCGAACAGATTCGTCGTCAAATCGACGAAACCGAATCTTCTTACGACAAAGAGAAATTACAAGAGCGTCTTGCTAAACTCTCTGGTGGTGTTGCTGTAGTGAAAGTTGGTGCAGCAACCGAAACCGAAATGAAAGACAAGAAACTACGCCTAGAAGACGCTATCAACGCCACTAAAGCTGCTGTGGAAGAAGGTATCGTTCCTGGTGGTGGTACAACTCTGGCTCACCTGGCTCCTGAATTGGAAGTTTGGGCAAAGAGCAATCTTAAAGATGAAGAGTTGATTGGCGCTTTGATTGTCGTTCGCGCCTTACCTGCACCTCTGAAGCGGATTGCTGAAAACGCCGGTCAGAATGGTGCTGTTATAGCTGAACGTGTGAAAGAGAAAGAATTCAATGTTGGCTACAATGCTGCAACCAACGAATTCGTCGATTTGTTAGCTGCTGGTATTGTTGACCCTGCTAAGGTAACTCGTTCTGCTCTGCAAAACGCTGCTTCCATCGCTGGTATGGTGTTGACAACCGAATGTATCATAGTTGACAAGCCTGAACCTAAAGATGGCGCTCCTGCTGGCGGTGGCGGTGGTGGTGGCGATTTCGATTACTAATACTTAGTTACATAAGTTGTTAAAACGGCTGCTTCCTTTATGGAGGTGGCTGTTTTTTTGTGTCAATGACTATAAATAAGAAATCCAATCACTCCAGCTACCAGCATAAAGTTTACCTTTGCTAATACCAGCTAATTCTAAAGAAAGTAAATTTACGCAAGCAGTAACGCCAGAACCGCAATAAACCAAGATTTCTTCGGCTGTTTTTAGCTGTTCCCACCGACGGCGTTGTTCCTCTTCAGGGAGTAGGTAGCCGAAAGAGTCTGTAACTTCTTGCCAAGGATAGTTGACTGCACCAGGAATATGTCCAGCAATTTTATCAATTGGCTCTCGTTCACCTCGATAGCGATCGCTTTCTCTGGAATCTACCAATACTACCTTGTCGCTATCCTTGCGACTTTTAACCACATTAATATCTACCACTTTTTCTGGTTGTACTTGAGCGACAAAAGCACCCATCCCAGACTGAGAAACGACATCCGTAACCGGATAGCCAGCTTTTTGCCATCCAGTAAAGCCTCCATCTAGTACCGCAACTTGCTCATGTCCGAGATAGCGCAACAGCCACCACAAACGAGATGCAAAGGCAAAGCGCGAGTCATCGTAAGCGACAACCAGAGTTTTTTGGTAATTTACCCCAATGGCTGCAAATTTGTTAGCGATATCATTAGCGTCAGGTAAAGGATGTCTCCCGCCATGCTTACCCACTGGACTGGAAAGATCCTGATTTAAATCTAGGTAATATGACCCTTTAATATGGCTTGTTTGGTACTGTTGTTGTCCTAGTTGTGGATCGGCTAAAGAAAAGCGACAATCAACAATAACAACTTGCGGATCTTCTAGATGTTCAAATAGCCAAGCTGGTGAAATAACAAATTGGGAATTTGGCATTGGGAATTATTCAGTTTTTTTATAAAATGTCAGACTTAGAAAATTTTACACCTAAGCTCACAGCAGATGGTTCTTTCACCTTTGTCTCTCAAGAGTTTGGTGAATCCTTTCACAGCCATTATGGAGCTAGGCAGGAAAGTTTTTTTAAGTTTGTGGAACCAACTCAACTGGCTACAGCCGCCCAAAAACCAGTCTTACGGCTGTTGGATATTTGTTATGGTCTAGGATATAACACAGCTGCTGCTTTGCAGACAATTTGGGCAGTGAATCCCGATTGTTATGTAGAAGTAATCGGTTTAGAAGTGAATCCAGCAGTGCCACAAGCTGCGATCGCTCATCACTTGTTCGACAATTGGAACTGTAACTATACTGAAATCCTGTCCCAGCTAGCTTTTGAGTATCAAGTGCAAACACCTCGCCTGAAAGCAAAGCTCCTAATCGGTGATGCTAGAACTACGATCGCATCAGTACATCAGTCAGGTTTCTGGGCAGATGCAATTTTCCTTGATGCGTTTTCACCATCACAATGTCCTCAACTATGGACTGTTGAATTTATTAAACAACTGACATTGTGTTTACATCAAGATGGTTTATTAGCCACCTATTCTTGTGCTGCTGCTGTCCGCACAGCACTTTTGTCTGCTGGTTTGGTGGTAGCTTCTACCCCACCCGTCGGTAGGCGATCGCCTGGTACTATGGCAGCCCATCCTATAAGTACCAGATTTCAAAATTATCCAGTACTCCCTTCCCTCTCACAAGCTGAAAAAGAACACTTGCTAACCCGTGCTGCTATTCCCTATCACGATCCAAAATTGAGTGATTCAACCGAAGTCATAGTGATACGGCGACAACAAGAACAAAAAATCTCTTCACTCGAACCTACCTCCCATTGGCGAAAAAAGTGGCTATTGGGAACACAAGGCAGAGATTTTATGGGAAGTAGTTTGTAGTTATACCGTTTACTGAGGTTCTATAGAAGACAAGGGGATTTTGCCCCAAGTCCGAATCTAGGCTGATTTTGTGCAGTTTCGTAAAGAATCGCAAGCGATCGCAACGAAAAACTACTTCCTCATTCCTTAATTCCAGAAAAATTATCTATATTTTCCAAAAACTCTGATTTCCTTTCCAAATGCTAAGGCAACAGGTTTTTCCGATGCAAATAAATAAAAATCATGATAGTATCTAATTTTACATCCTATTTAGCAGTGTTTGAGTATTACCATAACTGAGTAAGTGAAAATATGTATACTTAATGATTACGATAAAGACTTCTAACTAAAAACCCTATATTTTGATAGAAAGCTAGCAACTCCAGTACTTTCTAGCGCTTTTTTTTCAAAAAATCTCCGTAATAAACCTGTTTTAAGATTTCTGCCAATTCATCATACTGGAATTAGAAGCAAAAAATTTGAGAACAAGATATCCCTTGTTCGTAAGATAAAAGATACATACTGCGAAAAACTCAGATAGGCGATTTACATCATCCATAAATCCCTATGAAAACTTGGACTCAGATACAGCTAAATATTAAATTTATTTTGGAAATCTGACACTGTTAACTTGTGCAAAAACTTGGAGTGTCTTTGTGATTCAATGGAAATCCAACCATACAGGCTTTACAGAACAAATTGTTAGTGGGCCAAACCCCACTAACACAGTAAAGAGTATCGGTTCAAATCGTGCTGTAGGATTGCAAAATAATGTGGAGGCTTGTCCTTTAGCCTTATCTCAAGAAGACCTTATGTTTAAAGATACTCAAACTGCGTCTTCTTGGATCCAAGTTGACGTTAATTGTGGTGATGATTCATTAGTCTCTAGAACACTACAAGTCAAAGGTTCTAAAGTGAATGGGTTTGATTTAGATCTGCCGAAGGTTTTAGTAGTTGACGATCACGCCGCCAGTCGGATGACTGCTGTTGCCCTCTTGGGGATGGAAGGATATGACGTGATTGAGGCAGACAGGGGTTGTACGGTTGTAGGATTAGTAACTCAAAAACAACCAGATTTGATTTTACTGGATGTGATGATGCCAGGAATGGATGGATTTGAAGTTTGCCAATTGCTGAAACAGGATGAGCAGACTAGGCTAATTCCAGTAATTTTTATTACAGCATTAAATGACAGGCGATCGCGGATTCGGGGAATTGAAGTTGGGGCAGATGATTTTCTCACCAAACCCTTCGATCGTGTAGAACTGGCGGCGCGTGTAAAGTCGTTGGTACGACAGAAGCGTCTCAACGAAGATTTAGACCATGCCGAACAAGTGCTATTTTCCATCGCCATGTCTATTGAAAGTCGCGATCCCAACACAGGCAACCATTGTGAACGCCTAGTAAAACTGGGACAAGTTTTTGGTGAATACCTCAACCTCTCACGTTACCAAATTCGAGATTTGAGGTGGGGTGGTTATCTGCACGATATCGGCAAGGTGGGTATTCCTGATGCAGTGCTGCTGAAAAAAGGCCAACTCACCCCCAAAGATTGGGAAATCATGAAGCAGCACGTTTTGATTGGAGAAAAAATCTGCCAGCCACTACGCAGTATGCGGGGTGTAATTCCCATTATTCGCCATCACCACGAACACTGGGATGGCTCAGGCTACCCAGATAAACTCAAGGGGGATGATATTCCCTATCTGGCGCAAGTATTTCAGTTAATTGATATTTACGATGCTTTAACCAGCGAACGACCTTACAAAAAGGCTTTTACTTCAGCAGAAGCTCTTTCAATGATGCAAGAAGAAACTAATGCCGGTTGGCGTAATCCTAAACTAATGCAGCAGTTTGCAGAGTTTATTCTATCGTATAAAGGAAAAGGTATCGGATAATGATTTATCCCTCCTGTCGTGAGCGGGAATTGGTACTATAGTCTCGACCTTTTACGAACCAAAGTAATTTTCCTGATTAATTGTATATTTCAGTCTTCTATGATTAGCTGGTATGATTTGAGCCTAAATCTTAAAGTACCAACAGCATTAATCACACTTTCACTGATAGCTGATAGCTAATTATGGTAGTTGTAGCAATTCTAGCGGCGGGACGCGGCACACGGATGAAATCAAGCTTACCCAAAGTTTTACATTCTTTGGGTGGGCGATCGCTAGTGGAGAGAGTTCTCGAAAGTGTAAAACCACTTTCCCCCTCACGGCGAATCGTAATTGTGGGATATCAATCCGAGGAAGTGCAAGCTGCCATGCATTCAATTAAGAGTTTAGAGTTTGTCGAACAGACTGTGCAATTGGGGACAGGTCATGCTATCCAGCAATTACTTCCACACTTGGAAGACTACACTGGTAATTTGCTGATACTTAACGGCGATTTACCGTTGATACGTAGCGAAACCCTCAAGCAGATGTTACAAACTCACACCCAAAATCAGAATGCTGCCACCATTCTTACCTCACATCTAGCCGATCCTACAGGCTACGGGCGCGTTTTTTGTAACGATGAAAATATTGTGCAGCTTATGGTTGAACATAAGGATTGTACTGTTGCCCAAAGACAAAATCACCGGATTAATGCTGGAGTTTACTGCTTTCGCTGGCCAGATTTGGCAAAGGTGCTGCCCCACCTCCAGGCAAACAATGCCCAAAAAGAATACTATCTTACTGATGCCGTAACTCAAGTGGGAAAAGTGATGGCCGTAGATGTGGAAGATTATCAAGAAATTCTTGGCATAAACGATCGCCTGCAACTAGCAACAGCATCTGAAATTTTGCAAAAACGAGTTAAGGAAAAATGGATGTTAGCAGGTGTCACCCTCATCGACCCTACAAGCATCACCATTGATGAAACTGTAGAATTGCAGCCAGATGTAATTATTGAACCCCAAACTCACCTGCGGGGAAATACAGTAATTCAAACAGGAAGTCACATTGGGCCGGGGAGTTTAATTGAAAATAGTCAGTTAGCTGAAAATGTCACGGTGCAGTATTCAGTAGTAACAGATAGTAGTGTGCAAGCAGGAAGCCGAATTGGCCCTTATGCCCATTTACGCGGTCAGGTACAAGTGGGTGCTAATTGCCGTGTGGGGAATTTTGTGGAATTAAAAAACACTCAATTAGGCGATCGCACAAATGCAGCACATTTATCATATATAGGCGATAGCATTGTCGGCAATCAGGTAAATATTGGTGCCGGTACAATTACTGCCAATTATGACGGCGTGAAGAAACATGGTACCAAAATAGGCGATCGCACAAAAACTGGTGCCAATAGCGTTTTAGTTGCTCCACTCACATTGGGAGATGATGTTTACATCGCAGCTGGTTCTACAGTCACAGAAGATGTACCTGATGATTCTCTGGTGATTGCCCGTAGTCGTCAGGTAGTGAAACCTGCTTGGCGCAAGAAAGGCCAATAAAGCGATAAATAAAATGCAAAACTTCATCCTATCTCTAGCTTCCCTCTCCTTTGTAAGGAGAGGGATTGAGGGTGAGGTAAGCGAGGGACATAAACTGTAAGACAAAATTTAGTATGGAAGAACTGCTAGAACTTAGGCAACTTCTAGAACAAGGTAAAATCCATGAGGCGCTGCTGTTGGTGGATGAGTTAGAAGAAATGAGCCTTGGTGACAAAATCAATAAAATTGATAGTTATGGTGTAATTCTTCTCATCCATTTAATTAAACAAAAGGCTGAAAAACGTTCTACTCGCTCTTGGGATGTTTCCATAGAAAATACGGTGCGGGAAATCAACAAAATAAACAAGCGCCGCAAATCTGGTGGATTCTACTTGAATCAGGCAGAATTAACCGATATTCTGCAACAAGGATATCAAGTAGGACTTAAAAGAGCGGCGCTAGAAGCTTTTGAGGGGCGTTATGAAGCAGAAGAATTAGCTGCAATGGTTGACGAACAAGAAACTTTAGCCGAAGCGCTGAATCTGATTCAACAATAGCCGATCAGTTCGTTGCCAGTCCATTCCAAGGTGTCACCAACTTTTTCGCCGTCGTGATAGGCAGCGAGTAATATTTCGCAGGTTTTACCCCAGGCGATCGCGCCACTGATATCTAAAGCGATCGCTCCCAAATCCCGTTTATTCTGGTGCGCTTCCCCAAAGGATCGCTCCATAGCCTCCTGCAAAGACATCCCATCAGTCACACGCACTACAATCCGGGGGGCTAAACACTCATCGATGATATCTTCCCCAATCCCAGTACAACTAACACCAGCATTACTAGTAGCATAATTACCTGCTGGCATTGCCGAATCACTTACCCTGCCAATCCGCTCAAAGCCTTTACCACCTGTAGAAGTGCCAGCAGCTAGTCTACCAGATGCATCTAAAGCTACCACACCGATAGTCCCACGTCCGGCATTACTGGTTTCTAAGATTTCCGGTTCTGCTACCACATTCGCCATTGCGCTTTGAAAATTATCTTGGCGCTCTTGTATCCACTCTTGCAACCGCAAATCAGTTAAAGCGTTATAGCTAGGAAGTTGCATTTCCCGCGCCAACTCAGCCGATCCAAAATCTGATAACACTCGATCTGGTGAGCTTTGTAAAAATTGTGCCAACTCAATGGGATTTTTCACCCGTGAGATATTAATCACACCACTAAACCGTCCTAATGCGCCATCCATCAGAGAAGCACTCATGCGGATTTGCCCATCAGATTGTAGTACTGAACCAGTACCAGCATTAAAACGGGGGTTATCTTCGAGCATTTGGCAACCATGCACCACCGCTTCAGAAGCAGTTGCTCCTGACAATAGCAGAGAATAGACTTCTTCTATCACCGTATGGAGCGATCGGCGCACCGCCTCCAATCCTCCTTTACCGTGGAGAGAACTGCCAGCCCCCCCATGAATAATTAATTTAGGTTGCACCTGTGACTCCATTAATCCCCTGCGCTATTTGCGTCTATGTTGCGGTTGGTTTCATTTTGAGCTTCAGAACGACGACGACGACAACGTTCTGAGCAGTATTTCACATCGTCCCAACAATCTTGCCACTTTTTACGCCATGTGAAAGGACGTTGACATACCGGACAGATTTTTGTAGGTAGGTCAGATTTAGAACGAACACGTCCCATATAAATACTGTATGTGTATATGAGAATTTGATTTCTGACAGAGATGGAAAATAATTATAACCAGTTTCCTAGAAAGGAAGTAAAGTTTCACAGAAAAGGTTAAGTCTCATAGTCCCTTAAATACCTCACCCTGCTTTTGCCAAGCAAAACCTGTCCCTCTCCTTATTAAGGCTACGCTGTACACACAAGTATTTGTTGACGGCGTTTTAAGATTTATCGCGCAGCCCTGGAGATACCTCACCCTGATTTTGCTATGCAAAATCTGTCCCTCTCCTTATTAAGGAGAGGGATTAAGGAGAGGAGAGGGTGAGGTTTTTCTTTTTTTGGGTAATTCGATGACTTGTGTATGCACCGTAGCCTTAGTAAGGAGAGGGATGTCCGACAGGACAGGGTGAAGTTTTGAGGACTTTTGGGAATCGGATAACTTGTGTGTACACCGTAGGTTTTATAAACAGGGGAGCGTCAAATTGCATTAGATTAGAATTAAACTTGCTGATGAAGTGTTAATCCACTTCTCAAATTCAGGAGCTTACGCAAACAATAGCCGAAAAGAAAGATTTTCAGGTAGGGGCATTGCTTCTACAGCGCTTGGTTTTGCGTAAGTCCTAAAATTAACTGCGGTTAAAACCGTTGATGTCGCTTCCCTCTCAGGTTTAAAGACGCTGAGTTTCTTGCATACTGCGTATTCTTATGACTGATCTACCACCCAACGCTCAGAATCCCGAAGAAAATGCTACCAATGATGTAGCACAAGAGTTACTGCGAAGACTGAGGCAAAAACAAGGCAACTGGGTGGAATGGGGAACAGCGATCGCCTCGTTGCTAAAAACTGGTTACAATCCCCAAGAAATTTTTGAGGCAACTGGATTTGAGCCAATTCAACAAAATCAAGTGGTTGTTGGTTCTCAAGTTTATAATTCTTTGGAAAAGTTTGGAGTATCGGAAGAAACGCGATCGCACTATGCCACACGCGGCAGTGATGTTTTATACGAACTGCGTTTGCTCACCCAAGAAGAACGCGCCGCCGCCGCCGAATTGATCTTCTTTCACAAAATCGATGCTGATGAGGTGAAGGAAGTCGCAAAAGCAATTAAAGAGTTCTCCTATTTCCGCACTTTGCCAGAAGGATTTTCTGCCCATCCTGGAGATGCCGTTGCTCACCAAGTTTGGAAACTGGCACGCCAAAATGCAGATTTACAACAGCGATCGCGCCTAATCGCCAAAGGTTTACGTTTTGCTCACACGCCAGCAGCAAGGCAAAAAATCGAACAGCTACTGACTGATTTTACTACCATTCCCCAGCGTCCAGCGCCAATTTTACCATTTTACCGCCTGGAATTTGAAGAACAATTACCCCGAATTTTGCCTGTGGTAGGCGAGTTGCCATTATCACGACAAGACTTGCAAGCTGTGCCGATTTTGACAGAAATTGAACCATTTCGCCTGGTTAAGTTTTCTGGAGAGCAAGCTTGGGTTCCATTACCAGGTTGGCAAGTGCTGTTAGCGGCAGAAGATCCAGTAGTGATTTTAGCGAATAGCGATCGCTTTCCCATGCAAAACCAAAACCAACTGGGGCCCGTTGTAGTTGTGGTAGATCGTGCCAAACGAGAATGGGATGCCTCAAGCTTTTTTGTAGTTGAAAATGGTGGAGAATTAGAGTTTCAGTGGTTTGAAACTGAGCCAGAAATTCCCTTACTAGGACAAATTATTATCATTGTGCGTCCTAAGAAAATTCTGGATGAAGAATTAACTAAGGATTCCTGGCAGATTGATGAATAAGAGGACTTACGCACTGTACAAAAGAATCATATTGTGTATCAACGTAAGTAGGTCATTTCAGGCTTTGATTAATCATTGCTTCGATGGGAAATAGATCCGCGCTGTAGGCGCACAGCAGTCTTCACTGGTGTCAACTTAAGCTAAAAGCTCTGTCCCACAGGCGTTTTACCCCCCTTAATCCCCCCTTATAAAGGGGGGAAATGATATTTCCGGTTCCCTCCC
>NZ_JBALDM010000034.1:0-142780 GCF_036917435.1 Nostoc sp.
CAACTGCTGCAATCAAATCATCTGGATGACGACACCCGTAGTTCGGTAGCAGATAGCTTAGGGAAAATCGGCACAGGCAATGAATTTGCGATCGCCGCCTTGGTACAACTGCTGCAATCAAATCATCTGGATGACGACACCCGTAGTTCGGTAGCAGATAGCTTAGGGAAAATCGGCACAGGCAATGAATTTGCGATCGCTACCTTGGTGCAACTGCTGCAATCAACAACTGTGGATGACTTCACCCGTTGGCTGGCAGCAGATAGCTTAGGGAAAATCGACCCAGGCAATGAAATTGCGATCGCCGCCTTGGTGCAACTGCTGCAATCAACTACTGTGGATGACTTCACCCGTTGGCAGACAGCAGATAGCTTAGGGCAAATTGACCCTGGCAATGAAACTGCGATCGCCGCCTTGGTGCAACTGCTACAATCAACTACTGTGGATGACTTAGCCCGTTCGCTGGCAGCATCAAATTTAAGCAAAATTCTACAAAATAATAAGCATCGCTTTGAAGTAGTCAAAAATTTAAGTGCTTATTGGCAATTAGATGATAAATACTACGATTTAGCCTGGAAATGCGCCCAGAATATGCTTTACCACGATTTCTATCAAGCTTGGCATCAGCATAATGTCGCTACTCGTGCGATGCGAACCTTAAAGAAAATCCTTTTCACAAGAATAATTTAAGTACTTTTGCAGCAGTGAGCTTACAAATGAAGTTCTCATGGTAACGGTAGCTTGTCCATTCATTACCAAGACAGACGCGGACGTTACGAATGTTTGTCTGTTAGCAACAACAGCTTAAGCATTTATTATAAATGGATACTCATTTGCTGCGATCGGGTACTCATTTGTAGCAATTGCATACTCATTCATAACTAATGCTTAAAATTTAATCAAACAAATTAAGCATTTATTATAAATGGGTACTCATTTGTAGCAATTGCATACTCATTCATAACTAATGCTTAAAATTTAATCAAACAAATTAAGCATTTATTATAAATGCTTGAACGTTAGTCACAATAGCTTGAGTCTTTGTACTTAATGCTTGTGCAATTCTTACTAACGCTTAAACAAAACATACAAGTCTTATACTATTAACAGCACAACTCAGATTCACGACAATGAAAGCAATTGAAGCTAAGGGAACCGTGAACGAATTGGGTCAAATTTCTTTAGACAAGCCCTTGACTATAGCAAAACACAGCCGTGTCCGAGTCATTGTCCTAATCACAGAAGAGAATGAAGAGGATGATGAACTAGTCGAGTCTGCCAGTGAAAATTTTCGTCAAGGTTGGTACGATGCAATGATCGGAAATACTGTACCTATCTCTCAACTGTGGGAAGGTATTGATGCTTTCCAGAATTACGCTGTACTTTTGGCGGACGTTCGATTGTCCCAGATGTGAGTGTATTCCCTTGGGAACGGATACCCTTTGATGCTAATGGGCTTTTTTAAACGCAGAGGTAAGCGCAAAGAGATGCAAAGTCGCTATGCTTCATATATTCATGCTTTTCCCTGCAAAAAGGGGTTTACAACCCGTAAGTTAAAAAATAAAAGGAGTTTTAAGTGACAAAAAACAATAGAAACAAGGCTGTTGCTCAAGCCATTTTCACAGCAGCTACTCTGGGCTGGCTGATAATGCAAGTGGAATCAGCACAAGCTGCTACCCTGATGCTTAACAATCTTAATGATGGTAGTAACATAACGACTCCCAGTATCACTATTAACTCTCCAGGTTTAATAACGATTCCCAATAGCACCAGCAGCGATAATTCTGGGCAAATCAACGTTGCTAGCAATAATGGAGGCAACATAATTCTTAGTACCGGGAACCTTACACTGACAAGAGTACCCGAACCGAGCGCGATCGCTGGTATTATACTTGCTGGTAGTCTGGCTTGGCTAGTGAAGAGAAAGCAAGTATTTATTAGCAAAGACTCTGAATGAGATTTCTCATAGATGACTATGAGGGTGTACCTCTGAGTCTGTAATTGAAAAACTGCGATCGCTTCAGTAAGTCACATCTCAAAATTCTTGCTGATACTTAGTAAATAGTTAAAGACTGTGGAGGTTGACACAAGCCAACCTCCACAAAATTTAGTTAGATAATTGCTGTAAATTCTGAATCAATTTCCCGGAAATAAAATACTTCCAGGAACCTTTTTTAAGCCTCTACTTTTACACCCTTCCAGAAGGCTACATAACCCTCAATATTCTTAGCCTTCTCTTTAGTGCTGGGATAGTACCAAGCAGCATCTTTGTTGATTTGTCCATCAACTTCAATACTGTAGTAGCTAGCGACACCTTTCCAAGGACAAGTACTGTGAGTGTTGCTGTCTGTGAAATACTCCTTGTTAATGGTGTCAGCAGGGAAATAATGGTTGTTTTCCACAACTACAGTGCGATCGCTTTCGGCTAAAACTGCGCCATTCCAAATTGCTTTCGGCATAAGTGAGTTTGCAAATAAAATATACACTTAACATTTTGACACGATCGGCTTACTTTATCCTCCTGAACAGCTAACTTACATCAGAGTCCATTCAAGCTCAAATCAATAATCAATAAGGTTTATCGAAAACTTTGCAATGCCAATTAATACTGGCATCACTTTTGTTTATCAAATTAAAAATTAAAAGTATTTGCTTCCCTCATGAATATTTCCTAGCATATTGGTATAGAAACGTAGTTAGTAAAAAGTTTAATTTATGTTTCTAGCCGAAAGAAAAAAATTTAGAAGACGAGATCCTCATTACTATGAAACTTACAAGCTTTATAAGCTATGCACATATTGTTGCTTGGATGAATTCTATGTCTAAAATCACTAGCGTTCATACAGCTAATAATAACAATGGCGCATCAATAAACACAGCCGTCAACTCTGACAGTTTATCCAGCTATTCGACGAATATAAATTCTCTCAAATCATTTGACACTGCTTTTATTGCTTATCAGATGATGGGTCTGAGTAATTTTTATTAAAGAATAATTTAGAAGATAGTGACTTAATACCAAAAACAGAAAACTACTAAAAATAGGGTTTTATTACTAGATAACGCTAATTAATTTAGTCAAAATTAGGAGAAAATTATGAAGATTACAAACTTGATAAATTCTGCACTGATCGTTGCGTGTATTGCTTTTCTACCTGCAATTGTTGACGCTCAGACAGTTAATACTAACAATAGTGCTGAACAAATCAACAGAGATTCGTCAAATGTCAGCTATCTTCAACCTTTCAATACTGCCTTTTTAGCTTATCAAGGTGCTTTTAAAGAGCAGGGTATTCCCAGTGCGGGTAGTTTGATATCTGAATTCCAAATAGGAAATGTGACTGCGAAAGATGTGGTTCAGGCTGCTATCAAGGCTAAAAAGTTACCAGCACAAGTTTTAAACGATCGAGGTTATGTCAATGCAGTCGAGTCGCAGTTCACATCAATGATCAATGGAATTAGTCAGTAATTTAGGTAACTAAGTGCAGATTGTTCAAACTTCGTAAATACGCGATAAAAAGCAATGTCTAGCACGGGATGCGCCTACCGTCTTGCTTCTTTATATAGCAAAACAAGCGATCGCAGCCTACACTCTTTTTTGTGGTGGTGAGTACTACCGCAGAAGCAACACCAGTTTTCCTCAAACATCTGGCGGAGGGTAACTGAACATTAGCTGCACCTATTAAAAAATTTCCTAACTTTTGCTGCGGTTCTAAAGGCTGCTGCCTCTCAAAATGGATCTCTGCTAGAAAATCTTAGAGAAAAAGATGTTAAATCAGGGTTTGAGCCTGAAGTTGACACTGAGGGCCAGCTATATGATATTATTTCATGGCATTATGCTAAAAAACTTTGCCTGAAACCAAAGAGTTACCAACCCATGAGTTTAGCTGTAATTAAGTTCTCTTCAGAAGAGTGCGGCATCTGCCACAAAATGTCCTTTTATGACAAAAAAGTGGCTGAAGAACTGGGTTTAGAATTTATTGATGTGAAAATGCAGGATACGACTGCTTACCGCAAGTATCGCAAGATTTTATTAACTCAGTATCCCGACAAATCAGAAATGGGATGGCCTACTTACATCATCTGCAATTCTCCAGAAGGGGAATTTCAGATTGTGGGTGAAGTAAAAGGAGGCCATCCCAAAGGAGAATTTAGAAGCCGTCTTCAAGAGGTTCTGGATTCCACAGCTAATCAGAACTAAATTACCTCAAAAGATTTAACTTCTAGGACAGGGCCAATCATGGCAATAGTCATGATATCTTCACGCACCTGTCCTTTAACTTTTGCTTTTTGTCCAGTTTTGAGTAAGCCTTTATCAGCACCTTTTAGGATTTCGTAAGTAACACCCTCTTCTGTGACTAACGCCCATGCGCCTGTGCCAATATCACGACGTTCGATTGTACCTGTAAGTGTAATGCTCATAAGAGTGCAGAGTCCTGAGTGCAGAGTTCCGAGTGCAGAGTGCAGAGTGCCGAGTCCTGAGTAGAAAGTTAGGAGACGCGATTAATCGCGTCTGTGATTAATACCCAATGCCCAATACCCAATTCCCAATTTATGCAACTTTTTCGTCGTTTTTCAATGCTAAACGAACAAGTCCATAACAAATTAGCGCATTTGTGATGAGGAATAGGCTTGCTAAGTGACCACTTCCCAAACCCCAAACGGCTGGATTGAAAAACGCACTTACTGTCAAGCACGCTGCTACACCTAATGTTGAACCAACAGCAAACCATTTCCAACTAGGATGTCCTAGCAACAATGCCATTAACACAATGGGAATCAGTACGCTAGCAAATAGAGGATTTAACGCATCGGTTCCTTGGAGGGTATTACCTAGTTCGGGAATTGAACTGCCTAAAACTCGGAAAGGCCATTGGGGAAGATCAAAAATATAGATTCCCTTGAGGAAGAATAACCCAGAACTGCCGGCAATTAGTCCACTGGATAAAGACCAACTCCAAGCGAAGGGGAAGTAAACCCGTAAAAACCAAGCCAGCAGATAGGAACCAACTACCATTAAAATCTTGGGTAATAGTGCGATCGCACCACCATCAATCCAAAAGCCGGGGTTAATATAGCCGCTATCCCGTAACCACCGGAAGAAATCTGGGAAACTAATTTGCCCCTGGAAGGCTAGTTTGACTGCTGCTTCTGCATTGAGTTGTCCAGCGCCATAATAGTTCAAACCATCATCCTGAATCACTCGTGCTGACTGCTTAAGGACTTTTAAAACTTCATCTGGTTCTTTGATGCCAGCAGCTTTAATTAATGCTGCAACACCAGCAACGTGGGGAGAAGCCATGCTTGTACCCTGGAAGCCTAGAAAGACCCCTTCGCCTTTTTCATCAATAGTTTCTTGGAGAATCTTACCAGCTTCACTACCACCAGGAGCGGAGATATCGACCCCAGCACCAAAGTTAGAATAGGACGCTCTTTCGCCATCTGGGCCAATTGCCGAAACGCCGATTACATAAGGATAGCGGGCTGGATAGCTTGCCCCATTGGTGTTTTCATTCCCGGCTGCGGCAATAATAACTACACCTTTTCTATGGGCATACTCGATCGCTTCTTTCATCAACTTGCTTTCACCAGTACCGCCCAAGCTCATATTAATTACATCTGCGCCTTTATCAGCAGCAAATTTAATCGCTTCGGCAATATCGGCAACTGTACCGCCGCCATAAGAACTGAGTACCTTTAACGGCATCAGACTGGCTTCATAAGCAATTCCAGCTACACCATATTTATTATTTGTAGCTTGGGCAATAGTTCCGGCAACATGAGTACCATGACCATTATCGTCTGTGGCTTCTTCTCGGTCGTTAACAAAATCATAGCCTTTGACGAATTTTGTCTCATATAAGTCCCGCACCTTAGTAATCCCGGTGTCAATTACCGCGACTGTGATGCCACTGCCTTTGGTTTGACTCCATGCGCCTTCAATACCGATTTTGTGCAAGTTCCACTGCTTGCTGTAATATTGGTCATTGGGGCCAGTTAATGAAGGATTTGCTTCATCATCATCTTCTTGGGGTCTCAAAAATTCTCCAAGCCTTGCAGGTTTGCTGGGTTGTGGAATATTCCTGTAGATATAATTTGGTTCAATGAATTCTGTAGCTTGGGCAAATTGAGATTTTTTCAGTTCTTGGAGTCGCTGGCGATCGCCTTTGACTATATACACATTATCTTTTTTGGAAAACTTGTTGTCTAATTGGGGTGTAACCTTATATTGTTTGGCGATCGCTTGCAAATCCTGTTCCACCACAGCTGATGGAATATCTTCCCGAAAATCAAGCAAAATCGTCTCAAACTCTCCTCTGGCTGCCAATCCCTGGAAATTCAGGAAACCAAATATGGCAGATCCCAGCCCAATGACAAACAAGCACAATAATATAAGTTTTCTCATATTAACTCATCACCGCTTTTTGCCAGTTTGCTCACTACCATAACTTATCTGCATCCCTTGTTGGTGGATTTTGCACTTTTAGTTACAAGTTTCACTCACGACTCAGGATTTTTTAAACAATGGAACGTGGTCTTTTGTGGTTGCCCTTGTTAGTAATGTTTTTCTGGTTGGCTTGGCAAGGCTCGAAAGAGTATCAGAAAGTTGAAGCCTATCGCGCTTGGGCAGAGCAATTTGAACGGGCTAAGTACGATATTTATTCAGTATTAGGTCAAAAAAGCAACGATATAACTTGGGGAAAACCCACAACTAAAGGGCCTATTAGACTAGAAACATTCTCTTTGCTTGATGTCAAACAAATCCATCTTTTAGTAGATGATAAATCAGTAGATATAGAAAATATACCCGATAAAGGTCGTTCTATAGAATTAGAATTTCTATTTTCCGAATCTAATAACTCAGTACGTATTCCATTTACAGAAATTCCTTTAGCGGCGCAATGGGGCAAGTTTTTGCAGAAATTATTACAAAACTTGCGCTCAGAACCACAGCAGTAGTTACCCTAAAACGACAAGTTCCATTGCCATTAAATTGCAAAATTATAAGGGGCACAAATATATTGCGCCCCTTACATACGATCTATTTAATTGAAAACCGCCTTGAAAGTCGATTCATATTTGGATCGCAGTTCGACTCAGTTGACCCGACGCAACTATGCTTGAATGATGAAGTCCGAGGCAGTAAGAGTAGGCGCACCAGTAAGTTGTGCAAATTGACCACCAGTGCCGAAACCAGCAGCACTACCATTTTGATTGTATAGTAACTGCCCAGTCATAGGGTCATAGACAATTGCAGCATTACTAGTTGCGCCTAAACTGCTGCTGGTGATTTTAAAATCTCTACCCTTACTAAAACCAGTTCCCACAACGGAATTAATGGCATTAAAGGTAGCCTTACTTAGAAGAATCTTATCACCTTGAGAGCGATTGAAGTCAGCAATGGTATCAATACCCACACCATCGCTCGTAAAAGCAGCATTGCTGTTGAAGACGAAAGCATCAGCACCCAGGCCACCGATGAGAAGATCATTGCCTTGCCCACCGATAAGAGTATCATTGCCTTCCCCACCGATAAGAGTATCATTACCTGTACCACCAATCAGAAGGTCATTGCCAGTACCACCTCGCAGTAGATCGTCACCACCGTTGCCATTGATGGTGTCATCACCTCCTTGTCCATTAATCACATCGTTGGAGTAGTCAAAACCCGATATGTTATTGTTCAAGTCATTGAGAAAGGTGACGCTGTTTGGAGTGAAAATACTAGTTTGAGTAGAATCAGCATTAATCACATCAAAGCTGTCAGTAACACTGGTTTGCCCATCAAATATGATATTACCGACGGCGGGTCTTGTTGTAGATGCGCCCAAGTTTTCCAGGTTTTCTAACTGAAAATTTTGCAGAGTGACTTTGGTATTAGCTACATTTTCAAAAGTGACTTCTAAATTGTTGCCATTTTGAGTTAATTGCAGATTATTTGCTGTTAAGCCAGCCCCAAGAAATTGCAAGGTATCTACTTTGGCAATCACCTCAGCCGAAGGGTTTGAGTTAATACCTACACCACCAAAGTCTGTGATGGTGTCATTGACATTGTTTAGCTTGATAACAAAGGTGTCCTTGCCAGGGGTACCATTGATAACTTGAGTTTTGGGTTTAACTGTACCACTAATAGCAAAGTCAAAGGGGCTTTCGTTACTATCGTTGTTGCCTAAAGTCAGAGCGCCACTATAAGTTCCAGGTGTAGTGGTATTGAGTGCCACCGTGATGGTGGTAGAAGCATTTGCAGCCACACTCGTGGGAAGAGTTCCGACCAAACTAAATCCGTCAGGAAGCTTCAGATTAGTGAGGTTAAGCGCAGCTGTACCAGTGTTATTGATAGTAAAAGCTTTGGTCAATGAGTTACCGGTAATGACATCGCCAAAGTTAATGGCTGTAGTGCTGCCATCTGCAATGTCAACTGTGCCATTGAGAACTTGAATTTCGGGGGACGGAACGGGTTTAACTGTACCACTAATAGCAAAGTCAAAGGGGCTTTCGTTACTATCGTTGTTGCCTAAAGTCAGAGCGCCACTATAAGTTCCAGGTGTAGTGGTATTGAGTGCCACCGTGATGGTGGTAGAAGCATTTGCAGCCACACTCGTGGGAAGAGTTCCGACCAAACTAAATCCGTCAGGAAGCTTCAGATTAGTGAGGTTAAGCGCAGCTGTACCAGTGTTATTGATAGTAAAAGCTTTGGTCAATGAGTTACCGGTAATGACATCGCCAAAGTTAATGGCTGTAGTGCTGCCATCTGCAATGTCAACTGTGCCATTGAGAACTTGAATTTCGGGGGACGGAACGGGTTTAACTGTACCACTAATAGCAAAGTCAAAGGGGCTTTCGTTACTATCGTTGTTGCCTAAAGTCAGAGCGCCACTATAAGTTCCAGGTGTAGTGGTATTGAGTGCCACCGTGATGGTGGTAGAAGCATTTGCAGCCACACTCGTGGGAAGAGTTCCGACCAAACTAAATCCGTCAGGAAGCTTCAGATTAGTGAGGTTAAGCGCAGCTGTACCAGTGTTATTGATAGTAAAAGCTTTGGTCAATGAGTTACCGGTAATGACATCGCCAAAGTTAATGGCTGTAGTGCTGCCATCTGCAATGTCAACTGTGCCATTGAGAACTTGAATTTCGGGGGAGGTAATGGGAGGTGCTTCGTAGGCACCAATATCAATCAATGCACTGCCATTGCCATCACCATCCTTGGGAATATTCGTATTACTGCTATTAAAAAGATTGGAACCTGCATCGATTGCAGCACTTCCAGTTTTGAGTGCAAAATTCCCTTTGGCGGCATCAACAAATTGGGGATCTTTACCCAAAATATTCTGTAATGTAGCATTTAGATTATCTGAGGCTTGGAATTGAGAAGAGTTATAAACAAGGTTGTGATCGTAAGTTATATTTTTAGCATCGTATATAAGGTTGGCCTTTTGATTATCCCTTGCATACATAATGTTGTTGGAGACACGTACATTTTCTGAGAAAGTTGTAGAAATCTCTGCTGAATCTGTAAGAACACGACCATTCTGATAAGTCGTGTTGTTGACAATATCTACATTCGCCGATGCGAAAGCGGTGATACCAGAGGCACCATTCTGGTAGACGGTGTTATTGATAATTAAGCTCTTACCAGTGTAAGGAGTACCATCAAGACTTTGATTAGTAGTGTCAAGTATAATCCCGTTACCTTCAGTGATTTTGCCAACTGCGTACCACGGAACTAAACTTTGATTATCGTAAACAATGTTGTCTCGAATAATCATTTTGTAGTCAGTAGTATTATTATCGTAATTAGAGGCATTGAGAACGCTAATTCCTTGAGCACCCCAAGGCGAATACCAAGCATTTCCAGACACAGTATTGTTCTCAACAGTAATGTAGTCTGCATCGGTCAATGCGATTCCTGTACTTGGGAAATTACTGACTGTATTGCCAGAAATAACAATATGATGGGGGTTAGTACCGCCAGCACCTGTATTATCTTTCCAAGCTTTGACTTCAATTCCAGTAGCATTAGTTAAAGTGTTGTTGAGGTTGTCCTTTTGTTGTAATGCATAGTCTAAACTTACACTTTCTCGATTGCCTTCTATATCAAGTCCTTCAATTCGCACATAAGATGAACTAAATACAAGAACGCCAGTTCCCGTTGTGTTGATTTTGGGTGTAGCCCCTGGATACGCTTTTATTGTTGTCCAGTTGTCTGGCGAGCCATTTTTGTTAAAAAGGAATATGTTACCGTTATAATCCCCATTCATAACGTAAAGCGTATCGCCTGTTTTCATTTCATATACTGCTCTACCTAAAGAGCGGAATGCACCGCCTTCCTTTAAGCCATTATTGTTATCATCGCCTGTTCCAGAAACGTAGTATGTAGTCATCTTTTTACTCCGAATGTGTGTAAGGGAAATTGGAAGTACACCTCAGCAACCTAGAAAGTTGCTGAGTAGTTATTTGAATGGATAATCTGTCTGGAATTTTCAGACAGTAAAAGTTGTCCAATCACGACTTGAAATCGCATCGGTTTTAGAAACGCTGTTGTCAAACTGAAAACTTTTTCTCCTGTAAACCGTTAATGGTTAAATCAGGAATATCGATACACTCAGTACTTTTTATTGAGGGTGTTTGGACGATTAACATCTTGATGTGCAGCGCAAAGCCGGAGACATTTCTTGTCTTGTATGGGCTTTTTGTCAGACATCCTGTGATGAAGTCTAATTGAACCGTATTTTTATCTGTAGCAGAAGCAATCGCTGCTCTTTGTGAGCCAGCTATACTAGTTGCTATATTTCGATACGATACTCATAAATTGGCATAGTAATTCCTCTGAACTTTGCCCATTGTTTTAAGTCAGGAAGTTGCCAAATCTGCATGGTAAAATGCACCTCCGAACTGATAACTGGGGACTTAAAATTACAGTGGTTAAAGTTAAATTGGTTGAAACTTTAGTAGGTTGACCCCTTAAGTTAAGGGAACTAATGTAACAACTTAGTTGAACCTGTTGTAAACGGTGTAACTGAGTCTTGTTAACTTAATTAAAACTAACCTTTACAAATAGTACTTGATATCAGTGAATATTCTGAATATTGTAAGTTTTTTTACAACAAAAGCAAAAAATATATGGAGCGCCGTGATAAAATACTGTTAGTTTTCAAAGTGATATGAGAATGAAGAGCGCTTTGTGCAAGGTTCTGATGAAGTTTCTCTAAATATTCTGCGGACTTGGCCTACAGCAAGCAATAACCATTTCGCTAGTAAGTAGGGTGTTATAAATCTATCTAAATGGAGCAAGAGGACTGCCGTTACAGTTTCCTTGACGCTGAGAGTGTCAAAGTAGAAGTCTGATGTCGTTTTTTATTAATTATTTTTTAATGGTAAATAGATCGACACTGTAGGGGTAATTCATGAATTGCCCTTACAACAAATGTGGTTTTTTATATCATCTATCTATAATTTGGTCTTTTCTTTATAATGCGTACCGCAAAGGAGACATGGATGGGGAGTACTCTACGAGTTCTCCAACACAGTACCCGCAGGGTAGGGCGCAAAGGAAGAAATTAAGTTAAGAATTATTCTGTGCAACTTTACACAAAACTGGTATTAATTCAACTTAACTATGAAATACTACAGTCACTAAAGGTAAGAAAGCTAACATAAATCCATGCCAGGAATGCAATTGAGCTTCTGGGGTTGGTTCTGGTGGTGCTAATAAAGCTTCTACTCTTTGCTCTAAACGATCTACACCAGAGGAACCTAATGCTGCACAGCAAATTTCCGATAATACTGGGCTGGTACTAACCACTAATAAAAGTGATTCTGCTAACACTAGAGGATCTACCCGCAAGGCTGCATAACCGTCGGCACGGAGTTCGCGCAAAGCTAACAGTTCTTCCCATAAAGGCTCTGTATTTGGCAACCAAGCGGTGCAGGAACGCACCCAACCGAGCCAAAAAAACCAGAACGTATCCCTGTAATGATGATGCCCTTGCTCATGGGCTAAGACGCTTTCTAAATGATTTTGTGATAGAGTTTGCAGTAATCCTTGGCTAATTACTAATTCGGGTTGCCAAAAACCAATTTGACCCGCAAACAACGCCCCGGTTTGCAGTAACCTAGCTCGTTTATCCCCCAAATTTACTAGAGGACAGTTACGAGCAGATTCTACAGACTGCCAACCCTGAAAGGCAAGTTTAATGCATGAAATGGCAAAAAATGCCAAATAAACTAATGCTAGTAAATAGCTGATGGAGCCTGTATACATCCCGCTCATTTGTCCTTGAGGCCCCATGAACAGCAGAGCGATCGCAGTCATGAAAATTAGCAAGGGCGGGAAGAGGAACAAAAATAGCGATCGCCCCCACCGCAGATTCCAATTGCCTTGGGGTTGATTCCAAGAGGATCTTAACCGCCAGGAAACTGCCAAAGTAATCAAAATCATCATCAGATGCATCATTTTTCCTCCCTGGCTTGGCGTGCTGATTGAATGCGTTTTGCGATCGCTGCTATTTGCTCACTAGCTGCTTCATCTAAGCTATCAGCAAAGGCAGCAACAACATCGGGGTTCCCCACTGCCAGAAATCGCTGTAACTGTTCGTGAGCTTTGATGACATCTGATTGCTGCTTACTCAGCATTGGCCGCCAATAGAATGCCCGCTCTTTTTTGTCGCAGGCTAGCCAACCTTTATCAGTGAGGCGACGTAAGACGGTGGTGACAGAAGTATAGGCTAATTCGCGGTTCGGATCGGTCAGAATGCGATCGTGTACATCCTTGACTGTGGCTGAACCAAGTTCCCAGATAATATTTAAAATTTCCGCTTCCAACGGGCCTAAAGATAGTTGTTTAGGGCGGTAGTCGGGTAAAGGTGCCATAGCGATTTTGATGGGAATGGGGCATGGTGACAAGGGAGATGAGGGAGCAGGGGGAGCAGGGGGAGATGAGGGAGCAGGGGGAGAAAGAATAAATGCCCAATACCCAATGCCCCATTCCCAATGCCCAATGCCCCATTCCCTTTATTGTTTTACATTACAGGATAATGCAGCAAGTCTGAAAGTCCATAAGCATAACAATGGACTTTTTGAGTATTTATGTATTGAATGGGTTACATAGTGCATTCTGATGCTATAAAAATCTTTGGGAGTAATTGTAACTATAGTTAGTGACACCAACTAGGTAGAATATTATTTGCAGCAGTTGTATTAAAGCAGGTGTATCCAGCGCGTGAAGCTATTCGTATACCACACTCCTGAATTGACTCCAACAGGGAAAGCGCCAGAATGTGCGATCGCAGTCGATGTATTGCGAGCCACTAGCACAATAGCGACAGTTTTGGCAGCTGGAGGCGAAGCTGTACAAGTATTCAGCGATTTAGATCAGTTAATTGAAGTTAGCGAAAAATGGCCTTCTGAAAAACGGCTGCGGGCTGGAGAACGCGGCGGTGCAAAAGTACCTGGCTTTGAGTTGGGGAACTCTCCCCTCGACTGCACACCAGAATTAGTGCATGGGCGGCGTTTATTTATCAGTACCACCAATGGCACTCGTGCCTTACAACGGGTACAAGACTCGCCAAATCTATTAGCAGCAGCCTTAATTAACCGGGCGGCTGTGGTGCAATTTCTTCTAGAAAAGAAACCAGAGACAGTGTGGATTGTCGGTTCCGGTTGGGAAGGTAGTTTTTCTTTAGAGGATACAGTTTGTGCAGGTGCGATCGCTCATAGTGTTTTACAACAAACTAAGTTGTCACCAGAAGAACTAGCTGGTAATGATGAAGTCGTTGGTGCGATCGCTCTTTATTCTCAATGGCAAGATAACTTATTAGGATTATTCCACCAAGCTAGTCATGGCCAACGATTGTTGCGTCTTGACTGTCAAGAAGATTTAAAATACTGTTCCCAAACGGATATTTTAGATGTCTTGCCGATACAACATGAGACGGGAGTTTTAAAAAGTCAAAGGAAATAGGGAGTAAGGAGTAGGGAGTAGGGGATAAGGAGAAAATCCATTCCCAATTCCCTATGCCCAATCTTTAAGCATTTGTCGGAGTCTTTGTCGCCAATGGGGGGGATAAGTCCCTACGATTGTCGAAATTTTTCCAGAAGCAAGTACAGAATAGGCTGGGCGACGGGCTGGTGTAGGATATTCGGCAGTTGTAATGGGGGCAATACGTTCAACTTTTAAAGGGAAACCTAGCTGTTGGGCTTCTTCAAAAATCGCAACAGCAAAGTCATACCAGCTAGCAACGCCGCTATTAGTGTAGTGATAAGTGCCGCTAATTTCTGGGATTAACTGGGGAATCATCTGGGCGATGACTGCGGCTATATCTTGCGCCCAAGTTGGGCTACCAATTTGATCGGCGACGACACGGATTTCTTGGCGTTCTACGCCTAGTCGCAGCATGGTTTTGACAAAATTACTTTTTCCAAAGGTTCCATAAACCCAAGCAGTCCGAAGGATGAGGTGATGGGCGCAAGTTTCCCGAATTGCTTCTTCTCCAGCAAGTTTGGTTTTACCATAAACACTCAAGGGATTAGTTGCATCGGTTTCCTGGTAAGGGCGATACCCATTGCCATCAAAAACGTAATCAGTGGAAATATGAATTAGAAAAGCCCCTAATTTTTGGCTTTCTTGAGCAATAATTAGGGGTGCAGTAGCATTGATAGCGTTAGCAAGTTCGGGTTCGCTTTCTGCTTTGTCTACAGCAGTATAAGCAGCAGCGTTAATGATGATTTGCGGCTGCTTTAATCTGATAAAGTTGCGGAGAGTATCGGGTTGGGCAAGGTCTACTGTTGGCCGTGCTACCGAGATAATATTGCCATAAGATGGAAGTATTTGTTGCAGTTCTTTACCAACTTGACCGTTGCTACCAATCAGCAAAATTGATTTACTCATCCTAATTATTTCTCGAACCTCACGGAATCATCAAGTTTAATCAAATACTTCAGCAGTTCTCAAAGATTTACCGGCTTGGTCTTTAGCTGATAAAATTGGTGTAGGAGTCACGGGCCAATCTATGGCTAAATCTGGATCGTTCCATAAAATTGTGCGATCGCCTTGGGGTGCGTAGTAATCTGTAGCTTTGTAGAGAACTTCAGCTATTTCTGAAAGCACGAGAAAGCCGTGAGCAAAGCCTGGTGGTATCCATAATAGGCGTTTATTTTCAGCACTGAGTTCATAACCTACCCACTTCCCAAACGTGGGCGAACTTTTTCTAATATCTACGGCTACGTCAAAGATAGTGCCAACAACAGCCCGAATAAGTTTACCTTGGGGTTGGTGGATTTGGTAGTGCAATCCTCGCAGAACGTTTTGTTTAGAGCAAGAGTGGTTATCTTGGACGAAGTTGGCAATGATACCAGTCTCTTGAACAAATTTTCGGTCATTGTAGGCTTCAAAAAAGAACCCGCGATCGTCCGCAAATACTTGGGGTTCTAGTTGTATAACTTCGGGTATTTTAGTATGTACAATGCTCATTAATATTATTTCAAGTAATTGCCACAGTGTTAATTGTGAGAGTAATTTAATGTTTGTATTTTACAGCTATGAGGTAACACTTCGACCGTGGCTTTTACTATTTTTAACTATTTCGCCGTAAGTCCCCCACTGAATTCTGTACTCGGAATCAGTGGCGGGATATAAGGGGGTTGATAACGATTACATCTAATATTAACTTTTTACACAGCAAAGACAAATATTTAGATGTATGACGAATCAACAAGTATTTTATTTTTAGCAGAAAATAGATATCATGCTAAGATGTGCAGACAAAGGAGGTGATGTTAAGTGTTGCACAAGGTTGTACAAGTTCGTTTATATCCAACAAAAGAGCAAGAGATACAATTAGCTCAAGCTTTTGGTTGCGCTCGTTGGTGGTGGAATTATGCCCTAAACAAGTCAATTGAGACTTACAAAGAAACAGGGAAAGGACTTAGCCGTGCAGCGCTCAACGCACTTCTTCCAGCACTCAAAAAATCTGTTGATACGATTTGGTTAGCTGATTGTTATAGCCAAGTTTTACAAGCGACAACACTCAATCTAACCACGGCGTACAAAAACTTTTTTGAGACACGTGCTGGTTTTCCTAAGTTCAAATCCAGGCATGATAAACAGTCTGTCCAGTACCCTCAAAACGTCAAAATTGTAGATGGCAATGTCAAACTTCCTGGGAATATCGGGATAGTCAAAGCCAAAATACATAGACTGATTGAGGGGAAAATCAAAACTGTTACTGTGAGCAAAACGCCTTCTGGTAAATACCTTGCCTCTATCTTAACTGAAACTGAGGAGCAGCGCGGTCTTGGGCTTTGCCCCGCAGTCGCCACAACGGGGGGAACCCCCGCAAGGCGCTGCTCTTCAAGTGGAGCGACTGAGGGTGAAAATCCAATTATTTCAGAAGGTAAAATTTACGGCATTGACTTAGGGTTAAAACACTTTGCTGTCGTCAGTGACGGTAAAAAGATTTCCAAATATGATAATCCTAAACATCTTGCCAAACATGAAGAAAATCTCAAACGTAAACAGAAAAAATTAGCACGTAAAGCAAAAGGGAGTAATTCCAGAAATAGATATAGACAAGTTGTTGCCAAGGTGTATGAACGAGTTACTAACTCAAGGCAAGATTTTCTACATAAACTTAGTTATAAGTTGGTCAGCGATAGCCAAGCTGTCATAGTAGAAAACCTTAATGTCAAAGGCATGGTTTGTAATCACAAATTGGCAAAATCAATATCTGATGCAGGGTGGGGAACATTCACCAACTTTTTAGCCTATAAGCTAGAACGCAGAGGTGGAAAGTTAGTTGAGATTGATAGGTGGTTCCCCAGTTCTAAACTCTGTTCTAATTGTTTTTATCAAATCGGTGAGTTGCCGTTGGATGTCCGCCAGTGGACTTGTCCTCATTGCAATACTCATCATGATCGTGACGGTAATGCCGCAATAAACATTAGAGCAGAGGGTATCAGAATGATAAAGGCGGAAGGTATGGCTTCGCCACGCAAGCTATCAGCCGTCTCTGCTGTAGGAGGGGAGGTAAGTCCTAAACTTGGGCGAAAGTCTAAGTTTGGGCATTCCCCTGTGATTACAGAAGCCCAAACTGTACAAGGCAAGCTCCAAGTCAGTGAGGGTAGTTCACGTTAGTTCAATTTGACAATCATCGCCAATTAGAAATCGCAAGGCTTTGGGGCGGCGAGGTGCAAGAGTCAATTGTGCCCGTTGACCAATCACACTATCAATAATACGCTGATGAATTCCGACAATTTTAGCACCTTCTAAAATCACACTGTGTTCTAAATCAGTATCAATGAGTGTTGCATTGTTAGCAATACTACTATAAGGGCCAATAAAGCAGTTTTCTAAATGACAATTGTTACCAATGACTACTGGCCCCCGAATTGTGCAGTTAATTACTTGAGATTTTGCACCGATTTGGACTCGCCCAATAATCTGACTTTGAGCATCAACTTCGCCAAGAACTGATGCTGTCAGATAGGTGTCGAGAATCAATCGGTTAGCTTCTAACAAGTCATCTTTCTTACCAGTATCTAACCACCAACCTTTGAGATTGTATGCTAAAACTTGCTTTTCTTGATTAATTAGGTATTGAATAGCATCAGTGATTTCTAGTTCGCCTCTGGCAGAAGGTTGGATATTTGCGATCGCATCAAAAATGAGGTAGGAAAAAAAATAAACCCCTACCAATGCCAGATTTGAAGGCGGAACTTTGGGTTTTTCAATTAGCTGTAATACCCGTCCTGTTTCATCTACCTGAGCCACACCAAAAGCGCTAGGATTGGCAACTGAACGCAAGAGAATCAAAGCATCTGGCTGTTGTTGGCTAAATTCTTGCAGAAAATAACGTAATTCACCTAGTTGAATCAGGTTATCGCCCAAATACATGACAAAGGGAGAATCTCCTAAAAATGGGCGGGCAATTTGGACGGCGTGAGCAAGTCCGAGTGGCTGCTCTTGGACGATATAGGTGATGTTTGCTCCAAAGGATTCTCCATTTCCGGTTTTCCCTTGGACTTCTGCCCCAGTTTCTGGGCTGATGATGATGCCAATATCAGTAATCCCAGTAGCGACCATTTCTTCAATGCCGTACCACAAAACTGGTTTATTAGCAACTGGTACGAGTTGTTTGGCTCCGCTATAGGTGAGGGGACGTAGGCGTGTGCCTTTACCACCAGACAGAATTAATGCTTTCATAGGGATTTATTATTGGGCATGGGGCATGGGGCATTGGGCATTGGGCATGGGGCATTGGGCATGGGGCATGGGGCATGGGGCATTATGTTATTAATTTTCTCCGTGTCTTCCCCTCCCCCTAATTCTCGCGTCCTCTGCTTAACGGTATTATTCTACACGTAGCGGGATAAGACTTCGGCGGTTGCTTGTCCGGTTTTTTCCCAACTGAATTGTTGGGAGTGAATGATACCTTGACTAGAAAGGCGCGATCGCAATGCCGAATCAGTTGCGATCGCCTCCATCGCCTCTGTAATTTCTTTGGTGTTGTAGGGATCGATCAGAATCGCCGCATCCCCAGCTACTTCTGGTAGAGAGGAGAGATTGGAGGTAATGACAGGGGTACCACAAGCCATTGCTTCCAAGACTGGTAAACCAAAGCCTTCCCAGAGACTGGGGAAAACAAGGGCGATCGCTTCATTGATGATTTTTGGCAATTCGCTGTAAGGAACATAGTCTAGGAATTTCACTTGATTAGTGATGCCGAGTTGGGCAACTTGCGCTGTTAAAGTTGGGGTGTAACGGCGATCGCTTGGCCCTGCTAACCAAAGTTCATAGTCGCTGTTATTAGGTAGCGCGGCGAAGGCAGCAATCAGCCCATGTAAGTTTTTATAGGTATTTTGTCGTCCAATGTAGAGAAAATAGTTACGGGTGGGGAGATTGAAAAAACGGAAGTGACTGCGATCGTGAGCAAGTGGGATAGAGGTAATTTTGCTAGCAGGAATATGAAAAAAATCCGTGATGTCTTTAGCTGTAGCCTGAGAGTTACAGACAATGTGTTGTGCTTGCTTGATGACTTGGGGAATGTAATAGCGGTGATACAATGTCAGTGGTGAAAATCCTTTAGGAAAACGCAACGGGATAAAATCGTGAACCATCACGACAAAACGACAGTTGGTATGAAGAGGTGCTTCTGGAAGTAAGGAAAATAAAATCTGGGATTTTAGCTTTCTATAGATTTGCGGTAATTGAAATTGCGTCCAAACAAGGCGTTTTAAATGACCTTTTACCCCTTCTGCTGCGGATTGGTTAGCGGGAATTGAATAGCAATTGTAACCAGGAATTTCTTGTGAAACTAAAAGTGTAGGATAAAGTTGTTGTAAGTGAGGCAGCAAATTGAGAGCGTAGGTACTGATACCTGTGGGTTTAGTTAGCAGAAATGAGAGATTAATTAATAACTTCATTATGATTAAACATAAAACATTTAAAAATTGATTATTCTAAAATGAATATTCCAATACTTTATTTTTCCATTTTATTAATTAAATTTAATAAATTAGTTTCTACAATTTTTTATGACATAATCCCATATCCCACAAATTTTTCCTAATGCAGCTTGTGGTTTTAGCATAATCCCTAATATTGCTTTTAATATTTGAAAAAATAATCTGATGTTGAAAATAAATTTAGTTGTATATTTATCGATGGTTAACAAATAACTATAAGTACTAAATCTAATTTTTTGAAAAATATTTCTATTAGTAATAGATGATGGTTCATGCAGCACTAAAAAATTATTTATGGCAACTATATGTCCTTGACTAGCATAGCGTAGGCAGAAATCTACATCTTCGTAATAAAGAAAATAAGCAGAGTCAAAATGAGGACATTCAATAAAATTATTTAAATTCACAATTAGACTACAACCTGAAATCCAATCACAATTAACATAGTTTACATCTATATTTGTTAATTTTTTCTCGGTAATGATTGCACCACTTTTAGCAATAAATCTACCACCAGCGAACCAAACTTCACCTGTCGGTGTATAGATAAGTGTACCAAGAATTGAAATTTCTGGATGCAACTCAAAAAAAGGCTGAACTTTATCTAAAGTATTGTCTATTAAGTAAGCATCTGGATTGATAATCCAAATATATGCTTGGGGGTCTTGAATGTAAATCCATTTTAAGCCTAAATTACAAGCACAACCAAAACCTAAATTAGTTTCAGCATTAAAAATCAATACAGATTCCGTTTTGAGATTATCAATATCGCAATCATCAAGTGAGTTATTAATAATAATTACTTTGTAGTCAATATTGCTTGTTTTATGTATCGAATTAATTAATTTTGAAATTAAATTTGCAGAATAATAATTAACGGTTAAAAAATAAATCACTATACTTATATCAACTTGTAATATTAGTTAATCTTGCTAATAATCAATTATATAGGATTGCTATAAATGTTTTCTATTCAAGAGCCAGACACAATTTTTGGCTTGTAAATCTCCAATCTCTACCCCCATTTATCAACTCAAAACCAAGTTTTACCAAGCTTTCCTTGAAAGCCGTGAAATGTTCCCAGTAAACAAGCCCATATTTTTAGGGTTTTTTCTTCAGGGTCATATAGTAAAATTGTAACTATCCTGCGGAGTAAATATTTTATGCGCTGACCACAGCTGTGTAGTCGATAGAAGCCTTCGGCGTAGCGAGTTTCTAAATAAGTGTGGTTCCGACTAATGTAGTAATTACGTAGACCAGAGTATTTGTGAACGATAATTTCTCGTTGAAAAAATTTTACTTTAACTGGATTACCAAAATTATGATACATGATAGCTTTAGTAACTATTAAATTACGGAATCCCTGTTGTCGTAATCTCAATCCATAATCGAGGTCAATTCCATCTATAAATAGTTCTGACCGAGGAGGAGCAATAGTTTTAGCCGCAGCAATGGAAATCAATGAACCAGAAGTTATAGGGGAATCGCACTCATAAAAATCAACATCATTATTATGTTTACAACCTCTAAATTGGTCTTTTACAAAGACTGCTCCCTGTACAACTTCCTCAGTTTTGCAATCAATCGCAGTAGGAGCAATAATCCCAATTTTGTTACTATCCTCCAGGGACAAATAGTTGTAAGTTTTCAACAAAATCTCCAAACAATCTTTAGTCGGTAAACTGTCTTGGTCAAAAGCCCATAAAAAATCATAACCTTCCTTTATTGCCCATTCCAACCCAAGTAGCAAACCTTGACCAATGCCAATATTTTCTGGATAATGATGTATTAAAATCGATTCATTATGATCAATTTCTAATAATTTTTGCTCGGAATTATCCACTACAAAAACAATATCTATTGGTAGAGATTGAGATTTAATAGCTTGCAAACAATTGCTGGCAGCTTGTTTATCTTTATAGAGGGTTATATAAGCTGCCACTTTTACGGTCATTGATTTAGGTGTTATGTAAGAACTCTATTTATGTATTTTATATCTTAATACTCTAATCTCCAGGCTCATGTATCAAGATTAACTAAGATAAATCAATATTCAGATACTTGTAAAATAGACTTTATTAAGAAGAAATATCCCTAGATGTTTGAGCATTATAAATTTCTTCTAATATTTGTTGAAGATTATACTTGTATTCCCATGTTGGATAATGAGAACGGAATTTTCTAACATCTGAAATGTACCAGATATGATCGCCAGACCGATTCTGTTCTGTATAAGAATATTGTAGATTTTTACCTACTATATTTTCGCAAATTGAAATTGCTTCTAACATAGAGCAATTACTATGCCGAGAGCCTCCCATATTATAAACTTCTCCACATCTGGGATTTTGATAAAAATGATAAAAAGCATTAACCAAATCGTAACTGTGTATATTATCTCTAACTTGCTTACCTTGGTAGCCAAATATTGTGTAAATTTCACTAGTAATAGTACATTTCATTAAATAAGCTAGAAAACCATGCAACTGAGCGCCAGAATGGTTAGGGCCAGTCAAGCAACCTCCTCTAAAGGTAACAGTCTTCATGCCGAAGTATCTACCATATTCTTGAACTAGAATATCTGCGGCAACTTTAGAAGCACCAAATAAAGAATGTTTGGAATTGTCAATTGTCATTGACTCATCAATACCCTCTCTGTATTGATGGTTTGGTTCAATTTCCCAACGTGTTTGTAACTCCTCTAAGGGTAAATAGTTGGGAGCATCGCCATAGACTTTGTTCGTTGAGGTAAATATAAAAGTTGCATCCGGGCAATATTGTCGAGTGGCTTCTAATAAGACTAAAGTACCGTTAGCATTAACTGTAAAATCTGTATGAGGGTCTTTTGCTGCCCAGTCATGAGATGGTTGTGCTGCTGTATGAATAATCAGACAAATGTCAGAGGAATATTCTTTAAATAGGTTTTCTATTGCGGAGCGATCGCGAATATCAATATCATAATGACGATAGCTCTCACCGTACTTATCTTCTAGGATGCGACGATTCCACTCTGTTGATGCAGATTCACCGAAAAATACCGCCCGCATATTATTATCTATACCCACAACATGAAAACCGTTCTGGGCAAAAAAATGAACCGATTCTGAACCTATTAGACCAGCTGAACCAGTAATTAAAACGATGGGCATAATATTTTTAATCACGTCATAGTATAATCACCAGTTTAGGATAAAATAGGCTTTAGAATTGTTTCATACTCAAGAATCCAGTCATAAATATCTTTAAGAGTTTGTTCAGGATTCATCATTGGCTTCCATCCAGTCTTAGAAATTATTTTGGAAGAATCCGTAATATAGATGGGGATATCACCTTGTCTGGCTGTTTCTTCTGATTTGATCGCAATAGATTTACCAGTAATTGCCTCACATAATCTAGTAGTCTCTAATAGCGATAGACTATTATCAGCACCTCCACCAACATTTAAAACATCGCCATCTAGTTCTAAAAAATGTTCTAACTGATAATTAATTAGGCTTAACAAATCTTCAATATGCAATAAATCTCTAACCTGTTTACCTGTACCCCCATAACCTATGTAACTTAGAGATTTTTCAAAATGGTGTGCAGCTAACCACAAAACAAAAACACCTTGGTCAACTTTACCCATTTGCCAAGGCCCTGTAATTACGCCACAACGGTTGACTATTGCCTGAATATTATAAGCTTGTCGATACTCTTCGATCAACATTTCCGAAGCAAGTTTAGTAGTACCATATAGAGAACGGTAGCTTTGAAGTGGGAATTCTTCGGCTATACCAAAATGAGAGACTCCAGGTATTGTCTGTTCAACAGCGATACTAAAACTGGTTGGTAATTCTACTAAATTAACTGATTTAAGTGTTTCAATCGGATAAACACGACTAGTAGATAGAAAGAGCAAACGAGCTTGAATTTGTCTAGCTAATTCCAGAACATTGATAGTTCCTATTAAATTTGTTTGCAGGACGTATTGTGGAGAAGTAAATCCTGCAAGTACAGAAGGTTCAGCAGAACAATCAATGATTGTATCGACATTAAATGTTCCAGGATCTAAATCGCTAGAACAACGAATATCACCATGTATAAATCCAATCCCTAAATTTTTTAGTCTAGGAAGATTTAATTCTGAACCACGCCTTCTGAGATTATCAAAACATGTAATTTTCCACTGAGAATGATGCTTTTTTAGATTAATTGCTAAGGAACTGCCAACAAAACCAGCGCCTCCTAAAATCAGAATCTTCTCAGCCATTGGATTTAAACCTTTGATTAACTAGCTGTCTATTTTTGCTTAGATGATAATCTCCACGCGATAAATGTTTTTCTAGCCAGATGTAGAGGACTATAAACAAATATCGACTACCCATTTCTTTGAGCTTTAACTTAGAAACTCCTGTGGTTCTATTTCTCCAAGTAATGGGAAGAGTTGTATAAGAATACCCTCTTACTATAGCTTTGAGTGGCATTTCTACAGTTAAATTGAAATGATGAGATACTAATGGAAAGATACCTTCAATAACTTCTTTACGATAAATTTTAAATGCATTAGTCGTGTCGTTAAATTTTAACCCAAATAAAATTTTAATAAATAAGTTAGCTAAACGATTAACAATTAATTTGTGGGTGGCATAGTCAATAACTTTACCTCCTTTAATGAAGCGGGAACCAAAAACACAATCGTATCCTTCTTGCAATTTATGGTAGTAAGATACTATGTCTTCTGGTGCATCTGAACTATCTGCCATAACTACCGCTACAGCATCTCCTGTAAAATTTTCTAATCCACAGCGAACTGCAAAGCCAAAGCCGTTAGGATAATAATTATTGACGTAACGCAGCTTACTATTTTCGGAATTTATCTGCTGTAATAATTGTTCTGTGTTATCTTTACTGTTATCGTTAACTACTAAAATTTCGTAATCTATTTTTTCTTGTTCCAAAACTCGGCTAATAGTCCGAATAGTTGGAAGTATACAGTCTTCTTCGTTGTAGGCTGGAATCACTATTGATAAAGAATTGACAGATTTTGAACTATCTATCGTTATTGGATCATCTATCCTTAAGCTAGAATTTACTGATATAGCAGGAGCCAATGATTCTGGATAATATGTAGCTGATATTTTTTGCGTCTGTGAATTGTTATGATTCTCTTTTGGGATTTTAAATACAAAGCGATCGCTAATCAAATAATTAATTGATGCACTCACAAGTGCGCCTATTATAGTATTAATGCCATAGTTGACTTTCAACCAATCTAAAATCGGAAAAATCAAGAAAACGCGAACAATAACTGCTGCGCCCGCAGAAACATGGTAAAGAGGAAGTTGTCTCAAAAATACTTCTCTCAGGTTCCAAATGCCGCCAGTCCAAACCCAACTTCGGTATATAAAAAAACTAAATCCTAGGGAAATTTCAATTGATATTAGATTGGCTATATTACGCAATAAAGGGGTATTAAATTCTAATTTTTCAATGATTAAATAAATTAGTGCAAGGTTTAGTGCTGCTGCTAAACCACCACCTAGCAGAAACTTTAGTATTTTTGGCTTAAATATTTTTTTTATCATTTTACTCTATACTTCCTTTTACGTTGATAACCATAAACAATACAGCTTTTAAACTAAACTTGATTATTTTTTATTCCACTACTTTTATCTTTGGTTCACCATTCAACTTTATAAACTGTTGACCAGTTCGGTCATAAACCCAAGCCTTAATAACAGTTTCACCTCGTGGTATAGATTTTAGAGAAACATTCGCTTCCCAACCTGATGTATTGTACAGATTTGAATTTAAGGCTTTAACTACATCAGGTCTGTTTAAATTTACAAGCCCAGTGGCAAAAAATGATTGACTATTCCCATAGGATAGTAAAACTATGGGTGGCTGTTCTTGACCTTCAGGGAGAATAGCCCAGCCCGACAATTTTAAAGCATCACTACTGCGTATATTTAATGGTTGTTTTGTTGTTTGAGGTACATCAATGTAACCGTTATTTTTCTCGGCTTTAGTTATAAAATTGATATTTTGAGGAAAATTCCTAAACTCTAATTTTTGAAGAACTGTACTTAGTTCTCGTATTCGAAATTGATCTGGGAAAAGAAAATTTAAACAGTTGTTAGGTGAATTAGTTATAGATTTATCTATATAATTTATAATTTCTAAACAATTTTTACCAGCTTTCCTTTGTATCCATATACTTTGACCTGTTGCAATGCTATCAGTTGAGATATAAATAGAAATACTTATTAGAAAGCTTAGGCAGAATACTGAGAATATATTTATTTTTTTGCCTTGTTCTTGGTATTTGTATAAAATCCATAATCCACACAATTGTAAGCAGGATATAACTAATAAGATCGAAACAGTTACGTACCTAGATGAAGTAGCTTGCTCAACACCAAAACCAGCTCTACCAACAGTAGTCATTGATGCAAACAAAATGGCAAACCAACTCAGTGATAACCAAGGTGCGGCTTTATTGGCAAAGTTTGATTGCTGATTGGTAAAAGAGAATAGATTGAAAAAGGAAAAAACTAATAATATTATTAAACCAGTAAGTACAGGAGGAAAAGTATTTTTTAATAATGAGAAACCTATCAAAGTGAAGAAATATTGTGATGCAATTAATGGCTTCTGTAAAATAAAAAATGTAGTAGGATGATGAGAAGGTTTTTCATAACCAATAGAATAGATAGCAACACAAAAAGCAAAAAGCCCCATCCATACCAAAATCCTAATTTTTTTTTGTTTATTTATCCCTTCCAGGAAGTATACTGATGGTAGGATTGCAACCCAAGATAGTAATCCATGAGCCGACGAGAAGCTAGCAATAAAACAACATAGAGATGCAAGTAATAATCTGATATTTGGAAGTAAGTTTTTAGGCACAGTAAGAATAAAAATTGCTAATATTAAGCAGGTATTTATAAATAACCAAGCTATTTGAAACCCCCATAGCCAATTTTCATACTGGTTTAAAGAAAAATGCACAATACAAACTATAATATTAAATAAATTAAATAATACTTTATTATCTTGATTCCAATTAGAAGCTGCAATCTTATATAAGATTACAAAATTTACTAAAGCCAATAAGAAAATAAAGTAAATTTCTAGCTTAATGTTCCACTTAGAAGAAAATGCAAGTACTGCGAATATTATCCTTGGAAAAAGTATTCGATGCTCGTTGTGTTGAGAAAAAAAATCTCCGAAATTTGCAGTACCGCTATGAATTTTATCAAAAAAATTTACTAATGCCCAATCGTCCCCAAAAGGTACATTTACACTGAAGGTAGTTACAAACCAGAAAAGTAAAATAACTGGCAGAGAATAGGCAACTGCGAAGAGTAACTTTGCTTTTTGGAATGACAGAGGTTTATTGTACATATCAGAAATGTTGAATCCTTATACAAAACTTTACATATATAGTTACACTAACTTCACCGAATACTTGCGGTTCGATGATGAGCATGTTTGGAATGGAAGTAAGGAAAATGTTCATTGAATATATCGATATTCAGCTTCCACTAACGAACAGCCATTAAGGCAAAGCTTGGCCCATTGGGATGGTCTGGAGCATCAAAACTTACTTCAATGTCTTTCAAACCAAAGTATTTGAGGCAAGCTAGTATATCATCGTGGCTCATCCAATAACTAGTAGTTGCATTACCACCACAAAAACCTGACCATTCCAGCGCTTTTTCATATTCCTGACGATAAAGAGTATGCTTAAAGCCATCATAATTACTTTTAGAACTACCTACAAATTTATGTCTAAGGTTCGGATTACTTGAAATTACGTTTTTATCATAATAATGTGTCCAAATAAATATTTTATCTGTACACTTAGCTATTAGCCCAATCAATTCTGCTGGATTGTTCATGTGATAGAGTACACCGCTAGCTATACATACATCAAATTTAGTTTGAGTATTTCGTAAGTATTCTACAAAGTCCCCACATAAAAAACGTGTATTTTTCAGTTCTAAAATCTCTTTGATAATTAAACACTTTAAATAAGCACGGGTATTAGCTTCTATTGATAAAATTGATGCTGCCTCTAAGCATTCCAACATATAAGTATGCCCTGCTTCCAATGGCCCCAATTCCAGCACAGTTTTACCTTTAATCCCGCCTAGTTTCGTAGATACCCAATCAATTCTTGCATCTTCAAACAATGGAATTGAACCTGCTTTAAAATCTGCTAGTGGTGCAGGTAATTTTGATGACCACTCACTTTTAAAAATATCGAGTGCATTTTGCGGGCTAGGTGCAGATTTGATATATTGATCTAAAATGTTCATATTTTTTGATGAATTTTGTTAATGTTTATAAATTAGCAGGTTGGAGGTTGACATCAAGTATTGATGCTGTAATCTTCACGCTTAAAGGTTAAATTGATACTATAGCAAGGATCGTATTCTATAAAGTTTTTCCACTTGTTTTGCATGTACGCTGTTTCTTTAATAAATCTTGCTAATTTTGCAGGTGTATCTTCACAACCTCGGCTTTTAGATTCATAGTGATACAACATAACGTGTGGTAAATAGATATTATTGTAACCTTTCTCAACAATCTTTAAACACAAGTCAACATCATTAAATGCAACTGCAAGTTCCTCTTCAAAACCTCCGATTACTTCAAAAATTTCTCGTCTACACATTAAACAAGCGGCTGTCACAGCCGAATAATTATTGACTGTTAAGATTTGACCAAAGTATCCTGGGGAATTGACCGGATAATGTTTATGACTATGATTAGCAACTCCACCAACACCCATGATTACACCAGCATGTTGAATTGTGTTATCTGGATATAAAAGCAAGGCTCCGACACTCCCAATACTAGGTCTTTGAGCTTGTTCAACCATTCCATCTATCCAGTCAGGAGTGATTACCTCAATATCATTATTCAAAAACAGTAGATAATCACCTTTAGCGTGAGTAACTGCATAATTATTAATCTTGGAATAGTTAAAAGGTATATCAAGACGGTAACATTTAAACCTACTAGATTCCTTTTGTTGCCATTTAGAAATCACATTAGCTGTATTTTCTTCTTGACTACCGTTGTCTATGAGAATTACTTCATAATTTGGGTAAGTTGTCTTCTCAAAAATAGATGTTAGGCATTTGTCTAAGGTATTACCCAAATCTCTTGTAGGGATGATAATACTAACAAGCTTATAATCTTTGATTGTATATCGAATTATATGATGCCCCACAAGGCTTCCAGCTTGTGTAACCCGTCCATCTTCACCTCGTCTAGCAAGGGCATCTACTAATGCCTTCTCTGCTGCTATAACAGCATAAGGTTTTTGATCGGGTTTACTTGCGGCAGATTGGGGATGAATTCTCCAGTGGTATAATATTTTTGGTATATGAAATATCTGTGTGGTTTTTTCGGTTATTCTTAAAACTAAATCATAGTCTTGGCTTCCTTCATAACCTGTTCTAAAACCTCCAATGGCGTTTACTAGCGCTCGTCGATAGGTTCCTAAATGACAGGTATACATCCGAGATAAAAATGAGTCTGGACACCAATCTGGTTTAAAGAAAGGATCTCGTAGTTTACCAGTTTCATCAATTTTATCTTCATCAGAATAAATCATATCTGCTTCTCGATGCTTATTGAGCAGTAGAGCAATTTCATACAAAGCATCTGGAGTTAGCAAATCATCATGATCGAGTAAGGCAATAAACTCACCCGTTGCAATTTCTATTGCTGAGTTAGAGCATCTAGAAATATGTCCATTTTCAGTTCTAAAAACAACTTTTATTCGGGAATCTTTTGATGAGTACTCCTCTAACATTTCTTTAACATAATTATCTGTAGAGGAATCGTCAGCAATACATAACTCCCAATAGGGATATACCTGATTCAATACAGACTGAATGGCTTCTTGCAGAAAATGCGTTGGAGTATTGAAAACAGGCATAATCAGACTAATAGTAGGCTTATAATCTAATATTTTTGCCGTTTCACCCATCTTTTGTAAGGCTGCTTGATTAGGGTAGTTTTGGTTCAGCCACTTCTGGTAATTAACATCATTAGTTTGAGGAATATCTGGTAGGGCTATAGTAGGTAGTAATGCATCATCAAATTTTAAGCTTGAAGAAGTTTTTTTCAGTAATTTTTTTAAGCAGTACCCAAGCCCTTTTGTTCGGAAAACACTCCACAAGTTTTTTAATTGTGACAAAATACTTATGTTAGATGAACCAGAATTGGATACTAAATTTATAGTTGTAGCACCTCTGAATTTAAACCATAAACTTATATGAAACGGATTATCATCGTCTAGTAAACCTAAAGCATGTCTCAATTTAAACCATATTTTTCGCATCTGCCAAAATTTACTAGTATTCATGGCTGTAATAGTGCAGTGCGAATGATTTAATTCTGCCTGAGTGTGTTGTAGAGTAGACTGCGATCGCTCCAATTCTGTTTGAGTGTGTTGTAGAGTGGACTGCGATCGCTCCAATTCTGTTTGAGTTTGTTGTAGAGTGGACTGCGATCGCTCCAATTCTGTTTGAGTTTGTTGTAGAGTGGACTGCGATCGCTCCAATTCTGTTTGAGTGTGTTGTAGAGTAGACTGCGATCGCTCTAATTCTGCCTGAGTGTTTTGTAGAGTAGACTGCGATCGCTCTAATTCTGTCTGAGTGTTTTGTAGAGTAGACTGCGATCGCTCTAATTCTGTTTTTGAATCTTTTTTAATTTTGTAAATATCAAGCCAATCTTGAAGAACCCAGTCTCTAAAATAAATATCAACTTCTAATGGTTCTAGATGAACTGACTGGCATTTTAAATCAGCTTGATCGTTTAAATTATTATATAGTTCTACTGCTTCTGGAAAAAACCTTTTAATTAACATCTGTCTGTGAGATTTCGATGCTAAATTACTCATTAATGATTTATCTGCAATACCTTCACTAGGATCTTTAATTTTAATACCAAATTTATTGACACATAATTTTGAGATGACAGTATGATCTGCAATTACAGTATCAGTATTTAATAAAATGCATTTATCTGGAAACTGATGATGAAAATCTAGGATGATTTTGTTATAGTGCATCCAGATTTGTAAAGCGTATTTAGGATTGCTATAAAATATTTCATCTCCGCGACGATATAAAGAATCAATAACTTCCCAAGGCGATCTATATATAAATATAAAATATGCTTGTGGTAGTAACTTTTTCCAAAAATCTAAGAAAAGAGTCGTGCGTGGATCTTTCCATCCCCAGTAATTATCTGTTGCATTTTCATCGATAATTAGTCTTGCTTTATCAAACAATTGCTGTGGTATTTCGATATCCTTCTGTACTGTCCATCCTTCCTGACTAATACCTTGACAACGTAGAGCATGTTGGTGAAAACCTACAAAGTCTAAATTTTCAAAATGACCTTTTGGGTTACTAGGAAATGCACCCATTAATCTTTCACCTATATTTACTCCCGCACTTTCCATCAACGATGCGGAGAGAGAAGTGCCTGAACGATGCATTCCAGTAATTATGAAAATCGAAGATTTGTTATCTTGGCTCATCACAACTTCGCCTTCCTTTTGCCTTTCTTATTTAGTTATCAATAAATAATATCTAATTAATGTAAATAAGTAGCAGGTTATACAAGTATTTAAATTAAATATTTTTCCTGATTGACATCTTTCTCATAAGTTTTGACTGAGGATGATATCAGGACACATAGGGGATTAGATGGTGCAGTAATCTCTCTCAATTGTGATATTCTATCAGAACCTCTATGACATAAATCTTCCTTTTACATCTTTTCTGATGCATTCATCTAAAAGACAATATATTAAGGTTTATATAGACTTTTATGATAACAATTCATTGTTTGCATTTTCCTCTTTCTTAACTACAAAGTTTAGGTATTTATTTACAACCTCCTTTGAACTCTCAGTGAATTTAATTTTTCCTTTATCTAGCCATATAGATTTTTGACAAGTTCGTTCGATAAACCTTAAATCATGAGAGACTACAAGAATCGTCACATTTTCATCCCATAATTTCTCAATTCGCTGCTTACACTTGTTCTTAAAACTCTCATCTCCTACAGATAACACCTCATCTAGAATTAGGATATCAGGCTGCACGTCTGTTGCAATAGCAAAACCTAACCTTGCCACCATACCTGAAGATAATCCCTTGACTGGGACAAAAGCATAATCTTGTAATTCGGCAAACTCCAAAATTGAAGCTGCTCTATTTTTCATTTCCGATCTAGAATACCCCAGAAGTACACCATACAGGATAATATTATCCATTACGGAAATTTCCAAATCAAAACCTGCTCCTAATTCAATCAAAGGCGCAATTTTACCTCGTACCCGTACTGTTCCACTAGTAGGTTGCAAGATTCCAGAAATTACTTTTAGAAGAGTGGATTTACCGGAGCCATTCGCACCAATAATACCAATCTTTTCGCCTTTTTTAACGACGAAATCAATTTTATCCAGCACTAACTTTTTTACTGGTTGACGATATTTCCCTTCTAAAACAGATAGCATGGTTTTCTTAAGGTCATAAGAAAATTCCTCTTGTGTCCGTCGCAATAGCGAAACGTTATCTAGGCGAATTACTTCCATTTACAGCAAATCCATGAATTGATGTCGCCAAAAGTGAAAACAAGTCCATCCCAAGGCTAAAATAATTACCCCACTGAGCAAAGAACCCCAAATTAAACCTAAATCTGGCAGAGAACCTGATAATGTAATCTGACGGAGACTTTCAATAATTGGTGATAACGGATTAAGACCTAAAAACTGCCTTACCTGCGGTGGAACAATAGCTGCTGGATAAAATATCGGACTACTTAGCCAAATTACAAATACAACTAACTCATAAAAATAAGGCAAGTCTCTAAAAAATACGTATAAAGAACTGACTAAAAAACCTATTCCTGTGGAAACTAAAATTAAAGACAGAAAAGGAAATAGGAGTGCCAATACATTGACTAAACTCTTTGAATTAATGAAAGTCATTAATGCCAGTAAGGGAAATGTCCCTACTGAAAACTGAAATATGTTTGCACAAATCATTGATAAAGGAAAAACGCTGACTGGCAGACTAATTTTATTTAATAGTGAACCATTACCGACTACACTAGTCAACGCCTGAGAGGTAGAAGCTGAGAAAAAATTGATCACTACCAGTCCTGTAAAGGCTGCCAATACGTAGTTTAGTATCGAGTTACCGTAATAGGAAGCAAAAGTAGCGCCGAAAATTGCTGTGTACAGCCCGGTCATCATCAACGGGTTGAATAGCGACCAATAAACCCCCAGAATCGAACCTCGATAACGCACTTTGAGATTTCGCGCTACCAAAACGTGCAGCAATTCCCAGTAGCGCTGCATTTGCAACCAAGTTGAATTGTCTTTAAGCGAAATTCTCATTGTTAAAAACTACCACACACCAGAGGCGACTTATTTGCGAATTTTATACTAAATAGATAGGCGTAATTAAATATAAGATCAAACCTCACCCTCAATGCCTCTCCAAAGTATCGGAGAGGTAAGCCGGAGGCAGGGTGAGGTTTGATATTTAATTTGACCCACTTACTTATAAGAGCTTACTTTACTGCATCAGCCTACTATGAAGAGCTTTACTTTAAAAAGCATTGTTAAGCACATTACCAGTTACCATTTTTTCACTCTGAACTTCATCTTCCTCTTGGAAGACCAGCTAATTTATTAATTGGTTCCTAAAACTCTCTGCTACAAATCAGCAGGCTTTTTATATCATAAAAATCTTTCAAAGTCAAATATCATTTTTCTGAGGATGTTTACATTATTTGATGATTTAGGCGCTACTTTAATTACCTAACTCAAGCTATCTGGATCAACTCCCTGCGATCGCAAATATTCTGCCAATCGCTCTGCCCGTTGATGCTCTTGTTCAGCCCGTTGGCGTTCTTGTTCAGCTTGTTCTCTTTGCGTCGACACCCAACTTGCTGCATTATACCAACGTAACCACAAACCTGTTGTCTGCTGATAAGAACCTTGCCAAAGACCCAATCCTAGTTCTAACTCTTCCAACCAGAAGCGGTTCTCTGGTAAAGATATTGCCTCGTAGCGAGTGCCAATGAGTTTAAAGACACGCAAGCGATTTTCATAGCGATCGTAGACAACGTAGTAGGGAACCCGCAAAATGCGTTCATATACTTCCCACTTGGTTGGGGGTCGATTTACCTCATGGAGTGTTTTTCCTAAGTCTTCTTGTTCTGTGCCTGGTGAAAGTAATTCAATTACTAAAAATGGATCGATACCCTCTTGCCAAATGACGTAACTTAAGCGTAGGTCTTGCTGCTGGCTAACAGTAGGTACTCCTAAAACCATATACCAATCAGGACGCTTGTACCACAAGGGATGGCGGGGATCCTAGTAAAGGTTTAAGTCGCTAGCAAGTAAAATTTCCTCAGATGGATAAGTCAGAGGCTGACAACTCTCACTGAGCAAATCCGCCTGAATGCAGTGAAATTCATCTGGCAAACCTGATTCCCCTATTAATTCACTAGGTAAATCATACATCGTAGGCATTGTTTCTTGTGGCGGACGGGGTGGATCTGTTTGATACATGACTACTACCTTGGTTGCTTAACTCAAGCTATCTGGATTAACTCCTAACGATCGCAAATATTCAGCCAAGCGTTGCGATCGCAGCCGTTCTTGTTCTAACTGCAATTGTGTCTCACCTGCCTGTTGCTGGGCTTCTGATGCCTGTTGCTGGGCTTCTGATGCCTGTTGCTGGGCTTCTGATACCTGTTGCTGGGCTTCTGATACCTGTTGCTGGGCTTCTGATGCCTGTCGCTGGGCTGTAATAGCCACCTGTTGCGCCACAAGAGCAGCTTCCTCTGGTGTTGGAACTAAATCACCATCGGGTGTGAAGTAGCGTAATTTACCTCCTTCTACGCCTAAATACAGCCTAAGCACATCACTCCAATACCATCCCCGTACATTTGGGGTAATTTCCTGATACTTGTTGCCTACCAATTCAAAACCGGCAAATTCCAAATTTTCCGGCGAGAACCAAAAATATTCTGGCGTGTGAAATCGATTTTCATAGAGATTTTTCTTCAAATTCCGGTCAATATCAGCCGTACTTTCAGAAAGTAATTCAATAATCAAATCTGGATAACGACCATCTTCTTCCCAGACCACCCAGGAATTACGCGATCGCTTTTCGGTATCTTTGACCAAAAAAAAGTCTGGGCCTCGAAAATCTCGATTTCGCAACTGCTGACGGCTAAAATAAATTGTCAGGTCCGCACCTATAAAGAAATCATTACAGTCACGCCATAGCCACTCAAGGGAAGTTACCAGCAGCAGTAGCTGCATATAGTGCAATGAAGTTTCCATTTCCGGCTCATCACTTAACAACTGAGTTGCATCGGGCATCTGCTGTTCTAGCTGTTGCGCTGTGACCAACACCATCGTTGTACCTGTTTGATTGTTGATTTAATTTTAAGCTTTTTGTCATTTGTCATTAGGGATTGGGAAAAATTTATTTCCTAGTCCCCAGTCCCCATTCTCTGAATTTGTGAAAGCTGAGTCACGGATTCCGCTACACTGAGACGAAGGTTTGTTGCATTGTAATTAGGCATGGAAATCGGACAAAAGGTTAAAGTATTTCGTTTGCGCGATCGCGTTTCTGCCCCTATTGTAAAAAAACTAGGGCAAGTGGGTATCATCCAAGGCTACAAAGTTACTGATGGTGCTGGAATCGGTGTTGTTGTGCTGTTTGAAGACAATAGTTCCACTTGGTTTTTTGAAGATGAGATCAAACCTGTGTAGTTGGAAAGAACTCAGAACCGGGTTTTTCTTGGTATCTGAAATCTCAAGCACAGGCTGAGAATCTTTATTGAGTGCTAAGTTGGAGTTGAAAAGATCGGCGGTGAAAATAGGAATCAAGTAATGGCTCTAATATTGACATTTTTGGGCAAAGGCGGCATCGCTCGTACCAAAATTGCGATCGCCGCCGCCAAATTATTGGCAAGTCAAGGCAAGCGCGTACTTCTAGCAGGACAAGCAGAACCAACATTATCAATCCTGTTGGGTACTCCCATTGCTGCCGATCCTCAAGAGATCGCTCCCAAGTTACAGGCGGTAGAGTTTAAAGCATCTGTACTGCTTGAGCGCAACTGGGACGAAGTAAAAAAACTTGAAGCGCAATACCTCCGCACGCCCATTTTCAAAGACGTTTTTGGTCAAGAACTGGTAGTACTACCAGGAATGGACAACGCCCTAGCCCTCAATGCTATCCGCGAATATGATGCCAGTGGCAAATATGATGCGATCGTCTACGATGGCACGGGCGACTCTTTAATGTTGCGAATGTTAGGTTTGCCAGAATCTCTCAGTTGGTATGTCAGGCGATTTCGGCAATTGTTTGTCAACTCCGATTTGGGGAAGACAATTACTGAATCGCCCTTAATTCAACCGCTAATTAGCAGCTTTTTCAATATCAACTGGACAGCAGATAGCTTTGCAGCGCCCACTAACCAAGTCAATAATTTCTTGGAAAAAGGCAGAGCCGCACTTGCCGATCCTAAACGTCTCGCTGCTTTCTTAGTGACCACAGGAGATCCCATTGAGGTAGCAAATGCTCGTTATTTGTGGGGTAGCGCTCAACAAATTGGTTTAACAGTCGGTGGTGTTCTACTTGTGTCTCCTGAGACAAATATCAATCTGTCAGAGGAATTTATTCCCCTACCTGTGAGTGTCGTTCCCGACTCGTCAACAGGTGATTGGCAACCACTGATAGACGCACTACCCAACTTTGAAGCACAAGCTTTACAGGCTCCTAAACCAATTGAAATAGACATCCACAATCGTCAAGTCCGCTTATTCTTGCCGGGTTTTGACAAAAAGCAAGTCAAACTTACCCAATACGGGCCAGAAGTCACGGTAGAAGCAGGAGACCAACGCCGGAATATTCCCCTCCCCTCGGCTTTGAGCGGCAGATCCGTTGCTGGAGCAAAGTTTCAGAATAATTATTTGATAATTTCGTTTTAAGTTATTAGGTATGGGCATGGGGCATAGGGCATGGGGCATGGGAGAAATGAGGGAGATGAGGGAGATGAGGGGAATAAGAAATACCCAATGCCCAATGCCCAATGCCCAATTCCTAATTCCCAATTAATCAGTAAAAATTATGTCAGAATCAACTCCCATTACCCCAGATCCGAATCCAAGTGAGACTATAGACTCAGTAGCAAATAATCCCAGTGAGAAAATAATAGCAACGAGCGATCGCAATGCGAAAGCTAGGCAGTTGCTGGGGATGAAAGGTGCAGCTGCTGGGGAAACTTCAATTTGGAAAATTCGTTTGCAGCTAATGAAGCCGATTACCTGGATTCCCCTAATTTGGGGCGTAGTCTGTGGTGCGGCTTCTTCGGGTAACTATACTTGGACACTGGAAAATGTGTTGAAAGTATTAACCTGTATGCTGCTAGCTGGGCCATTGATGACAGGTTACACCCAAATCCTCAATGATTACTACGATCGCGAAATCGATGCCATCAATGAACCCTATCGCCCGATTCCCTCTGGGGCAATTCCCCTACCCCAGGTAATTATTCAGATTTGGGTATTACTGATTGCTGGCAATGGTTTGGCATTTGTGCTAGATGTGTGGTCTGGTCATGAATTTCCGACAATTACAGCGATCGCAATTATCGGTTCTTTCATCGCCTATATTTATTCTGCACCTCCCCTAAAACTCAAACAAAACGGCTGGCTAGGTAGCTACGCCTTGGGTGCAAGTTATATCACCCTACCTTGGTCTACAGGACACGCTTTGTTTGGTGAACTAAATTCTACAATTGTGGTTTTGACAATGTTCTACAGCTTGGCTGGATTGGGCATTGCCATTGTCAATGATTTTAAGAGTGTAGAAGGCGATCGCCAGCTAGGATTACAGTCACTACCAGTAATGTTTGGCATCACAACTGCGGCATGGATTTGTGTAGTGACAATTGATGTATTTCAAGGATTTATCGCTGCTTATCTCGTCGGTATCCATGAGAATCTGTATGCAGCAATACTAGTACTCTTAATCATTCCGCAAATCACCTTGCAAGATATGTATTTCTTGCGCGATCCTGTGAAGAATGATGTTAAGTACCAAGCCAGCGCCCAACCGTTCCTTGTTTTGGGAATGCTCGTTACTGGTTTGGCGCTTGGTCATGCTGGCATTTGATAAATGAGTGCTGAGTAATGAGTGCTGAGTAATGAGTGCTGAGTGAGGAGTATATTATTCTCCCCATTTTCCCTTCTTCCGATTTCCCAGTATTCCCACTACTTAAGCAGTCAACCAATAAACTTATACTTCTGTAGTGAGAAGTTAAGAAGAAGGAGTTAGGAGTTAATATACTTCTAATTCCTAATTTGTATCAGGACATACTGTGTTAGAACTGATATTTTTTCTCCTTCATGGGATTCAACCTTTATTAGTCCCAATTTGTTTTGTCGTTGCTTGGACTGTAACTATTCTCGCCGTTTTGAGTCTCTGGACGGTGGCGCGAGATAGTGTGACTACAGCCAAGCTTATGCATCAAATCCCCTGTACTGGTTGCCAATATTTTACGGACAATTACCGTCTTAAATGTACTGTGCGCCCATCTATTGCCAATACAGAAGAAGCGATCGATTGTCTTGACTATCAACCAAAGACGAATCCTTATCTGTATTAGGGACTGGGGATTGGGGACTAGGGACTGGAGACTAGGGACTAGCGATGAGGGAGATCAGGGAGATCAGGGGGATGAGGTAGATTAATTACTAACTATTGCCCAATGCCCAATGCCCAATGCCCAATGCCCATTAACTAATCTCTAATAATATTTTTAAAACACCGCGACTCTGAGCGTGTTCAAAAGCTGCAAGCCCTTCAATGAGGGGGTAGGTGGCATGAATCAGGGGTTGTACGTCAACTTGTCCTGTGGCTAGTAGCTGGAGGGCTGGGGCAAAGGGGCCACAACGGGAGCCTATAAGGGTGATTTCATCTACTACTAATGAGGAAACATCTAAGCTGAGGTTGCCAGCATAAGTACTTTTAAGGACAAGCGTACCACGAGGACGGAGGGCGCGGCGGGCGATCGCAAATCCTTCTGGGTTGCCAGTACATTCTACTGAGATATCGAAATATCCATCTTTGACAGCATCAGCTAAACCAGTTTTAATCCCCCGTGCCTCTAAGTTGGCAAGTTTCTCTTGATGCCGCCCTACAGCTAAGAGTTCACAGCCAGTTAGCGCTAGTGTCTGGGCTACTAACTGCCCTAATTTGCCATCTCCAACCACTAACACGCGATCGTTTGGACACAATGGCACTTGCTGCTGAATTTCCAAAGCTGCTGCGATCGGTTCGGTAAATGTTGCTACTTCTGTCGGCACATTATCGGGTACTAAATGTAAGTTATCTACTGGCAAACAGAGATATTCACTAAAGGCTCCATTACGATTGACAATACCCAGAACTGTGCGATTTTCACAGTGAGTTTGTTGTCCACTGAGACAAAACCGACAATGCCCACACACAGCGTTGATTTCTCCAACTACACGTTGGTTAACTAAGTGTTCTGGCCCTTTTTCAACCACACCGACAAATTCATGCCCCAAAATTCCAATATATGGATAGTAGCCTCTAAGTAGTTCCAAGTCAGTGTTACAGATACCCGCACGCAAGACACGTACTAAGGCTTCTCCTACTGGTGGTTCAGGAATGGGAATATCTGTACGTAGCTGCAACTGCTTATTTTCGAGCCAGAGTCCTTTCATTTCTGTTCACGTCCTTTATGTTGTCATACTATTTTTAAAACTCTTTATAAAATAATCAATCGACTGTGTGGGCGTTAAAGATATACGCTTATATCCGTGCCTATGTCTCTGTACTAAGTATTTCTTTAGTTTTTGTTACATCAATTTTGCTTAACCAAGTAACCAAGTCTTGTGAATCAAGTGCTATCTCACTTCCTAAAGTTTTGATATAAAGAAGTCCATCGCTAATGATTAAATCTCGGATTGGATACCATGAATTTCGTCTTCTAATTAGAAGTTCTAATGGAATTCCTAGCCTTGAAGTAAACTTGCGATGTTTCCACCAAGCTCGCCATAGAAGTACAGATTTAGTACAGTGCATCTCATAGCCTTTGGGAACTTGGTAGTATTGATATTCATAGAAACCCCGACTATCCACTTCTCCTTTAAGGAGATAACTCGATTCTGCTAATACCTGATTTATTAATTCCCACTGGGATGATTTTGGAGAAATCGAGAATTCAGATGGTGTGTTAGATAGTTGGACGGTGGCAATCACACCTTCAGATTTAGCAGTCAGTTGGTTTGTTCCATATACTGTTTGCGCTGTCAAAGCAGGATTTGACAACAAAACTTCTTTTTTCTGCATAGAATTTTGCACAAACTCTCGAATCAAATCTAGATTAGATAACATAAAATTATTTATACTAAGTTAAGCAGTGTGATGGAAGCCACAACGGTACTTAAATTAGTAACTACGCTGGTTTTACACTTAAATCAGGATTATTACCAGTTTTATTTATACTCAATTCTGTGTCTGACTTGGGCTTTATTAACTTTCATGTCGGGGATGTCACTGCTTACACTAGGCTAGTTGACAAAATCACTGTTCTCATCTGTCGAGCGGCGGATTAGATTTTTACGCCATCTAGAAAAGGTTGAAATACCGGAACTAATTCGGGACGACTGACAACAAGTGTGGGAAAAGAGCGATCGCTATAATCTTCTCCCGATGACAACGGAAAGGGTTCTGACTTCAGCGATAACCATACTCCACCAGCAGCCTGGACAATCACCCAAGCCCCGGCTATGTCCCAAACTTTTGGTGTCGCTTCAATACCACCCAGAGTAGCCCCAGTCGCTACGGTCAAAAAGTTATAACTAGCCACACCCAACATCCTAATTTTACAGGGAAAGCCATTTTTTATAGCTGCGGTGCTGCGAGAACAGAGGTTAAAAAAGTGATTATTGCTGGGATTATCACCACTGGTATGGATGGGGTGGTGATTGAGAAATGCTCCTGTTGGCGTTGCTAACCCAGATGAACCTGGCCAGAAACCATGAAAAGCTTGATTTAAGGTTGGTGCGTAAACATACCCGAAAATGGGCGTGCCTCGATACAGTAAACCCAGAGATATTGTCCAAATGGGAATGCCGCGCGTGAAGTTGGTTGTACCATCGAGAGGATCAATTACCCAGCACCACTCAGTGCCGGGAAATGATTGATCGCTTTCTTCGCTCAAAATACCGTAACCAGAGAAAGTAGAAGCGATTGCATCCCGAATTTCCTGATCTGCCCATTTATCTGCTTGCGTCACCAAACTACCATCGGCTTTTTGAGAAGCCTGTACTTTCCCAAAATCTTGTATTAGCTGTTTGCCCACTCTAGTAGTAGTAGTTTGGGCAAAATCAACAATTGTTATCCAAAAATCATTCATTTGTCATTTTCCCCATGCCCCATCCCCCATGCCCCATGTACAATACAGTTTAATCTAAATCGCTTTCTAAAACCGAAGCGATCGCAAGCTTTGTACTTGTTTGAAATTCTGTAATGTTCACCCGATTCAGAAACCAAATCGACAGCACCATTCCCACGGCTTCTAGAACAAATACCAGTCCATAAGCTAGTTCTAGGCTTGGTAGAAACTTGCGTCCAATATCTAAGACTGTACCTCCGATTACCACCGCTATTCCTCTAGAAAGGGACTGCGCTAATCCCCATGCCCCAATAAACGTACCTGCGGCTTCTGCGGCGGTGAGATCCAACATTAAGCTAATTGCTGCCGTTGTTAAAAAACCCGTAGCTAAACCAAATAAGACTAAAGCTAGTTTGAGAACTGCTGCATTAGCTGTGAATCCTGATATACCTAGCAATATTGCACAGAATGCTACTAACATACAGCCTAGACGTGCAGTTCTGCGCTTACCCAAACGCGGGACAATATAAAAGCCAGTAATTCCGTAGGCAATCAGTAAACCAGTTCCATAAAAAACATTTAATTTGGTACTTTCCGCGAGGGGCATCTTAAACACTTGACCCGCATAAGGTTCCAAGATCGGGTCTTGCATAAACAAACTGATAGTCATCACCAATAAAAAGGTAAAAAATATACCTGTTTGGGGGCTAGCTGTCAATATTTTCCAAGCATTGCCTAAAGTAATGCTGTCTTCTCGGTTTACCAGTGTAGAACGGGTTGAGTATTGAGAGTACTTTTTTTCTACGCCCAATGTCGCTGCGATCGCTAAACCAAATACAATTGCTGGGACAATAGTAAATAGCCTAGTGATAGATGCCTGTAAGGTTTCTAAGCTTGCTTCTGGCGTTAACTGTTTCAGCAAACTGGCACTAATAATGGCCCCAACAATAATCCCCACCATTAGCATCGACCAAACCACACCAACTACTTTGGAACGGTTATCTTCTTCAGATATATCCACCAACAAAGCAGCAAAGGCAGTACCGCTAGCAGAAATTCCTAGACCGTAGATAGCAAAAACTAAAGCTAAAACTGCTGTCCAGCCGATTGTTTGAGTTGTCCATGTCCAACCACCTGCACTAGTAGCGGCAAGATTTAGTTGCCACATTACTTGTATAGCTAAAAATGCTGCGATCGCAAATATTGCCGCGCCTACCCAAACATAAGCCGTGCGGTGGTATCCCCATAACGGTTTGGCATCAGAAATCTGGCCGAACCAGATACGGGAAGGAGCAACAAATAAAGGCAGTGCTAGAACTACTGATACCAGCGTCGCCGGAATTGCTATTTCTTGAATCATGACTCTGTTGAGTACGCCCAGAGTCAAAATGGACATCATGCTCAACCCCATTTGAAATAAACCCAGCCGGAACATGGTCAGTAGGTTTACCCTTGGCACAGATAGGGATTTTGTTTTGGTATCAAATACTTCACCGCTTGCCATAGCTACTTTTTTGGATGGTTTATAGGATTTAATCTGTCTTATTTAAATAAAGATAAACCCTACCCGCCCGAAATCAGCGAACGAAAAGTGGAAGTTGCGATCCGTCTACTTCAGCCAAGTGTAGGATTATAGGATTATAGGAATCACTCTCTAGTACGTTTCTTAAATCTAGAGTGCCCACATATACAACATAAATTTTCATTCATAGAGCAAAGCCCATCGACGAAGAAGCAAGGCGGCAGGGAGCAGGGAGATTAGCTTTCCCCTCTGTTTCATGCTCAATGCCCAATCACCTTGTCCCCTTCTTTGGTTATCGTAACAATGATTGATTAGGTGTTAACTGACTCTCAAAACGACTGTAAACAACTTGGGTTGGATACCAAGAAGAAAACCAGTACAAATCTTGAATAACTTTGTTAGAACTACTCTTATCTGCTAACTCAAAGTGAACCAGACCTAAATTATTTAATCCAACGACTTCTCGCCCGTCCTGAAGCCAACGAAATTTCCAAAACATCAGGGGTTGTAACCATTTCAATTTCGCATTTTTGGCTAGTTTCCAGGGAGCTATTAAAGATAATATATCTGCTGTGTAGGCAGAAGTCTGGACAGTGTTTCGAGGTATCCACTCCAGTACACAATGCCAGTCATAGTTAGTCACCATCTGGTATGGGCGTAGCCCACCAAATAATTGTTTTGCTGAAATTTCTACCATATTGGGTGGCTCACTCCACCCGATCCAATGTCGCACCTTTTCTGGTAGCAGCCAATCTTTCAATCGTGTATGAATGAGCCGCGTCAAAGTTTCTTCATTCTTCAATGCACTAGCGGTTAACTGCACTAAGACAGACTGTAATTTGGAATGGGTGGGTGTATAAGACAAGTGAGCAACAGAACTGTAGTGGATATCTCCAGAGAGAATAACTATTTGTTGACGTTCTTCAAACAAGGTGGTTAGAAATTTCGCCAGTGCCCCCATATTAATGTTCCAAGCATCTCCAACATCAGTTGAAAAAACTTTCTCTTGTTTTAAGTTCCAACGGTGAATCCAATCAACGACTTGCATTCCAAATACATTCGTGGGTGCAATCACAAATGTAGCTTGAATCTGAGTTTCTTCAGCTAGTTGTTGTAAAGGTAAAACTAGTTGTTGCTCAAAGGCTTGCGGACACAGCAACATTGGTGGTGCAATTGGTTTTTGATCGGCTGGATAACCCCGCCAAGTACGTGTATCAAGGACAATTACTTCATGGCAATCGCTTCTGACTGTATAATTCCAAGTCAGTGCTTCAGGATCTCGCTCAAGTATAAATACTGAACCGTCTCGGACTAAAATAGGTAAGCCTGTAGCGGGATCGTTGGCTGGCATACCGACATAACGAGCGATCGCTTCATTAGCTTTTGCATCCATACCCTGGGAAGCTGACCAAGCTTGTGCAGCCGCCAAAAGCTTTTCACCGGCTTTACCTTTTGTAAATTGCCCTGGTGTATTGCCCCACCCTTGAAACACCGTGTAAGCTAACAAAGCATTTTGGACTATTCTTCGCCCCAAAGGACGACCCAGCACTCGCAAACACCAAGCTTGGTTTAAGTTCCAGTCATCACTAACATCATGGTCATCAAAGATAGTGTACGTGGGAATATTGGCAAGGGCGCGACGCACTTTCCAAAGGGTGTAGATAAATTGGCGTAAATGCCAGACCGCTTGGTTCCAATCTTTGATAGCATGGCGATCGCGCGTGACTTGGTGTCCTTGGGGAAATGTAGTCGGCCAGCACACTGGCGACCAAGCTAATAAATAAGTAGCGTAATATTCACCCAGACTGAAAAGATGACTGTTAACTTTCTCCGATTTATTATGTAATCCTGCGGTCAAACCAGCTTGATTTGTCGCCACATTAGCCCGCTCTCCAGGGGGTAGTTGCTGGGGAGTGCAGTAAACTCCATCAACAGGAAGTTGTTCTTCCCAACCCAAAAGGGCATCACCAAGAGTAGTGGCAACCCACAAAGACGGATCTGCTACATCGTCGCCATAAATTTGATCTCCAGTCATGAATAGTTGGTGAGGGCGATGTTGGGGTTGATTGGCTGAAGCCTCAATTAAACTGTCAAGAATCGGCAATGCATCAAACCCATGACCATGAGGTTTACGGCAGGAAGCATGGACAATTTGCAAATCTTGCAGACGGTTTGGCGGTAAAACAAAGGTTGGTTTTTGATGATCAAAGTAGCTGATGCTGACTGTAGGAGAAGAGTTTAAGCATAATGCTTGCTGCATTTGCTGGGTTTGGTCAGCAATGGTAAGCTGGAGGTCATAAGCATAAAGGCGATCGCTAGTTAGACGAGATCCAACCGGAGATCGAGCCGTTATTGCAACTACATGAAGATTTTTACCCAGAGCAAAGGTAGAGCCTTCTCCCTCTAATAAACAATTTCCTAGCGCTTCACCATCATTTGTTGTTTCATAAACCTTGAGTTCTACCTGACAAGACTGTTTCAGAGCTACCCATACCGTCACTGACTCTGATTCAGTATGTTTTAAGATTGGCCCCGCCAAAATTAGCGGCAGTTCTTGTAAAAACTCGTCCCCAGCTTGATACTTCATTGCAAAGAGTTGACAAAATGGTGGGTTTTAGATGATATTTCTTTATTTATATAATCCAATCACCAAATGGGGACGAGTATTTCGCCAGTCCTCGATCTGACATATCCATGATGAGCGATCGCTAAACTCTAAAATATGCTAATCAACTGCAAATTTCAGAGATGTATTTTACCGACTCAAGACTCAGCACTCTTCAATTAATTCCGAGCGATACCTTCTTGACGCGCTGCTTGTTGCACAGCAGATGCAACAGCTTTGGCTACTCGCTCATCAAAGACTGAAGGAATAATATGCTCCCGATTTAAATCTGAAGGCTTGACTAAAGAAGCGATCGCATTTGCAGCTTCTAAGTACATTGTGGTAGTAATCGTCTTTGCCCGACAATCTAAAGCCCCACGGAATACCCCAGGAAAAGCTAGGACGTTATTGATTTGATTCGGGTAATCACTGCGACCGGTAGCGATGATAGCAACATCGTTACTAATTAATTCTGGCTGAATCTCTGGAATGGGATTTGCCATTGCAAACACAATTGGGTCTTTCGCCATCGAATGCACCATTTCTGCTGTCAAAACTCCCGGTGCGCTGACACCAATAAATACGTCTGCTCCTTGCATTGCACCCGCTAACGTACCTTGAGCTTTCACGGCAAATTCGAGTTTTTCTTCTGTCAAATCGGTACGACTATTAGAGATAATCCCTTTAGAGTCGCACATCCAGATTTTTTCTGCCCCAGCTTTTCGGAGTAAGCGGGCGATCGCTATTCCCGCCGCCCCAGCACCGTTAATCACAATGCGGATTTCGGCCATTGTCTTATGTACCAGTTTTAGAGAATTAAACAATGCTGCTAAGGTGACAATGGCTGTACCGTGCTGATCGTCATGAAAAACGGGGATATCTAACTCTTCGCGCAATCTCTTTTCAATTTCAAAGCAGCGAGGTGCGGCGATATCCTCTAAATTTACACCCCCAAAAACTGGAGCGATATTTTTAACTGTCTGGATAATCTCTTCTGTATCTTGGGTGGCTAGACAGATGGGAAAAGCATCTAACCCTGCAAATTCCTTAAATAGCATTGCTTTGCCTTCCATGACTGGCAGAGCAGCATCTGGGCCGAGATTTCCTAATCCCAAAACGGCACTACCATCGGTAACAATGGCAACAGTGTTTTGTTTGATGGTTAACTTGTAAACTTCCTCTGGATCTTGAGCGATCGCAGTACAAATTCGGCCGACTCCCGGTGTGTAAGCCATTGCTAGATCGGACACACTCTTCAGGGGAATTCTACTAGTAATACTGATTTTGCCACCGCGATGCAAATTAAAGGTGCGATCGTAGACACTGAGTAGCTTGATGTCTTGTAATGCTTTAACTGCTTGCACAATGGTTTCAGCATGTTCGGTACTAGCAGCATCAACGGTAATATCGCGGGTAGATTCTTTGCGGGTTTGCTCGATTAGATCAATTTGACCGAGATTGCCACCAGTAGTTGCGATCGCCTGGGTCACTGACGCTAACATTCCTACACGATTGGGAATCTGTAAGCGCAGTGTCAAACTAAAACTAGAATTAGGAGTTAAGTCTGCCATGTTGATTTAGGATTTTAAGTTTGAGATTTTATATTGAATTGAGACGAAAACTAAAGTCTGATATTCGTAGTCAGTGGAAACTCAATCAATGTCGTCAATAGTTAGTTTACCGACTACTCACAGTTTCAATGATTATTTTTATTTATACCAACGTATTACTAAAATCAATGAGTCAGAACTTAGTAATTGTACCCAAATACAGCAGATATTTTTTAAAATTTTTGTAAATATAGAGGGGATTATAGTTTCCAAGCGTGAAGGTTAAACTTCCAAACTAGTAATCTGGACATTTGTCTATATTATTAGCAACTATAAATCTTGATTAATTTCCTTCAGCTTCAGGTGCTTGCGGATAGAAGCCGCAGGAAAATTGGTTATTGGATATTAGACAAGAACTATTATCTATTACCAAAAACAAAAAAGCGAACTGGAAACAGACTTTGCTATATTCATTGAGTTGACTGTACTCATTCCTGATAGCAATTCTATGTGAAGTTGCAGTTTATTTAGGTAGGGGTAATTCATGAATTGCCCCTAAACCACAGCTAGCTGAGACTTCCTGAAAACAATTACCTCAAATACTTGAAGTTGCGAGGCCCTGTGTAACCAGAAACTTTTGCTAGTTCATCTAAATTTTGGACTCCGCTATAGCTTTTACCACTAATAATCCAAGTGGGGAAGCCTTCAATTTTTGCGGATTTACAAAGTTCAGTTTGAGCTTTGAGTCCATCTGGAGCGCACTCTATCTTAACATCTTTGTTGATTATTTCCTCGGCTTCTTTACCAAAAAGCATCTTTTGTTCATGGCAGTGAGGACACCAGTAAGCACTGTATTCCTTCGCGCCTACCTTTGCGAGATGGCTTGCTAAGGCTATTTCGGCATTACCAGAAGTAGTGGTAACTTCCCAACCGAACGCTGGGTTAGGTTTTTCCTTGGGAGTAAAGGTAATTTGCACGGGTTTTCCAGGAGTTCCAGATGTAACATCTGATTTATTCACGCCAGCATAAACCCCTAAAGTCCCAATCAGCGTTACCATCCCCACAATCAGGGCAGTAAAAAAGATTTGTCCAATATCCTCCCAAGTACGACCCATAATTGTGAGTACCAAAAGACTTACAGAAAACAAAGCTGAACCGATACAGTAAGGACAAATAGCTTTGATTTGAGATGCCAAGACATACATTAAGTAGCCGCTAAAGACAGACATAGCGATCGCACCCACCAGCAGCAACCACCACGTCCCATTTTCCAATTGTTTGCGGCTATTGTTTTCCCCTGAGTTAAATACCAAGGGAGCCAAAGCAAATATCACCATACTAATGTATGCTAACAACCCAAACAAAGCTAATGGCTGACCAAGAACCGTTGCCCAAGGACTGGAAAGCACATCATTACAGCCCTTAGCACCAGCCTCTGCCACACAAGCTGCACTGCCTCCTGTTAACTTTTCTATGGTGAGATAACCTGTAATCAGCGCACCACATCCAGCGATCGCGGCAATCAATGGACGTGACCATTTATGAATCCAAGGAGTAGAACGACGGCGAATCATAAATTGTTATTAGTTAATGGGCATTGGGCATTGGGCATTGGGCATTGGGCATTGGGCATTGGGCATTGGGCATTGGGCATTGGGCATTGGGAACTTGTACTGAGCGTTCTCGTTGGCGCAGCCTCTCGCAGAGAAGTATTGGGAATTGGGTACTACTAATTTCTGCCCATGCCCCATGCCCCATGCCCCATGCCCCATTCCCAATTTAAGAATGTAACTTCACTTGTTCTACTGATTTACTTTCAACTTTAGAGTTCCAACTGCGACGCGCGGCTTCGACAAATTGACTGACGCGAATGGGGTCAATTGGTTGCTCTATTCGTCCGTGACGTTTCAGGGAACTGGAAACTATTACACCATCTGCTGCCTGCATTAATGTATCAATATTTTCCCAATTTGCCCCACTACCGATGAATACTGGCGTGCCAGATGCTGCATCACAAGCTAGTTCCAAATCTTCTAAGTTAGGTGGACTACCAGTAGCCCAACCAGACAAAATTACTCCGTCTGCTAAACCCCTTTCAATGGTGTCTTTTACAGCTACTGTGAGATTTGGAGAACTCAAAGGACGGGCGTGCTTTACCAACACATCGGCCAGGATTTTAACATCGCTACCTAACTCCCGTCGATAACGGAGCAGTTGATAGGCTTCTCCCTCAATTAACCCCTGATCGGTTGCCATTACCCCTGTGAGAACGTTGACGCGGATAAATTGGGCCTGTACACAGCTAGCGATCGCCATTGCACTTTTGCCGTCGTTTCGCAAAACGTTTAAGCCTATAGGCAAAGTCACCAAGTTTTGTATCCGTTGCACCACAATTGTCATGGCACTCACAACCACGGGATCTACTTGGTTTTTGGTAAAGGGCGCATCGAAAAAATTCTCCACAATCAGCCCGTCAACCCCTCCGCTTGCAAGGGCTGCGGCTTCTTGCTCGGCTCGGTCAATCACCGCTTTTAGGCTACCTCCCCAACGGGGCGAAGTAGGTAGTGGTAGCAGGTGAACCACGCCAATAATCGGTGAGCGAGTTTTAAATAATTGATATAAGTCCACGTCTTTAATCCGCCTCGCGGAGTCCAGAGTCTAGAATGTTTTGACTATTGACTGTATGACCCTTGACTCTTGACTTTTCATTAAGCTAGTCAAATGTGTTTTATGATAGTCGGTTTATTGCCTCCTTCCTCAGATGGAAATTGGCGTGAAACCTCCCATAAGATATGTTAAGATAAAACCTGGCTACAAGAGGAGTTTGCCACTCACTAGACGCAAGGCAGGTTTCCGTGGTTTAGGCATCTTGTCCGCGCTCAGTCGCAGGACTTGCCAATCGCCAGGGTAGCATTACTGCTTTATCAAGCGTAGTCGCTTTCGTCGATTTCCCGGAGGGTAGCGACTTCTCAACAACAAGCCCTTTGGGCGGCTTCCCGATGGGTAGATTAACAACGCACACGCCAAGGTAATGTAAAATACCAATAGGCGAATTGTTAAAAAAGATTACAAGTGTCAAATGTACCCAAAGACACTTCAATTTACCCTGGGGAACAGATTGATAGGAATATCATAACATGGCCTCTATTTTTATTTATTGATAGGGTTATGAGTCCACGGACAGTTAATAACAGTGGGAATTTGCCACTGTAGTATTTTCGTGAGGATGCTGATAGCAAAAAAGCGAAGTTAGCGCCGGAATGTTTGATTATCAAGAAGAAAAAAATGAAGATATTTTCAAAATATGGGTGACAAGCCAACAATTGCCATTTCTCACCTGGGCTGCGAGAAAAATCGAATTGATACAGAACACATGCTAGGACTGCTTGTAGAAGCGGGCTACGGTGTAGATACAAATGAAGAGTTAGCAGATTACGTTATTGTTAATACTTGTAGTTTTATTGAAGCAGCCCGGCAAGAATCTGTCAGAACTTTAGTAGAACTGGCAGAGGCAAATAAAAAGATCGTAATCACTGGCTGTATGGCGCAACACTTCCAAGAACAACTTTTGGAGGAGTTGCCCGAAGCAGTAGCTGTGGTGGGTACAGGCGATTATCACAAAATTGTTAATGTAATTGAGCGGGTTGAACTTGGCGAACGGGTCAAACAGGTTAGTATTGAACCAACCTACATTGCCGATGAAACTACACCGCGCTATCGCACTACAACTGAAGGCGTAGCTTACCTTAGGGTTGCCGAAGGATGTGATTATCGTTGTGCATTTTGTATCATTCCTCATCTTCGAGGGAACCAGCGATCGCGTACTATTGAATCTATAGTCGCCGAAGCGGAGCAGTTAGTTAGTCAAGGGGTAAAGGAAATTATTTTAATTTCCCAAATCACCACTAATTACGGTTTAGATATTTACGGTAAGCCAAAATTAGCCGAATTACTTCGCGCTTTGGGGAAAGTAGATATACCGTGGATCAGAATGCATTACGCTTATCCCACGGGACTGACCCCAGATGTGATCGCGGCGATTCAAGAAACACCAAACGTCTTGCCTTATCTGGATTTGCCTTTGCAGCATTCTGATCCAGATATTCTCCGCGCTATGAACCGTCCTTGGCAAGGGCGCGTCAATGATGGGATTATAGATCGCATCAAAACGGCGCTACCAACAGCCGTATTGCGGACAACATTTATTGTTGGTTTCCCAGGAGAAACAGAAGAGCATTTTGAGCATCTACTAGAGTTCGTTCAACGGCATGAATTCGATCATGTTGGTGTGTTCACCTTTTCCTCTGAGGAAGGAACCCCAGCTTACAAGCTGCCAAATCAGTTGGCCCAAGAAGTGATGGACGATCGCCGATACCAACTGATGGAACTCCAGCAACCGATTTCTCAAAAGAAAAATCAACAGGAAGTAGGCAAAATAGTCGATGTCCTGATTGAGCAAGAAAATCCTGAAAGTGGTGAACTAATAGGTCGTTCAGGTAGATTTTCCCCAGAGGTTGATGGTCTGGTATATGTCAAAGGCCAGGCAAAATTAGGAACCATCGTACCAGTAGCGATTCACCACGCTGATACATACGACCTCTATGGTCAAGTAGTCAATAACTAAATTGTCATTTGTCCTTTGTCCTTTGTCTTTTGTCCTTTGTTAAATGACCCTTACAGATTCATCCTTATACTAAGGTCAATGCTGCATTAATAGCAGTTTTCATGAGGGTTTACCTGAAACGCTGGCGGACTTGCCATAGCCTCTTTAAGAGTTGAGGCTACGCCGTCACTCTTGGCTCACTAATGACTAACGACTAATGACTAATGACTAATAACTAATGACTAAATGACTAATCCAAAATCCTTAGATAAAATTTAGGACGAATTAATGACTCTTTCATTCCAAGAATTAGGTATTTCTCAACAACGTGTCGAAAAACTAGAAAAAATCGGTTTTACTGAACCAACTAACATTCAAATCCAAGCGATTCCCCAATTGCTAGGTGGTCGTGATGTAGTCGGTCAGTCTCAAACTGGAACAGGCAAAACAGCAGCATTTTCACTGCCTATTTTAGAGCGGCTAGATATTAATCAAAAAGCCGTACAAGCCATAGTTTTAACACCAACTCGTGAATTAGCAATGCAGGTTCACGATGCGATCGCCCAATTCATCGGCGATGAAGGATTGCGGGTGTTAGCAATCTATGGTGGTCAATCAATTGACCGCCAAATGTTACAACTCAGACGTGGCGTTCACATGGTGGTGGGTACTCCCGGACGGGTGATCGATTTACTCGATCGCGGCTGTTTAAAGCTCGATCAAGTGAAGTGGTTTGTGTTGGATGAAGCTGATGAAATGTTGAGCATGGGCTTTATTGACGATGTGGTGAAAATCCTTTCGCAAGCGCCCGTAGACCGCCAAACAGCTTTATTCTCGGCAACAATGCCCCCATCAATTCGGATGTTGGTGAACAAGTTCTTGCGATCGCCTGCAACTGTCACCGTTGAGCAACCAAAAGCTGCTCCCAACAAGATTAATCAAGTAGCTTACTTGATTCCCCGCCACTGGACAAAAGCCAAAGCATTACAGCCGATTCTGGAAATGGAAGATCCAGAAACAGCTTTAATCTTTGTTCGCACCAGACGCACCGCCGCAGAACTTACCAGTCAATTACAAGGCGCTGGTCACAGTGTTGATGAATACCACGGTGACTTGTCACAACAAGCGCGGGAACGGTTATTGATCAGATTCCGTAACCGTCAAGTTCGTTGGGTGGTAGCAACTGATATTGCAGCACGAGGGTTAGATGTCGATCAACTCTCCCACGTAATCAACTTCGACTTACCCGATAGCGTAGAAACCTACGTTCATCGTATTGGTCGGACTGGTCGTGCTGGTAAAGAAGGAACAGCAATTTCTTTAGTACAACCATTTGAGCGGCGCAAACAGCAAACATTTGAACGTCATAACCGCCAAAGCTGGCAAGTGCTGACCATTCCTACACGCGCCCAAATTGAAGCAAAACACATTCTGAAATTGCAAGAACTAGTGCGGGAAGCTTTGACAGGTGAGCGTTTGGCTTCATTCTTGCCAATTGTCAGCGAATTGATTGAAGAATACGATGCTCAAGCGATCGCCGCAGCAGCATTGCAAATTGCTTACGATCAAACTCGTCCTGCTTGGTTGAACTCAGACGTAGAAATTCCTCAAGAAGAATCTTCTTCTCCCAAACCAAGATTGGGCAAGCGTCGTGAATCATCTTCTAGCGATCGCCCCCGTTCTGCGTGGAAATCAGATAGCAACGAAGAAAGACATTCTTCTCCCAAGCCAAAACTGCGGACAAGTGGGCAAGAGTCTTCTGCATCCCCTAGTAAAAAGATAGGTTCACCTACAGCTAGAGAATCAGCTTCTTAGTCAAAAATGAATTTTGGATTTTAGATTTTTCTTCAATCCAAAATCCAAATGTAAAATTGGAGAGTTGAGAGTTAAGAGTCAGAATTTTGACTTTGGCTCTTGACTTTTTGGCTTTTTGGGTAACTTTTTCTACCCATTTGTAGGAAAATAAATTAAAGATGCATTCTTCGTGGTCTTATGTTCACTATCCCAGACTTAGAGCAACTACAAGCAGAGCATCCAGAATTGCAAATGGAGCTGGTAGACGGAAATATAGTTGTTATGGGGCCATCAGATTATGAGTCAGAGGAAATTGGTGCTGAGTTAGTTAGATTACTCGGCAACTGGGTGCGCCCACAAAGACTAGGACGGGTAACAGGTTCTAGCGCTGGTTTCATTTTGCCTACATTAGAAACTGAAAACGGGAAAGAAGCTGATAACGAAAAACGAAATCTCCGCGCTCCCGATGTGTCTTTTGTTCGTGCTGATAGACTTAAAATAAGCAAGCGCGACTTTGTGGAACTCGTACCTGACTTGATGGTAGAGATAAAATCTAAGTCAGACCGAATTAAACCACTTGTAGAAAAGATTCAGCTATTTTTACAACTCGGATCTACTGTTGGTATCTTGATTGATCCTGACAAATTAACACTCACAGTTTATCGACTCAACCAAGAACCAATAATTTTGCAGGATAACGATAAACTGACACTACCAGACTTATTACCAGGTTGGGAGCTAGTAGTGTCAGAAATTTGGCCTCCTGTGTTTGAGTAGTTCAGAAATACTATAGCCAAAGACGACTAACTAGTTCTAACTCTCCAACTTCATCGTCGCTCAATTTCCAGCCCAAAGCACCAGCATTCTGGCGCACTTGTTCGGCTGTCTTCACCCCAGCAATGGGAATAACGTTCCCCTGAGCAATTAACCAATTGAGAGCAACTTGGGCGGGGGTGCGATCGTATTTTTCCCCGAATTTGCGTAGCAAAGATATGACTGGGGCAATTTTTTGCAGACCTTCTTTCTTAAATCGCGGGTCTATTTTTCTCGCACCAGTGGGGGTTTCAGCATTATCAATACTGTATTTACCTGTGAGTAATCCCTGAGCTAAGGGACTATATGCCAAAATAGTTACACCCAACTCACGCGCAGTTGTAATAATACCTTGGCTTTCAACTTGGCGACTGAGTAAAGAGTAACGGACTTGGTTCACAGCCAAAGGCACTCCACGAGCCGCCAATATTTGATGCGCGTCTCGCATTTGCTCTGCCGAGTAATTACTTACACCGACTGTAGCAATTCTGCCGAGCTTCACTTCATCGGCTAGGGCATTCATCAAAGTTTCTTGGCTTAAAAAGAAGGCAAAAGGCCAATGCACTTGATACAGGGCAATTCGCTCTAATTGCAAGCGTTTAAGGCTTGCAATTAGAGCATCAGAGACGGATTGGGCTGTAAATCGCCACGGTACGGGGCCAAATTTTGTAGCGATTTGTACAGGTTGTTGTGTCTGTTGGATAAATTGCCCCAAAAATTTCTCTGATAGTCCCATTCCGTAGACTTCGGCAGTATCAAAGAAGGTAATACCAGCTTCTAAGGCTGCTGTAAAGGCTTCTTGTAACTGTTCTGCGCCGTAGCGATCGCCATAACTCCAAAATAGTTTATCACCCCAAGCCCAAGTGCCTATGCACAAAGGTGTAACAACTGGGCCATTTTGCCCCAATGTGATGTTTTCCACGGTTGCAAAATTTAATTTATTTACATTTCTTTACTTTTATAGTGTATCGTTACAGACAAAATTAGGTGTGGGGAAGTTGATGTAGTCTATTTAGGGTGCGATCGCGGTTAGTCTTCTTCTTACGTAATATTCTAGAAAAATTAATGTATAAAAGCACATTAATTATTTTGATTGCTTATAATGGGACGAACACAGCACAAACACATAAGCATGAGCAACAAAGTATACAAAGTATTTGAAGATGTAGAAGTAAAAGCGAAACTCCTTGGTAAATACTGGAATAACTTTTACACAGAAATTTCTGAGCATTTACCAGATACATATCAGCCGGAGATGCAAGAACTCTCCAGTAAATTAGACGAAGCTTTAACCAAACTGGTTGATGAACTTCGCAATCCTACTCTCACCCTTGCAACTACAGGAACTACTAGTAGTGGCAAAAGCACTCTCGTGAATTTACTATGCGGAGCCGAAATTGTCCCCGTCGCAGTCAGCGAGATGAGTGCTGGGGCAGTCACTATTGAGTACAGTAATGAAAAGTCTCTCATTATCCATGAAACACCAGGAGCATTGTGGGAATGTGGGGAATGGAGAGACATTACTGAAGAGAAGATTTATCAGCGTCTGTACCAAGCGATGATAAGTTATATCGAAAACAGAGAAAAACAACCGAATTTAGCTTGTCCACAATCTACAATCTTTTACCCCTTCAGGCTTTTAAAAGAATCTCAGTTGGAACTACCACACAGCACAAGGGTAAGAATTTTGGATTTACCTGGTTTAGCGTATGTGGGTGATGAAGGTAACGCCAATGTCATTAAACAGTGTCGTGAAGCTTTATGTATAGTGACATATAATAGTGCCGAAACTGATTCACAGAAAGTAAAAAGTTTGTTGCAAGAAGTTGTACAGCAGGTAAAAGATTTAGGTGGTTCTCCTGCGCGGATGCTTTTTGTCCTTAATCGGATTGACGTTTTTCGAGCAGATAGAAACTGGCCAGAAACAGAAAATCGTTTTGTTGAAAAAGCTAGACGTGATATTAAAAACGAATTAACTGAACAATTAAAAGAATATACAGAAGCTATTGAGAATTTACAAGTAGTAAAACTTAGTACATGGCCTGCTCTCTTATCTCTTCAGATACAAAATAATGATGATATCTATAGTGTTGATGCGTGTAAAAAAGCAGATAACAATTTTAATGGATTAATCGAAAATATATTAGAAGACTTGCCACGAAACACACAAAAATGGTCTAGGCATGACAGAAACAGGGTTGCTGAGGCATTATGGCAAAAATCTTATGCTGAAGAATTCCAGCATAATTTAAAAGAGCATATTACTAAGAACTTTCCACAATTAGTAATACCGCAAATTATAGAAAGTTTTAATGTTACCGCAGGAAATGCCATAACAGAATGGGCAACACAAACAACGACAGCTATTCTTAATAGTTCTAAAGAATGCTATCAACAAGAATGCGAGAAAATTTTATACATTAGGTCAGCAATTGAGCGTTTCCTTGAAATTAGTGATAAAAATTTAAGAGAACCTTTTGAAAGAATAGATAAAAAAATTAAACAAGTTATAGCAGAAGAATCAGAAGATGATCCTGTGCTATATCTCGAATCAACAATTGTGGAACTCAAGAATGTAGAACCTTATAACTTATTAGGAGAAAAATTATTTCCACTTTATGGATGGCGACGGGAATTAGGCCAGGGGATAAACCAAGTACTGGAATCAGTTGCAAAATCCTTAGAAAGTGGAAGGGTAGACTTAGACAGTCCGAATTTGAAAAAAGCAAATACTTTAAATGTCAATTTGCTAGCAAGAAATTTAAACCGACTAGTGAATTTAGGCTACACAGCTTCCATTGCTAAAGAAGGTAAAACAATGGAAGCACGAACAGAGGCAGATAAAAATAAACTTAAACAAATAAATGAAGAGTTAAATGAATTAGCTATTCATTTGAATATTGTGATGGAGGATGTATTAAAGCAAATTTCTAATCAAGAATTAAGTAGAATGTATCAGGCAGTGCTAGAACTTTTTAATTGCCATTTATCTCATATCGAAAAGGGAGCAAATGATATTGCACCTAATATAGCAATCAAATTTCCTGAATCCCAACTCAGTAAAGTTGAGAGTCAACCCACATTTAACTTTCGTTTTCAAGCAGGTTTTCCTATTAACCAAGGCACTTGGAAGGAAGCAATACAGGTTGCAAGAGATAAAAGAACTTGGTATACATTGTTTCTATTTAAAAAGACCATTTATGAAACTGAATATCAAACACGTTCTAGCGATAACGCTAAAATTCCCAGTGTAGAAGATTTACTCACAGGTTGGCTACTTCAGTCAAAAGAGGAAGAATTAAAAATAGTCAATCAAATTGCGCGTTGGTTAATAGAACAAATTGATTGTCTAAAAAAAAATGTAGACAAAATTCAGAATGAGATTATTGACCGTTATCAAGCTAGGCTTGATAAAGCTAATCAAGAAATTATCTTAGATTATGAAAAGCAAAGAAACGTTTGGCAACCAATGCAACAAAAAGCTCACGATCTTGGAGAAGAATTTTCTAGATTGGGAATATTCTTAAAAGAGGAGTCTTAAAATATCGTGGGAAATGAGAAGTTCAAGCAATACGATCAAATTTTTGAACAGGTATATGAGAAAATAAAATATCAAAAGCGAGGTGTTTTATATACAGTAATACTTATGGTGCGAGGAGAAGAGCTAGCAAAAGAAATATCTAATGATTACGATATTAAAGAAAATGGTCATCTAGATGAAGACCAGAAAATTCTACAGAGATTAATAAATAATCCACCTGAAAATTATCTTAAGAATAAGGACAACGAAGAAAAGGAAAAAGAAAAAATGAAATGGATTTTAGTAACAGCTTTTACATTAATTGGATTATACTTATCTGTCCAATATCTCAAGCAGCGCCAAAAAGGCCAGACAGAAAGCGTTGAAGCAACGAAGCCACAATCTGCTCCTCCACCTCCAATTCCTGCCGCATTATGTCTTATAATTCCAGCATCAATAGCCAGCAACTTTAAAAATGCTTCAAATTTAAGTGTTAATGATCTAACAAATCTCATAGATAGTGCATCGTATTTCTTATGCACTCATATCAAAGCTGCTGACTCAAATGAGCAGCTTTTAGAAATTACAGATGAGTATATTCCACCTGATAGTAAACGAGAAGTTTATATCAGAATAAATATTGATGATGGACGAAATCTGATTGATAAAAAGATGCCTTATTATTTAAAGACTAATTTACAAAATAATAAGCAGTACGCTGTTAAACAATTAGCTTGTCTCAAGAATCTATCTGGGTTAGAAAAATTTAATCGCGTTTAAGGAATCTACAAATGGATTGGCAAACAGCTTCTTCTTACTATGAGACTCGTCTTAGCGATGCTCTAAATGTGCAACGACACGCGGTTAATTTGGCTATGCTACCTCAAGCTGAAGTTCCTCATCAATTAAAAGAGGTACTTTTGCAAGAAGCAGAACCAACTCGTCGTCAACTTGAAAGACTGAAAAAACGAGAGTTTCGTATTGCTGTTGTGGGTTTAGAGAAAGCAGGAAAAAGCACTTTTATTAATGCTTGGTTAGAATGTGATTTACTCCCAGCGAAAGGAGGAAGATGTACATTTACAACAACACAAATTTATTCAGTTGATAATGAATCTGAACAAAGACTTGAAGTACAAGCGAGAACCGAAGATGAGTTTATCAACTTACTAAAAGAACTTGAAAAAGAAGCGGAAGATTTCAAAACTATCCGAGCAAACGAAAGAACTTTACAACAGGTGAGAAGAGAAGGTAATCTTACTTTTCCATTTACTAGACTGGAAGATATTAGAGAACCACTAAAAAAGTATGTAGCAGACGAAAGATATGCTCATGCTGTTTTAGAAGCTAGGCTTTATACTAACAAACTAGCTCAAGCTGAAGGTATCGTTTTTTATGATGTTCCGGGTTTGGATTCAGGTTTAGCAAAGCACGTTGACGAAGCACAAGAAATGCTGTCAGACTGTGATGCTGTGATATTGGTACAGCGTTTTACTAGCCTTAGAGAGAAAGAACTGGAAATAATAAAATTTACAGAACTTGGCGATAAAAACGTCACGGTTGCTGACAAGCTTTTTGTGTTTTTAAGCCGAATTGATTCCATAGGTAGTGCAGAGGCGCTTACAACACATATTGAAGAAGCATCTCAAGACTGGGAAAGACGTGCAAAACTTCCACGCGATCGCATTGTACATGGTTCAGCAGGAGCATATCTCATTTTGAATGGTTTAGCTGGAGAACAGACTAAATCAGAGATTGGGGATGCAGGTAACATCCAAGCTCAGTTGAAGAGATTAACTAGAATCTCTGATGAAGAAAGTCTAAATAAAAATGGCACTGGCATTCCAGAAATAAAAGATAAAATATTTAACTATATTAATACTGAACGTGTATCTGTCTTAAAGAAAAGGTGTGAGACTTCTATAAGTAAAATTATAAGTAATTCTGAAAATATTTATAGCATAGTAAGTAAAAAATATCCAGAAAATCCTGAAGAAGCAAAGCTATTTGAAGAAAACAATAGGCGAGTTTTATTTACAGAATGGTGGAATCGAAAATGGGAAAACATTAAAGCGGACTTACAAAAATACTATGAATTCTCTGTTGTCAATAAACCATTAGATAGTTTAGCGGCTAACTCCTTAACCCAAATAGAAAAATTTCGAGAACGATATCTACAAATCGTTGACAACGAAATAAATCAACTAAGGGAGGAAACATTTAGAAAGAAAGATACTATTTTTCTTGCTAACTCAAATCCAGAGTTTGACCGCATGAAAGCTAACTTTGCTTGGCGTGATGACTTGTATGCTGATATTAGTAAACTTTTATCTTCAATAGCCCATCAACTTGCTTTAGAGCTAAAGGGTGAAGCATTAAACTTAGTTGAATATATGACAAGTTTATTATGGGGAAGTAATCAAGTAAAAGCCAGACTAATTGAAAATTCAGAGGATTATTTTTTATCTAAACTAGAAAATAGTTTAAGCGTATTATTTTTACGATTTGCACGCCCAGTGGCAGAAGCACTAATTCGTGGGCCGGTTAACAGTGATACTCGTAATAAAATAATCAAAAGCCTGGGAGTAGATATTGAAATTATTGATAACTACTATAGTGGTGACGAACCCGCTTTTAGAGTTCTGAAAAGATATGTAAGATATGGTTCAGATTTAATTTTTAACCCTGCAATTCGTCAACAAATACTAGGAATAACAAGAGTAACAACACAAATATCAATAGATGTTGATAATGACCTCAGACCTCCCAAAGAAGCTGTGATTTTTGAAGTTGAAAATGATATTAACGCATTTGAAGAATATTTGCGTTATGCAATTTTTGATGCTGCTGGATTTGAATCATTCTGTATTCAGGAACTCAAGGGTTTAGTTGATAGTTTTAGAGATAAAGTAGGTACTTGGACAGGAGTAGCTTTTAATGAATGGTTGCAAGAAAATCCACTTTTATTGGCTGAAATACCCTATAGTTTAAAGTCACAAGAGTCAAATCTAGAAGTTAGCGAACGATTACGCCAGTTATCTATTGCATTAAAAAGAACTCGTTTGTAAAAAGTAAAAAAGCCCTGGCGAAGGTCATTCACAGATATATAGACAAAACCCACATCTGTAGGTTTCAAATTCGTGGAGTCAGCCTACGCGAACTTTCTTTTTGTGCAACATGAACCGTGGTTTCTAATCGCAAAGTATATTGCTATTTTAAAAATTAAGGGAGGTTATTTACCTCCCCTTTGTGATTGAGTGTATTTAATTTGATTTATGAATTAGATGATTTATCCTGCTTGGCTTTTTTGATTAATTCCATGTAGATATTAATCTCACTAATTTCTACATCATGCTCAACTCTGGTTACTTTCCATTTCTCTTTTTTTAGGTAAACTTCCTCTCCTACTCTGGGAGTAAATTGGAGATCATAAAACTTTTTTAGAAAATCTTTTTGATTTTCTTCCCATAATATTACTTTGACTGGTTCTTTAGTCATTGCTTATGCCTTTTTTGTTACTAGATGAACGTAAGTAGTTTGATGACATACATACGGCAAGTTTATCTTACTAATTCAATGTAATAGCGTAGTTAAAACCACAAATATTTATATTTTTATGTGGCTTGATTCCGTCCGATAAAGTTACAACGTAGTACGATAACTTCAGTAAATATTACTATTAGGTTTACTATAAAATCTTTTTTAGTGCTGTTTTTGCCTCTATGAGGTTAGAAGGCAATCAGGGGGACTGCATCCAAAACGAGACGCTTTGGCGCGATCGCTCTAAAAACCATAAAAAGGCAATTGAGGATTTTAATCAAGCTCTCCTCATTTTGCAAAAATATGACAACAGACATGAAATGACCATTCTATGTGTTTTACTGGGCGGCGATCTGGACAGCTTGTATATCAACATTGAGGTGTTGAGCAATCTGCTCCACACTCATCCCTGTTCTTAGTAACAGAGGCACAGTAAGTTTTAACATTTCAGCTTTCTGTTCTTCTCGACCTTCTTCCCGACCTTCTTCTCGACCTTCTTCTCGACCCTCGGCTTTCGCTTCCTGATAAACCCTTGTTTGCTCTAAAGTCAATCCCAGCATAGCTTCAACTTCCTCTCTACTCAAGGTCGAAAACTTATAAACGGCGATCGTGGTTATGATGTCTAATATTTCGTTTTTCGCCAGTGTGTCCGTTTCTTCTAATTTTACTCGCTCAATCAATTGCTTTGCTTGCTCCGCCATTACTTCACCCGATGCTAGAGTCAACTGCATCAAGTTGATACCTATTGGCTGCTGATTAGTCGCGCCTAACTCATCTAAATAGATTCGCTGCACTTGGTCGCTGCGGAGAAATATTCGATGAGTTTTTTGATCGCTTGGTTCCAGAGAGCGTGATGAAAAAATTACCACACAGAACCAGTCATCGTACTGAGAACGATTCCGGTTCAGGTACATCAGCGACTCGGTAAAGAACCGATGATACAGGGCTTCATCTCTTTGAAATTGAACTTCAGCAAAAAAGATTGCTCTGGATGTTGCATTCTCTGGAGGTAAAAACACACCATCCATCCGAAAAGCGGTTTCTTTGACTTCAACTGATTCAAATCGATAGTTTTGCCCCTGAAGGGGAGGATTATCAACCAGTTCAAAGAGTAAAGCAGGAAAGCGCTTAAAAATTTGATAGTAAATGGAATCTCGTTTCACTATTTCATCCTAAAATTCTCTTGTGATGTGTAGGCGTAGCCCGTCGTAGACATCGCAATTTTAGAGGAAGCCTTACGCCGTAGTCGTGAAATCAATCTGAAGTTGGAGCTTGGTTATTGAGCCAGTTCCAGCAAAAGAAGGTTTGAGCATTGGCACTTTGGAGCATTGTTAAAAATAGCACGTTTATCAGAATTAACAATCTCAAAACGAATTCGCAAGCAACACCTACAAAAATTTCTTAGCAGTAGATAAACGCAAATGCAACTAGCTCCCCTGTTCCCAATTGTTTATCGTATTCTTCAACCGAGTTTTCCCAATTGCCTTTGGCGTGGAAATCCTCATACTAAAGCGATCGCACTGACCTTTGATGATGGGCCACATCCTCAATACACACCCGAAGTTTTGGCAGTGTTAGACCATTATCAGATTACAGCCAGTTTTTTTTGGTTGGGTGTTTGCGTTAACCGTTCACCAGCGATCGCCAAAGCTGTTAGCGATCGCGGACACTGGATCGGATTGCATGGCTACGATCATCGCTCTTTTCCCCTACTTTCCCCAAATGACCTGAAGGATAGTTTAGAAAAAACCCAAGCTGCTATCTACAATGCTTGCAATCTCCAACCCGAACAAGTGCGAGATGTCCGTCCTCCCAATGGTTTTTTTACACCTGCTACTTTAAAATTGTTTTTGCAGTGGAATTATCGCCCAGTTATGTGGAGCGTTGTACCAGAAGACTGGGTGCGACCAGGTGTCAACACTGTAGTAGAGCGAGTTATGCAGCAGGTAAAAAATGGTTCCCTGATTGTCTTGCATGATGGTGTTTGCGGTGGACAAGATGTTGCTGCCATAATTCAAATTCTCATTCCACAACTGTTACAACAAGGATATGAGTTTGTAAATGTTGATACTCTGTGGCATCAAGCTAAGACTAATTAAAGTGTTGAGATTTTTAGGCTCTTAGTCTCAGAGGTTGTTTGAAAAGTCGCAAAGTATACTAAAGACCCCTCTACAAACCTCTCCCCGAGACGGAGAGAGGCTTTGAATCTTGCTCCCCTTCCCTACAAGGGAAGGGGCTGGGGGTTAGGTCTGTATTTCATGCAATTGAGAACCGCTATAGTCGAAAAATTTTGTATTGCAGGGTAGCTCGAACTATCGCTCCTTGTGGGCGACCTAGTTTTCCCTGTTCCCTTTTATATAAATTTTCTGAAATAATTTACACTTTTGACTTAACTGCTGGCTGTGATGTCTGTAAAGGCTGAGGTAAACTCCAGTCGGGACGCAAGGTAGCGGCGTTGCGTAAATAGATATGATGAATTGAGGCGGAGGCTGGCAGATAAGCGTGAATTAAGAACCTAATACAGCGCTGTAAGCTACCTTCAACGTGCATTTGTTGCACATCTAACATAGCCACATTATCCCAACCTGGTCGCGCTCTGGCGATCGCAGCTGGAAAAATCACATCCAAGTCGCGTGTCACTGAGAAAGTCACACTAATCATGTCAGTCGGCTGAAATTCATTCCGATTTTCTAGTTCATCCAGTAGTTCTGTCACTACGTCTCTGATTGCCTCAACAGTATTTTCGGAAACGGTTGTTGCTCCACGAATAGCCCGCATTTGCCACTCCACGCCAAAATCCTCCTTAATTTAGTCATTAGTCATTAGTCATTAGTCATTGGTCATTGGTCATTTGACTCTGAACAAAGGACAAATGACCAATGACAAACAACCATTTATGGTCTATATAACCACAACGGTAAACCACTAGTAGACACTTCAAATTCGAGCCAATCAATTCCAGATCGAATTCCTGATGAAAACTGACGACTCCCTGGTACAAGGCGACTCAATAAGGGTTTACGTTCTTCTAGGGTATAGCAGAGAGTTTTTTCTGGATCGAGTCCAACCAATTCTGCTGTCCAGCGACGGGCATCTTCTTCTGTGCCCAAGCGGTCTACAACGCCCAACTCTAGGGCTTGCTGTCCAGTAAAAATCCGACCATCAGCGAAACTTTTCACAGCTTCTACTGTTAAAGAACGGCCATCAGCTACTGTTTGGACAAACTGCTGATAACTTGTGTCAATCAACTCTTGCAGGATGTTTTCTTCTGGTTGAGTCAGCTGCCGGTCAAAAGCCAAAATGTCTTTATAAGGGCCAGACTTAATTACCTGGAAGGAAACACCGATTTTTTCTAGCAAGCGTTCCAAGTTATTTCCGCGCAAAATCACACCAATACTACCCGTAATTGTGCCTGGGTTAGCAACGATGTATTCGGCTCCTACGCCGATGTAGACACCTCCAGAAGCCGAAATATTGCCAAAGCTTGCGACGATTTTAATTTTTTCGCGCAAACGCTTCAGGGCGCTGTAGATTTCTTGAGAATCTCCGACTGTACCGCCAGGGCTATCGATACGGAGTAATAATGCCGGAAATTTTTTTTCTTCTACAGTTTTCAGTGCTTCTAGGACGCGTTTGCGAGTAGCACTGGCGATCGCACCAGTAATTTCAATCCGCGCGATTTGTTTTCTAAACTTGGGCTTAAACGGCCAAACCATGAGCTGTAAACATACCTCGTAATAAACTCAATATAAGATCCCCAGAGGTCATAAGACCTTTTTTGCTCTGTTAAGAAACATGAGCAGGCATTGTGTTTATCAAAATTTTAAGGAAGTTTTTATATTTCGCAGTGAGTTTCTTTGATATTCTCGGTGAATACTATTAAATCCCTTAAAAATTGCAGCTAACACACAATACTAAACTTTAGTCTAGCGTCCAACGCGGTAGTTTAACATAGACTATTTTAGCTGTTTTGGATAATTATAAGTTTCAAAGCCCTTACTATTATGGATTTTTGGCTGTTTTAAGATTGCTTTACTATGGTCGCGCAACTGCACTAATTATCAGTAAATGATAACTAATAACCAATAAGTATTTAATGAATAATTTCGATAATAAATTTAATTAATAAAAATCCATTCAGCCACACTAATCCCTATTTAGGTTAATACAAGTAGTACTTTAACTTTGGGAAATCTCAATTTTTTCTCTGTTGTAGAACTCATGAACCCTTAAAAAAGCTATTGATATTATCTAGGAATCTATCCGTAAAATTTGATACCGATAGCAAACATAAGTATCAAACAGCGCCCCGACAAAACTACAGGTTAAGCTAATGACAAATAATCCATGCAGGGGAGTTCCACTGCCAAAGATGGCAAGAAAATCCATAATCTGAGTAGCGATCGCTTCAGTAAACTCTTGTAAGCTGGGAAAGGAACCGATAAGAGATAAAAGAAGCAGTAATCCGCCCACAAAAAAGATGGGAGCGACAAAGCTAAAAATGATTGTAAGTAGTAAAGAGCGGAGAAAGTTAATTAAAATAGTCATTTAGGACAAACTCCGTGAGTAGAGATGATGCTAGCTAGATAGCGGTTTGTCATTTTCTACAATACGTGCGATCGCTCCCAAGTAGACGATATGTCAAAAATCTTAAGTTTTCATTAAAAGAAACGGCTACCAGTTACAGCACGTGCTGGGGCTTTCCAAAATTAATTGAATCAATCAAACCCTTGCAGAATAAGGCTTGTGGTCAAGATTAGCACCTATTCATTAGTTTGCAGCACGTTTAATCATAGCTTTCTTTTCTGAGAGCATGTTTAATCTAAGTTAATATTCAGTCCCCTTATTAGCCAGAGGCATGACGAAAACGAGATAGAAATAATCATTCCCAATTCCCAATTCCCAATTCCAACGACTTCCGCTATTCTTAAGGCAGTTACCGAGTTAGCTACAGAACATTGAACCAGACTACATCCAAATCCAGTTTAGGAGAATGGAGCCAGCGATTGCTGGCGGCGATTTTTCTGGGTGGGCAAGTCCTAGTTCACCTATTGAGAGGCAAAATCCATCGGCGCAACACCTTGGAACAAATGGCAGCAGTTGGGCCTGATTCCCTATTTATTTCACTCTTGACGGCTATTTTTGTCGGTGCAGTGTTTACCATTCAGGTAACGCGGGAATTTATTAACTTTGGCGCAGGAAACATTATCGGTGGAGTGCTTTCTATAGCGTTGACACGAGAACTATCTCCCGTCTTGACAGCAGTGGTTTTGGCGGGGCGAGTCGGTTCTGCCTTTGCAGCCGAAATCGGTACCATGCGAGTCACAGAACAAATCGATGCCATGTTGATGTTAAAAACAGATCCAATCGATTACTTAGTTATTCCCCGCGTTCTTGCTTGCTGTTTAATGTTACCGATTTTAACCCTCCTATCTTTGGTAACAGGGATGTTCGGAGGATTCATAATTGCGACAAATATCTACAACCTTTCTGATACGGTATTTCTAGACTCAGCCCGTAACTTTCTTGGTATCTGGGATATTTTTAGCGCCATGATTAAGGCGTGTTGCTTTGGCATTTTAATCGCCGTAATTGGTTGCAGTTGGGGGCTAACAACAACAGGAGGAGCCAAAGGTGTAGGACAGTCAACCACAACTGCTGTTGTGACTGCCTTACTAATTATATTTGTGAGCAACTTCTTTCTTTCTTGGTTAATGTTTCAGGGGCTTGGCAGTGCATTTTTGAAAGGCTAGAGAGACGCGATTAATCGCGTCTGTTAAAATTCCGAGTTCCTGACTCCTAAAATAGGAGATATGCCTAGTGACGTACTCCACACACTCCCCAATCGCGGGTAAATGTGGGCTTCTCAGTGACTCTTCTATGAAGACATTAACTGAGCTTTAAAGCCTTGCGCCCCAGGATCTTTGGTTTTATGAAAGTTTTGTTTTTTTGCAGGCTGCATTTCTGCATTTAATTGAGTTACACCTACGTTCAAATACTACCATGAAATTTGTTCGCTTCCTCCATCCTTCCCTCCCGCGCTATCGCTGTGCGTTCGGGAAACTGTCGTCAACTCACTCGTAATTCATCCCACGCTCCGTAAACGTGAGACGTGGGGCTTATTACTGTTTTAGCTAAAAAATAAAGCAGGGTTTAAGACTATGACAAGTTCATTTGCTCCTAACTCCACATCCACTGTGGAACTCAAGCCTAGTTACAATATACCTATAGTGTTGGTGATTGCCGCTATTCCGCTACTGTTAGTACAACCGTGGATAGGCTCTGTTTTCACACTGTTTGGTTTGTTTCTGATGTTTCAGGCGTTAACGCTGCGGTTGCAATTTACCGTCACTGACTTAGATATTTACAGAAGCGAAAAGTTGATTCGGCGCTTTCCCTACCAGGAATGGCAAAACTGGAGAATCTTCTGGAATAGAGTCCCCATCTTGTTTTACTTTAAAGAAATTAAAAGTATTCACTTTTTGCCAATTTTATTTGATCCCAACGCCTTGAGAACTTGCTTAGAACAACGTTGTCCGCGTATTTAGTCCTGATACCGATTACAGAACTTGGGGATTTTGCCCCAAGTCTTACCAAGCTTGATTTTATGCAGCTTTACAAATAATTGATATGAGTGCCATCTGTGCTGAGTCGTTTTGATCTAAACTCATAACTCAGCACCCATTACTCACGACTTTTATAGCAGGTCAATTGTAATATTTCTGAAAGCTATTTATTCTCGTCATAGGAATTACACTATTGTTTATGAACCCAGAGGCATCTCAAACTCCAGAACCAATTGATGAGCGGTTGGCAGAAAAACAAGAAGAGAACAATGCGGTTAAACATCCTGTAAATCCATCTGTTGATTCAGTGGAAGAAACAGGAGGCGTTAGCTCATCAGAAGACTATGCAACTTTTGAGCCACTCATCTCCAATGCAGAAGTGGTAGATACTACAGTAGAGCTAACAGAAAATTCAAATGGCGAGTTTGTAGCGCAACCCGAACCGGAAAATACTGCACTGGGGTTAGAAATCGGATTGTCATTATATGCAGAAGCAGAGCAGCGAGTGGTAGAGTTGCAAAGCACTGAAGCGGCTCTCAAGGAAGAAATAGCCAAACTACAAGCTTCTTACAAAAACCTTCAATCACTTGTGAGTGAAACTCAAACTTCACTGGGACGACTTGTGCAAGAGTCGCTGGTGCAGTTAGAACAACGCAAACAAACTCTGCAAATTTCTGTAGAACAACTAGAACGCCGCCAAGAACGTATTCGCAACGAGATGCGAACCACTTTTGCTGGTACATCCCAAGACTTGGCAATTCGGGTGCAGGGTTTTAAAGACTATCTCACGGGTAGCTTACAGGATTTGGCTATTGCGGCTGAACAGTTGCAACTAACACCAACTGTAGTGGCACGCGAAAAACCATCTGTGAAAGAGGTTAAACCTGTTGAACCCCAATCTGGAATCCCACAATTTGCCCAGCAGCAGTTTCAAGACACTACAAAACAAATTCGCCGCCTAATTGACCAATACCGCAATAAACCAGATTACTACGGGCCAGCGTGGCAACTACGTCGTACCTTTGAACCAATCCATGCAGAACGTGTCTCGAATTGGTTTTTTACCCAAGGGGGACGGGGTGGTTTACGGACAATGGGTAGTCGCTTACAGAATATTTTAATTGCCTCATCTGCAATTTCGATATTACACAAGCTGTATGGCGATCGCATTCGTACTTTAGTTTTAGCTAATACACCAGAGCGATTAGGTGAATGGCGGCGCGGCTTGCAAGACTGTCTGGGAATCGGTCGCCCAGATTTCGGCCCAGATCGGGGCGTGGTATTATTTGAAGCATCTGATGCTCTGGCTCAAAAAGCAGACCGATTGACAAAAGCCAATCAACTGCCCTTAATTATCATTGACGATTCAGAGGAGCAAATCAGTTTATCACTGCTGCAATTTCCTCTTTGGTTAGCCTTTGCTCCTGACCCCAAAACCGTGAGAAACTATGATGATGATTTTTAAATGAGTTATTGGGCATTGGGCATTGGGCATTGGGCATTGGGCATTGCTTTATCCTTTCCCATTCATCAGGGGCTAAACGCCTCGCTACCCCTGACAGCACTTATCACTGAGGGGCATTGGTCAAGAGTAATATCTCTTGACTTTTTTGAATTTTGAATGAGTAAATTTTAAATTTTAATATGGCTATTTGGTTAAGCGGATGTGCGGCAATCGTGGTGATAGCCTACCTGCTGGGTTCTTTTCCCACTGGGTATATTGCTGTGAAGCAGTTAAAGGGTATTGATATTCGGGAAGTTGGTTCAGGTTCTACTGGCGCAACTAATGTGCTAAGAACCTTGGGGAAAGGGCCAGGAGCATTCGTTTTAGTACTTGATACTTTAAAGGGAGTATTAGCGATCGCTCTAGTTTACTGGTTATTCGATTTCACTTCTAGTCAAAATTTTATCCCCCCTACAGTAGATGCACAATTGTGGGAACCGTGGATAGTAATTTTAACTGGGTTAGCTGCCATTTTGGGACATAGTAAATCGATTTTTTTGGGCTTTAGTGGTGGTAAATCTGTTGCTATCAGCTTGGGAATTTTATTGGCCCTAAGTTGGCAAATAGGTTTAGCAACAGCTGGTGTGTTTGCCATTGTTGTGGCGATATCGCGGATTGTCTCTTTGAGTTCAATTGTAGGTGCGATCGCAGTTTCCATTTTCATGGTAATCTTGCATCAACCTTTACCCTATATTCTGTTTGGGATTACTGGTGGCTTATATGTGATTTTGCGCCATCGCACTAATATTGAACGACTGCTTGCTGGTACTGAGCCAAAAATTGGACAAAATGTAGCGACCGAACCGGAACAAACTGCATGATAGAACAACCGCAAATGTATCTTTTGCACCCGCATTTAAGTCGGGTCTAAAATTACGAATTAACGTTACCTTTCATTAAACGGTGGATTAGGCGGCAAGGCCAGAAAAAAGCCCCACAAATACTTACTGAAGCGATAGCAGCCAACACTCGCCAACTCGAACTAGTTTCACTAGCAGATTCTGAAGATTGAGCTTGTGTACTTTTAGCTAGTTCTGGCACTGAATGAGATAGCTGACTGGCTGTAGTCACCCCTTCAATTGCTGCTCCAATGAGATAAGCTACTAGGGCAATTACTAGCCAGTGATTCATAATATTCAACTGTTTGGACTCTGAGCGTATGCTTGGCTGTGAGCAATCGATTTCTCGTGCTAATGATTGCCACCTTGCCCGAAGGATAGACGACCTTCAGCCGTATCACGAATTAGGGGTAGTTTAGATTTTATATAAGTATTAAGGCTGCTATCTGCTTGAGGATCAATCACCTGCTTCGCTTTTAACTGCTGGAGGAGCAAGTGTACTAAAGCAGCATCGTCAAAATGCAACAGGGTGTTGACCTGGGTAGACTCGATTACAGCCCAAAGCTGTTGCATCATTTTGGCAGTCACCATGAGTCTGTAACCTCTTAAGCTTTTCTTTATATTTACACAGATTTGGAATTTGTGGTTGGTTTTTATCTGAAGATTTATAAAGATGGCGGCTACAAAAGGCTGAGTAAGGCAATAGGGTTAAGTTGTGGCGTTTTCAAGAGGGAAACTTCCATTGCCTTCGCTTTCAAGTGCTTTTGCTAGGGTTTATTGTGAGCGTTTTATTATACAGGGAGCTTCTTTGCCAGGAGGATCGGCAAAAATAGCTAAGGTATGATATTCAGGGCTACCTGTTCCATACATCACTCGAAAAGTATATAGCTTGTTTTTACCTTGCCCTTCGGTAACAACTGTTAAAAGTGTATTGCTAGTGGTAGGAAGTCCAGGAATGTTCAGTTTTTTAATTCGTCTTAGTTGAATAACATTAGCAGCTGAATTTTTACAATCTCCTGTATTAGTATTAGATGCCGCACCAAACTGCATACATACTGGCCCATCAAAATCCATAATCACCTGTGATGGATCGTTTAACCAAACTTTTTTAATTACTTCTCCAGCTTGGATAAAACTTAAGTTTGTTCCTTGTTGATACGAAACATCAATAGTAGGTATTACTCCTCCTAAACCTTGTGCTTGACAGGAAAACATGGAACGTAAAACGGCATTTTGAGCTGCAGCACGACCTGCTACCAATAACATAGCAACTGAGAAAATTAAGGAAGCTATTTGTAGAAAATTAGAATTACTTAGCGTATTTCCTGACAATTTAGTATTCTTTTTCATGGTTGGAATGGTGGTATTGGTAGAGAAAACAAGGAGATATAAGAAACATGGAAATAAAACTAATTGCCAATTACCATTACCCAATCAAAAATCTAAAATTGGTATCAGTTTTACCTCCTAAAACTGCATTAATTGATTAACGTATATTTCAATATTTGTACCTGCTGGTAAAAACCAAACATTGGTTTGTTGAGACATTTGGGCGATCGCCTGTTGATTACGTTGTGAAATCTGAGGTACTACAGAGTTCAAACCACCTTCCACAACACCAGCCGCAAGGTTACGTCTATTCTTAGTTACAGTAGTCAGAGTTGTAGTGGTGCCATTTGAATTACCGTTTGCGTCGGTACTTTGTGTAGTAATTGGTTGGAGTTCAGTATCACTCCGATTTATTAACTCTGCTGCTTTACTAATACCTCCCAAAACAAATAATCCTGCATCCATTGACGCTATAGATGAACTTTTACTAGGAAATTTATTTGCTATTAAAGGTTTCCCTTGGGTACCGCGAATAATAATTGCATTCTTGGGTAAGCTTTGTTCTGTAAGGTTGCCATTATTTTGCGAGATAAGTTTGATCACGTTCATCTGCAAAAGACCTTGTTCGGAAAGGGAACGAACTTCAGTTAAGAATTCGGTGTTGGCAGGTACAGCGATCTTACCATCCGTAGATTTTAGCGGTTCTTTCAACCGAATCACAAATACGTTTTTCGCTTCGTCTGTTTCGGTATTCTTTCCTGCTCTAGTACTTTCCCCAAATATTGCTGTTGCCAACACAGCTTTGGCGCTAGTCCCTACTGCCACAGATTTTTGCCCCTGTTGCTGCACTTGACTAACCATAGGAGCAGTAGTTACTGGTTGGGTGTTTTGCGGTTGTTGCACCTGGGTATCCTTTGGAGGTGCATAAGTCGCTGCTGCCACGCTATTAGGTTGCTCTGTGACATTTACTTGACCATAACTACCTAATTTTGCTAACTTCGCCCATTCTTCAAGTGGGTTTGGTGGTGATGGTGGAGTTATATTAACCACTGGTTGAATGTCTGGCTTGACAACTGGTAGCTGGGCTACTGGTAAAGGTTGAGAAACAGGGATGCGCTCGATCGTGACTGTCCGAGGCGGCACGTAAGCTATTGCTGGAGGTGTTGGGATCACTCTCGGTTTACCTCTAGAAGAAACTAATGGTTCTGGTTGTACGGCTACTGTAGGCGTTGATTTTGCCATTCTGAGCTTTTGTTGAGCGGCTTTGACTAACTCTGCTTGTTCAGTTAGGGCCAACTTCGTTTTGAGAGTATCTACTTCGCTTGCTAGCTGTTGAGATATAGATTGATCGGTTGGCTGCTCCCGCACTGGTGGAGCAACAATAGTTCTTGGTTTTTGACTGCTAGTGTTCATCAGTTGGGACAAAAACACACCAGCCACCAAAACGACAGCTAAGGTAGAAGCCCCCACCAAAGCTAATTTTGCAAAGGGATTAGATGATAGGGGTTCTTTAGTCTGAACTTCTTGTGGTTGAGATTGTGGTTCAGAAACTGATGGTTGTGGTGTTGCAGAGTCTTCTGATGGTGGGGTTTCGGGATAAGAAGATTCTTCTTCAAAGCCCACCAACTTGGCCATCCGTGATTCCCAATCAAAAGCTTCTACAGATTGCAGTTGGCGATCGTCGTCGGTGGTTAGAGTAAATAGATTTTGTGGAGGAGTTTCTGCGGGAATTGAATATCTAGTCATGGTAGAGCTTAGTTTGGATTACCAGAACAATTTTTATCTTGGATTTCACATACATTATAAATTTCTAATCTGGCTTCACCGAGGCGGTAAGCTGCGAAATACGATGGTAGGGCTGCATTTGGCAGTGAAGTTGCTGGTTCATCTATAGCTCTAACTAGAATTTGTTTATTAAAGGTAACTGATTTTCCCAACTTATCATAACCGCTAAAAATTAATTGATTGGCAAATATCTCAACTTTCCACTTTCCATCGCCTATTTTGGTGGGTTGTGAAACTTTTTGTATTACTAATACATTCTCGGTTCCTCTAGTAACATTTTCAAATTGGCTATCTGGATTTAAATTAGTAATTTCTGACTTAAGTTTTTGTTTGAAATTATCAGCTACCAGTTGGGAGCTAACTTCCCAGACCTCTGTTGGTGGCTGCTGTTGTGACCAAGTAAGCATTAAGCTCATAGCTTCACCCACAAAGCGCCGAATAGTCTCTGATTGTCGCTCTAAATTTTGTTGGGGGTCTACTGTGATAGCGCGACCATCAACTAGTTGTACTAAACTTCGGGGTGTAAGTTTCTGACCTAACTGTTGTAACATTGACCCGTTAAATATTAGTAATAGCAAGGTAAACAGATGTAAACCAAATGTTCCTACTGCCAAGACTGGTAAGGGATTATTTTTCTTGTTTTCTGGTTTAAGTAATTGCATTAATAACTTATTTTTTATATTAAGATTTAAGTATTATCAATAAAATTAAAACCCGATTATTTTATAAAGCTACCACCTCTACTTCCGCATTCTTTTAAGCTGTCTTCATTCAGATTATTGTAGTTATCTAGCAAACATAAATTACGAATTTCATAAATTTCTAATTTATCAGCCCTGGTACTATAAATTGCTTTTTGCAAAATAGTACTATTGTCGATTTGGGGGTTAGCAAAATAATCTGTAGCACGGACAAGTAAATCTTTATTAAAAGGGGTTATGAGTTTTGCATCACCAATTCGCTTCTTTTGAATTAAGTCAGCTACCATACCCACTCTCCATTTACCTGGGGCAATTTTTTTTGGTGGATAAATCCGCTTAATAACTAATTGCGATGTCATAACAAGGGTTGCATTTTCAGAAAAAACTTCCGGCGGTGTCATCTCTGCAACAGTGCTTAAAAACCCTTTACGAAAGTCTTCTGATAAGGCAAAACTAGCTATCCAACTGCTGGTAGTAATTTTTTGGCTGCCACCTTGCAATGTTCTAATCGGAATTCCTAAATCTGCTTTTGGGTTGGCAACTTCTTCGATAGTTTGTGCTGGTAAGCTTCCAGACCAGCTAAACATTGATATCATCGTTTTGCTGATGAATCTGCGAATTGCTTCCGGTTCTCTTTCTAAATCATCAATATCAGCTACTGCTTTACCATCTATTAATTGCACAAAGTTGGGAGGTTTCCTCAGACTGAGTTGGCGAATATTTATGCCTTGAAGTATGAAGAAAAGTAAAACTAATATATGTAAACTAAAAGTAGCGATCGCAAAAACAGTCAAAACACTTCCCGTTCTTTGTCTTTTTTCTAGTAAACGCACCATTTACTGATCTCCTCCTCCAAAAAACTTCAGCTATTATACATATTAGGACTTACCCAAACAATAGCCGAAACCCTTATTTCCAGTTAGGGGCAATTCATGAATTGCTCCTACCGCGCAAATTCTTATACCTATATATATAATAATTTGTATTATTTTATCATAACTTAAAGGGTTTAAGACCCCTACTTCTTCACGTAGCACCGGTTTCAGTCGGGGTTTAAATCCCAGTCTGAAAATGTCTTTAATTTTGAATTGTTAAATCCTTTCCTTGACTAGAGAAGCCGTATTGCTGATAGCACTGAAAACAGCAAAACCCCCGGCAGCAGCCACAAGTAACGATAAAACTGGTGCTAAAATTCCCAGAAAAATTATAAACCACATTAAGTCTGGATCAACATTAGCATCTTGTCCTGGCCCATTGACAATAACTGCGGCAGTTAGCACAGCAATAATATTGAATGAAATCTTGGCGATTCCAATAGATAAAAATCCAGTCAGCCATGCAAAAATCGGTTTCCCGGCTACAGGTAGTAAAGAACCACCTACAGCTATTGGCCCTAAAGCTGCTATTAGCAACATAGTAGCTTCTATCAAATTCTGAAAGGCATATTGTAAGGAAACTAAAAAGTTCTTGATGCTCGTTTGGACTGTAGAACCTAATAAGGAATTAAAAGACGCTTCTGATACACTCCCAGTACCATATCTAATATTATCTACCTTATTTTGCAGTCTAATTATCCAGCTTTTATTTCCATAAGTATCTCTATATTTTTGCCAGAGATTATTAACCTTTTCAGCAGCTTTGACAAAGCATTGACTTTGTTGTTGGCCAGTTAGTGATTCACAAGGACGCAGCAAAGAACCAGCTATGTCTTCAGCGATACTCATATTCAGTGCTTGCTGGTATATTTTGTCTGCATCTGTGGATGCCACTACTTGCTGATTCACAGTATTTAAAAAATTCCGTACTCCCAGGGTTAGATTAGAAAGTATACTTCCATTACCTGAGTTACTTAATAGGATTACCACTATAAAAGGCCAAATCAAAGCTGATATTGGACGGGTATATTCGTAGGATATTAAATCTCTCAGGAATTGTATCATAAAAAATAACAACGTTCCGACTGCAAAAAAAATACCCAGGTTTGTTATAGCTCCATACAAGTTATTACTCGTATTGTTTTGTAATAAATCTAGCCATTGTTTATCCCAACCTTGAGCAATGCTTTGGGAAGTTGCGACACCATTATCGAGAACGTCATCGATGCCTACTTGGGCAAAAATTAGTTGAATAGCAAGTTGCATTTTGATTTATTGAATATTTTTTGTATTCGCAGAGTTATACCGATTCTGTATGAAGATGCGCTAAACCATAAGGGATTTCCAAGAAATAAATTATCCCATCTTGTGGGGTGGGCATCTTGCCCACCTGTAATCATGGGCGGGCAAGATGCCCACCCCACAATAAAAAGTTGGATATTTTTTTATTTGCAAGTTCCTAAGTACAACAAATAAAAACGAACCGCAAAGGAAGCAAAGAACACAAAGGAAGAAGTTAAAAGGGTTTGGCACAGCCTCACAAAGAAATGGTATTACAACATTTTTCATTGAAAAGAATGAAATTTACTCGATTTATAACCGCCGATTAACTGTATGTTGTATCCCAACGTAATGAGAATTTTTTGAATCAGGAAATCTTATTTATTAACTTCTCTTCCAAACAAATCTATTTGAGAAGTAGCTCGTAAAAGTCTTGCCCCCTCTGTAGATGTATCTACTCTCCGAGCGCGATTTGCTTCTTCTGTTTGTTGAGAAATAGTTGCTAAATTTAAGTTAGAATATTGCAAAGACTGCTCTAATTGTGTAGATTTTGCGTAGGATTCGGCGACAATTTTTATCTGCTCTCTTTGGATTTTAAGTGTTTCTTGGTTAGCAGTTAGTAATGTACCTAAACCCTGAGTAAGTATTTTGTCTGCTGGATTTGGTGTATTTGCAAGTGTGGTTAATTGATTAATATATTTTGTAATATCATTATCTAAATCATTATTCTTGTTGACATCTGTAACACTCTCAATAGCTGTTTGAATATTTTCTAACTTTGCTTTTGAGCGAATCTGTCCATTCTCACCGAGAACGCTTTCTGCTGATCCACGGGTAACTACACGATTGAATTCATTACCAATTAAATTCCCACGCACGGCGGCATTATTTTCAAACTTATCTGATCTTGAGTAGAGAGTCGAATCGTCACGAACTTGTTTCCCCGCAGCAACAGGGTTAGGTATATTCAATTCTCCCCTGGTATTAGTCAGATTATTTTGACTCTGTGCTTCTACAGTGTCGCTCAGGTTATTTTGAAGATAGTTTTGCAAATCAGTGGAATATGATTGAAAATCAGTCCAAACCTGACCTAATCCACCCGTTTGAACTTGTGCGATCGCTGGTATGATTGCCAAGGATAGCAATGTAAGAGTAAAAATGGTAGTTTTTTGCATATATATATGCCTAAAAAGGTAGATGAAATTAAGTAGTGAATCAGAAATTTGCTTTGAAATATTATTTATAACTTTTTAGATCAACTACTACGTAAAGTAGCCACTAATTGACGAGCAAATGCAGAAATTGCTTCATACTTATCGGTGTGAAGTTGCATCATTTTGCTACGTGCAGTTTGTTCAGATGGGTTATTCGCAACTGCTGCCAATTGTTCATAACCTGGATAATAACGGCAGAATGTATAAATACCGTTATCATCTAACAGCCACTGGCTATAAACGCCTTCTTTCCGTGGAAAAAAGCTTTCTGAGGCATTACGAGAAATAATGTTGCGGGGATATTTTAAGATGTCTGCAAAACTATCTACTGCAACTGGCTGAATGCGTCCAATTAATCGTGTTGTCAAGTTTTGCAAAATTTTAGATGCAGCTTTAGATTTGGCAATGGTATCAGGATCTTGTCCTGATAAGATGACTCTGATACCGGCTTTAGCGCCGTTGGCACAAATTCTACCAACTAAGTCAGAGATTTGCTCGAATTCAAATAAGATTGGTGCTTCATCAATGAAGAATATTGAAGCTGGACTACCTAATGCGCGTCTTAGTGCTGCTGAATAGGCACTCAGAGATAGTACGGCTGCATCTTCACTATCTGATAAGTTCCTGAGAGCAAACACTAAAAGTTGTGCGTCGGTAGGAAAACTAGATGGTGCAGAAATAGCTTGTCCGACGCGGCTAGAAAGCCAAAACCGTAAGCGCAACTGAATTTGACTCAGAGCATCTTCTACTCTGCCAGTTAAGGAACTTAGCTGTAAGTGTTCTGGTGAACAGAAATAGAGGAAATCTTTTAAGGTAGGGGTTTTTTGCCAAGCCGGAGTGCCAAATCCTCCCGCCATCGCTTGCCGATATCGCTCTTTGATGCCTTCATCTCTAAAGAAGGCTTCTAAAGCTAAGTTGAGTAGCGATCGCACCGTTTGCGATAAAATTTGACTTTCAGTGGACGATCCTAAAACCATTGTCATTAACGCTGATTCGAGGAAGGCGGTATAATCGTTGAAGCGATCGCGCTGTTGTTCTGGTTCTAGCGATCGTAAATCTGGCTGTTCAAACAAGTTATTTGACTGTTTGGAAATATCAAAATAGGCTCCATTACCCTCCATAAACTCTGTATAGTCTGTGAAAGTTGATGTCCCATCAGGTTTAGGGAAATCTAGCGCCACGACAGGAATGCCATGTGCCAAAGCCTGAGTTAAAATCCCTGATACCAACACCGATTTACCAGCACGAGTTGTCGCAAATAAAGCTAAATTTTTGTGTTGATTAAATAAATCTAAATGTACGGGTGTTCCGCCTTCTTCGGCAATCAACTCAAAGCCTTGTTTATCACCGCGTTTAGTTAAAACTAGAGGCATTAATCCGGGAACTTCGCTTGTTAAATATAGCTGGCGACGGTTAAACGGTGTTGCTAACAAACCTTCCCAAACTATTGGTAGAGTTTGCAGCCATATTTTCCAAGCATACTCAGTTTCTCTAATTACCCTGGCTGGACGTTGAAAACAGTTTTCAATATATCTTGTTGCCTCATCTAATTTATCAACAGTTGGACGATGTACCAAAATAGCAATACTCGTATAAATCGGAACAGCGCCTTCAAATAATTGTTCTTGTGCTGCTACTGATTTCTTCAACTTTAATTGTGCGTTGACATCAATGGTTTTACTTTTTTCTTGAGCCATGATTGTCGTCATGTTTGACTGTTTCAGCACTCGTTGTAGAGTAGTTTTTACTAATGCTGGATTTGCGGCAGTCAATTCACAAAAAATTTCTGTATCTACTACTCTTTCTCTCGCTAATAGTTCCCATAAATAGCGTAGTTGAGTAGATTTATTTGGCCAACCTCCGGGTTTTTCCAGAAATGATAGTACGCCAATATAACGATTGTTAACATTAACCCAACGGCGATCGGCACAAGGTACGCTAGATTCCATCAGCAAAGTTGTGCCGTGGATATTGTCTATGAGCAATTTACTACTAGCTAAATCTGAATTAACTTCCTCGTGTAGTCCTTGTTCATCTAAAGTCATTAACTGGGGAATCTCTATTGGCTGCGTATCATTAAACCTTTTCCAGATGCCTTCCCAGAGTTCATCTGCTGTCAAAGGTTTGACATCCAACCCCATTTGGTTAGATAAAATTTGTTCCCAGCGCAGAAAACCCTGCTTGTAAGCATTTGTGATTAGAGTTTCAAGGCGCTGATTTTCTACTTCTGAGAGTTCATTTTTGAATTTCAACCACCATGATTCAGCTTTGACTAAAAGCTTCTCTATCCAGTCATCTGCATGTTGCGAGTTAGATTCAACGGTATAAGTGACGTAAATCCGCAAAGATTTTGGTTTGCGAACACCAGAAATAGTCAGTTCTTTAACTCTGGCTCTTTCTGCCATCAGCAAATATTTGATATCTCGTGATGGCGCATTTTTGATGAGCGCTGCTAATTCTTTTTGACGTTCTTTATCGCAACTAAAAGATCCTAAATGCAGTGTCATCCTTTCACCGCTAGGGATATCTTTTAATCCAGCTTCAATGTTATTAAAAAGTGTATCGATTTGTTCGGGTCTTAAAGTGGTATGAATTCCCTTACAGTCAAAACCAAAAACAAAGCAAAACCGATCTTTTTGAGTGCCTTTTGTCAAAAGATACCCGCCAATATCGCGTCCATTCAGAGCGACACGCAGCATTGTCGCCAAATGTAAGGCATCTTCAAATGGTGTTAATCTACTTTCGTTTCCGGCGATGCTGACGCTTTGTTTTCCGATTTTTTGCTTCATGGTTAACTTCCAATAAGCTTTGATAACGAGCAAAGCCTCTTGTCCAAGCGGGAACGCCTATAAATTTACTTAAAAAACTCCAACTCCTACCACCAGTTAAAATCCACCAAGTTCCAATTCCCCAACCAGTCATTAATATCGTCCACAACCATTTTTGAAACTCTTCTTGGAAAATCCCACCAAAAATTCCATTGATGATAAAGTAGGAGGCTAAGGCAATTACCGTCCAAGGAAGAATTTGATCGGCAGGAATTGGCCCTAGAGAAGGTTGGCTTCCTAGAACTTGATTGACTGGACGAAATTCTTGTTCCCGCTCTTGAGACATTTGAAATATCTGAATTATTTACTGCTGCTGTGGGCCAATTACAAAGCGTGTGAGTACATCAGCAATAGTAACAGCAACAACGACTAATAAGGGAGTTCTGGCAATGCTTTGCCAATCTTCATCTTTACGCACTGCGTTAATCACACCAACCAGGGAGATTGCAATATAGAGTAAGTAAATCGCCCGCAACACATTAAATATCAAACTTATTGCTGTCTCGCTACCACCACCAGTTGTTGCTGCACCACCTAAGTTTCTTTTAAAAAACTTTTCAGCTTCTCCAAAAAACTGTGCTTGTGCAGGGGCTGCAAAACAGTCTAACCAATATAAACTCAGAATTACGGCTGCTGCTAATATTTGTAATAATATTAGCGATCGCTTGGGTAAATTTACTTGTTGCCCAATTTGCTGGGTAGTAACTGTAATTAAACTACCAACTAGTAAACAAAAAAGCAGTATAGGACTTTTTAGGCTGATAACGCTTAAAAGTACAGCACAAGCAATCAAAAAAGGTACAGATTCAACTAAAATAAGTAAGCTGGATTTAAGCCCTAGTCTTAACTTATGAGATACTTTGACAGCGCTACCAGTTAAACCTTTGAAAAAGTTTCTCTTGTGAGAACTTTGTCTAGACATTTGCTAATTTTCCTATAGTTACTTGGGTGTTGGTTGTCTAAAAGTTTACAATATCCAAACTAATTTAACATGATTTAACATTTATTTTTAATCAAATTTTTTAACCTGAAGTTAAAGTCTTACATTATATACAACTATGATTAAGTTAAGAAAATATTAATATTTCTTTAAAAACCTGTGTATGTACTTTGATAAACCATTTTTTGACCCTCAAAGTAGAACTATTACAGCCATCAGACAGATTTTGTCTTAATCACAGCTTAGGGAATTTAGTGAAAATAGGAAATAATTCTTGAGACTATCTTTCAGTTATTTGACTTTCCAAAGACTGGAGTATACAAGTAAATCTGGTTAAGCATAGTACTATTTAATACGTGTATTTATTTAAGAATCTATAATTTAATATTGTTATACTTAAAGTTATATCAACACTCCTACTTCGCAAGTATTTTTTCTCTCCTACTAAATGATTATGGTAAAAATTAGACCTAGTAAAGCAAGTATTTAGTTATTGAAAAGTCAAAATTTAATATAGCCTTAGTATTGCTGCTGGTCTAACATCTATCGGTCAGGATAGTTGAAAAAAGTTAAAGCGTCAACTATGTTATAATTGATCAGTTGAGAAATATTTTCGGTCATATAACTGACTATGTAGACACCTCTCCGAATCTAAATCTCTACAAACTTTGATTGTGAAGGTGTTTTGGTGTCGGTTTGTATTGCAAATCTATCCTTTAGAGATGAGAGTTTTTAGTATTGCAAAAATTGAAATTTTTAGTGAGCAGAACTATATTGCAATACCTTGTATAAAACTGATACCTCTCAATCAAAAAATGTGCTAGAAATAACGGACAAGTTTAGTGTGTCACAAACCCAGACAACATACGGATAGTAGTTTAATTTATGCCAACGGATATAATTACCCGTCCTGAGTCGCTCACAGAAGATTGTTTCTTTACTTACGCCCTTGGGACTGATTTGCATGATACTAATTCTACAGCCAAGTATTTACGGAGAATCAGAAAAGAAGATAAACCGTATATCGATATAGCTGTTTCTCCGAGGCCGGGCTATCGGTTTGAGGTTTGTCTTATCCCTGTTGAAGGGTTCGCTCAGGAAACAATATTGACAAAAGACGGGTTCGCCAAAGCTTTAGCGATTATTTGTGCTGTAGCTAACAAAGCTAGAAAGCGATTCCCTTCAGGAAATGGACAAGAGATTGTCCGGTGTCAGTTTAGCAATTTAGCTGATGCAGTTGCTGTAGCGAACAGATTGTCTGCGTTACCCTCTGATATGTATGAAACTATTGCCAAGTTACCAACTGCTTTGTAAGATTGCGTCCACTTGAAGATTTATGATTAAGACTGACGCAAAGACATTTTAATGGTATCTAAGTAGACGGACAAGAGAATAAAAAACTCAATAGTTGATATTTCATCTGTTCAGAAAAGTCTTGGATAACAAGTCTTTTGACCTTAAATGTACAATTTTTCTGTTTTTGTACAGTGCCCTATAATTCACAGTGAGTTTTTTTTATGCCTACAAGTCCTTTACGTGAAGAACCTCGTAACCAACGAGCGCCTGTAATTCGTACAAGTAATGAGTTTATTCTTTTAGAATGGCTAAAGTCAACTGGTCGTCTAATTGAGCGTGAACATCAAGAATCTGAGTATCTAACTGAAGTAGAAGAAATTTCAGAAATGATCGACCTTGACGATATCCCTTACGATCATGACGATGATGATAATGATATGGATGTAGAAGCGTAATTCGTAATTCGTAATCACTGTACAGCAGTCCCTCTCCTTGTAAAGGCTACGGTGTACACGCAAGTCTTTGGTATGGGGGTTTGTGGTTGAGTCTTATAGAAACCTCACCCTGGTTTTGCTGTGCAAAACCTGTCCCTCTCCCTTAGTAAGGAGAGGGATGTAGGATAGGAGTGGGTGAGGTTTTTTTATTTTAATTGTTGGATTTGAGTAATAAATAAAATAATTGTCCATTGCTGACTGTGACACCAGCGCGATCGCCTGCTAATTTCCCAGTACCTAAAAAGTAATCTACCCTACCTGCACCTTTAATTGCACCTCCAGTATCTTGGTCAAGAACATAGCGGCTAACGATGCGCTCCTCCAGTTTTCCGGTAGGATTAGCAAAGGGAATAGAAGCGCGAATCAACGCTAAAGCACCAGGAGGCATGAGAGATTTATCTGTAGCGATAGAACGCTCTGCTGTTAGGGGTACGTTGATCGAACCTTGGGCTGGTTCACCGTGGTTTTCTTGAAAAAAAACAAAACTGCGATCGCGCGGAATATAAATATTTAATTCTTGGGGATGCTTTTGGAAATAGTCGAGAATAATTGGCAGAGTCATCCCTTGTAGCGGTAATTTGCCATCATTCGCTAGTTCTCGCCCCAGACTTTTGTAGTTATAAGCATTATTACCAGCATAGCCGATGGCTGTCTGAGTCCCGTCGGGAAACTGAAGTCGCGCTGAACCTTCAATTTGAGCTAGATATGGTTCAAGGCGATCGCGGAACCAAAACAACTCTAATCCTCGTAATTTTCCTTTTGTGCCTTGTAAACCATCTACTCCTTCCAATTCTTCGCGGGTAGGATGAGGTTTAGGCCAAGAGGTTAAATCAGGAGGTAATCGATAAACAGGATAACGATATTCTGGTGTGGGGACGCGACTGGCTGCATAAAGTGGTTCATAATAGGCAGTGAATAAAACGGAACCTTTGGTGTTGTTACCGACTGACTGATAAAGAACAAATTCCCGCTCAATGGCTTGATGTAATTCTGTTGCAGAATTAGTTGTTAGCAGAAGTTCGCGGAATCTTGTCAAACTTTTGAAGACGCGATCGCGCGTAATCCCCCCCACTGGATAGTTTTGATAAGCAGCCGCAGCATTAGCCGTTTGCAGGTATTGGAGACTGTGAGCGATCGCACTCAAGAGCGCCTTCTTGTCTGGTATTTTTCCATAGAGAACTTCATCTAAACAAGAGGTATCACCTTGACAACAAGTAACTGGTAGTCTCTGAATTAATGGTACTTTTTGCTTTTCTGTAAGTGCATTTTGATTTTCACCAGTCAACGAAACTGGTATATCCCACTTTTTCAAACGGCATTCTGTCGGACTGAGTTCCTGATGCGCCAAAGATTGCATCCGCACCAGAAAAACCGATAAAACCACAGATAAGCTTATGCCGAGAACTTTGCTAAACTTCCCTAACTCAGCAAGTGTCTTTTTCATCAAAATTCAAAATTCTTCAGATTATCCCACTTCGCTCAAATTCAACAACCAAAATAACTTACTGCCCCATGCCCAATCCCCAATGCCCAATCCCCAATTCATTATTCATTCATATTCCGATAAGTGGCAACAGCCGAAGGCGATATCCGATTCAAATATCGGAATATCCAATATTTAAAAATAGTATCTAAAATTACTGGAAATGTAGCAATAAATAAAAAGATAAAATCTCGATTTGCTGGTAATCCCCAATGGCGCGATACACCTTCTAGCAGCACTTCCCAACCATGTGGAGAGTGAAATCCTACAAATATATCGGTAAATAAAATTATGATAAACGCCTTAGCACTATCACTAAGTCCATAAACAATATGATCGAAGAAATCTTTGAGTACAGCAATAGAAGACTTGCTAACAACTAAAAGCCAGATAAAAGCACATACAGAGAAAATATCTGCAAAAACATTTTTGATAGCATTAGAGCTTTCTTTACGAAATTCTTCAGCAATCTCTACAGCCTTATTTTTCATTTCAATTTCTATCCGCTCAGGCAAAAGCGCTGGGGCATTTTTTATGAAATTTTCAAACTTGAGCTTTTCTTCATATCTTTGCAAGTTTACAAGGGCTTCCTCTTCCATTTCTGAGTTGAGGAATATCTGCATTTCCTCATTATTTCTAAACCGCTCAACAAATGGGCCGACTAAAAAAGCTTTCGCTATTTGATGCGTCAAAAGTGGTACGATAATTAATAGTAAAATAAACCTAATAGATATTATTGTTCTTCTTTGAGTTTGACGAAAATTCTGAATTACTTCTTTTTCAGCATTAGGGTCTAATTCAACTTGCAGACGGGTAATAGTACTCAAAATAGAGCGGGGTAAAATGCCTGTTGTATCGGCTTTTAGCTTAGATTTTGGTTTTATATACGAGTCTTGAGTTGGTATCTTGGGTGGTAATATTGGAGTATTGACGACCAGCGAATTGTCATCAGATATCACAGAGTTAACTGGTAAACTTTGAGGTTTGACAACTAAATCTTTAGAAGTTATTTGATCGGGACTTGTTGTGTATTTGGATATAACTTGATCGATAAAGTTTAGCTTTTCTAAAACTAAAGCAGGACTAAGATACTCTATACCTGTTTTCTGGGCAGCTTCCTGATCTTCTTCATTTAGAAACCAACGGCTTGATCTAAACTCTGTAAGCCGCATTTTGGCAGTTTTTAATAGCTTATTTAGGTCTGACTCAAAATAATCCATGACGCTGTTACTGTACATGGCTAAGTCAACGTCTATTTTATTACCATTGAAATGCTTATTTTCTATTTCCTTAATCTTTAATGCTGCATCGTAAGCTTGATTTAAAGAACGTTCAGGAGTCTGTAAATACCATCGATAAGTATCAAGTAAAAAAGAATAGATTTTTTGGACAAAAACAGAGTTTTTCATTAGAAACAATCATCCAGCATTATTTGGTTATTCTTAACCTTAAGTTAACGCATGAGGTAGACTAGCAAATCTACAAGGAGAAAGTTTGTGGTTTCTCATTCGGTTTGGATTGTTGGCACTAGTCGCAGTGGGAAGACGGCTCATTTGGTAGAGCAATTTTGTAGTTGGGTACAACCTGAGAAGCAGTATAATGAATCATTTTATACTAATAAACAGGGACGTAATAAAGGCGATCGCATATCCGAATTTTTATATCTTAAACAAACAGAGCCAGGAGTTTTAGTCCTAGCTGCCAATGATGATAATCGCCGAGAATTGGGAGATGTAATTATTACATCAACCTTGGGTAAATATCCGGTACGTGCTAAGACACCGTTAGGTTTTTTCCAGGATGAAGTTATTTTATTTTGGCCGTTGCTAATTGAATCATTGAACCTGAAGGCGCAGTTTCCGGTAAGGTTGCGACCAGAAACCGAACAAGAATTAGCAACCAAACTCTGGCGTTCCCAATTAGATGAAGAAATTTTACGAATTGCGGGAGTAAATGAGTCTCGCTTGGTACGTCGCATTTTAGACTTGTTGCAATTAGCTGCTTACAGTGGTGTACATTGCGAAAATATTGCCCAGATTTTGGCAAAGGGTCTGGGGGAAAACACTACAACTTTAGAGCCGGAATTTTTGGCATCTTTACTCATTGATTGGCGTAACTGGTGTTTAGAGAGGGGGTTACTTACTTATGGCATTATTACCGAACTGTATAGTCAATATTTGTTGAGCGATCGCAACTACCAACAGCACCTAACTAAACGCTATCAAGCAGTATTGGCGGATGATGTTGACGATTATCCTAGCGTAGCGCGTCTTTTGTTTGAATTGCTATTAGATCGAGGTGCGATCGGCGCATTTAGCTACAATCCCGATGGTGCAGTGCGATTGGGACTAGGAGCAGATCCCAATTATCTAGAAGGGTTAGCAAAGCGTTGTCGGGTAGAAATCTTAACCGGGCCGCCTCCAGAGTCCTTGGGAGAGCAAGCTAAACAGATGGTGGAATTAGTCACAGAACCGATGGTACTGGTGAGTTTACCTGAGATTGTGCATTCCATTCAAACCACCTCCCGCGCTCAATTATTGCGCCAAACAGCCGAGGTAATTGCTAATGCGATCCAATCACAGCAAGTACAAGCAGAAGAAGTGGCGATTATTGCACCAGGTTTAGATGCGATCGCTCGTTATACTCTAGTAGAAATCCTCGTTAAACAAAATATCCCAGTAGAATCGCTCAATGATCAACGTGCCCTAATTAGTTCACCCGTCATTCGCGCATTACTCACCATGCTGGCGCTAGTTTATCCCGGCTTGGGTCGCCTTGTTGACAGGGATGCCGTCGCAGAAATGTTAGTTGTATTGAGTAGAAAGCAACAACTACCAGAAAACTCTACAGACGCGATGAATCGCGTCTCTACAAATATCGATCCGGTACGTGCTGGTTTGATTGCAGATTATTGCTTTGTACCCCATCCAGATCGCCCCAACTTGCTACCAGTGTCAACCTTCGAGCGCTGGGATAGAATCGGCTATGCGGCTACTACAGCCTATAATGAGATATTGCAGTGGTTAGAACAACAGCGATCGCAACAAGAATTGCGGTTAATTCCCAGTCCTATTTCCCTTTTAGATAGAGCAATTCAGCGCTTCTTGTGGAATGGTAGCAATCTCCCCTACGAACAACTAGCAGCATTGCGGGAATTATTAGAAACCGCTCAACACTACTGGGAAATTGATACCAGATTACGACAAATTGCCCCAGTTGAGACAACGCCTAACGCAACTATTATTGAATTTATTCAATTACTGCGACGTGGTACAATCACCGCCAACCCTTACCCCGTGCGTCCCATTGGTGGCGCGAGAAAAGCCGTCACCTTAGCAACTATATTTCAATATCGGTCTAGTAGGCGATCGCACCGTTGGCATTTTTGGCTAGATGCTGGTTCACCACTTTGGGCGAAAGGTGGCGCGGCGACGTTATTCGGTGCGCCGTTTTTCCTGCGAGACAGGTTAGGGGAACCTTGGACAGCAGAAGATGAAAAATTAGCAGAAGAACAACGACTGCAAAGAATATTGACAGATTTACTGTCTCGTGTATCCGAGAGAGTTTATTTGTGTCACAGCGATTTAGCAGTGAATGGACAAGAACAATTAGGGCCGCTGTTACCCTTAGTAAATGCTTGTGTAACGGTTATTTCTGAGACTAACGATAAGCTCAGATCCCCGACTTCTTAAAGAAGTCGGGGATCTTATGGATTCGAGACTGTGGTTGAATTGGTGAAGGAGAGCGAGGAAGGACTTTATCACGCCTTAAGAGCAAAGGAATACTCAGAAGTCCCAAAATAATTACGACTCCAGTCATTATCCAAACCATTAACCTATTTGGTTTATAATCTGCTCGTTCAATTTGCCAGAAAACTTGGTTGTATCGCCACGCGGCCAATACAACAGCTAAAATTCCAAAAATTACTAAAGCAAGACCCAAATTTTCCGAGTTGGATAATGGATTTACCGGAGGTTCTTGTTGAGTAATAGCAAGATTCAACTGGCGCAAAAATATCCCAAATCGCGCGATCGCAAAACCAAAGCTAATCAATGCAATAGAAGTGCGTAGCCAAGCCAGAAAAGTACGTTCATTCGCTTGATGCTCCCTTTGACGGTCAATTTTTGGTATTTTATCCATGAGTACTTCTGACGACTACTTATCCTTGAATTGATGAATAGCATGGACTAGCGCCATAAGCTCAACACAGTGTAGTGAGAAGTCTGAGAAAACCCCAAGCGATCGCCGGAATCTTTACAATAGTAAATAAGGTAAAGATATATATCAGAGTCAAAATCAATGGCACTATTCGGATTCGGCAAAAAGCAAGTTATACCCACACCTGAAGAAGCTTTGTCAGGAAGGGCGCAATCTATGTCAGTACCCGCCGCTCATTATGTCAACAAGAACCCTTTAAAAGCTCCTTTTCCCGATGGATTAGAGAAGGTAATCTTTGGCTTGGGCTGTTTTTGGGGTGCAGAACGCAAATTCTGGCAACTCAAAGGAGTTTACACCACCGCAGTCGGTTACGCTGCTGGATTCACACCTAACCCCACTTATGAAGAAGTATGTAGTGGGCGAACCGGTCACAATGAAGTGGTATTGGTTGTGTTTGATCCCAAAGTGATTAGTTATGCCGAACTGCTCAAAGTCTTTTGGGAAAGCCACAATCCTACCCAAGGGATGCGTCAAGGTAATGATGCTGGTACTCAATACCGTTCGGGAATTTATGTATATTCCGAAAGTCAAAAGCAGCTAGCAGAAGCATCGCGGTCAGCTTATCAGCAAGCCCTCAACGGTGCAGGTTATGGCAAGATTACCACAGAAATCTTGGATGCACCTGAATTCTACTACGCCGAAGCTTACCATCAGCAATACTTGGCTAAAAATCCTAATGGGTATTGTGGTTTAGGCGGGACAAACGTATCTTGTCCCGTAGGTGTAGTTGAATCGCAAGTTAGTAGTTAGAAATAGAGTTGGTAGGGTAGTCAACTTAAGGTTAGTTTGACGAATCTCTCCCTTCCTTGAACTAAATTTAAAGCCTGTTTCTCTCCGACTCGGAGAGAAACAGGCTTTGCGTACTTAAGAATATTTGTAGGTTGGGTTTCCCAAAGTCTCAACCCAACAAACCCCGTAAAAAGTTGGGTTTTGTTCCTCAACCCAACCTATATATTTTTCTTTTTTGGGCTTAACCGAACCGTATTGCATTATATAGCAATCCTAAATCATTTGTGAACAACGAGATCCCCGACTTCTCTAAGAAGTCGGGGATCTGAGGGCATAACGCACCGTACAAGATTACAAATTACGAATTAAATGAGCTAGGCGTTTTAACACTTTGACAACGGTATGTAGGTCATCTCCACGATTCAGTGACAGTGTGTAAGATAATGCATATTTCGGTGTACCATGTTTCGTCAACTTAATAAATTGAAATTCATTACCATTGGTGATAAACCCAAAAACAGGTTTAGCCGAAGTTGCATCTGCTAACATATAAGCCAATGCTTGGGGAATTGCTGGCACTAAAGAATATTCTGCTCGTTTTGCCTCAATAACGAGAACCCAAAATGGAGGATGCAACACCAAGATGTCAATACGTCCTCTGATAATCGTGCCTTCGTCTTCAGAAGAGATTTTTACCTCTTGTTCTGAGGCAATGTAGAAAGGCGGTTGATAAAAACCTGCTAGACGCAATAGTGGAGATAGCACCACCATTTTGACTACAGGTTCTAAAATAGGATACTTCGATAGATGCAAATATTCTGCTTTGACTTCGTTGAGAGATTGCTTTTCTAAGTCACTCAACTCAGCTAAATCATGCCGCCATTCTGAAAAAAAATCTTCGTCGTCTGCAAGTTGTAGACCAAATTCATCAATCAGTTGGGCTAGGGTGATATCTTTTCCTTGAAGAATTTGAACCATTTATTGAACCCTTATACTTGTCTGGCTAAAAAACCTTCCCTTGATATTTACCCAAAAGACTGCCTTATAGTGCCGCTTTCAGCAAAGCGATCGCAGTAACCCACAACATAATACTAATAGGCCCTCCAATTAGAACACCAGCGATCGCCCAGCCTCTTTGATGGGCTTTGAATTGCTCAATACTGCTCCACCGTCTACTTTTCCAAGCCCATTCATTGCCTTTAGCACCAAGTGCGATCGACATTAACCCCGAAATTTGGGGTACAAAACAGAATATTCCACACCACACTTGATTCGGCCACATCCACAACCAAGGCATCAGAAATGCGCCCCAGTTCCAACCAAGAATTTCCTCTGGGACTGTTTCATTCTGATTATTTATCCCGCATCCAGAATTATTGATTATTTCTCTTTGCGGTAAAAGCTGATTTCTGTTTGTAGATTTTATAGCCAGACCAGATTTGAGAGCATTTAGCGCTTGGCGGGCATCAGTAAAACGTTGTTCGGGAGCGGGTTCTACTAACTTTTGCAGCCAACTTACAAAACTGGGACTGAGATGAACTCGGTCTGTAAATTGCAGTCGCAAATCCTGCTGAGGTAAATCACAGGGGGAAATGCCAGTGAGCAAATGAATCAGAGTCGCACCCAATGCATAAAGGTCTGAAGCTGGAACCGCTCGACCACCAAATTGTTCCATTGGGGCATAACCATAAGTACCCACAACGGTGAAAGTAACGCCCTCTCTTGCCGCTTTATCCTGAACTGCACCAAAATCAACCAAATAAATCCGATTATCTTCGCCCCAGATTAAATTACTCGGTTTAATATCTCTATGTAACACCCCTGGATTTAACTCATGTAGATACATGAGGATATTTAAAATCTCACTGGCGATTTTTCTCGCTCGCTTTTCAGTAAACCTTTTGCTATGAGCAAGTTTTTCCTTAAGCGACTCTCCAGGAATATATTGTTGTATTAAGCCAAACCAAAGAGTGCGATCGTCGATACAAAAATAATCTATATATCGAGGAATGCGGGGATGACTTAGTTGCTTCAGAATTTGTGCTTCCCTCTCAAAAAGTTTCAAGTCATCCCACTGCACAGTACCGCCAAAGGCTAAAAGTTTGACCACAACGGTCGAATTTTCACCATCAGAGGCTTGTAAATCCTTGGCTAGCCAAGTTTGACGAATCCCATTATTACCGAGTTGACGTTGGACTTGATAACGATCTTGTAATATCTGTTCTGGTTGCAGCATCTTACACCTGGTGGCAGTTTACGCTGATCTGATTCCCTTATATTCAAGGATAGTCATTATCTAGAGAAATTGTGGGAGCCAGATAATTTATGGAAAGTAGTTGAAGATTTTGACTTTGGGGTTGCTTATAAAAAAACAATGCAAATTATTGTTCGCGTATGTTACAAATAACAGTAAAGATTAAAGGTGGCCAAAAAAGCAGAATCAAAACAGATGAGTATCTAAGCCGTGAGAAAATTTAGAACACTCGATCATTTTGAAGAAGAGTATTTCCGTAAGCACCCGGAAGAAATAGACGATTATTTGACTGAGATATTTCAGGAATATTCAAAAGACAACGATTCCGGCGCTTTATTGGCCTCGTTGCGCGTTGTTGCTCGTGTACGGGGAATTACTGAGATAGCCGACCAAATAGGTATGACACGCCGGGGATTGCAAAAAGCCTTATCCAGCAATGGCAACCCGCGCCTTGAAAACGTTAATTCCATCATGAAGGCACTGGGATATTGTCTCACACCCCAAAAAATTATCCCTCCAGTCTCAGAGTGAATCACAATAGTAATTACCACTCACTTTGTGACACTATTGCGTGGGAAATTTGGCTTATAGATAATTTTTGCGATAGTAAGCTTGATATTCCGCAGACAGCAGAGGTTCCCACCAATCACGACGATTAAGATACCATTCAACAGTTAAACGTAAACCTTCAGCAATTGTTACTGAAGGTGTCCAACCAAGCTGAGTTTTAATCTTGTTTGCGTTAATTGCATATCTGCGATCGTGTCCCTGTCTATCCTTGACAAAAGTAATCAACTCTTTTGCTGGACGGATTGGTAAATCAGGTGCTAATTCATCCATCATCTGACACAAAAGTTGCACAAGATTGAGATTTTCTACCTCATTGTTGCCGCCAATATTGTACATTTCCCCTGGTTGACCGTGATTGATAACCACATCTAAAGCACGACAATGATCGCCTACATAAAGCCAATCGCGCACATTTTTACCATCACCATAAACAGGTAGTGGTTTACCTATTAAAGTGTTGATGCACATTAGGGGAATTAGCTTTTCGGGAAATTGATAAGGGCCGTAATTATTAGAACAATTTGTAATAATAGTTGGGAGTTTATAAGTATGATAATAAGCACGCACTAAATGGTCACTCCCAGCTTTTGAGGCTGAATAGGGACTATTAGGAGCGTAGGGTGTAGTTTCAGAAAAAGCTGCATCATCTGCGCCTAAACTACCGTAGACTTCATCAGTCGAAACGTGTAGAAAACGATAATCAGATGGTTGTGCTTTAGCCTCCCAATATTGGCGAAAAGCTTCTAGCAGTGTGAAAGTTCCGACTACATTAGTTTGCACAAAAGCCGCCGGGCCAAGAATCGAACGATCGACATGAGATTCAGCAGCAAAATGGGCGATAGTATCTATATTTTCTGTTGATAATAATTGATCTACGATGGTGCGATCGCAAATATCCCCCTGCACAAACCGAAAATTCTCTCTTCCCTCAACCATCGCCAAGTTTAGACGATTCCCCGCGTAGGTAAGCGCATCCAACACCACCACCCGATCCTCTGGATAAACCTGACACCAGTGATGGACAAAATTCGCCCCAATAAACCCCGCACCCCCAGTAACTAATAAGCGCCGACTCATTCAATTTCCTCTCTTATTTCTCTCTGTGATCTCTGCGCCTCTGCGGTGCGTTTCTATTACTTAAAATATTTCTTCCTCAGCTTCCCGTATATCTTTTGAGCAAGTAATTTTGTCATACGTACTCTCGTCAAACTCTTAATATTAGATGGCTGCTCAATCTTATGATCAAAAAATTCATTTAACTCATCCAAAATTACTTGGAAACGCTTAATAATATTTTCAGTTCGATATTCAGCAAAAAACTCTTCAGACAAACTAAAAGTTCCTGAAAAATCAATCACCTTGAGAATCCGTTGCACATCATATTCTTGAGAATATCCAGCAATTTTATAGCAATTAAATCCAGGATCTAAGTAATCTGCCAGTCCTCCATTAACACTAGAAAATACTTGACAACCACAAGCAAGAGCTTCCATTGGTTGTAAGCCAAATCCTTCACTAACGCCCTGTTGTGCCCAGTACTCAGCCGAATCATAAAGGTAAACCTTCGCTCGGTTAAAGAGTCCCGGTAAATCCTCTATGTATGAATCAACAACCAATACTTTACAACGTTTTTGCAACGCTGGAATCAATTCTTTAATTAAATACTCAGAAGATTTTCGAGCCTGGACTAAAACATCAATGTCCCGTTCCAGACCTAAATTTTGGAACTCATCAGAAATTTGATTGGGCAAATAATAAATTAGAGAATTAGGTGATTTTTCTCCCCAATATCCCATTGTATAGCGGCTAACAGTAACAATTGGAATACTTGCAGGTAGTCTAAATGGATAACCTGCACTATGTGCATGATAAATCACATTGTATTGCTTAAGTTTAGCCACGAGTTGAGCTACATCAAATCCCCAACTGATGACAAAAATTACATCACTTAAATTTTTCTCTTTTAGTAAATCATCAATAAAAAGCTTACCTTTTTCTCGCTGACGGTAAGTTACAACATCAGCACTACAGAAATTCTGAGCCAAATTAAGTGCTTTCAACTCAGCCCAAAGACCGCCACAGGCAAATTTGCCATCTGTACCAGGAAGTAAGAAGTAAAGTTTTCTCATAATTTTATTTATTTGGGCATTGGGCATTGGGAATGGGGTAACAATCTAATAGTTCTTCTTCCCCTGCCTCCTTCATTCTTGCCAGCCCACTTTAACAAAATGTGCATCACGCCCCCAAACATCGCGTGTGCGGGTAATATTTTCGATTGTTAGGTTAAAAGGAATAGCTGTTGTTAGGTAACGCTGTGCTATGGAACCTAAATTAGGTGCGAGTTCAGCTGCTGTCGTTGCTGCTAACCCCAAACCGATAAGTTGCTCAATTGGTCGAAATGGTAGTAACAAATGCACACCTACAGCTAGTCCAGCTGTTAAGAGCATTGCTACTGATAAATTTGTGCCACAACGAGGATGTATAGCTAAATCCCATTCTCCACTAGTGAGGCGATGTCGAGCAAGTGCGATCGCACGCCTTAAATCACTAATATTTACCTCACCATAAAGGTAAAATCCATGCTCAGTAGACAAACCACCTAATAGTTCGTTATCTAGTTGAACGTTAGTAGGTTGGCCACTTTGTGATTCGCTAAGAACCCAAACCGTAGCATGTTCTAAGGCATGAACCTGCCGGATCGTTAGAATTTCTTTCAACCCTGGAATAAATGATAGCTGCTTGAGTAAGTCGGTATCCTGTGTAGGTTGCGGAAAGTCTAAGGGGCGGTATTCTGGTGCTGGAACTTTCTCAGATACAGGTGTCGTAAAATCAAAGTTAAAAAATTTAAAAGGGGACGAGTCACCCTCAAAAGAAGCAGAAGTATTCATTGGAACACCGCCCTCCAAGAGCCGATGGAGCAATATAGATTTCTCTCAAATGTAACGCTTGCACCACTGAATTGTTGCTAATTTTTGTTTATTGTCATTAGTCATTAGTTATAGTTTCCGAGTCCGAGGGTCAGCTGGCTCCACTAACATAAACTCCAGCTGAGTGAAGGACTCGGAACTTTTGGTAGAATGTTCGCACTGAAAACTTAGGCGTGAAGAGGGAAACAATCGGTAAACCTCAAATTGACTTGTCAGTATACCAGACCAGAGCAATTACGTTACTACTAGTAAATTGTTTATTCGATCTGGTTCGGTAGAAGACAGCAATTGACATCATTCAAGCAGACCTTGCCCCACTGTAAAGCCCAGCGCACAAGAGCTACTCGATTCTCTGTCTCGGTCTTGGTCAGAATATTACTGATATGGTTATCAACTGTACGTTTGCTAATCTCCAGTTTTCCTGCAATCTCTTGGTTAGTTAAGCCAGCGGCTACTAGGTCGATAATTTGCAGTTCTCTGTCTGACAGACTAACGGGGGTCTCAGACTTGCCACCAGCCATGACTATTTCTATGCTCCTTTGGTATATGTACTTAATCGCTCTTTCTAATTCTAGAAGATTCTTTTGTTAGTAGGGGTTTCAAGTGTTAGCAGTAATACTATTGTCAATATTTTCTTTGGATTTAAAGTTGGCAAAAATATAAATCACGACAATATACAAGTATTATACAACACTTATTTTAGGATAAAAACTAGTATAAATGTTTAGATATTTTAGGCAATTATTAGAAGCAGATAGATGTTATGGAGTAGTAAAAATTGCTATTTAATTCTATGAAGAACTGGCGACAGATTAGCAAAAATTGTTGTAGATTTTATACTGTAAATTCTTAATTCAAAATCGAAATCTAAAATCTAAAATGAAATGAGCAATTCCCGTGTTTTGTGCATCGGTGAAATTTTGTTTGATTGTTTAGCCGATCAATTAGGGTTAAAGCTGGAAAAAGTTAAATCTTGGACTCCCTACCCAGGAGGGGCACCAGCTAACGTAGCCTGTGCTTTAGTGAAGCTGGGGACGACAGCAGGATTTATTGGAGCCGTTGGTGAAGATGAAGCAGGAAATGCGCTGGTTAAGCTATTACAAGATGTGGGTGTAGATACAACAGGGGTACAACGACATCCCACAGCACCAACGCGGCAAGTTTATGTTACACGGGATCTCGCTGGCGATCGCACTTTTGCCGGATTTGGTCAGTATGACACCGCAGAATTTGCCGATACTCGCCTGCAAGCCAAACAATTGCCAGATTCGCTGTTTCAAGAGGCAGATTTTCTGGTTTTGGGTACTTTAGAGTTAGCCTACCCTGAAAGTGAACAGGCAATTTACCGCGCTCTAGAGTTAGCAGAACATTACGATCTGAAGATTGTGCTAGATGTCAACTGGCGGCCTGTATTTTGGGATGAGCCAAATATCGCGCATCAAAAAATTCCAGAATTATTTAAGCGAGTCGATTTTCTCAAACTCTCCAAAGAAGAGGCGGAATGGCTATTTGAAACCGCAGATCCTGGAGCCATCACTTACCGTTTGGCTTGTATTGAAGGAGTATTGGTAACAGATGGAGAAAACGGTTGCGCCTACTGTCTGGGTGAAAATGAAGGCAAATTACCTTCCTTTTCCATCCCCGTAGTTGATACTACTGGTGCAGGGGATAGTTTTTTGGCAGGATTCATCCACCAACTGGGTCAGAATGGCATCCACAGCTTGCGGGATGCCGAAACAGCAAAACGCATTGTTACCTACGCCAGTGCTGTTGGGGCACTGACTACCATTAAAGCAGGTGCGATCGCTTCCCAGCCCACAGATGCGGAAGTTGAAGCGTTTTTAACCACACACAAACTTTAAAAACTAGCAAAACGAATAAGAATATCAGCTACTTAAGGCTGATATTCTTGGAAGAACTGCTGACGGCCTCATCCAAAATTATCTACTCTTTTTGGTGATGTAACCGAATTCCTAAAAAGATGTCATAAACAAATTCAAAAAAGTCTTTTTTCTGCAACAATCCTGAAGTTTGATAACATCCTTTTTCATCTAAGAGTGGCTTCATCACATAGTATGCAGGTTGGTAATTATACCAAGGAATAGAAGGCCACAAATGATGAATTAAGTGGTAATTCTGTCCCATAATTAGAATATTGAGAACTGGATTTGGGTAGACACGAGCATTTTTCCAGCGATCGCGCTCTGCAAAAGGACGATGGGGCAAATAGTCAAAAAATAATCCTAGCGCTATCCCCACCACAAAGGCGGGTATAAACCAAAAATTCAGAATGTAACCCAAAAAGTTGTACTGCACTGAAATATAAACAATTACACCGACAATTAAGCGGCTGATGAACCATTCTAATAGCTCATATTTGCGCCACAGCCGCCGTTGAAAGAAAAATACTTCGTGGTATAAAAACCGCACTGCAATTAGCCATAGCGGCCCACCCGTGGAGACATAATGATCTGGATCGTCTTTGGGATGGTTGACATGGCCATGATGCTGTAAATGCACTCGCGTAAACACTGGAAAAGCAAAAGCTAGCATCAATGCACTACCATGCCCTAACATCGAATTCATTACCCGATTGCGATGGGCTGATTGGTGACAAGCGTCATGAATAACCGTCCCAGCACAATGCAAGGCAATAGTGTTAACGCTAAAGCAGAGCCAGTGCGGCCATTCCCAAAGCCAGTAACCAAAGTTAGATAACACCAGCATTCCTACAGCTACTAAAAACAGCAGTAGGGTGGGATTAAAATCACCAGGAGGCGCTAAAAATTCCTTTGGCGGGATTGTCAGTGGCTTTTGTGCCTCCGATGCGATCGTTTCTAACATTGACTCTTTCTTAATCAAACATTACTAGTACTTACGCAAAATCACACGCGATAGGGGCAATTCACGAATTGCCCCTACCTGAGAATAAAAGTTTCATCTGAAGTTTTGCGTAAGTCCTAATTACGAATATACGATAAATATTAGGGAAGAATAAAGTTTTGTAACCTTTTGTATAGCAATATTTATCCACAGCTTTGCATATCAGTAGATGAATAGCGCTATGATTCCAGACAAGAACTAACCTTTACTGATAAATGGGGTATGACAATTGGCAAAAAGTTGATGGGATAAACTCTTTCGTTGGGAGGATGGATACAAGATTAATGTACTATATCTAGTCTATCCCACAGCCCCTACTCTCCCATAAACTCTCTCTAGCTGCTTACATTTATTGGTATAGCAGTGACTGAAAAGGAGATACAACTTAAGTTACGATGACTTCCCAGATAGCTCCCTCACTTCAGCCCCTATGCAATTAAGAGATTCTCTGCGCCGGACAAAAATTGTCGCTACTATTGGCCCCGCTACTAGCAGTCCTGAAATGCTTAAGGCGATTATTGAAGCGGGAGCCACGACGCTGCGGCTAAACTTCTCCCACGGAACTCATGCCGACCATCAGCGTAGTATTCGCTTAATTCGGCAAACCGCCTTTGAACTAAATCAACCAGTGGCTATTCTCCAAGACTTGCAGGGCCCAAAAATTCGCTTGGGGAAGTTTGACAACGGATCTATAGTTTTGGCAAAAGGCGATCGCTTTACCTTGACAAATCGCCCAGTAGTAGGCACACAAGAAATTAGCTGCGTCACCTATGATTATTTAGCTGAAGAAGTCCCACTTGGTGCAAAAATTCTCCTCGATGATGGACGAGTAGAAATGGTTGTAGAGGAGATTAACCGAGACAAAGGTGATTTGCATTGTCGCATCACCGTACCTGGTAAACTTTCTAACAACAAAGGCGTAAACTTTCCCGGTGTTTACCTGTCAATTAAGGCAATGACTGACAAAGACCGAGAGGATCTGATGTTTGGTCTAGATCAAGGTGTAGATTGGGTGGCACTTTCCTTTGTCCGCAATCCACAGGACATGATCGAAATTAAAGAACTAATTTCCAGTACAGGCAAGCAAGTGCCGGTGATTGCCAAAATTGAAAAGCATGAAGCCATTGAACAAATGGAGGCAGTTCTGGCTTTGTGTGATGGCGTAATGGTTGCCAGAGGCGACTTAGGCGTGGAACTGCCAGCAGAAGATGTTCCCGTACTTCAAAAGCGGCTAATTGCTACAGCAAATCGCTTAGGGATTCCAATCATCACCGCCACCCAAATGTTAGATAGCATGGTGAGCAATCCCCGTCCCACTCGCGCCGAAGTGTCGGATGTGGCAAATGCAATTTTGGATGGCACGGATGCGGTGATGCTCTCCAATGAAACCGCAGTGGGTAGCTTCCCTGTAGAAGCAGTAGCGACAATGGCGCGGATTGCCGAGCGAATGGAGCAGGAAGAAGTCCAACATTTAAACTTGCGTTCTGTAAAAGATGCCCGACGCTCCATTCCCAATGCCATTAGTCAAGCGGTAGGTCAAATTGCCGAACAACTAGGCGCAGCAGCAATCATGACCCTAACGCAAACTGGAGCAACTGCTCGCAATGTTTCTAAATTCCGTCCTCAGACACCGATTTTGGCAGTGACTCCCCATGTGAATGTAGCGCGGCAGTTACAGATGGTGTGGGGAGTAAAACCGCTATTGGTGCTAGGATTACCTTCCACTGGTCAGACATTTCAAGCTGCAATTAATGTAGCTCAGGAGTTGAAGTTACTGTCTGAGGGAGATTTAGTAGTAATGACTGCTGGTACACTCCAGGGAATTTCCGGCTCTACGGATTTGATTAAGGTAGAAGTGGTGACGGCGGTACTCGGTAACGGAATCGGACTCGGACAAGGTTTAGTGAGTGGTCGCGCACGGGTGGCTAATACTGGTATGGATGTTAGTAACTTTAATCCGGGAGACATATTAGTTGCACCGCGCACGAGTGCTGATTTTGTTGAGGCTATTCGGAAAGCTGCCGGGATTATTACGGAAGAGGAAAGTCTCACAAGTCACGCGGCGGTGATTGGCTTACGTCTTGGTGTGCCAGTGATTGTTGGTGTGAAGCAGGCAACGCAGGTGATTCGAGATGGAGCGATTATAACGCTGGATCTGCAACGGGGTTTGATTTACTCTGGGGCGGTGAGAACGCCTTAGAACTGGGGCATGGGGCATGGGGCATGGGGCATGGGAGAAGAGTTTTCGCTTCAGCAAGATCAGCACCCCGCCCCTCTGACTCTTTTTAATCCACAATGCCCAATGCCCAATGCCCAATTCCCAATGCCCTAAATTAAACAGTTGCGATCGCAACTCCAAGCCATGTAGCAAAGTTTTTCTGCTGTGTGGAGTTAGGAGACTCAACAGGTTTTACCTGATATCGAGTGGGATGTGGTGACGCGAGGGTAATGGAATAAGTACGCAGTTCGTCTTGGTGGAAAACTGTAACTTGGATGGTATCGTTTGGTTGGTAATCTTTTAGGCGATCGCTGAAACTATTCCCCGTCACCTTAATCCCATCAATTGCTAATACCTCATCACCTGCATCAATTCCCCCTATTTGTGCCGGTGAATCAGTTTCCACAAACTTAATCATCTCCCGCCCATTCTCTGTACTTATTCTCACGCCTAAGTAAGATTCTTCTTGCTGTTCAGCTAGCAACTGTAAGCCAAAGGGTTCCAAATACTGATTGAAAGGCAAATCATCAGTACTATCAATGTAGCGTTTAAAGAAATCAGTCAAATCTATTCCAGCAACAGATTCGATAACATCCTGCAACTGTTCTGGGGTATAGCCAATTTCATCTTTACCAAATTGCTGCCACATTTTCAGCATCACGTCATCGAGGGAACGCTGATTGTCGTGAGTGGAGCGAATCAGTAAATCCAGCAACAACGATACCATTTCTCCCTTTAAATAGTAGGAAATTTGGGAGTTACCACTATTGGCATCGGGGCGATAGAGTTTAATCCAGGTATCAAAACTCGACTCGGAAACGGGTTGTACCTTACGCCCCGGTGTCGTTTCATATCTGCTAATTTCTTTACTCAAGTTATTCAAAAACGACTTAACATCATAAATTCCTGCCCGCAAAGGAATTAATAAGTCGTAATAACTAGTAGTCCCCTCACAAAACCACAATGATGGTGTGTAGTTTTCTTGGTCGTAATCAAAAACCTCTAATGCTTTTGGGCGAATTCGTTTGACATTCCACAAGTGAAAGAACTCGTGCGCTACCAATTGGATAAAGCGATCGTATTTTTCCTGAACGCGAAACCCAAAACGTTGGTAAATTAATGAGCAACAGTCTTTATGCTCCAAACCGCCAAAAGCTTGACTAAATAAATGTAGCAAAAATACATATCGTTCATAAGGCAAACCGCCGAACATCTGCGCTTCTACCTGAACAATTTTTTGGATATCAGCAATCAACTGCTGAACTTGATAATTACCTTGCCCCCAAATTGCGAGTTCATGGGGTTTTCCCAAGACCTCAAATTTATACAATTGGTGGCAACCAATCTCAAAGGGAGTATCAACTAGAGTATCAAAATCACTAGCTAAAAAAGTATTTTTTTCTTCAGCAACGGGAGTTAAAGCAGTAGTGACCCGCCATTCTTGGTGTGGTGGTACGATGGTGACGCGAATGGGTAGCTTATCCCAGCCTGGTATTCTAAAAAATAGTGCTGCCCCATTGAAATAACCGTGAGTAGCATCCAAGTGATTTGTCCGCACCGATAGCTCATTAGCAAAAATACGGTAACGTACAGTTAATTCTGAAACACCAGTTTTGTCTACTTGCCAGTGATTTTTACTGATTTTTCGCCAAGGTAAAGGCTTATGCTCTGCAAAAGCCAAAAAATCCTGTAAATTCTTGGCATATTCCCGAACTAAGTAGGAACCGGGTGTCCATACTGGCAATTTTAAATCGAGAATCGGTGAGGGATGATTTACAAGGCGCAAAGTTACTTCAAACAGATGGGTTTCTGGTTGGGACATTGCCACCAAGTAATGAATCGTTGGCCCGGTTTCCTGGATGTAGATATTGGGACGAGTTGCAGTTGCTTCAGTCATCTTGGTGCTGGAGATAATTGTTAACGGGGTATCCCCCTTGGCGATCGCAGAGCGTCTTGTAGAGAAAATAGTAATTAGTAGTTAAGATCCCACGGATAAATCCGCTTACTCTCAAATAAAGATTACAGTTTATTTCTTTTGCATAACTAATATATTACTTATGCATTGTACCTAATTATTACAGCCGATTTGGGTGTTTCAACCATATTTAGCAGCTTGCAATGTCTACGACGAGCTACGCAAACGCATCAAAATCTGCACTAGCGCAAGATTTTCTGATATTTGCTTTCCCTCCCGTAGAGACGAGATTAATCGCATCTCTACTTACTCCCTATTCCCTTGCTCACCTGTAGAATAAAACTGTTGGGCATAAAAACGGGCATAGCGTCCTTCCTGTGACATGAGAGAAGAATGAGTACCAGTTTCAACTAACTTTCCTTGTTCTAGTACGAGAATGCAGTCAGCCCTACGAACACTGCTCAAGCGATGGGCGATTATAAACACGGTACGATTTTGCATTACTCGTTCGATCGCTTCTTGAACTAATGCTTCTGACTCCGAATCTAAGGCAGAAGTAGCTTCATCCAGGATGAGAATTCGAGGATCGTTAACAATGGCTCTGGCGATCGCTAATCTTTGGCGTTGTCCACCAGACAGGTTAACTCCCCGCTCACCAACCCAGCTATGATAACCTTGGGAAAATTGGGTGATGAAAGAGTGAGCGTTGGCAATCTTTGCAGCTTCCTCAATTGCTGCTAAATCTAATTCTTCCTGACCATAACCAATATTTTCGGCGATCGTTCCTGAAAACAGGGTAATGTCTTGGGGAACAATGCCAATTTGATGGCGGAGGCTGGTGAGTGTGACATCGCGGATATCAATATCATCAATGAGAATTTCGCCTTCTTGAGGGTCATAAAAGCGAAGTAAAAGGTTAATTAAAGTCGATTTGCCCGCCCCAGAAGAACCAACCAAGGCAATCACATTGCCAGGAGAAGTGTGCAAACAGAGATCCTTAAGGACTGGCTGGCTGGAATTGTAGGCGAAATTGACATGACGATACTCTACCTTGCCAGCAACTCGTGGTAGTTCCTTAGCATTGGATTGTTCGCTTAAACTAGGCTGCTTCAGCATCAATTCAAAGATGCGTTCGACAGAAGCCTCAGTCTGTTTGTACTCGTTGTAATTGCTAATTAACAGGTCGATTGGCTGAATTAGGATTGCCACAGCAGCTAAGAAACTGATAAAGCCTTGAGATGTCAGCTGATTTTGAGAAATCTGCCATCCTCCCAAGAGAAACAGCAGCATAATACTAACTGCTTCCAAAAAACCAACAACGGGAAACTGAATGGATTTGAGTTGTAGAGCGCGATACTTAGCTTGGCGATTGCGTTCTGCTTCCTGATTAAATCGCTTGACTTCATACCCTTGTGCTGCAAAAGCTTGGACGACGCGAATCCCGCTAAATACTTCAGTTAGCAGCGCCGACAAATTGGAAACCTGATTTTGACTCTGGCGAGATAGCACAAGTAATCGCTGACCAAATTGCCCGATTAACCAAGCCATCAGGGGAGCCAAAAGCAAACCTGCAAGGGTGAGTTGCCAATTCAGGTAGAGCATGTAAATGGGAATTGCAATTAACTGCAAGAGATTGGAAAGAAACTGATGGGATAACTTATCGACAATCTCACCGACGCGATCGATATCTTCAGTCAGCCGATAAGTGAGATCGCCTGTCTGTGTAGTTTCAAAGTAATCTAATCCAAGTTTGTGCAGATGAGCGTAAACCCGCTTACGCAAGTTTAAAACCATGTTGAGAGCAGCAGCAATCATAAAGACATTCTGCCCGTATTGACAAAGCCCTCGAAATAAAAATACCAAAGTACCTATTCCCAGCCAGTGGGCAATCTGATTAACATTTCCCTGACCGAGAAAAAAAGCAACCTGACCTGCTAGGTAAGGTATTGCTAAGGTGAGCAACACAAATCCTAAAATACAAGCAAATCCTCGAACTAAAAGCGGCCATTGTGGCCACAAATAAGGTAACAGTTGCCAGTAGCTAGAGCGGACTTTCATAACCTTCACTATTGAAATTTAGCAGCAGCAACAATTGTGTCAGAATTCAGGTGAATTCTGACTCCTGAATTCAGAACTCAGAATTCAGGATTCTGACACAATTTCTACTTAGTTTCCCCTAGAGAGGTTAGCAGAAAGCGGGCTATTCTTTCAGATGCGCCGGGTGGGCCAAATCGCTGAGGGCCATTTTCTTGGCACTTAGCGAGGTAGTCTACATCTTGTAAAGTCTCGACGACTCGTCGAGCCGCTTGCTGGAGAATCTCAGAGGTTGCTGGCTTAGTACCAATAGTTTGGGCAGAAATGCCCAACAGCCGAGTCTGCGCCTCTGCAAATTGATAGGTAAATTGGGGGCCTTCTCCGGGAATTTGGATAATCGGTTTGCCGATCGCCACTGCTAAATCTACTGCCAGCCCTGCCATACCAATGATGAGGGTAGAGTTACATAAGATATCGCTGAAGGCATCAGAGTAAAACCTGACTTCTGCAAGGGGTGATTCCTCAGCAGAACTTCCTGGCGGGGAATAAGTGAGTACGCCTTGATTCAGTTGCCAACCTTGACTTTTAGCAATGTCATCTAGCTGTCCCATCAAATTTGGTACCAAGGCAGCCCGAAACTGGAATCTTGACTTAGGCATCACCTTGGCAATTTCTACCACCAGTTGTAACTGCAAACAGAAGTTTCGCGCGGCTTCCGGCATTCGCGATCCTGGCAAAAGAGCGATCGTTGGAATGTCGGGTTTCAGATGCAAGTCTTTGCCCGTGGGAACGAGGTAATCTAAGGCTGGAATACCACCAAACTGAGCTTTAGCTATACCTTGGCGTTGAAGGTCAGAAGCCGTATAGGAATCTCTGGTGAAAACTGTCAGACATCGAGAAGAATTTAAATCGTTCCACAGCAGGGGATTGAGATACAATTGCCCTTCATAGAGGGCAGAGAGACAAGAGATAAAGGAGATGTAAGGGCGCTTTGTTAAGTAAGCGAATGTCTGGGAGATAAAATCTCCAGTAGCCATAATCAAATCGCACTTGGGAGCATACTGCAACACCGCTTGTAACTGTCGCCACGTTAGCCCAATTAATCCTGATTGAAAATCTTTGAGCAAATAGAGGCGCTTCATGTAAAAGAATCCTCCAGAGGGCATTATTTGGGTCGGGCCAATAATGGGAATATCCAAGCTGCGGTAAGCTTTTCCTTCGCCCACAATCGGCATTGCTGCCATCTCAATAGAAGGACACAATTGGCGCAGGGTCTGAATCACATGAGAGGTGTGGTTGTCCTCTCCATGGCCGTTACTGATAAACAAGATTCGCTTAAAAGGCATCTTGGGATTTGGATAGGTCTAAAATGCTTGCTTGGTGAAGATTTTAAACCTACATTGGGTGACTAGTCCAAGATAGTCAAACAATTTGTATCGCTGAATAAATAAAGCAATCACACCTTACCAGCCAAGTTCATCAACTGTTTCAAGTTCACAAGATAATTGATGTTGTTAGCGCTATCAATCTTGATCCACCCTTTTTCATGGAGTTTTTCCATGATTTTGGTAGTTTCATCAACGCCGATTTCTGTCACCTCTGCTAAATCTTTAAAGGGAACGTTAAAAATTTCTCTTCCTAAGTCTGATTCCTGACCATAGTTTTCACCTAAAGTCACCAGGGTATGGGCGAGTTTGACTGCTGGTGGTGAAGACCGCATTTGTAAACGCTGGTTAATTTGCCGCAATCGCCGCACCATCAGTTGCAACATTCGGTGATGTAGCTGCGGGTCTTTAAATAATATTTGAATAAAACGCTCTCTGGAGATACTAAGCAAGTTTACGGGTGAAAGAGCAATGACATCGGTTGAGCGTGGAGATTCATCCAAAATTGCCATTTCTCCAAAAAAATCGCCACGACCAAAAATTGCCAAAGCTACTGAATCGTCCCCGACGGTACGCCGGACTTTGACCCAACCAGAAACCACGAAGTAAACGGCGTTACCCCAGGCATCTTCCATGACAACGGCTCGCCCAGATGGGTATTCATGTTCAATTGCAACGTTGAGCAGCCATTCCAAGGTCTGGGGGTTGGCTGTACTCATTAAGGGGAAAAGTTCACTAAAAACCTCAGTTAGCATGAAATATATGCAAGGAATGGATTCAAGAGCGTGAAAATAACTTCGTTACTATAAGTTTTTAAACCGTAATTTTACTTAGAATGCGATCGCAAAATTCGTATTTATTTGATCTTAACCTCTAAGGTTGATCGGTCTAGAATTCTATTACAACATAACAATTATGTATGCGATCGAAATCAGAGGTTTTACTGACAAAACCCTTTGGGTAGGGAATTGGGAATTGAGAATTGAGAATTGGGAAGAGTGAAGGATAGAAACTTTAGTTATGTGTCAAAAGCCCATTTAAAAAAAAGATGTTTTTCGAGACGCACAGCGCTCTTAAATTCGGTGTCCTTGTTACAATCCCAGCCTTAAAAGCCGTGGGTTTTTCCTATTCCCTATTCCCTATTCGTTGGGGAATTGCTATGTAGCGCCAGTATTTTAATCTGTTGGTCTAAATTTTTTACTAATTGATTCAGGGCTACTATTGCCTCTGATTGCTGAGAATTAAGGCTGGGATTCAGTAAAAGCCGTTCTTGTAGTTCATGTAACTTGAAACTTAGTTGCTGAGAAATTCCTAAAGCATCGCGTCCCAGACGGATCAATTGTTGTTCTTGATAGAATTTTAATGCTGCTCCCCGCAAGACTTGCAGTGTTGCCTCTTCACCGTAGATTCCTGGCATGACTCGCAAGCGTAATAATAAGCGAGTTTTTTGATGCATGTATTCCTTCTCTACCTGTTTTGGTTCTGAAACCCTGATGAGAGGTAAGGAAGCAAACCGCTTTAATTCATTCAGTACTCCTTGGAAAACAGACAGAGGCAGTTTATCTAATACAGACTGCAAGATTCCATTGTCACTCCATAGTATTCTACCTTCGTAAGCTTGTCTTTCTAAATACAGCCGACCAATTCCCCCATCCAGAATTCGCCCTAGTAATTCTTCTAATAATTTCTTTGGTGGTAGTGTTGGCAGCAACTCGATGGGAGTAAGTAGTTCGGGAACTTGGGTAGGCAAAATCGGTAAATTTTTTGGTGCAGCTATTTCGGAAGTCTCACGTTCATGACTTCTCGTTGTTTGAGATGATTGATCTAGCTCTGGGATAGGAGGCAAATCTACACGCTGCCCAGAATGTTGACGCTTTGATGTCTCAAATAGCATCAATATTGGTTGCTGATTTGATTCAGGGTCAGTATTTAGAGAAACAATAGGTTTATCAGCGATGCTAGCTGGGCTATTTTGTTGGGGAGAGTCAGCTGTTGGCTGATGCGCTTGTTGAGCATCTAGTTGGGATGTATTCTTATGGTTGAGGTAGGCTGACAAGATTCTACGGTGAGCGTCAGATGCGATCGCTTCAATCACCATTGTGCAATTGATATAAGACAAAATACCACCAACATAATCTAGTGCCTCACTATCTTCTGGATGAACCATACCTAGCCAGAGGTTTTTGTCTTCTAATTCAAAGGGTAAAATCTGGTGGTAGAGGCAAGCTTCAAAGGACAAAAGACTATCTATCAGTTGGAATATTTGCTTGCGTTCCTCTCCTTCTTCCCATCTAGCTTGAGCAGCAGTTAGCATTTGTTGTCCATTTGCTGCCATATTATTTAGTTCACCCTCTGAAGACAACATAGATTTGATTGTGTGGTATTTATTTATATTTTGCCTCTAATTTACTAGGTAGTTAATAAAGATACTTTGTTGGATTGTTAAAATTTCAATTATATTTACTTAAGTAAATGTAAGTAGAAGATGAATTTTAGATAATATATTGGGGATAATACTGAAGATAGGGCATGGGGCATTGAGCATGGGGTATAAAAGATCGTCATGTTAATAGTTCTTTTTCCCCTGCTCCTCAACTCGCCACTTCCCATCAGCCTTGTCTGCTACCACCCAAATTGGCTACTCGTTGGTTCTTAAAGTTTGGGCAACAAGATAAACTTTTGTCCATTCGCCCAGCACTTGATGGGTTTTGAGTTTTAACTGTTGGGCTATTACTTCTATCGAGTTACCTGCTTTTCGCAAGTCTAGGATTTGCCGCCCCAGAGGAGTCAATTTTTCATCAAGTTGCTGCCATTGGTTTTGCGTTAACCCCAAGTTATGTTCTTGTAAGGAAATTGAGAGCCAACTATCTACGAGTTCTGGTTTACCTTTGAGAGCAAAAACACGTACTGCATGGTAACTAATTTTTTCTCGCAAACGGTATACTTCCCTAGCCTGCTTATTTAATTTGTGGGCAATCTCTTCTTGGGACTTACCTTGTAGATACAGTCTTAGCCATTCCACTGCATCTGTACCCAGATTTTCTTGTAAATAATTTTCCAGTTCTTTTTGTACTGATTGCCGTGAAACTTGTTGTTCTTCTAGATGTTGTGCTTCTTGATATTCTGCGATCGCCTGACTATCAACTAAGTTAATTCGATTCTCACTGTCGTCTGTGAGAACTTCTTCTGACACTAGTCTAATCAAGTCACGGCCTGGCACTTGGGTTAAACCACCGCGCTGAGTACGACGCAAGTAATTTACAAACCGATAAGCTAATAGGGGTTGATTACGTACTGGTCGCAGACAATATTCTTCTATACTGGCAAATAGTAGAGCATCTCCCAGTCGTCTATCGGTTGTATATTTGGCAAGATCAGCCATTTGTTGTTGCATATAGGCATCAGTTTGCAGTAATTCTTGGAGTACCTCTTGCAATACATCCATAACACTGCGCTGGCGATCGCGACTAAGGGAAACCCAAGTCTGAATCTTATTCCGTAATGTCACTAAACTTCCTAGTCGCGTTATCAAGTTCCGATAAGCACGTTCCCGTCCAAACCCTAAATAGCGTTGACGTAAAATCCTCCAACGATATTCCATCGCTTGTTTGGCGATATCTAGTTCCTTCGGGTTCAACAGATCAAAACGTTTTGAGTCAGATCCCAAAAGCCAGAGAATAATACTTTGTCTAGTAGGTTCATTTTGGTCTGGACATTCTGCAACCAAACGGTTTTGCCAATCTAGAGCCAGTTTTTCCATATCCTTTGTCATAGCGAGATTGCGTTCCTCGAAACTTAATTTTGAAGTTTGCATCACAACCCCCATTTGTCCCTACCTAATTGTTTAACTGGCAGCTGTCCCAGATTTCATGAGTTTCACGAAAATATCTCAGTGATTCCATTTTTATTACGTCTTAATTCAAGAGAATTATGCAAAAACTTTCACATTAGGGTTTTGCTCTCAATTTTAAAATGCCCCCAAATCCTTACATATAAGATGTTTGGAGCAATTCTGTTATTTTAAACTTTTTGTAAAGTTATATTTTTAACCGAGAACAAAAATCTCCTTAGAGTGGCAATAATAAAGCTTTCCAAGACAGGGTTGGAAAAATCTGACATTTTGTAACCAAGCTGAGGAACGAATCTAATTTAACTTAATATCATACGTTCTTTCACCCGTATAAGTTTTAACACTCTACTACACCTTACGTAGTAAAATACTTAGTGAAATCTCAATACACTTGCTGTTAGTGATATTTTGCGCCAGAATATTCCCCCAAGCTCTCTTAAAATGGCTTAATTCGCTCCCTTCTTAGGAGGGTTAGGGAGAATTAAACCTAAACTCAATCTATTTTTATTTTATTTAAGTAAATATACTTAATTTGGCGTTTAAGAGGATATTTGGTAAGCCGTTATCTAAAATCTTAATATCTAAAATTACCTAAAAACTATCAGACTTCTAGTGGTGGGAAGTTGTTAAAACTGTGCTTTTAACATTGGGAATTTATTCTAAAAAACTTTTACACTTATAAAAATGAACAGTCAACAGTCAATATTGATTTTGACTATTGACTCTGACTCTTGCTTTCCCTCTGCTTCAAAATTAAACTTATGCAAAATCTAAAAACAGAAAGAATGCAACCCTCAAAAGCTTTAATGCTCAGAAGCCTTAAATGAGACTTATCTTTAAATTCATTTATGGGGATTCTTAGTTTAGAATTTTACCATAAAGGATTGAATTTATCGATTGTTCGACGATCTAATAATGGGATTTTCTAGAGATTCTCGATACTGTTGCACTTCTTCTGTGTAAGCAATTGGTAGAACAGCTTCAACGTTTTCATGGGGACGAGCAATAATCACCCAGGATTCTAGAGTACCGCCAAAAACATTTTCTGCGGCTTCAATACCAGCAGCCATAGCCGCTTTTACCTCAGAAACATCGCCACGAATATTAACTGTAAAACGGGCACTACCCACTCTGATATATCCAACGAGGGTGACTCGACCAGCTTTTACCATAGCATCTGCTGCTGCTAGCACCGCAGGGAAACCTTTCGTTTCAAGTGCTCCAACTGCCTGTAATGACATTATTAATCTCCTGTATGAAAAACGATATGAGGGCTACAAGTTAATTGTACGAAGCTTCGCTACATATATTGATTGCGAAATTGCTTAGAACATACGGAAAGGTTCTGATTCTTCAGTGAAATGGATTGGTAATATGGTTTCAACATTTTCCGGGGGATTAGGAACGATGTAGTGAGTAATTACTGTACCAACCTTGACTTGCTCTCCAGCTTCGATTCCGGCTTCAACAGCTTTTTTTACCTCAGCAACGTGTCCCCGAACGGCAACTAACAAACGAGCGCTTTCAGCTTGGCCATAGTACACAATTGTGACTGCGGCAGCTTTGACCATTGCATCTGCTGCTGCTAAGACACTAGGAAAACCTAAAGTTTCAATTACGCCAACCGCCATTGGCATGGCATTAGCTCCTGGATTAAGGGATAGGCGATATCAATTGTACGTGGCTTTAGTCCCAATTTTGACATTTGGCAAAACTTTCTTTGATGCCACCAAATTCTATGGGAGTGGTGAGAGACGCGAAAAATCTTTGTCTGTACAAGAGTTAGAATGTTTTGATTAGCCAGTAAGTAAGTGGGCGTAATTAAATATAAGATCAAACCTCACCCTCAATCCCTCTCCAAAGTATCGGAGAGGGAAGCCGGAGGCAGGGTGAGGTTTTATATTTAATTACGCCTACCTACTTAGACTATTTTTAGGTATTACAAATAAATAATGCTTGAGCATATTATTCGTTTGTGTAATTTTGTTGTTTAACGAAATCAGCGAGAAGTCAAAGCAAGCTAGTACGATAAACTGAAATTTATGTTTCCGAATTTTCTTCCTAAAGCAGTGGGGCAACTGACTGAATCTACCTCGATCGCACTAGCTCAGAGTATTCAAACTGCTGCGATCGCTACTCCTTTAATTAATCAACCAGTTACCACAACTTATGTCAAGCAAGGGAGTGGTGGAACTCCTATATTATTAATTCACGGCTTTGACAGTTCTGTGTTAGAATTTCGGCGGCTTTTGCCACTACTTTCTGGAGATAATGAAACTTGGGCTGTTGATTTGTTGGGTTTTGGATTTACAGATAGACTCTCAGGGATTGCTTACAGTCCAACTGCTATTAAAACTCATCTTTATTATTTCTGGAAAAGCCTGATTAACCAACCTGTAATTTTAGTTGGCGCTTCGATGGGGGGTGCAACGGCGATTGATTTTACCCTAACTTACCCGGAAGTAGTAAAAAAACTGGTGTTAATTGACAGTGCAGGCTTGGCGAGTGGTTCACCGTTAAGTAAATTTATGTTTCCCCCTTTAGATTATTTAGCAACTCAATTTTTGAGTAGTTTGAAGGTGCGCGATCGCGTTTCTCGTATTGGATATAAAAATCAAAGTCTTGCTTCTGTTGATGCTCTATGTTGTGGCGCATTACACCTACAAATGCCGAGTTGGAATCAAGCTTTGATTGCTTTTACTAAAAGTGGTGGTTACAGTGCTTTTAAATTAAATATATTATCAAAAATTGTGCAACCAACACTAATTTTGTGGGGTGATTGTGATAAGATTTTAGGTACTAAAGATGCCACAAAGTTTAAAAGGGAAATTCCCCATAGTCGTCTCACCTGGATTGAAGATTGTGGTCATCTCCCTCATTTGGAACAACCACAAATCACCGCGCAGCATATTTTAAACTTTTGTACTGAAGCGTAAATAAATTAAAGTTTGTTGTCAGCACTTTAGTCCTGATAATCTTTGTTTTGAGCGATGAATCGCTCACTACGAACATATATATAGGAATTATATTTGATTTTTGAACAAAATTAGGTATGTAGGGTGTGTTAGAACGAAGTTCGTAACGCACCATTATCAAGGGTTTGGTCGTTACGCTGTCGCTAACGCAACGCCAGTTCGCTCAATTCAAGCCACTGCCTTGCGGGGGTGGAGGAGTTTGTTGGCAAGTGGCGCGGGAAACCCGCCCACACAACTGGCTCCCCTACATATCTTTTCAAAAATTAAATAGTATTCCTATAGCGTCATAGATTAACTGACTCTAGTCAAGTAACCACATCTCATTAGAACTATCAGGATAGTCATTTGGTTGATTTTGTGGTTGATTTTGAGCTAATGTTTCCGATGACCGATGTGATTTTTTGTAGTTAAGTGGATTGTAATGGTCTTTGACTGGTTTGATAGCAGTAGTTTCTTTGACAACAAGTTTTTTAGAATTATCTTCTGCTGTTTGTTTTAAAGCATTAATTTCTTCTATAAGTTGGGAATTCGCTTCTGCAAGTTGCAGCGCTGTTTTTTTGGTTTCTTCAAGTTCTTTTGATACCTGTTGTGCTAATAATTTATGTTCGGATGCCAATGTTTGTTGTTTAGATAATTTTGATTGCAAATCAGCAATTTCTTGCCCTAAAGATGCTTCCTTTTTATGGCTTTTTTCTAGATTAGTTGTCAATTCTTTGACATTTGCTTCTAAATCAGCTTTAGTGGGACTTGTGCGCTTAGTAGAAGTTGGATCGAGTATTTCTGCTGAGGATTCCTCATCAGATGAAGCCTGTTCTTCGGCAATTGCTTCTGCTGTGACTTCGATCGCAGATTCGCCTTCTGGGGGTGTAAATTTTTGTGCCTCTTCTTGTAATAAATCAGAGAGACTTTGTTTCCTAGCCATTATTATTTTCTCCAATCACGCTGTAATTCATCAGCCGCACGGCAGTAGTCTGACTCCGCCTCTCGTGCATTACTTCCTCGCCATTGAGCGATCGCTACACCCTCAAGTGCTGCTCGTTCATGAGCCTTATAAGCACGGATAAAGGTATTACAAGCAGGAATACCTAATCTAGTGAGAGTGTTTTTTGCTTCTAGTGCTTCCCCAATACTGCGCGTATCGACTTTGGTAAGCAGTACCCGATGGGGAGTTCCCACAGGGATAACGGCTTCCTTGACTGTTTCCACGAGGATAGCTAAATCCATTGCGGCTGGGGGTGTAGGCAAAACTAGATAATCTGCGATCGCAACTACCGCCACTAATGCTTCAGAGCGCAGCGCGGGAGGCGTATCCACCACTACTAAATCGTAACCTGTTATCTTTCCTAAATTACCTAAAAGTGTGGGATCTGTTTCTTGAGATAAATCAAATCCCATTCCCTGCTGACTGCGCCCAAACCACCAACTGGCAGAACCTTGAATATCTGCATCAATCAGCAACACCTTTTTTTTCTTCGCAAAGTTTGCAGCCAGATTGACTGCGGTAGTCGTTTTACCGACTCCTCCTTTACCGTTGAGAATAGCGATGATTTTTGGCACTGCTTGCTTCCGATGCTGCCTCTTGTTAGCGCTAGCGGGGCGTTTAGCCCGTGCTGAGTTAGGAGTGTTGAGTGCTGAGTTAGGAGTAAAGACGCAATTAATCGCATCTGTACAAGAATTATTATTATTCTCTTTTCAGTTCTCAGTCCCCAGTGTCCAGTCCCTAATGATGAATATAGCGCTTTATGTAACCCTAAGTAACATGAAAACTCGTAACAATAAAATTCAGAAGCCATCAAATCCACAAAATTCTATGACAGCAACTTACAATCTGCCTGATGGGCCGCAAATGCCGCGCTGGTTGAGGATGATCAAGTTTATTAGTCAGCCAGTGAAATATGTAGATGATTTTGCCAAAATCTATGGTGATACTTTCACAATTAGGAGTAGTCGTAGTAATAACCATATTGTGTACTTTAGTCAACCCCAAGCACTGGAGCAGATTTTTACTGCTGATTCCAGCCATTTTGAGGTTGGGAGGGGGAACATAGGACTAAAATTTTTGCTTGGCGATCGCTCCTTTATGTTAGCGGATGGCGATCGCCACCAGCGTCAACGACAACTATTAGCTCCGCCTTTTCATGGCGAAAGAATGCGGGCTTATGGTGAGGATATTTGTAAAATAACCCGACAGGTGAGTAATGAATGGCAAATTGGCAAGCCTTTCAAGATTCGTGAGTCGATGCAAGAAATTACATTGCGTGTTATTCTACGGGTTGTATTTGGTTTGGAAGAAGGAAAGCTTTTTGAAGAACTGAGGCGATCGCTAAGTGACTTACTAGACTTCATCACTTCACCAGTAATGTCTAGCGCCTTCTTTTTTCGGTTTATCCAAAAAGATTTCGGTGCGTGGAGTCCTTGGGGTAGAATTCTGCAACAACGGCAAAAAGTTGATCGACTTATTTATACTCTGCTCCGAGAACGTCGAGATGAACCAGATCAAAATCGTCAAGATATCCTGAGTTTGATGATGGCTGCTCGTTACGATGATGGTCAAGGGATGTCAGATGAAGAATTACACGATGAGTTAATGACGCTGCTAGTAGCGGGACACGAAACTACCGCTTCTGCATTGACATGGGGTTTGTACTGGATCGATCGTTTACCAGAGGTGCGTGAGAAGTTACAACAGGAACTCAACACCATTGGAGTTAACCCCGATTTGAGTAGTCTCGCTAAGTTGCCCTATTTGACAGCAGTTTGCCAAGAGACATTGCGAATTTACCCAATTGCTATGACTGCTTTCGTGCGGCTTTTGAAAACTCCACTTAAAGTTATGGACTACGAACTGCCACAGGGAACAGCAATAGTCCCTAGTATTTATTTAGCGCATCATCGAGAAGAAGTCTATCCACAATCCAAACAGTTCAAGCCAGAACGCTTTTTAGAAAGACAATATTCTCCTTACGAATATTTACCCTTTGGTGGCGGTAATCGTCGCTGTATTGGGATGGCATTTGCCCAGTATGAAATGAAAATCGTCTTGGCAACTGTTCTGTCTGAATTTCAATTGTCGTTGGTGAACAAGCGCCCTGTAAGTCCTGTGCGCCGTGGGTTAACTTTAGCTGCACCAGCCGGAATGGGGATGATTGCAAAACCTCAAGTTAAGCCTGCCAATACACGAGCCACACTTTAACTGGCATCTAAATCTATTGTTAACAACCGCCTTATAATTCAATACGGTTCAGTTAAGGGTTATTGGTGTAGCAAATTGATCTTTGAAGACGCGATAAATCGCGTCTCTACATCAGGATTTTGGGCTTATCTGAACTCTATTGCCTCATAATTCATTCTGAGCTAATAGCCAAAGTTTTCTAAACAAGACTAAGAAATAATTTCAGCCTACTCAAATAGACTTTAGCTATTAGCTGTTTTATACAGCAGGATAGAGTAAGAATTACGAATTGAAAATTAAATTATCCTGATTTTATTTATTGTTAACGAGTTGTTCGTAATGTTCTTTGTCGCGGTATTTAATTGTTTTCATAGGTTGATTTTCAACAATTGCTAAAGGTTCAACTATTTGTTTCATAAAACCTCATGGAAGTCTAAGAACTATTTGGCTTTCAAGCAACGAGGAAAAACGACGCGGGTATATTAGCACCCTTTACATTTATTAGGTTTCCCAAATGGGAGTATTTTCTCCCGAACCATATTGCTCACTCGCAGAGTTTTTTGATATTTCGTCTGTTGCTTTTTTTGAGTCATAAGACGGAAAACTTTACAGATACTTGTTGCATGTAGGCTTGACAAAAAGCAAACTGATGTAGCAATATTCATTTAAGTCCCTTTCGTCCCACATCTCGAAGTGGATAGGAGGCCATGCATGATTGGCAGTATTTCTTTAACCACGATCGCAGCAATTTAAGTCAAGGCACTTACCGCATCTTTGAGCCGGAGTGGAAAGCAGAGATTCTCCACTGGTTCAGCCAGGAAGATGTAGCTAAGAAGCAGAAAGAAGATTTTATCCAAGCTTTAATAGGTTTTGATGACAGTTGCGGCGATTTTTATCGGTATCGCGCCTATTTTTTGGCGGCTGAGGCTTTATCTCAGTTTCCAGAATGTAGCTTGGGTGATGCGATCGCTTCTCAAGTGCTGAAATGGAGTTATGCTTACTTTCGCCAAGATAAAAGCGATTGGCATATATTACCAAAACCATTGGTGAAGGCAGCGAGAAAAACGCTGGAATTAACTGATAGAAAACGGGTTATCGCCGCTTTTGTTCATTTGGTTCATACTACTGAAAGTCCCACAGTTCTTAGACTTGCAGCCGAGAAGTTAGGAGAACTCGATCCGGGTAACAAAAGTGCGATCGCAGCCTTGACACTGCTAACACCAGTTGTTGAAAATAAACAAACATTCTGCCAGACAAGTCAAAATCCTTGGGAAATACCAGTTGGTGATGAAACTGCGATCGCTGCTTTCATCCACGACATTAAGAGGATTCCAGATCAGGATATTTCCTGGTATGGAATCGCAGCATTGGGTGAAATTGCCTATGGTAATCAAACCGCGATCGCAGTTTTAATTCAGCTTATGGAGACGACACTAAATAAGGGTAATTGTTGCGAAGCGATCAAAACTTTGGGGAAAATTGCTGTGGACGATCAAACTGCGATCGCATCCCTGATAAAATTCTTAGAGATAAACCAGGGTGATAGAATCTGCTTTGATGCAGCTAAGGCATTATGGCAAATCGATACAGGTAATGCAGTTGCACTCAATACTCTAGCCTACATCCTCAAGACTTCTGCAAGTGCATCTCTGATAAATTGCGTTGCAACCTATTTACTTAAAATCGATCCAGAAAATAAAACTGGAATTGCTAGAGGAAATACGATTGCTATTACCACCTTATCCCAGATACTTGAAACTACTCAGCATCAAGCCTCTGAAGATGAATGGGAACGTTTGTATGCAGCCGAAGCTTTAGTAAAAATTGATCCTGGTAATTCAAAAGCGATCGCTACTTTATCTCAAATACGTGAAAGTAATCAAAATACATTGATGCGTTTGCAAGCATCTGAAAGTCTAGTAAATGCTGTTCAAAATCTAGAAGAACTTGATTTAGACAACAAACTAGTTAAAGAAAAGCTAAAACAAGCTGTCTTTGTTCTTGTTCAGGACATTCAGATTTTTCAGGAATATGATGACTACAAAAATGAATTCAGCATTAAACCCACACATGAACTATCTTATGAATTTTGTCTCTTGGATATAGCTGATAATTTAACTAAAATCCTTCAAAGCGAACATTTACCACAAGTAGTCATAACTCTAAAAGACTATCTAGATAAACAGTTCTACAATAACAATTCATATCGCTATGAGGCTGTCTTTAATATTATCTGGCATTGTGCTGAGAATATGAATTACCCAGATTTCTCCAAAACTTGGCACAATTAATTGACTGAAGAATAAGCGCAGAGTTGTTATCAAAAATTGCAGAGACGCGAATTGTGAAAGCGTCTCTACAATGTTTATTTGACTACTAATCAAAATCCCTGTGCGAATGGCAGACGAGCTAGGGTTCTGAGAAGATCGCCGGCTAAATTGAGTGCTAAGAAAGCTAAAATCGGAGAAAAATCCATACCACCCAATGGGGGAATAATTGAGCGGAATAAATTCAGATAAGGGTCGCTTATCTGCGCTAAAGCAGCAAATGGCTGGTTATACCAGTCAATTGTCGGGAACCAGGTCAACAAAACCCGGATAATTAGCAAATAGCTATAAAAGGTGACAAAGGTAACTAGTGTCGTAATCAGTAAACTCATGGATGGCTTTGTTTCCTACTAAGTGTCAAACGCGGTCTTATCTTTTAATTTTAATTTAGTCCAAAGTCAAAAGTGTTTGCAGATTTGGTACTTGCCACACCAGACATTTTCACTACGCCTAAACAAACATCAAGAGTCTTTAGTCAGGGAGCGGTCATTGCTGGCTTGGGGTGAACTGCTATTCACATTACCCAGTTGCTTCCGCACATCATCAATTGTGGCATTTAGCTGTGCAATTTTATCTTCTAGCGATCGCCTGGCCGTTTCTATGCCAATGCTCTCACTTTCTGAAGCTTTCATCTGACGACGCTTTGCCGCTATTTTCTTCGCTTCGACTTGGCTATCTGTCAGTTCTGTTTCATCCTCTGGTAGCAATTGCGGATCGCGTCGAGAAGCAATCAGTGCCCCGATAACACCACCAAATACGCCACCAACAAAGGCCCCTGCTAAAAAACCACTGCCAAAACCATCTCGCTGACTCATATCTTTACCGCCTTCAACAAACCTTGCAACTTTTACAGTAGTTATGCTATTTTCTCCTGCCCTAGCTGCATACTAGCTTAAGTCCCAAATGTGCGATCGCCTGCATCTCCTAATCCCGGTACAATATATCCCTTATTGTTAAGTTTTTCGTCAATGGTAGCGGTGTAAACTATTAAACCTGGATAAGCTTCACTCAGTTTTTTCAAAGCTGGTGGAGCCGCTACTACGCAAACAATTCGGGTCAGGGAAGGATCAACACCCCGTTGTGTCAATTCTGCCATTGTAGCCATAATTGACCCTCCGGTTGCCAACATTGGATCGGTAATCAGCACTCGTGTCTGGGGGTCAAATTTTTCTGGTAACTTGTTCAGATAACAATGAGGTAGCAGTGTTTCTTCATCTCGCGCCAAGCCAAGATGGTAAATCGATGCCAAAGGTAATAAAGTCTGCGCTCCTTCAAGTAATCCTAGTCCAGCCCGCAGAATCGGTACTACTGCTACTGGTATTTGCGGATCGATCACCGTTGCTGGACAGGTATCCAAAGGAGTCTGCACGGCTATTTCTTGGGTTGGCAACCAGTCTCGCGCGGCTTCATAAGTCAGCCATCTTCCCAACTCAGTCATGGCGCTGCGAAATAATACTGAAGGCGTGCCTGCATCACGGGCGACTGCCAGCCAGTGTTTGATCAGGGGATGGGGTGGGACATAAACCCGCAATTGTAGCGTCATAGCCAGAAATAGGCGATTTTTTATTGTACAAGAACTGAAACACCATAATACTCTTTCCTGCATCCGGCTGACAGCTAAAATTAATCCCCTCAATTTTATTGATAAAACTTTTCATTAGTAGTTGACATCTATTCTCAATCAAGGCTATATTATTATCCAGTGTTCTCCTCTCTTTTAAGGATCGGCAGACGGGATTAGCCAGCGATAGCAGGTTCATCCCTCTTTTTTTTATTTGTCATTTGTCATTGGTAAATATAGCGGTTCTCGCTTGGGTGCAGCACATTTTTGACCTCTCTCCAAACCTCTCTCCTAAAAGGAGAGAGGCTTTGAATTTTACTCCCCCTCCCTTGTAGGGAAGGGGTTGGGGGTTAGGTCTGTACCACACTCAAGCAGGAACCGCTATATTGATTGACTGTAGGCAAATGACAAACGACAAATGACAAATGACGCGATCGTGATTGGATCTGGTATTGGTGGATTAGTAACTGCGACTCAGTTAGCGGCGAAAGGAGCGAAAGTGCTGGTACTGGAACGTTATTTGATTCCAGGTGGCAGCGCTGGTTATTTTGAACGCCAAGGCTATCGATTCGATGTTGGTGCATCAATGATTTTTGGACTGGGACAGAACGGTACTACTAACTTACTCACCCGCGCTTTGTCAGCCGTAAATGTCAGCCAAGAAGCGATCGCAGATCCGGTACAGATTCACTATCATTTACCCCAAGGCTTAGATTTGAAGGTTGATCGGGTTTATGAAAAATTTTTGCAAAATCTTATTGCTAATTTTCGCCATGAAGAACAGGGGATTCGTCGCTTTTATGACGAATGCCAAAAAGTATTCAAGTGCCTTAACAGCATGGATTTGCTGTCGTTGGAAGAACCTCGGTATTTACTGCGGGTATTTTTGCAGCATCCTTTGGCGTGTCTCGGTTTAGTTAAGTATCTGCCCCAAAATGCCGGGGATTTTGCCAGACGTTATATCAAAGATCCGCAATTATTGAAATTTATCGATATGGAATGTTATTGCTGGTCGGTGGTTCCAGCAGACATGACACCAATGATCAATGCTGGGATGGTCTTTTCTGACAGGCATTATGGCGGAGTTAACTATCCTAAAGGCGGGGTGGGACAAATTGCTCAAAAACTGGTGGAAGGTCTAGAAAAAGCTGGGGGTAAAATTCAGTACCAAGCTAGAGTCACGAAAATTCTTACAGAAAAAGGAAAAGCGGTAGGTGTGCAACTAGCAAATGGTAAAGTATATCGGGGTAAACGCATAGTTTCTAATGCCACACGCTGGGATACATTTGAGCAATTACTACCAGCAGAATTAATGCCACGTAATGAGAAAAGATGGCAACAAAATTATCAAAAATCTCCAAGCTTCTTGAGTTTGCATATAGGGGTAAAAGAGTCAGTTTTACCTGCGGGGACAGAGTGCCACCATATTTTGTTAGAAGATTGGGAAAAAATGACCGGAGTGGAAGGGACAATTTTTGTTTCGATTCCCACATTGCTCGATCCAGATTTAGCACCAGATGGATATCACATTATTCATGCCTTCACACCTCACTGGATTGATGATTGGCAAAAACTTTCTCCAAGTGAGTACGAAGCGAAGAAAGAAGAGGCGGCTGGACGAATTCTTGATCGCCTAGAGAAGATTTTTCCCGGTTTAGACGCAGGATTAGATTATTTGGAAGTAGGTACACCCCGCACTCATCGCCGCTTTTTGGGTCGTCAAGATGGCACTTATGGGCCAATTCCCCGGCGCAAGTTATGGGGGTTATTGAATATGCCCTTTAATCGCACAGCCATTCCAGGACTCTATTGTGTCGGGGATAGTACCTTTCCAGGTCAGGGATTGAATGCAGTAGCTTTTTCTGGGTTTGCTTGCGCTCACCGGATTGCTGTAGATTTAGGATTTTAGGAGTCAAGATTTAGGCTGCTATTAAACCTCTGGTTCAATACCAAGCGATCGTAATTGTGCAGTTAAGCGATCGGCTCTTTGACGTTCCAATTCTGCCCTTTGGCTTTCTAATTCCGCCCTTTGGCTTTCCTGTTCTGCTCTTTCCTCACCACTCAACAACAAATTACCTTGCAAATCCCACCAGCGCAACCAAGGTAATTCTGCATTCTGATAAACTCCTTGCCATAAGCCTAACTCAACTCCCAAAGGGGCAATAGTATAATGTCCCCGCTCATTTGCTGCTAAAAGTTGATATTGCCCTTCAATTAGGTGATAAACTTCCACACTGGCTTTATTCACTTCATAAATGCCGTAAAAAGCCGGATGAATTACTTGCTCATAAATCCAAAATTTGCCCTTCCAAGGAGTTTTGTCTCGCTCCTCGCTACCATCCCCAGAGACAAATTCCAATACAATCAAAGGGGCAATGTGTTCTTGCCAAAGCACATAAGAACGGCGCATTTGCCCATTCAGTGTAGGTGGCACATTCGGGACATAGAACCAATCTGGAGCTTCTGCACCTCGTTCTGGCGGGTCAGTAATGCGCCAGTAGATACCACTATCTTGGCCTATGCAATATTGCCCATCAGGATGACGTTTTTGCAATACTGGTTTAATGGACTCTGTTATTAGAATGCTTTGGGGATGTTCCTGGAAGTTTTTCACGAAGGTGCCATCAGACTCTGGAAGTTGAGTGTGGTCTGGAAGTGTAATACTAGTAGCTGGATTAGTTGCAGTCATAGGTTTACCCTGAGCCTGTCGAAGGGGCTACCCTCGCGTTTTTCGTGAGGTTTGTTATTTATAGGACTTACGCAAAACTACACATGGTAGGGGCAATTCATGAATTGCCTCCACCTGGAAATAAGGGTTTCGGCTAAAGTTTTACGTAAGTCCTAATTTAGTCTAGATTCCATAGGCGCAAACAGAAATCTGAAAAAACCAAGTATTGTAGTCTGCGGGAACACCTGATGGCGATCGCTAAATCGATAATCTCAAAGTACCCGCAGTAAGCTAGGAATACTTTCAATCGATTCAAAATCCCGGATTTCTGCCAAAGCTTGGCGAAAATTACCTTCCCGTACATTATGGGTAACAACCACAATCTCTGCTAGTTCCCCTTGAAAACCAGTTTGGACAATTGACTCTAAACTAACGCCATAGTTACCAAAGCAAGTCCCTAATTTACCGATAACTCCAGGTTGATCGTTCGTGAGGAAACGGGCATAAAACCGAGTTATCAGTTCTGCCATCGGCGCAATTTGGCAATATTCTTGATGCCGACAAGCTAATAATGGATTTGCAACTGCTGTATTAGTTTTAAGTACAGCAACTAAATTCAAGATATCTGATGTGACAGCGCTGGCGGTTGCACCAGCACCGGCACCGGGGCCAAAAAACATTACCTGGCCGATGGGTTCTCCTTCGACAAGAATGGCATTGTAAACGCCGTTGATGCTAGCCAAAGGATGAGCTTGAGGCACTAAAGTCGGATGAACTCTAACCGAAAGCGGCGATGAGGGAGTATCACGTTTAGCGATCGCTAATAATTTAATCACAAATCCCAATTTTTCGGCGTAGGCAATATCTGTTTTGCTGACTTGCCGAATTCCCTCAGTATAAACATCTTGTAGGTTGATGCGTCCACCAAAGCTTAATGATGCGAGGATGGCAATTTTATCTGCTGCGTCTAAGCCATCAATATCAGCCGTGGGGTCAGCTTCAGCATAACCCAAGCGTTGGGCATCAGCTAAGACATCGTTAAAATTGCTGCCTTCTGTCTGCATCCGTGTCAGGATGTAATTAGTTGTACCGTTCACAATACCTGTGACAGTGTGAATCCGGTTAACACTTAAAGACTGCTTCAGGGGTTGAATCACCGGAATCCCACCACCCACAGCAGCTTCTAGCATGACGTACACGCCCGCTTCATTAGCAGTTGTGAAAATTTCGGCCCCAAAGCGAGCGATCGCGGCTTTATTGGCGGTAACTACATGCTTACCATTACTCAAAGCTTTGAGAATTAGCGATCGCGCCGGCTCCAATCCGCCCATCACCTCAACAACTATATCTACCGCCGGATCGTTGACAATTGCTTCTAAATCTGCGGTTAAAACTTCCGTAGATAATTCTACTGCACGGGGCTTATCTAGCGATCGTACTCCCACCCGATAGATTTCTATCTCTTGCAACAACGGGTGACGGCCAACCCTATCTTGCAACAACTGCACCGTCCCCGTTCCCACGGTGCCTAGTCCCAGTATTCCTAGTTTCACACCCACAGTTTCTGCACCCAATTTCACAAATAACAATTGTAGGTAGAGCATTTGCCCTACCTACTGATTATCCTGCTTCCTTTGTCATTTGTCCTTCGCCCTTCGTCTAAAACTAATGACTAATGACAAATGACCAATGACTAATTTTAGTAAGTTTCTACGTGCCAGCGACCAGCTTTCTTGATTTCCTTCTGGTAAACACTCCAGGTTACGCCTTCCTTAGCAGCAGCAGCAGTTAAAGCTGCATCAATACCTTCTTCCATACCGCGTAAACCGCAGATGTAGGTGTGGGTTTTTTCATTTTTAATCAACTGCCACAATTCATCAGCATGTTCTGCTACGCGGTCTTGAATATACATTCTACCGCCTTGGGGATTTTTCTGTTCGCGGCTGATGGCAGCAGTGAGGCGAAAGTTCTCAGGATATTTTTGTTGAATTTCTTCCAGTTCTTCCTTATATAAAAGGTTTGGAGTTGTTGGTACGCCAAATATCAGCCAAGAGAATCCTTTAAATTGGTATTCTGGGTTAGCGGCTCTTTCTGCATCTTTAAACTGCCGCCACAGATAAGCCCGCATCGGAGCAATACCTGTTCCAGTTGCCATCATGATCACATTAGCTTCAGGATCTTGGGGTAACAACATTTCCTTACCCACTGGCCCTGTAATTTTCACATCTTCCCCTGGCTTGAGGAAACACAGGTGTGTAGAGCAAACACCGTAGACTGTTTCGCTAGTTTCTGGGTGCTTGTATTCTAACTGACGGACACACAGTGATACTGTCTTATCATCTAGATTGTCGCCATGACGAGTTGAGGCGATAGAATATAGTCTGAGTTTTTCCGGTTTACCGTTCTTATCTACTCCTGGTGGAATAATCCCAATACTTTGACCTTCTAGATATTTCAAATCACTACCAGATAGGTCAAACTTAAGGTGTTGAACAATACCAATACCACCTTCTTGGACTAGTGGTTCATTAGATACTACCTTGCCAATAAACGGAGCATTGGGACGGTAAGTGTTAACAGGAACGTCACCGTGGTCTTTTTTGGCTTTCGCTTGAGTCATGGTGTTGCCTTTCTTGTCCTTGTTCTGTTCTTCAGCTGGTGGTTTGGCGAAGCCTTTGGCTTCACCATGAGCATTTACAGGTGTGGCTTTACCATTCCCTTCAGTGTTAGCAGTTTCCCCAGATGTCGCTAACTGGCTGACAACGCTATTAGCATTCCCAAATGAGGCTTGACCATTAACTGGCTCTAGAGCAGTTACAGGCTGGATGCTAACAATTGTGCCGCCTAGACGAGTGATACGTCGCATTTCTTGATTCATCCGGTTGTAAGGCACTCTGATGAACACACTGCCACTTTTCCGAATTGGGTAGTTAGTTTGATCAGTTTCTTCGCTCTGACGCAAACCCACCACTTCATAGAGGAAGATGCGGCTACCTAATTCTGTGTTGGCAGCACCCTCAACAGCACCTTGATTGTACATTCGTTCTAGCACTCCGATAATTTACTTAACCGTTTTTCAAAAAAAAACTGTTCCCCTACCTTGCCAGCTTTAGTTTACCGGATTTTCGCTTCACAAAACTGGCTCTTAAGGAAAAACGGCATCATTAAATTAATGCCTTGCTAAGTACACTCACCAAAGACATGCAGGCATAGCAAAAAACACACCTGTTCATCTTCTAAGGTAAAGGATAATTCTTGTGGAGAATGTTAATAATGAGTCAATTTAATCTTTTTTTCGTTAACTATCACCCCTATCAGGGAGATGCTTTTTACCTGACGATCCAAGGTGCAACTCACAATAGCAGATATTCTCAGAAGTCTGCTTTGATTGGTGGAAGCGATCGCTCATCCCTCCAAAAGTTAATATTGTACTTGGCTATTCCAGGCGTTTACATCGGAGAATGATAATCTGGGAAGGTTTTCTTCCGATTGGTTTTACTTAACCCAAATCTTTTAATCTCTCAAAATACTGTTAGTTACATTTATCACTTGGTCATAGTTAATTACACAACTAGGACAACTTCAGCTTTGAACAGAACGACAAATATAACTATTGTCTAAGTAACTATAACTAATTTTTACTTGATGTGAAAAATTTGTCAACTTATATCAGCACCTTGCTTGAACACGGACACTTCTATTTGAGTAGCTTGAGAAATTTATAACTCTGACTTATGATAATTGCAAACTCATTCATTAGATAGATTTTGGCTTTAAATATCTTGAGCATTGTCCACCAGTAATTGAGATTCAATTTAGGTGAAAAAATCTGATGGGAAACAAAATTATACCTACAAACTGAAATTACTTACAGTCACAATACTCGTATCAGATTTTTTTCTAAGAAAGAAAAAATTAGGAGTTTTCTTATTCAAACCTTAACCTTTCTGATATAGAATCTTTTTTAATGATAATCTTTGTCAAAGGTTGTTAAAACTCATGTAAATTTGTAACTGGGCGTTTTAACAGTTTTTGACTTCACTTTTTCAGGCTTTGTGAAAAATCTGGGACAGAAATTTTTTAATTTAACTACCATGAAACCTGAAGTATCTATAATTATTCCAGCATATAATACTGAAAATTATATTTTTAAAGCTATAGATTCAGCCTTGAATCAAACTATTAGTAATATTGAAGTAATTGTTATTGATGATGCCTCTACTGATAACACATTAGCGGTAATAAAGAAGTTTAAGGATCATCGGTTGAAGATATTAGTCAATGAAAAAAATCTTGGTGTTTCTGGTACGCGTAATCGTGCTTTAAGAATAGCTGAAGGTCAATGGGTGGCTGTTCTTGATTCTGACGATTGGTATGCACCAGAACGATTAGAAAAACTTTTACAGATAGCATACTCAGAACAAGCTGACATGGTTGCAGATGACTTATTTTTTATAGAAAATGGGAAAGACTATCCTTGGAGTACATTAATTCGTGAAGGTGGAGAGTGCATTAAACAACTAAAATTAATCGATACACTTTATTTTGTAGAAACCGATATATTTGGAAAACAGGGGTTACATCTTGGTTTATCACAGCCTATGATTAAGCGAGATTTTTTAATTAATAATAGTATTAAGTACGATGAAAGATTAAGAATAAATGAAGACTTTTGGTTATATCTAGAGTGTTTATTGTTTGGTGCAAAATTTATACTTGTACCAGAACCATATTATTTTTATCGCTCTCGTCCAGGTTCCTTAGTGCATTCGAGTGCGAAGCAAATTATTGAAGTAACTTGCCTGAAAATTACAGAATTGATGGCAATGAAGGATCTAGTTAATGGCGTTCCTAATTTAGCTAAAGCTTTATCTAACAAAGTAAGAATTTCTCGAAACTCTTTAGCTTATTATCAAGTTGTTGAGTCTATCAAAAAAAAACAATACTTCAATGGTTTAATTCAAATAATAAACAATCCATATTTTTTTGCTCTTCTTACTTCCTACCTTCCAGGCATAATTGATAGAATAATTAAAAAGAAAAAAATAAAATTAGGCATCAAAGAGAATTTACAAAATCAGTAATGTTAAATATGTATTGGAAATAGAGTTTTACTAAGTTAATTTATTTTTAGCCGTTGAGCTTGGAAAGGCTATTTAATAATTAATATTATAAATAATTATAAATTACAATTGTATTTGTGGTGAGAAATGGAGTACTACAGTGCAGATAAACAATTACATAGTTCAGGTGCAAAATAAAATTTTATGGATATTTAAGCTATTTTCAAACGCATTCATATACAGATGGCTAATCCATTATGCTAGTCAACCTATGAATATTAGTCAAAAATCGGTGATGGTAGTTGCGCCCCATCAAGATGACGAAGTACTAGGTTGTGGTGGTTTAATTGCATCTAAGCAAGAGCAGAATATTCCAGTGCAAGTTGTTTTTATTACTGATGGGGCAGCTTCTCATTCTTGGCATCCTCAATTTCAAGCTGGAGAAATAGTTCCCATCCGTAGAGAAGAAGCACTGAAAGCCTTAAGTATTTTAGGTATTAAACCATCACAAATTCATTTTATTGATGAGCCTGATGGTAAACTTAACTTTTTGAATTCAGTTGAACGCCAGCAAACTATCGAACAATTAGCTCAACTCTTACAATCTTTTCAACCAGAAGAAGTATATGTTACTCATCGTCACGATCGTAGTGAAGATCATGAAGCAACTTATAAGTTAGTTCAAGAAGCAATTATGTTTTCTGAGATTAAAACTGATGTGTTGCAGTACGCTATTTGGATGTTCTGCAATTTTTTAACGGATGGGAACGTGCAACTTGAAGATTTAGCAGGTGCTTATCGTTTGTCTATTCATCATGTTCAAGACAAAAAAAGACAAGCTATTGAAGCCTACAGTTCTCAATACTTACCTATAGATGCTAAATCGGCTGCAGTACTTAGCCGTAGTTTCCTCAAACAGTTTTTCTTGCCTTATGAGGTTTTTTTTAAATTAGACTCCATTCAGAAGTGAATTGGTTTAAGAAGGCTATTTCAGTAACTTTCATGTCTCGTGAAGCTATAGAAAAAAACTTACGGTTCAGGTAACAGCTTTTACATATACCTTTGCTGCATTGGCTGATTTTAACAATTCTACAACCCAGATTCTTAAGGAAAGCGGCTACCCAACACGGTGCTAGTTTTGCCACGTATCAAGGTACAAGGTGGTGAACCAAGTGGATATGGATGTTTCCTATGCTTGTCTCTGGTGGGTTAAATGAATGGCGATTTATTGATAAAATACTCTGGCGATCGCAGCAAAGTCCATAAATTTACTTAAAATTGCACATTTTTGCGCTAAGGCTGTCATTAGTCATTTGTCTTATGTATTACAAATGACAAAGGAGATACGCTAATTCTTCTTGACAGCAAATATTGTATGCGATACCCCCTTCTGTTAAAATCAAATATACCACTTAGGATTAAATACTTACCGGCACCAAAATTCAGGCTAGTCCGACGAGTAGCAACTTATAAGAGAAGGCAGGAGGGAGACGCAGAGGGCAAGAGGAAAGAAGTATGAATGAAAATTTTATTTCTGGGTCAAAAGCCCAGTTCAAAAAGGAGAATTGTATTGAGCGAAAAGTGCCGCGAGATACAAGGTGTCTACAGCTTAAATCCCACGCTTTTAAACGTGGCTTACTTCTACCTCCTACCTGCTGCCTCCTGCCTCCTGCTTCCTTTGTTGCCTACCCGCTTGGTGTCTTATAGATGTGCTAGGTAGCAAGAACGCAGGATAAACCAAAGGGGTAACTCCTGGCTTCGGAATCTGCTGTGTGAAAAAATATTGACACAATTTTAGTATTTTAGAGGGGATTTATGACAAGTAAGCCGGAACACGTGGTACTGATTGGAGTAGCCGGAGACTCTGGATGCGGTAAATCTACGTTTTTGCGTCGTTTGATAGATTTATTTGGTGAAGATTTAATGACAGTCATCTGTTTAGATGATTATCACTCCTTGGATCGTAAACAGCGTAAAGAAACTGGGATAACGGCACTAGACCCCAGGGCGAACAATTTTGACCTAATGTATGAGCAAATTAAAGCGCTCAAAAGTGGTCAAGGCATTGATAAGCCCATTTACAATCATGAAACTGGCTTGCTCGATCCACCAGAACGTGTGGAGCCAAATCACATTATAGTTGTTGAAGGACTGCATCCTTTATATGATGAGCGGGTGCGATCGCTAATCGACTTCAGTGTTTATTTTGACATTAGCGATGAAGTCAAAATTGCCTGGAAAATCCAGCGAGATATGGCTGAACGCGGTCATCGCTACGAAGATGTGCTAGCACAAATCAATTCTCGCAAACCCGACTTTGAAAAGTTTATCGAACCACAAAGAGAATTTGCCGATGTAGTTCTCCAAGTATTACCCACCAACTTGATCAAAAACGACACTGAGCGTAGGGTACTAAGAGTACGTATGCTTCAGAGAGAAGGTAAGGAAGGCTTTGATCCGACCTACCTATTTGATGAAGGGTCAACAATTAATTGGACTCCCTGTGGACGTAAGCTAACCTGTTCCTACCCTGGTATGCAACTATACTATGGCTCAGATGTTTACTATGGTCGCTATGTCTCAGTACTAGAGGTGGATGGTCAATTTGACAACTTGGAAGAAGTAATTTATATCGAAACTCATCTCAGTAATACATCCACAAAATATCAGGGTGAATTGACTCACTTGTTACTCCAGCACCGTGAGTATCCAGGTTCCAATAATGGTACTGGTTTCTTCCAAGTGCTTACAGGTTTGAAAATGCGCGCTGCTTATGAGCGTTTAACAGCTGCGGAAGCAAAGTTAGCGGTTCAGGTTTAAAAGCAGCAGTGCTTGTGTCAAAGTTTATGGGGGCGCTTTTGGGCGTTCCCTTTTTTTGTGTTATTAAATACATTTTGGCTACAAAATAATTTAGTATCAATTGAAATTTTTTAAAGATACTTACCTTATAATTATTGGTTTTTATCAATCTTAGGAAGATACTAACTACTCAAGTATAAATATTGTTATGATTTCATAAATTAACGTGAGTTCGGCAGCTAATGTCGTGTTCGCTTAACGAGGTGAATTACAAACCTCTCAGAGGTTTTACTACGCAAAACCGTCCTTCTCCAAGTGGGAGAGGAACAGATTAGAACTTAAGTTCAAGTCAGGAAAAGGTTCATCTAACTCACGTTAAATATAGGTAGTTGAACTAAATACCACATTTAGTCAGCTAAAAAACTCAAGTCAGGAGGAATTTGCTTTGTCTCGTCGATATTTATTTACCTCCGAGTCAGTCACCGAAGGTCATCCAGATAAAATCTGCGATCAGATTTCTGATACCATTCTGGATGCCTTATTGACACAAGATCCTAGCAGTCGTGTTGCTGCTGAAGTAGTAGTTAACACTGGTTTGGTGCTAATCACTGGTGAAATAACCACCAAAGCCAATGTAAATTTCGTCAATCTCGCACGCAAAAAAATTGCTGAAATTGGCTATACTAATGCCGATAATGGCTTTTCTGCTAACAGCACCAGCGTTCTACTGGCTTTAGACGAACAATCACCCGATATTGCCCAAGGCGTTAATACTGCTCAAGAAACCCGCGAGCAAGATAGTGATGAACAATTCGACAAAATTGGTGCGGGCGACCAAGGTATAATGTTTGGCTTTGCCAGCAATGAAACACCAGAACTGATGCCCTTACCCATCAGTCTCGCTCACCGCATTGCCCGCCGATTGGCAGCAGTCCGCAAAACAGGTGAATTGTCATACCTGCGTCCTGACGGTAAAACCCAAGTAACTGTGGTTTACGAAGATGGAAGACCAGTAGGTATTGATACAATTCTAATTTCCACCCAGCATACAGCCAGTATTGGGGAAATTACGGATGAGGCAGGTGTACAAGCCAAAATTAAACAAGACCTCTGGGCAGCAGTAGTCGAACCTGTTTTCGGTGACATTGACATTAAGCCTAATGAGGAAACACGTTTTTTGGTCAACCCCACTGGCAAATTTGTCGTTGGTGGCCCTCAAGGAGACTCTGGTCTGACAGGACGGAAAATAATTGTTGATACCTACGGTGGTTATTCACGGCATGGTGGCGGTGCTTTTTCTGGCAAAGACCCCACGAAAGTAGATCGTTCTGCTGCTTATGCGGCTCGTTATGTGGCGAAAAACATTGTCGCTGCCGGGTTAGCAGAAAAAGTTGAAATTCAACTATCTTATGCTATTGGTGTAGCACGACCAACAAGCATTTTAGTAGATACCTTTGGTACCGGCAAAGTGGATGAAGAAACCTTACTGGAATTAATCAACCAACACTTTGAACTGCGTCCAGCAGGAATTATCCATACCTTCAACTTACGCAACTTACCAAGTGAACGAGGCGGACGTTTTTATCAGGACGTTGCAGCTTACGGTCATTTTGGGCGGACTGATTTAGACTTACCTTGGGAACAGACCGATAAAGCAGAGTTGTTGAAGCAAGCCGCAAATGAGTCACTTTCGGCAGTAGTTGCTCAGGCACTAACTTAGACTAAGCTGAAAAGCATCTATAGCGGTTCTCGGACTTTGTAAGGCACAAGAACCCCACCCCCAACCCCCTCCCCGCTTGCGAGGAGGGGTCTATAATATACAGTAAAATTGCCGGGATAAAGTCTTCACATCACCGGAGGTTGACTGATAAGTAGATGAGAAGCAGGGGAATATCTTGAAACATGGAAATTGAGGCTTTGAGTCTGAAAGTCGAAGTTTGACAAATGACAAATAACTACAGCAGATTGCAACTTGGTGAGGTACAGATCATCGTAGGGGCACAACATGTTGTGCCCCTACCCGTGTACTTCATTTACCCGCAATACGCTGTAAGTAAGTCGGCGGAGATAAATCAAACTATGTTACCAAACGTAAACAGGCTTCAAACTCTTACCAATGAACAATGACAAAGGACAAAGTACTTAAATCCAATAATAAGCCAGGGTGAGAGTCAGGACAGTTAGCGGTAGACCAAAACGCAAATGTTCCCAGAATGACAACTGATAACCAAGCTTTGCAACAGCCTCAGCAACTATTAAATTAGCAACTGAACCTAACAAAGTCAGATTACCTGCTAAAGTAGATGCTGCTGCTAATAGTAACCAGGTTTTTGTGTCTGAATGGGGAAGTAAATGTTGTAGTAGCAATACTGCTGGAACATTAGAAACTAAATTTGAAAGGAGAGCGGTAACTCCTAAGATGCTCAGGGGAGTATGAACTAAACCACTAAATAAATTCAATATTCCTAATTTTTCCACTCCAGCAGTCACAATAAACAGTCCAGAAAACATCACCAGTAAGTCCCAATCGACTTTATTTAAAACTCGTTGTGGTTTGATTCGCCTAGTAATAAATAGTAAACCAGCAGCTATTAGTGTTGCTTGGGCTGGGGGTATCCCAATTAAGAATGCAATTAATAGTCCTGTGGTTATCAATAGACTTTTAGTTAGTAACGGTTTAAATATGCGGTAACGCACAGGGGTTACACTCTGACAAGACTTAGTAGAACGGACATCAGGATAAAGCCACCATAGTAAACCAATTTGGATCAACAAACTTACTAATGCTATGGGAGTCAATGCTTTAGCAAAATCGAGATAGCTGATACCAGAGAAGGAACCAATTAGAATGTTTTGCGGATTACCACTTAAGGTAGCTACTGAGCCTAGATTAGTTGCTCCCGCCAAGGCAAGTAAGTAAGGAATAGGATTGAGGTTCAAAGTTTGGGTTAAGCCAAGAACCAAAGGAGTCAGAATTAGAGCGATGGTATCATTCAGAAAAAAAGCGGAGAGAATTCCACTGCCAAAAGTTAAAACAATCAGCAAACCTAAAGGGCTGCGGGTAAAGTGTATAACTGTATCAAGCATTAGTTGGAAAAAACCAGCGTAAGCCAAGTTTGTGCTGATTACCATCATGCCAAACAGGAAAACCAGCGTTTTATAGTCTATGGCAAGCCATGCTTCTTTGAGGTCTAATACCCCTAATGCCATCAGCAAAGATGCACCAACTAAAGCGATACTGGCTCGGTTCATCCGCAAACCAGGTATATATCCTAAACCCAAACCTATATAAGTCAGCCCAATGATGATGTATTTGAAAACAATCATGGTTTCGCTAGATGCTTTTGAGGTGATGTCTTTTTATTAACTCCTGTTTTTGTTTCAGGTACACAGAACCAAAAAACTCCTAAAGCCACAACTGCGATCACTGCTAAAATCAAAAAACCAACATTATAACCAGCACTTTTAACCACAAACCCAGCTAAGACATTGCTTAAACCCGCACCCACACCAATGGCAGTGTTGAGCATCCCTTGGGTAACATTAAAGCGCCCTGTGCCTTTAGTCAAATCAGCTACCATTAACACGGAAAGCACCCCAAAAATCCCGCCTGCAATACCATCCAGAATTTGCACAGAAACCAGAAAATAGGGATTGTCCGAAAGTGTATACAGCACTCCTCGAATGGGCAAGACGGCAAAGCCAAGGAGGAATATGGGTTTTCGGGCTGTATGTGCGAAACGTCCAGCCAAGTTGGAGACTGGAATCATTACCAACTGAGCCACAATAATGCAAGCAGACATATAAACTGTGTCACTTGTCCCTTTACCCTGCGCCAATTCTTGACCAACTAGCGGTAACATAGCAGCATTGGCAAAGTGAAACAGAACTACTGCAACGGTAAAGAATAAGATTTTGCGATCGCTTAATAATTGCAATATGCCTTCATATCCCTGTTGCTGTTTTTCTTTATCCTCCTCTTTGTCCTCTTCTCCATCTCCACGCGCTACTTCGTGGTTAATCTCTCTTTCACGAATCATCTTCACCGAAATAATACTACCCACAGCCATAGCTGCAACTAGGAAAAATATTGCCTTGCGTGCAATAAAATAACCTACTAAACCAGCGAGAGTAGCAGCTAGGAGATTCCCTGTATGGTTAAATGTTTCATTACGACCTATCCGCCTATCTAATCTCTCGTGTCCTACCAGTCCCAGAGTAATAGCAGTAATAGCGGGTGGGAAAATTGCTGCTGCAATGCCAATCATGATTTGAGAGCCAATGACAACAGGTAAACTGGGGAACAAGCCGATAGCAATACAGCCGATAGAAACAAATACAGAGGCCAGTACAATCAACATCCGTTTCTGACGTAGCCTGTCAACCAATGCACCAGCCGGTGTTTGGACAATAACTGTGGCAATTGTTGAAGCTGACATCGCCATTCCAATCTGGGCTGGATTCCAATTTTGTGAGGCTTTCAGGTAAATGCTCAGATATGGCCCAACACCATCCCGCACATCTGCGAGAAACACATTCAAGTAATCAAGGGAGCGTAAACTTTTCTTACTCGGTCTTTGCTCTGTTTGCATAAGTCTTTAGCGATGTTTGATAGGCTATGAAGAAGTCGCAAAACTCTTGTACAAAAATCGTGCCAAATTTATGGGCATTCAGTTACATCTGGCGAGAAAACCTTTACCAGTGCATCTACAAAAACTGAGTTAAGCAATAATATTACACCAACAGTATCAGATTCAGGCAAAAAAAGGTACTGACAGTCTTCTAAGCTGTCGTGTATTTAATTTTTTGCACAGCTAGGGTGGGCAAGATGCCCACCCTACAAAAGATTTATTTTTTGGCAGATGCAAAACAAGTAAGTCGGTCAAATTAAGTATAAAACATCACTATACCTCCGACTTCCTTCTCCTTAGTAAGGAGAGGGATTGAGGGTGAGATTTGATCTTATATTTAATTACGCCTACTTACTTACTAGAGGGAAATAACAATAAAATTCCCGACTTTTTAAAAAAATCGGGAATCTGAGCTTTTCCAGGCAGTCTGAAGAAATCCTATTTTAAACAATACTCGACTGATTTGCGATCGCAATTATCTAATCAGTTATCCTTCTACTTCCTTGCCTCCGCTCCTGCTTTATTTGACTCATTAGATGAAGAAGTAGATTCTGTTTTCTCTGATTGCGTGTCACTCGTTTGTTGCAATTGGTTGAGATGAATGTTGTTCACTTGAACAATAAAGTATTCTAATGCTTGACTTGCCTTTTGTTGCTGTTGGCTTTCATCAGATACATCATAGCAACGATAAGGTGGAGTTACTCCCAATATAAATTTCTCTTGTTCAGCTTCTAACAATTCAACGGCTGTGTTAGCAGCAAGAGAATTCTTCTGAAAAGGAAAAGAGGTAACTATACTGGCAACGATAGAAGCAATAGCTGGACACAGTACAGGCAGCCATTTTAACCAAGCTTGTCCTGCTTCTAATTTGTCTACAAGAACTAAAATTGGTGTAACTCCTGATAAAATCACTGTCGCAATTTGCAAACTATAGTAAAGGTTCCTTGATACACCCCTAATTTTTTTATAATCGTCAATCAAGTCTTGGCTGTATTGTAAAGCCTTCCCTCTTGTTAGAGTCAGTGTTTCTTTATCCCAAGAATTAGGATTGGTTAATAGATAACTATATAGTTCAGCTTTTTTGGTAAGTTCTGACTGATAAGCTGCCTTCTTATAGTTCTGAAAGACTTGTCTATTGATAAGCAACAAAAAAAATATAAAGGTTAGAGATACTGCTCCTGAAATGACAACTGTTTTATCTTCTGAAAGAAAAACAATAAAAAGTGCAGAAGAAACAAAAGCTGCAAGTAATAAATACTCAATTACCTTCAAGTTAAAGAACTTTTTTTCATCTGATGTGGAGGATAAGTTTTCAATCCTATCGGAAATCTTACTTTGATTAAGATTAGGTAATTCAGAAGTAGTCATTGCCTCTTACTCAATTCGTTATCGGGTTAAATATAGCAATAAAATGAATAGCAAGAAGTAGAATTACATTGAGCAGCGTAGAAGTCAAGATCAATTAGTAAATAACTTGCCTTTTAACTTTTGCTTAGACGTACCTTCTATTACTGCTCTTAAGTAGCTTCTCCCTTCCCAAACTTTTCTAGCATCTGCTATTAGATTCCACTTTGGGATTGACTAGTTGCCTTAGAATCCTTCACCAAAGCCAGAAATCTTTCTTTCTGGTTATGTAAAATGATTTAAGTCTAGCAAGTCCAGTTAATCATAACCATACATACATTTGATTGATAATACAAGGTTTTGTTTAATAGTGATTTTACTTATAAACAAAATCTTTTTAATATAAGTATGCGCTGTCTCAAAAAATATATGATTTCGACTTTGTAATAGTTGAATGGGAATTTTAACTCTATCTGGGGTGTTAAGCTCTCGCGTAGAGATTGGCAAACAAATATTTTGAGAGGAAATTATGCAAGATTCTCTGATTGATCAAGCTATCCTTCAAAGAGGAAAGACAGCAGGAAGCGCTAGCACTGATAAGATGCGAACAATTGCAGAAATTAACGAGAAAATTATCCGCCAACGTGCGGTAGTACTGACAACTGAAGAGTTAAAAGCACGAGTTGTAGAAATTGGTGTTACTAAAGCTGCTAAAGAAGTTGATGTAATTACCACTGGCACATTTGAGCCGATGGAATCAAGTGGTGCAATTATCAATCTCGGACACACTGATCCCCCGATAAAAATTCGTCGTTGCTGGTTAGATGGTGTGCCAGCATATTCTGGTTTTGGGGCAGTAGATTTATACTTGGGTGCGAGTTGTGCTGTAGAGACGACGGATGGGGAAGAAGTGCGAGAACGTGGTGGGGGTCATGTAATCGAAGATTTAATCGCTGGCAAAGCTATACACGTAAAAGCGCAAGGACAAGTAACTGATTGTTACCCCAGAGCAACTTTTGAAACTACAGTTACCCGTGAAACGATTAATCAGTTTTATTTATTCAATCCGCGCAATCTTTATCAAAATTTTATTGTAGGTGTAAATGGTGGCGATCGCCCCCTCTTCACCTATCTGGGCCCTTTACAACCGCGTCTAGGGAATGCCGTTTACTCTAATCCCGGTGCTATTTCCCCCTTACTCAACGATCCCGATTTGCAACTCGTTGGTATCGGGACTCGAATTTTTTTAGGCGGTGGTATTGGCTATGTCGCTTGGGAAGGCACTCAGCACTTCCCCTTACAAAAGCGTTTAGCTAATCGTACACCCATTGGGCCTTCTGCCACTTTAGCTTTAATTGGTGATGCCAAGCAAATGGATGCTCATTGGGTGCGGGGTTGTTACTTCAAAAGTTATGGCCCCTCGTTGATGTTAGGCGTTGGTGTCCCACTCCCTGTATTAAATGAACAAGTAATTGAACACTGTGCCGTACAGGATAAAGACTTAGTTGCCCCAATAGTGGATTTTTCTATTCCCCGGCGCGTTCGTCCCACCTTTGGTTTGGTGAGTTACGCGCAACTGAAATCTGGGAGGATCACTATTGAGGGCAAAACGGTACGCTCTGCCCCTTTAGCGAGTTTGTTTTTTTCTAGACAAGTCGCCCTAGAGTTGAAAAAGTGGATCGAAGCAGGGACATTTACCCTTACAGAGCCAGTTTCTCCAATTCCGATGGAGCGATCGTTTCTACCCCAAGATCGTCGGACGGATTTTTAATCTTGGGGAATTGGGAATGGCGAATGGCGAATTGGGAATTGCGAATTGCGAATGGGAAAGAGTTTTACCCAATGCCCAATGCCCAATGCCCAATGCCCAATCCCCTTATTCTTGAGTCGGTTTCGGTCGCTTGATAATAGGCTTAGGAGCGGGCGTTTTTGGTACAGGTTTTGACACTACAGAAGTGTCGCCGCCTGCGCCTGTTTTCTTGATGGGACGCGGGGTTTCGCCACTGCGTCTGGGGGGGAATGGTTTTCTACCACCAACACCAGCACCGATACCACCGCCACCGCCAGCACGAGGGCCACCTCTGAATGGTGGTTTGCGTTTTTTGGGCAAGTCAGCGATCGCTTCAGCTTTTTCTACTATTAAAACATCAGCTTCTCGCTTGGCTTGGAAGTCCCAGAACTTTCCTACCGCTTTGGTGGTTAGGACACCCCGCAATTTCAACTTGAAATATTTGGGTTTGTCAGTTGGTTTACGTGCAGCCTGTCTAATTTTGACTACTAAGCTCTTAGCGTCAAAAGACTGGTATACTACCTCACCACGAACAGAAAAACCACCATCGGCAACTTCTGACGAGGGAATCGTGGGAATTGTGCTTGATTCAGAATTTTCCGATAAGCCATCATCGGTTGTCTGTGACTCTTGCAACTCTAAATCTAAATCATCCTCATCTGTTGAGTTTTTAGCCAGATTTTCTGGCTCCCAAACTCCGACGATTTGGATGTGCAAGGTGTCATTTTCTTGTCTTGTCCGTGGATATACTACCCACAAGTGTTCTTTTTCTAAGTCTAGATGATTCTTGACTAGGCTCATAATCCGGCCTAGGAGGACGGCATTGAGTTCTACACCATCTGTAGTTAGCAGCGTACCTTGAGTAAATTGTTCGCTGCTAGCATGATAGCGACCCCGGACTAATCCGATGGCTCGGTACTGCATCGGTTCGCTGGGAGGCGGAATCGGTTGCTGTCGATTGACTAAGTTTCCATTTGAGTCAGTCTCACTGGGGTTGACAGGCGAATTTTCAGACTTAGAGGATTTTGTCGCTATGTGAACATTAGCGGCTGTCTCTATGTTAGTAGGGCCTTTGTTAGAAGCAGAAGAATTGGAGGATTCAGGCAACGGCATCAGGTCGGAATTCATAAAAACTCCTTGCGGCGGAGACACATCCCATTGTGGGATTTTATAAAGGTAGCTGAAAAGAGCATTTGTGCGACTGATGAAAGTATATTTGCTTTTCACAAAGCCACACTAGGGTACTCTATACAATCTTAAAGGCGCTAAATTTAGTGTTTGTACATAAAACGTGTAATTTAGCGCCTTGACACTAGTTTGGGAAGCATATCATAGCTACAATTCTGACGGCTCCTCCTAAAGTCATCACTTACTTTAGCAGTGTAGATAGTTAATTGTTATAAAATTCACAGGCAATTGGCGGTATTCCGCAAAGTTTTGGAAATTTTTAACTTTACGATTTGTGTAAATGATAATGTCATTAGAGTTCAGGAGAAAGACAAAACTGTGTTTCAAACACGCAATCGCTGGATAGTTCAAGTCGTATTGGCGCTGGCAGTTCTTGCTTTTGTGGGTGTTTCAGTGATTCCCATAATTGGAGCATTTAATAATACGCCATCCTCCAACCAGAATACCGCTAGCACTAGAGGCACTTTGCCCTCTGCTGACCAAAAATCAAAACTGGAAGATGAAGTACGAGGTTATGAACTGGTTTTGCAAAGGGAACCGGAAAATCAGACTGCGCTTAAGGGTTTATTGCAGGCGCGGCTACAACTACTAAGTCAAAAAGAAAAAAGTGAGATTAAACCAGCTGATATCCAAGTCGTCATTGAACCCCTGGAAAAGCTAGCCAAGCTGAATCCCGAACAGTCAGAATATTCAGTACTACTGGCTCAAGCTAAACAGCAAATAGGCGATCGCGAAGGAGCCGCCCAAGCTTATCGCGCGATTTTGTCCACCAAACCGGGCGATTTGAAGGCTTTGCAAGGAATGGTGGCTTTATTAATCAGTCAGCAACGCCCAGAAGCAGCTATTGGTTTGCTGCAAGAATCCCTCTCTAAAGCAACCCAAGCAAATACAATTCAGCCTGGAAGTGTCGATACAGTAGCCGTGCAGGTGCTGTTAGGTTCTGTTCACGCTTCCCAGAAACGCTACGCTCAAGCTAGCTCTGCTTACGATCAGGCAATTAAGAAAGATCCTAAAGATTTTCGCCCCGTTGTGGCAAAAGCAATGCTCTTGAAACAACAGGGCAAAGACGCAGATGCAAAACCTTTGTTTGATAGTGCCGCAGCTTTAGCACCTGCTCAGTATAAAGACGAAATTAAAAAGGCAGCAACAAGTTCCCCCATACCTAATCCGGTTGCGTCTCCCGCACCTTCCTTGAAAAGTACTCCGAAGTAGGGAATTGGGCATTGGGCATTGGGCATAGGTTATTAATTCTTCTTCCTCATCTTCCTCATCTTCCCTTACTCCCCCTGCCCCCTACCTTCTTCCCCTCATGCTCCCTCAATAGCAGCAACGACACCAAAGACTAAAAATAGGCATCCGCCAATAAAGGTGATTTGACGCTCAGAAATGCGTCCGGCAATCATCTTGCCGCCAATAACTGCGATCGCAGCACAAATGGCATGTCCTAAAATTGCACCTATTGTCACTCCAATTGGATTATTTCCGGCTGCTAGGGCAATGGTGGCAATTTGGGTGCGATCGCCCCACTCTGCCATAAATGTCAATATAAAGGCTTCTATGACAATTGCTAAGGAAGTCTTTTTCTTTGGTAACTCCATATCTGCTTTTTTCACCGCAGCCTCGGCTTCTTCTACAACTTCTGGATCAGAACCAGCTGAAGACATCTTACTAGCGTCATATAACAGCTTGATACCAAAGGCAACAAATAAGGCTATTTCGGCGTAATGAATATAAATTTTTGGCAACAAAGATACCACTTGCCCAAATAGCACCGAAATTATTGTCATCGCGGCTAAAGCAGCTGTCACTCCTGTAAATACCAGCCGCCGAGGGTGGTGCATTGCCAAAATCACGGCGATAAAAAATGTTTTATCGCCTAGTTCTGAAACTGTAATTAATAATAAGGCTGCGGTAAAAGCTGTTAACACTCTATCAAGCTCCTGAAGAATCGTTTACCGATGTGAAGCTTGATGAGAACCAAAAGACCTCACCAAGTTTACACTTTTCGGTGTGAACTTAGTGAAGGTCTCGCTTTCAAATATTGATTACTTGCCATCTGAACCAGGCTCATCGCCAGTATGTTGATTCAGATGTACTGGCTTTGATTTTTTGCCAGCAGCTACTCCCCTTCAATGTGATTTAGATCATACATCTTTATACAGGTATAAGTCAAGGCAAATAGCTACATAGCAAAGTTAGGCAATCACGTTAATATTTACATGCCTAATTCGAGAAGGGGGCTATTTGAACTTGTTCTGTACCACCAAGTCCATGTTGATCAAATAGTAGGTTCGCCGTAGTTTGATTGTCGATCAAGCCATCGTCTGCGGTTATCGAACTAGTCCCAAGTTGGAGCAAGCCTGAATCAATTGTCACATCCTGAGATTGGCTCAGTCCTAATTCTGCCTTGGAAACGAAGATAGTATCATTTGCAACAGTAAAATTAGTGCCGATCTCATTGCCTCCAATACTGCTATTACTCAGGTGAGTGGGAGTATTGTTCAGGTCAAGCTGAAAAAGTTCTTGCCCAGTATTCCCGTTGTCCGCAAAAAAGTAGAGTTTGTCATTGATGTAAGTAAAGTTATTAGGGTAAGAGCTAGCAGTACCAGAAAAAATATCCTTGACGCGGACAGTACCAGCCTCAGTACCATCACTCTTCCATAATTCAGTTCCCCCACTGCTGTCGGAGGCACTGAAGTACAGCGTGCCATTGATATTAGTTAGATTTTGCGGATTTGAGCTACCAATGCCAGAAAAAATATCCTTGACGCGGACTGTACCAGCTTCTGTACCATCACTCTTCCATAATTCAGTTCCCCCACTGTTGTCGGAGGCACTGAAGTACAGCGTGCCATTGATATTAGTCAGATTTTGCGGATTTGAGCTACCAATGCCAGAGAAAATATCCTTAACACGGACAGTACCAGATTCGGTACCATCACTCTTCCATAATTCATTGTCTCCACTGCTGTCGATAGCACTGAAGTAGAGCGTGCCGTTAACATTGGTTAAATTTTGCGGATTTGAGCTACCTGTACCAGAGAAAATATCCTTAACACGGACAGTACCAACTTCCGTACCATCACTCTTCCACAGTTCATTGCCGCTACTATTATCGATTGCAACGAAGTACAACGTGCCGTTGACATTAGTCAGATTTTGCGGATAAGAGCTACCCGTACCAGAGAAAATATCCTTGACGCGGACAGTACTAGCTTCGGTACCATCACTCTTCCACAGTTCTCGACCTCCACTGCTGTCGGTAGCACTAAAGTAGAGTGTGCCGTTGACATTAGTCAGGTTTTGCGGATTTGAGCTACCAGTGCCAGAGACAATATCCTTGATGCGGACAGTACTAGCTTCGGTACCATCACTCTTCCACAGTTCCCGACCTCCACTGCTGTCGGTAGCAACGAAGTACAGCGTATCGTTGATATTCGTCAGAAAGTTAGGATCAGAGCCACCCGTCCCAGAGAAGATATCCTTGACGCGGACAGTACCAGCTTCTGTACCATCACTCTTCCATAGTTCATTGCCTCCACTGCTGTCGGAGGCACTAAAGTACAGCGTGTCGTTGACATTGGTCAGATTTTGCGGATTTGAGCTACCCGTACCAGAGAAGATATCCTTGACGCGAACAGTACCAGCTTCTGTACCATCACTCTTCCATAGTTCATTGCCGCTACTGCCGTCGGTAGCTCTAAAGTAAAGCGTGTCATTGATATTTGTCAGAAAATATGGTTCAGAAGAGACTGTGGCAGTATTAATATCCTTAACGCGGACGGTACCAGATTCCGTACCATCACTCTTCCACAATTCACTACCCTCACTGCTATTAGTAGCTCGGAAGTAGAGCGTACCGTTGACATTGGTCAGATTTTGCGGATTTGAGCTACCAGTGCCAGAGAAGATATCCTTGACGCGAACAGTACCAGATTCGGTACCATCACTCTTCCATAGTTCAGTGCCCCCATCGCTATCGGTGGCACTAAAGTACAGCGTACCGTTGATATTGGTCAAGTTCTGCGGATTTGAGCTACCCGTACCAGAGAAAATATCCTTGACGCGGACAGTACCAGATTCCTTACCATTACTCTTCCATAGTTCAGTTCCTCCACTGCTGTCGGTGGCACTGAAGTAAAGTGTGCCGTTGACATTGGTCAGATTTTGCGGATTTGAGCTACCCGTACCAGAGAAAATATCCTTGACGCGGACAGTACCAGATTCCTTACCATTACTCTTCCATAGTTCAGTTCCTCCACT
>NZ_JBALDM010000035.1:0-25715 GCF_036917435.1 Nostoc sp.
CGCGCTAACTTGGGTATGGAAGTAATGCACGAGCGCAATGCTCACAACTTCCCTCTAGATTTGGCTGCTGGTGATTTTGCTCCTGTAGCTCTAACTGCTCCTGCTATCAACGGTTAATTCTGAAGTTTAGCTAAATAAAAAAGCGCTCTCCCAGATTGGGAGGGCGCTTTTTTATTTAAGTTAGCAACATATGAGGTATTTACTGTTATGGACAGGACTTATGCAAAGAATATTCAAAACCCTAATTTTAAGGTAGGGGCAATTCATGAATTGCCCCTACAGCAATACTAAAAAATAGTGAAAAATTCTATAAAAATAAACTTTTATATAACTCTAAGTAGAATCCCCAGACCCGGATTTGTCACCGAAACAGCACAGAAGGTTTGAGAGCAACTGCTTAAAAGTCATGGAAAAAAAATAAATATTTATTTCGTTAGCGTAGCGGCACGAAGTGCAATGTGTAGCGCATATTTAATACGTCCCAATACTGCGTAGGTTTTGAATATTCGTAGGTTGGGTTGAGGCAATGCGTTACCCAACAAACCCCGAAAAATGTTGGGTTTCGTTCCTCAACCCAACCTACACATTTTTATTTTTTAGGCAAAACCTACGCAGTATTGTAATACGTCCTTGCTTCAATCCCCTAGATTTATCTATGGGGTTACTCAGCACTCCTGAAAAGTGAGAAAAAATCAGTAAAAGGGACTAGGGACTGGGTGTAAAATGAAAAAATTATGGTGGGGGCTTTTACCCACCACCAAATTTTAAAAAACTTTTCCCAGTCCCCAAAAAAGCTTTTTAAAACCGCGTTTGATACTCCACTACTCCACGACTATCATCAGTTAAATTAGTGGAAGCACGCACACGAAATTCATCGTTTATCCGATAATTCACACCCCATTGAAAGGGATCATTTGTTGTTAAAATTTTGATACTAGAAACCGATATTTTGGAAGAAATATCAATCCCAGCCTCGGCTGCTAATTCCAAAGTTGAACTACTCCTTCCCGCTTCAGGATTTTCAGAAATAACGGTAGGAAATATCCGCAGTTCACTTAAACCAAAGGTACTCCCAATCTGGTTAAAAGCTGACTGAAAATTATTGAATACAGCCGAACCTGCAATATTAATCAGACCTAAAGTACTGTCACCACGTCCTTGGGTGTCTACAAATCCACCTCCTAAAAGAGCAACAATTTCGGTTTGACTTCGTGATGGACTGCTTGTTAGTTCTAGATTGTCATTTAGTTTACTGGCAAGACCGTTGATAGTGGCTTCGACTCGAACACTCTCTAATGCTGATAAACCTGTAGAATTTATCCGGCTAAAATCATTACTTTGAGTAACATCTAATACTTTGGCAAATAGCCGAATATCTAAGTTGGGATCGCGAGGTTCTGAAGGGCTAAAAGTTGCCGTGTGTTTATAGCCACGAGCAAGGTTAAATTGGGTAGTAAATAAATTTACTCCTCCTTGTTCTAAGCGGATAGTGCCATTGGGTACGGGCTGATTGATGAAGCCGTTAACAATGAGATTACCACTGGCACGGAAATTGAGAATCGGCGGACGAGTAATTTGGACATTTTTCCCAAGTTCTAAATCTAGATTATTAAATTTAGCGATGCCATTTCCCATGCCATTCCCAATTTCAGTTTTACTCTGCTTATTCTCCTTTGTGGGTGATACACCAAGACTACTATTTGCAGATGAATCCGCGTTGGTAGATTCTGCCAATAATACCTGACCATCAAACAAATTTACTTTACCGCCAATTATCGGGTTAAGGGCAGAACCAGTAATCTGTAAATTGCCGCTAGCACCTCCTTGGTAAAGTCCCTTGAGATTTAACGCTAGCTGTTCGAGATCAAGAGTCAGGGGATGGTCGATAGTGGCGTTCTGATTGTTGAAAATGGGAATTTCTCCAGCAGCTTGTACCTTCCCACGGCTAAATCTACCCTGAAGATTTTCTACTAAGATGCGGTCAAAATTAAACAGTACTCTACCTGTTACACCTCTCAGCTTACCTGGCAAAGCCTGGGCTGAAAAAGTAGCATTATTAATAGTAGCAATTCCCTGTACTTCAGGTTTTTGCAATGTTCCGCCTACCTTCAGGTCTATTTCTCCTTCGCCTTTTTCAAATACCACTTGATTAGTGAATGCGTTTAACAGTCCTAATCCCTCGTTTTCCAACTTCATATCTAAACTGATTTGGTCATTGTCTGGTGCTACGGTTGCAAAAGGCAATTTATAAGGGATGCTGCCATTAATATCAACAGGTTTTGGCCCAGAAACTGCTACAGTACTACCAAAGTTTAAGCGTCCGTTAGCATAGCTAAAACTTGCCCTCGCTGAATCTATTGCTTTCTGATTCAATAATCCCTCTGTAATTTGCAATTCCCCTCTAGCTTGGGGATTAGCAATGCTGCCGGCTATTGCTGCTGTGCCGTTAAGATTACCTGTAATTCCAACTGGCAGTTTGACAAAATTATTCAGTACTTGTACTGGGAAATTATTCACCCGCAACTGGCCAGATTGTTCATCACCGCCAACGTTACCCGTAAAGGCAATCAACCTATTTTGAGATTCAAGCCGTAAAGGTCGCAAACTCAAAACACCGTTTTCAAAGTTGCCTTCAGCGATCGCTTTGTCGGCAGTATAATAACGATTTCGTTGTTCCTTTTTACCCCAGGCAAAGTTTTGTCCATTCAACTTAAAATCTACTGATAATCCATTGGCTGTGGCTGTATTTACACCCACTTCTCCATTAAAAGTCCCCTTTAAGTCTGCCAAATCTGGTATTGGAGTGGAATTAATTCGCTGTTCTTCCTGTTCTTCTACCAAAGTTGCAATTTCAGAAAACCGTTGGATTTGGGTTAACAAGGGTTGATTTGGCACTCCTTGGGGGGTGGTGGTTAGATCCTGTGCTGTGCCATAGATTTCTGCTGAACCACCTGGCAAATTTTGTAAATCAAATATCTGTGCCACAGTCAGAACATCTTGGATCTCTCCCTGGGTAACGTTTAATTTACCTTGGAGTTGAGGCCCTTTAGGGCTTTGGGCGAAAGTACCGACAAGGGCGTAGCTACTTTTGCCTTTGACAAATTCGCTACTTGTGAGTGTGGCTTTACCATTACCATAGCGAAATTGAGCAGCTATTCGATCGCCTTTAACACGGCCAATTTGCGGATTAGCGATCGCTAAATTCCCCGTTGTTGCCAATGTCTGCTGATTAAACAACAAATCCCCAGTTAACAACCCAGTTATTTTACCAGCACCCAATCGAGTAATTGCTGGCGGTGTCAAATTCAATATTTGTAAGGGGAAATTTCCAACTTTGAGCGCCCAATCATTCCCTTGAACATTACCTGTGGCTGATGCTTGTTGCCATTTGACTAAGAAAGATTTCGGGCGATTATTGGCATCTAAATCAAAGGATAAGCGATCTCTGGCGAGAAGCCCCTTCGGGTCTACGCTATTTCCTACCAAATTTAAACTCAAACCCCGTCCCTGTGCTGAATCGATGTTTCCAGTTAACAACGGCTCAAAAGCAATATCTTGAACAACCAAGTCTCGTAAATTAATTTGCCCTACCACATTTGGCAAGGGTAGCTTACCAGTTATTTGACCATTAAAATCTACACTCCCCGCCACAGCAACCTGATTAGGAAGATTAATCGGTAACTGTTTTAAGTTGTAATTCTGCGCTTGGACGTTGAGATTTAATGCCGTAATTTCCGGTATACCCGCCTTTTTCGCATTGGCTAATATATTACCAGTCACACTTAAACCGGGAGCAATTGCTCGTTCAATAGTAAGCCTTTCACCACTCCAAGCGATCGCAGCCGTCAGGGGTTGCTCAAGACCAGGGATACCTTGAGATAATTGCACCTGTCCAGCAGCACGCACATCAGCTAATTTGGACGATCCGACATTGCCAGCTAATTGTAACTGACCGCCAAGCTGACCCCGCAATTGCTGATTGAACTGATTTAATTCCACACCAGAAGCATTAACTACAGCTTGATAGCGACCGTTAGCCAATTGGATATTAGAAGCTGCGATCGTTCCACCTGCAACATCTAGCCGTCCCTGACCGCTAGCTTGGATAGTTTGTGGTTGGAAGGACTCAACAGAACCCGCGACGTTTACTTGACCAGTTAACGTCCCTCTAAACTGCGGTGGTACTGCTGCCAACTGCTGCACAGGTACATTATTTGCCTGAACTTGCGCCTGATAAACACCGTTAGCAAGTTGGATATTAGAGGCTGTAATAGTTCCACCCGCAACATTTACCCGCGCCTGACCGCTAGCTTGGATAGTTTGTGGTTGGAAGGACTCAACAGAACCCGCGACGTTTACTTGACCAGTTAACGTCCCTCTAAACTGCGGTGGTACTGCTGCCAACTGCTGCACAGGTACATTATTTGCCTGAACTTGCGCCTGATAAACACCGTTAGCAAGTTGGATATTAGAGGCTGTAATAGTTCCACCCGCAACATTTACCCGCGCCTGACCAGTGGCTTGAATAGTTTGCGGTTTAAAAGAATCAACAGAACCCGCTACATCGAACTCACCACTTAAAGCCCCTTGAAACTGCTTTGGTAGTGATGCCAATTCCTGCATAGGTACATTCTTAGCCTTAACTTGCGCCTGGTAGACACCATCAGCAAGTTGGATATTTTTAGCTGTAACCGTACCACCGCCAATGGCAAGGCTACCTTCACCATTGCCACGGAGAGTTTTCAGGCTGAAATTATCTCTGTTACCTGCGATTTGGAATGTACCCGCCAAAGGATTATTTAAAGCTGGGGGAGACTGCTTCAATATCTGCCCTAACCGCACACCATTAGCCACAAGTTGAGCAGAGAAACCTTGATCTTGCAGTTTGACATTAGAAACTGCAACTGTGCCGCCACCAATTTGAATCCCTGCGCCATCAGTGCGAATCGTGGCAATTGCAAATGGTGCTGTGCTGCCTGAGAGGATGAGACGACCATTAAATTGCGCCCCTGCCAAAGAGACATTTTGCAGTTGACTTTTGTCTACAAAGGGTTCTAATTTTACCCTAGAGGCAACAGCCACAGCTTGCCAACGTTGATCGATATAACTCCCAGTTGCTCTGACTGTACCACCACTGACATTAAGAGCTACATTACGGAAAGAGACATTGCGATTGGGAGCGATCGCAACTTCACCAGTTCCGGGGTAAGTTCCATTCGGAGCTTGAAATTGTACTAAAGTTTGGACATTGGTAGAAATGCCGCTTAATTGGGCAGTACCTGAGACATTGCCGATTTGAAACGCAGGTGTTGTTTCGTAGACTTTTGCGATCGCATCCCCTGGAACATTCTTCGCAGCGAAATTTAAATCCAGTCGTGGCGTTTTACCAAGTTGAATTGTACCAGCACCGATGATATCTCCACCAACTTTGGCTTTACCTTGAATATCTTTTAGGGTCAGTAAAGAAGAACTAGAACTAGTAACAAGCTCAAACTTACTACTGATGCTATTAAAATCAACTTTATCAATCCGGGCAGTTTGGATTGTGGCAACTGAACCTGAGAGAATTGGCGCTTTAGTCGATCCGGTAATCAGCAAATCTGCTTGTACTTGTCCCGCAATCGGCATAGGTAGTTTTACCTTCAGAGTCTCCTGGGCATTAGCCAAACTCACCGCATTTACCCGCCCTGACAAATTCAAGCCTGCTTGAGTGTCGATAATTCCCGTAGCCACTACAGGAATTTTGCCGTAGTTGGTAGTAACATTGCTTAACTGCAACTCCGTTCCCTGAAAACGGAGATTTCCTTGACTATTGCTCAACAGTTGCGGGACTTTAGGTATTTGAAGTGTTACCCCTTGCACAGCCGCGTTGCCATACAATAAAGTCTGCTGTCCTGGTGTTAACCGAATTGACAAGTCGCCATTAGCTCGACCCGCCTGTAAATTCACTGGTAACTTAATTAGGCGAGTAATATCCGCAGCGAACAAATCTTGTGCTTGCACCTTAAAGTTGCCTGCTAGCACTTTAGAACGTGTCTCTCCCTGAATGGAAATATTGCCACCACTGTCTGCTTGCCCCCCCACATCAAACCGAATTAACTGGTTGTTTGCTAAAAGTTGGGCAGATCCATTCAGTTGAGAAAATGTTACGGGGGATGAGGAGGATGAGGAGGATGTTACTTCTTTTACTCCCCCATCTCCCCCATCTTCCTCATCTCTCTTATCCGGCATCAAGGCCAGCTTGGCATTGCGAAACCGCAGGTAGTCCAAATCAGTTTTAATTGCACTGTCTCCACCTGACGGCGCGATGGTAGTAGAAACCCAGCGGCCTTGGTCATCCTGTTGAATATAAATATCTGGGTTAACTAAAGTGACATCTAGCTTTAAATGGCGGTTAAAAATTAGTTGTAACAGGTCAAAACCCACTTCTACAGTTTCGACTGTGGCGCGATCTGGATCTGTGGGTGTGGCTGGAATAGCGGAAGCCCCAAACTGCACTCCCGTCAACGAGAATTGTGTGACTTTTCCCAGTTTTACCGGACGGTTGAGTGTAGTAGTCAGACTTTGCTGTGCCAACGGCGTTAACTCTGTTTGGACAAAAGTCCACAACCGCCAAATGCCGATGATAACTCCTAACAGTAAAAGTCCGCCCAAAGCAATGCTACCCCGCTTCAACACCAGCAACCACAGACGCTTATGGATAGGGCAGGGGGAGTGAATATCTTGATTGGGAGATTTAGTCATTTGCTTTCACTGTATTAATTGCCGGATGTCGCTGGCACACACAAGCATTAACTGACACATTCATTCAGTATGCCATTTCCAGGATACGCCAACTAAATCCAAGACTTCATTGGTTGAGTTACGGTATTTGCTTGATCCAATACTTATGCTTAAGAATATTGGCGTTTTCAGGTAAATCTGATCTAAATAGAGTGAAAATTGTTCCTTTGACTTTTGCTAAGGTACAACCTAGAACTTTAATATAAATAGACTTTAAAAAAGACAGATGATTACACCCATGCGTGTTTTTGTGTTGATTTTTAATGCTCGGACTGAAAATGAGGGGATTCACACGATCCGGGAGGGCGATGCCGAAGGCGGCAAGCTACGCAATAAAATTCTGATGTTTGAGTCAGAAGACGACGCGACACGCTTTGCCCTAATGCTGGAAGCTCAGGATTTCCCCGCACCGACACCAGAGCCAATCGATGCTGAGGAAATCAAGGAATTTTGCGAAAGTGCTGGATATGAATGGGAAATTATCCCAGAAAACAGCCCTTTAGTCAGCAAAGTCCCAGAACTGAACGTAGAACAAACTGACTGGCAAGTAGATGCCCAGAAGGAGGATACTGTTGAAGACACCTTCCCTCTGAATCAACAGCCACTAGAAGAACCAGAATTATCTGATTCTGAACTAGAGAAGATGCGTCGCAAATTGGAAGGATTGCTTTAATTAGTCATTAGTCATTAGTCACTGGTCATTGGTCGCTAACTGACTAATGACAAGAGACAAAAAACAAAGGATAAAGGACAAATGACAAACTTGCAAGAACGTGGGCATCTTTTAACCGAGATGGTAAATCCTAACAGTCTTAACTTAGACCAGCTTAGTTCTCTGGATTTGGTAGAACTGTTTAATAGCGAAGACCAAAAAGCAGTTGCGGCGGTTGCGGCGGCAAAAGTTCAGTTGGCACAAGCGATTGATAGCATCGCAGAGCGTTTGCGCCACGGCGGACATTTATTTTATATTGGTGCGGGCACAAGTGGTCGGTTAGGAGTGTTAGATGCTGCTGAGTGTCCACCTACTTTTTGTACGCCCCCAGAGTTGGTACAGGGGATTATTGCTGGTGGTGCGGGTGCGCTGTTACGTAGTTCGGAGGGTTTAGAAGATAGCATCGAAGATGGTGAAACTGCGATCGCTCTGCGACACATTACCCAGCTAGATGTCGTAGTCGGCATTACTGCTGGTGGCACAACACCTTATGTCCACGGTGCCCTTCATGCTGCTCGTCAACGGGGAGCCACCACTATTTTTATCGCCTGTGTTCCGGCTGAACAAGTTAGCTTTGATGCCGATATTGACATTCGCCTATTGACAGGGCCAGAAATCATCGCCGGCTCAACTCGTCTGAAAGCTGGTACAGCCACCAAGTTAGCTTTAAATATCCTTTCTACTGGGGTAATGGTCAAACTAGGTAAGGTTTATGGCAATCGGATGGTGGATGTGGCGGTAACAAATCAAAAGTTACGCGATCGCGCTTTGCGAATTTTACAAGACCTCACAGGTTTAAGTCGGGAAGCTGCTGGTTTTTTATTAGAACGCAGTGGCAAGTGGGTTAAGCTAGCATTACTAATGCACTGGACTGGTTTAGAAAAGGAGGAGGGCGATCGGCTTCTTTCAGAACACCAAAGTAATCTTAGGGCAGCTGTTATAAGCTATCAAAACCACAACCAACCTTAAAAAATTTTCCTCAATAAATACTCTCTAGGTGGCTGCTACTTGTCTGAGTAGGACACCTTTTTTTAGGATAAAATTTCCTAGTAAAACCAACTATAAATAGTAGAGATTAATAAATGTAAACTTAAATAAATATTTTTAACAGTTATAGTTAATCTCAATAACTAAAGTAAAAGTCTTTAGAGACTACTAATCTTTATTTAAACAAAAATTCAGAACTTCTACGGATATAATCCCGTAAAAAATTTATTAAAATCATATACACAATGATATGGACTTATGGCAATCTACTTCAGTTCTAAAGTCTGTCGATAATAAGCTCTGTGCTATAGAATTGATGAACTATCAAGATTTTTGCTATTTTCCCATCATCGTTGATTTTAATAAATTTGATTTAAACTGCTATATACCAAAATGGATTTAAACTTTTTGATGTGTCTGTTTGACCACTATATATAGTGTGGGTTTTTAATAACTGGCTTTTTAATACAAGGAACAAAGTATGACCCACTCGGAACTTATTCTTTCAAATAACCTGGTAAATGAATTTAAAACTTGTACTCAACTACAATATAATGGCAAATTAAATATTAAAAGTTCAAAAGGCAGCCAATGGACTTTTTACTATCGACTGGGAAGGATAGTTTGGGCAACAGGTGGAACTCATCCCTTCCGTCGATGGCGTAGACAGATGGCTCAAAGTTGTCCTCAAATTGATGTTGATAAGTTGCTGTTGCGTTCGCAAGATGTATCAATAGATTACTGGGATTACCGTCTTCTAGAAATATTTCATAAAAAACAGAAAATTCAGAGAGAACAGATTCAGTCTATTGCTGAAAACACCATTGCAGAACTATTATTTGACCTAGCTCTGCAAGGAAATTTTGCTTCTATAAGTTGCAATCGTAGCCAAGAAGTTATCTTAGAAACACCAATGAGTTTTACAAGTGCAGAAATGTCTGTAAAGCACATGCAAGACTCATGGAAAACTTGGTCAGAAGCTGGTTTAGCAAATTTTTCTCCTGACTTGGCACCAGTTCTGCGGCGACCAGAGCAACTCCAGCAGATGGTAAGTCCATCTGTCTACAAAAACTTTGTGAGTTTAATCAACGGTAAATTGACTCTGCGAGATTTAGGCGTGAAAATGAGGCAGAATGTACTGCCACTCACCCGTTCCTTGCTTCCTTATATCCTTAAAGGAATCATCGAATTGGTGGAAGTAGGTGATATGCCCTTAATAGTGACTGAAGGAAATAATAAGCCTGTCACCACACAACCGAAGAAACCGATTGCTCCATTAGTCGCCTGTGTGGATGATAGCCCTCAAGTATGTAAAATGCTAGAGGATATTATCACTTCCAATGGACTAAGGTTTATCAAGATTCAAGATGCTGTACAAGCACTTCCAACGCTCATTCAAGATAAACCAGACCTAATTTTCTTGGATTTGATTATGCCAGTCGCAAGTGGTTATGAAATCTGCACTCAGTTGCGGCGAATATCTGCCTTTGCCAATACACCAGTGATTATATTAACAGGTAGTGATGGGCTTTTAGATAGAGTTCGTGCCAAGGTTGTCGGTTCTACAGATTTTATTACTAAACCCGTAGTGGCTGACAAAGTAATGAGTATAGTACGTAAGTATTTACCTACATCAAGTGTCACAAGTAAAGCTAAGGTTGATGTTTTTCAGGAGGCAGGAGGAAGCCACGCTTAAAAAGGTGGACTTCTGTTGTAATTACAGATAATTTAGTCATTTTTTTGAGATTAATCATCAGCAAATCTGATGAATTTGAAAATTTCATTTCTTAGCATTAGCCTATTGCTCACGAATAGCCATAACAAAAATCTTTACAGCCTATAAGTTTTCCCACCTGAATAAACATAAAACTATTGAGGTGATGAATAAAATTTTATAATTAAGAAAAAATTAGGTAGCGATCTTAAAACTACCTAATTTTTTCACATCTAATCAAAGGTTAAACAAGGATATAAAACATATATATTTATCCTCATTAATTCTTATAAATAATATTTATTGACGAAATTTTTAGATTCACAAAAATATATATTTAGCTTTGTTCATTACGTACTTCTTCTGAGGTTAATACATAAAGATTGAATCAAAATTAGACAAATACAAAAAATTGTATTTATAGCAGTTCTATTGAATTGTGAAATATTGTTTATGTCAAAGGGGTTAGGGACTACTCTCTAATGCCTTCCATATCTTTGCTCACGAATCATTTAGGATTTGTATATCTAATTTGTTTGCATTTTTAAAATTAATTAAAGGGTAATTACCATGAATACTGTTTTAGTTGTTGAAGATGGCTTAACAGATATGGAAATAATCAGCCGTTACTTGCAACAGGCAGGTTATTCAGTGATTAGCGCTACAAGCAGTGAAGAGGCTCAAGACAAAATAGATAAAAATAAGCCAGACCTAATATTTCTCGATGTAATTTTACCAGGTAAAAGTGGTTTTGAAATTTGTCGAGAACTGAAAAATAACCCCACAACTAGCAAAATACCTGTAGTTTTCTGTTCTACAAAAAATAGCGATGTAGATAAGATATGGGGTAATATGTTGGGCGCAGAGGGGTATTTATCAAAACCAATTAATCGAGAGGAATTAGTGGTAATTGTCAAGCAGCTAATTAACAAGTAGTAATTTAGTAGATAAACACCCAAAAAAAGTTACTATTTCTAATTTAGAAGCAATGACAGATTAAATAATAACTGCAAGTAGTCGCTAAAGATAAATCACCAAGGACAAAGGATCGATAACTTTGGAAACCAAAGATAAGTTTTTAAGTTTTAACTTGGGAGTCAGAGATACAGCCGTAATTTCGTTACAATACATCACAGAAGTTTTGCAAGTATCATTACCAGAAATATGTGGAGTTCCTCAGATGCCGAGTTGCGTTTTGGGTATCTATAATTGGCGTGGTGAGATGCTTTGGTTAGTAGACTTAGAGGCAATGTTAGGTTATCCTCCAATTTCCCAAGGAGCTAATTTACTTTCAAAAATGATGGCAATTGTTTTGGAAAACAATGGAAAGTATTTGGGACTACTGGTGCGACAGCTTATAGATATTGAATGGCTAGAGACTCATCAGATGAAACCCCCAAGTGCCGAATTATTTTATCCTAAAATATCACCTTTCTTAGAGGGATACTTTATTAATGAATCTGAGGATGTGATTTTCAACTTAGATGCCATGACAATTATCCAAGCTCCCATTTGGAAGATTCATCATTGAACATTTGATAATGAGTAATTTAGGTATAGTATTTTGACAAATTCTAATCCTTACTAACCAAATAACAGTTCATTATCACCTGCAAAATTTCTATTATCCATAAAAAAATCGAGGACAATCTAATGACATTTTTGTATAACAATAGCCATGAAACTGAGCATCTAATCCCCGAAGTGGAAAATATGAATGGGAAAGCTGATATAGTAAATATTGCTAGCAATGAAATATCTTTATTAAATGCGATCTCTCAGGAATTTAAAACTTGGCGGCGACAGCTGCAAGACATCACAATCCATCTGCGCCAAGCCCCAGACCTTGATACACTACTCAAAATTACTGTAGCGCAAATTAGAGAAAAAATTGGCTGCGATCGCGCCTTAATTTATCAGTTTACTTCCCTGGATTCAGGTAATGTTTTAGCAGAATCCAGAACACTAGGTTGGACACCGACTTTAGGCGAAGATATTCCCGGAATTATTTTTGGTTTATATAGCAATAAAGACTATGTAGAACCTGTAGTTATTGACGATATCAATCAGATTCAACTTACCCCTTATCAAAAGCAACTGCTAGATAAATTTCAAATTAAAGCTAGTTTAAGTTTACCGATTGTAGTAGAAGGTAAAGTATGGGGGTTACTCGTAGTAAATAATTGCCAATCAACGCGACAGTGGCAAGAGGTAGAAATTAGTCTACTATCTCAAATTACCACAGAACTGATCTACAGATTGCAGATATTTGAATTTTACAAAGAACTACAAAAAGAAGCACAGGCAAAGAAATCAGTAGCTAAAGTCATTGATAAAATTCTCCACGTATCAAATATCGATAAACTTTTCCAAACAACCACTCAAGAAGTACGTCAATTACTAAAATGCGATCGCGTCGCCGTCTATCGCTTCAAACCTGACTGGAGTGGCGAGTTTATCGCGGAGACAGTGGGTAATAGTTGGGTAAAAATGGTCGGGCCTGATTTTAAAATGGTCTGGGAAGATACTCACTTACAAGAGACTCAAGGAGGACGTTATGCCAAGGGTGAAACCTTTGTAGTCAAGGACATTTATCAAATGGGCCATGCTCAATGTCACATTGATATTTTAGAGCAGTTTGAAATGAAGGCTTACATCATTGCGCCCATATTCAGTGGAGAGAAATTATGGGGCTTGCTGGCAGCTTATCAAAATTCTGGGCCGCGTGATTGGCAATCTTGGGAAGAAAGCTTTTTAACTCAGATTAGCTTGCAATTTGGTGTAGCTATATCACAAAGAGAATATGTTGAGGAAGTGCAGATCAAATCCGATCAATTAGCTCAAATAATTGAACAAGAGAAAGCTTTCACGAAGATAGTCAACCGGATCCGACAAACCTTAGATATAGATACCGTCTTCAAAACAACCACTCAAGAAGTACGGCAATTACTAAAATGCGATCGCGTCGTAGTTTTTCGTTTTAATCCCGACTGGAGTGGTGAATTTGTGGCGGAGTCGGTGGTTAGTAATTCTATAAAACTGGTAGGCCCTGGTATTAAAACTATCTGGGCAGATAGTTACATACAAGAAAATAAAGGAGGTCGATATGTTGAAGGTGAAAGCTTTGTCGCTAATAACATCCATCAGGTAGGTCATTCTACCTGCCATGTTGAGATGTTAGAGAAGTATGAAGTTAAAGCCTATGTAATTGTATCTATATTTTCTGGTGAAAAATTGTGGGGATTATTAGCAGCTTATCAAAACTCAGATTATCGTGATTGGCAATCTTGGGAAGTCAGCTTTTTGACTCAAATTGGTTTACAAGTTGGTGTAGCTGTATCACAAACAGAATATCTTGAGCAAGTGCGAGTTAAATCTGCACAACTAGCTCAGGTAGCGGAACAAGAGAAAGCTTTCACTAAGATAGTCAACCGCATCCGCCAATCTTTAGATGTAGATAGCGTCTTCAAAACAACCACTCAAGAAGTCCGTCAATCACTAAAATGCGATCGCGTCGCCGTCTATCGCTTTAACCCTGACTGGGGTGGCGAATTTGTGTCTGAGTCTGTGGGTAATGCTTGGACAAAACTGGTAGGCCCTGATATTAAAACCATTTTGGACGATACATATTTGCAAGATACTAAGGGAGGTAGGTATGTCAGAGGTGAAAACTTTGTCGTTAATGATATCCATGAAGTAGGACTTGCTCCCTGCCATATTGAGATTTTAGAGCAGTTTGAAGCCAAAGCTTACATAATTGTTCCTATATTCTTCGGGGATAAATTGTGGGGTTTGCTGGCAGCTTATCAAAATTCTAGCCCCCGGATGTGGGAAACGTGGGAAGTGAACTTTTTGGTGCAGACTAGCTTGCAATTTAGCCTAGCTAAATCACAGATAGATTATTTGGAATTAGTGCGGTTGAAATCTGACAAACTAGTTCAGATAGCGGAACAAGAGAAAGCTATCACCAAGATTAGTAACCGCATCCGCCAATCTTTAGATGTAGAAGAAATCTTCAAAACAACCACTCAAGAAGTACGGCAATTATTGCGATGCGATCGCGTTGCCATTTATCGGTTCAACCCTGATTGGACTGGCCAATTTGTCGCAGAATCAGTAGGTCATACTTGGGTAAAAGTGGTAGGCCCCGATGTCAAAACTGTCTGGGAAGATACTCACTTGCAAGAAACTCAGGGAGGTCGATATGCCCAGGCTGAAAACTTTGTTGTGAATGACATCTATCAGGTAGGTCATTCTCCTTGCCATCTGGAAATTTTAGAGCAATTTGAAGTCAAAGCTTATGTAATTGTTCCTGTATTTGCTGGGGAACAATTGTGGGGATTGCTGGCAGGTTATCAAAATTCTGGAACTCGTGATTGGGAAGAATCGGAAGTCACCTTGCTATCACGCATTGGTAATCAATTAGGACTAGCATTACAACAGACGGAATATTTGCAACAAGTACAAGGGCAGTCAGCCAAATTAGCAGAAGCAGCAACACGAGAAAAGGCAGCCAAGGAGTTACTACAACAACGATCTATTCAACTGCTAACAGCCCTTAGACCTGCCCTCAACGGCGACTTAACTGTACGCGCGCCCATTACAGAAGACGAACTAGGTACGATCGCCGATGCTTACAATAATACCCTGCAAGCACTGCGGCAAATCGTTCTTCAGGTACAGGGAGCTGCTCAACAAGTTGCTCAAACTTCTAGCAATAGCGAGGCTTCACTAGCAGGACTGAATAATCTGGCGCAACAACAATCTGAGGAAATTACCGCAGCATTAGGTAAAATTCAACAGATGGTGGACTCTACTCAAGCTGTGGTGGCGAATGCCGAGTTAGTGCAACTAGCAGTTCAACAAGCCAATGAAACAGTAGAGTCTGGCGATACTGCGATGAACTTAACAGTAAAGGCAATCCAAGGAATTCGTGAAACCGTTGCTCAAACCAGCAAAAAGATTAAACGCCTCAGTGAATCTTCGCAAAAAATCTCTAAAGTAGTGAATTTGATTGGTAATTTTGCTACACAGACAAACGTACTAGCTCTAAATGCAGCCATTGAAGCCACCCGTGCTGGTGAATATGGCAAAGGCTTTGCAGTTGTAGCTGATGAAGTCCGTTCTTTATCTCGCCAGTCAGCAGCAGCCACCATCGAAATAGAAAAATTAGTTCAGGAAATTCAAGCAGAAACCGGGGAAGTTGCAGTAGCAATGGAAACTGGTATTCAGCAGGTGGTAGAAGGCACAAATCTTGTCAATGACACTCGCCAAAACTTGAATGCGATCGTTTCTGCAACTGCCGAAATTAGTCAACTAATCGAGCGGATTACCGCAGCAACTCAAAAACAAATGACGCAATCTGTAACAGTTACAAAATCAATGCAAGATGTAGCAGAAATTGCTAATAAGACTTTTGCCGAATCTCAAGAAATTGCTACTGTGTTTCAAGACTTATCAGGCATGGCGCAAGATTTATTAACAACTGCTAGTAAGTTTAAAGTCAAATGAATTTTAGATTTTAGATTTTGGATTATGAATGAGGAAGATTTTAAGCGGAGAACAAAGCAGTTAGCATTGCGAGTAATCCGCTTAGTAGAGAGCCAGTCCACAGAGCCGAACGGCAGAGGTAATTGGCAAGCAGCTAATCCGTTCGGCAACATCTGTGGGAGCTAATTATCGGTCAGCTTGCCGTGGTAACTCAACTGCCGATGTCATTGCTAAACTCAGCTTGGTAGAGGAAGAAGCCGATGAAAGTCTTTATTGGATGGAACTTATTGTTGAGGTTGGTTTATTACCTTTAGAAAAAGTAAGCAACTTGATGTCAGAAAACACCGAAATTCTGGCAATGACAGTCGCATCAATCAAAACTTTACGTAACAAATCCAAAATCCAAAATTTAAAATCTAAAATATGATTACAGATAGCGAAATTCGTGAACAAGGATACATCTACTTTCTGGCTGAAGCACCAGAATTAGTTCAAATTATTGAACAAGAAATATTTACCTTATCAGAAGGTTATAGCATTGGCAAAGTTCATAACTTAATGCGGGCTACTCATACACTTAAAGGTGGCGCTGCTAATGTTGGGCTAGAAGTAATTAAGATGATAGCCCATTTTTTAGAAGACGTTTTTAAGGCTCTGTATAATCCCAAAGTGGTAGTTGATGCTGAATTACAAACACTTTTGATACAGGCTTATGAGTGTCTTAGTATAGCATTAAATACCCAGCTAATAGGCAGCACTGTTAATGATGAAGAACTACTCCATCGAGCAAGTTCAGTGTTTGCACAATTACAAGAAAAGCTGGGTGATGCATTTGGTGATGAGGCTCATATTCCGACTTCTGAAGAATTGGGATTTGATATTGTCCAGTCAGTTTTTGAAGTGGGAGTAGAGCAACGTCTAAACAGTATTGCTGAAGCTGTTAACAATCCACCAAGTAGTGACGAATTTATCGAGTTTTTACACTCTCAAGCTGAAGTTTTTCTCGGTTTAGCAGAATCTCTAAATTTACCTGGATTAGGAGAAATTTCCCAAACAATTCTGTCAGCACTCCAAGTAAATCCCACTCAGGTGCAGCAAATCGCAGAAATTGCTCTTGCAGATTTACAACAAGCACAAAAATTGGTATTAGAAGGCGATCGCACATCTGGCGGAGAAAGTTCTCCAGCTTTGCGAAAACTTACGATAGTGGCAAAGAAAGACTCCTCTGGAGAATTGCAAAATAATTCATCTATTGATACATTCAACGAAGAACAATTTTACCAGTTTCTCACTACATCTGATAATAATAAAAACGAATCTGTAAAGCCAATAACTGCTAAATTTTATTTAAAAGTAATTCGCTACATTTTTGGCTGGTTTAATCACGAGATACTAATACCAGACACAGACCTTAATTTAACTTTATTGGTTCCTAGCTTAGGAAGAGATAATTTACTTGATTATATCGAAAATTGGCTGAAAAATTTTCTTGATTTTATCCAAGATGAGAAAGATAGTAAAAGTCTTTATATTTATCGGAATGGGATCGTATTAATCATCTTATTTGCCGTAACAAAATTTCAATATTCTGTTAACAAAACTGAAAGCTATCTTTCGGCAATTAAAATATTACAAAATCGAATTCATGCATTAGCACAAGAATATAAAAATTATCCCCCAGTTACTAGCCAAGAGATAAATTGGCTTGATAGCCCCAAGTTACAATCACTGTTAGTTATTAAAGAAATACCCAAATCTGTATCTTCTCAAATTAATGATAATCTACTAGAGACAATATGGGGTGAAGAAACTAGTGAAACCGTTACAGAGCAAGTGGTGACTACCCCGACTGATGATTCTTCAGAAAAGCTTGATTCATTAACTTTTAATGAGCAGGTAGCTATAGATGTTCCTGAAACAGCTATTGAAGTCATGCCTGATTTCGCTACACAAATCAATAAAGAAATAGAAGATAAATCACAGTATGTTCAAACCAAAAACTTTCGCCAACCTTCATTTATTCGAGTAGATACAGAAAGGCTACAACACCTCAATTATCTAGCTGGAGAATTGCTGATTTACCAAAAACGGCGTGGTTTGCAAGATGAACAAGTTAAAGAAATCATCGATCAATTAATCCGGCAAATTACTAGACACCAAACAACTTTAAATGAATTATGTGATTTACCATTACAAATGCCCAATATTTACTCACAAGAAATGCAAAATTTTGCAGTGAAATTTGACTCTTTAGAAATGGATGTATATACAGAATTCCATACGACATTGCATGAGGCAATAGAAGAGACACTGCAATTACAAGAAACCACAGAATCTCTTGAGTTGCTTGTGACACAAGCTGCTCAAATTAGTGACAAACAGGAGAATTTAACTCTCAATATTATAGATAGCTTAGTAGAAGCACGAATGTTGCCTTTGGGCAATATCCTAAATCGTTTCCCCCAGATGGTTAATAAATTTGGGAATATTTATGCCAAACTCGTAGAATTGAAGCTTACTGGTACTGAGGTACTAGTAGATAAAGCGATCGCAGAAAAGCTCTACGATCCCTTATTACATTTAGTCCGTAATGCTTTTGACCACGGTATTGAAGCTCCGCAAGTTCGCCGGGAGCTTGGTAAACCAGAACAAGGGTTAATCGAAATCCGCGCCTATCATCAGAGTAGCCAAACTGTTATCGAAGTTCGGGATGATGGTCAGGGATTAAATTTAGAGAGAATTCGCAGAAAAGCTACTGAATTATATCCCATACAAACTCAAGAAAAAACTAAAGTTTATGCTTCTAATCTAGCTGAAGCTGAACTTTTAGACATGATATTTTCACCTGGATTTTCTACTGCTAATAAGGTGACTGAAATCTCTGGGCGCGGTATGGGGTTAGATATTGTACGAACTCAGATGAATGCACTTAATGGCTCAATTTCAGTACAATCCTCACTAAACCACGGAACAATATTCATACTCAAAATTCCTTTTTCTATGACTACAGAAAAATTAATGCTGGTTCAAGCCAAAGGTGTTGTTTATGCCCTCCTTTTAGACAGCATCGAAAAAATCTTGATTCCCTCCGAGCAGCAGATCAAAGAAATTGAAGGTCAAAAAGTCTTGCATTGGAATACAGACAGTGATGAGATTATGGTTAGCCTCCGCCAACTGTCAAAATTAATTGATTATAATGATCCATTCTTGAATACTGATACTGCATATACCACTGAAGACTCTACCGTAGTGACAAATCCGGTGCTTTTGTTAAAACGAAGTCAGGGAATGTTTGCTTTGGAGGTTGACCAAATAATTGGTGAGCAAGAACTGGTAATCAGACCTCTAGGAAATGCGATCGCACAGCCAAAATATATTTATGGTTGTAGTAGTTTAGCTAATGGCAATCTTATCTTAGTGATTGATGCTTCTGTTCTACTAGAGTCTAATAGGCTCCAACAGACAACACTTGATATCATGGCGCTACCAATAGTTTCTCCCTCAAATCAAAAAGCCTTGGCGATATCGGGAGACACTTTTGCATCTACACCATTACTTTCTGGATCTACTTCTACAACAACTATAGAAACCGAACCCAGTTATTCTCAAGAGTCAGATAATAAATCACCAAAAGTTGTTTTAGTAGTAGATGACGCAATTAGTCTGCGCCAAACTATCTCTCTCACTCTACAAAAATCTGGCTATCAAGTAATACAAGCTCAAAATGGTGTAGAAGCTCTAGAAAAGTTGCAGTTACATCCAGAAATTCAAGTCGTCGTCTCTGATTTAGAGATGCCACGAATGAATGGTTTTGAGTTGTTGGGCAATTTCCGTCAATATCCCAATTTAACAAGAATTCCTGTAGTTATTCTTACTTCTCGCAGTTCTGAAAAACATCGCCAACTTGCCCAAGAATTGGGCGCAAAGGCTTATTTAACCAAGCCTTATTTAGAAAATGAGTTTCTGTCTACAATTAAGGGTCTAATGAACAGTAATACAGATGATTCAAATCATTTACTGATGGTGAAAAATTATTAAAATTAAGATTATTTTTAGTTGTTTACAATCGGTAAGTTATCTGTGGGAGTTTAAGTTAAGTGATGCGACAGTAGGGAGAGAGGCATGGTGTACCGATAAAGTGTATTAACGGACGCGATCGCCTTAATTACCAGGTAGATTATTTGGATCTACACCTAAAGAACGTAGATACTGCGCTAACTGTTCAGCTCTTTGTCGTTCTTGTTCAGCCCTTTGTCGCTCGTGTTGTGCCTGTTCTCCATCTGTTAAATAGCGATTCCCTAGCTCATCATACCAACATAAAAATTCCTGTTGTATCCCGGCAATTACAGCTTGGTGTCGCCCAATACCTAACCCTACCTCTGGCATCAAATAAGGTTCACCTATTTGTAGTTGGTAATTTCCATCTATCAACTTATACACTTCAAAGGGTTGATGTTGGTCGCGTCGCCAAAATTCAGGGTTATAAATTACGTAGTATAATACACCCAGTTTTCTGTATATATCTAGCTTCTCTTCATATTCACCTCCGGGGGTGTGGGATACCATTTCTAAAGTGAATATTGGAACTATGTCATTTTCTTCCCAAACCGCGTAACTTTTGCGTGATTTACCTCCCTTTTTGCGCTCTACTCCCACACTTAAAAAAGCATCTGGCACTACAGCTACTCTGGGATTTACTCCCGTGGTGTGATACACTCCCATATATACTCCGAAGTACCAATTTAGGCGATTTGACCAAATAGAGTTGAGTAAGAAGAGTAAAATGTTGGGCAAAAAGTTTTGATCTTCGTTATCCACTGGTGTATCGTCTGAACAGGGAAGTTCATCAGTAGTTGGTAACGCATTTTTGAGATCGGGTGAGAGCATAACCGTTGTCTCGCTGGCGTTTGATGCCCTTATTATAAATGAGTGAAGAAAAGTTTAGCGTTTGGGTTCAGGTTCGCCAAACTTAATCAAAAGCGCGATCGCAATACTAACAAGCAAAATTAACGTCATACTTAAAGCTGAACCAAATCCCCAATTTTGGGTTGCTCCAAGAAATTGATTATAAACTAACCGCGCTGCCGTCATACTAGAAGCACCACCGAGTAATTCTGGATCGACAAAATCCCCCAAGCCTGTGATAAATACAAGCATGGAAGCAGCCGTAATTCCAGGCAAAATTTGTGGTACGGTTACTTGGAAAAAAGTTTCTACCGGATTTGCGCCTAAATCCGCCGCTGCTTCTAGCAATCGCTTGTCTAGCTTTTCGAGAGAAGCATATAAAATCAAAACCATATAGGGTAACAAGCTATAACTCATGCCAATAAATACAGCTTCACTCTGATTGAGTAATTGCAAAGTAGGCAAACCGAAAGTGCTGAGTAAACTGTTCAATAAACCAGTAGGACGAAGAATTGTAATCCAAGCATAAGAGCGAAGTAATGAGGAAGTCCACAAAGGCAAGACAAACGCTAATAGCAGCAAATTCCGCCAACGTTGCGGCGCTATCTGAGCAATCCAATAGGCAACGGGAAAGCCCAAAATTAAACAAATTATGGTGGTACCAAATGCGAAAAATAGCGATCGCACAATTACTTGCACATAAAGCGGATCGAATATTCGGATATAGTTTTGAAATCCGTTAGGATTAACCAAATCTCCAGGCCGGATATCTGCAACTAAACTCAACTCGAAAATTATCAAAGTTGGCAGCACCAATAAAAGTAATAACCAAATACCCGATGGCGCAAGTAATATCAAAGGTTGCAGCCAATTTACTGGTAGGGGATTTAATTTTTCTATTTGCGAAATTCCATCTTTATCAATATTCATCACTTATAACTCCTAACTCCTGTACAGACGCGATTAATCGCGTCTCTCCTAACTGCTAGTTAATTCAGTCCAGTAGCGATCGTAAACCTCTTCAAAATCTCCGACAGGAGTAACCCGTTCACAATTTGCTAAAAGCGACTCTGAGGGAAATAAATTACCATTGTTTTGAATTATTTTTGGCAATTGCTCAAATCCAGCCCTATTAGGTGTAGAAATACTCAGGCGTTGACTGATTTGGGCTGCTAATTCTGGTTGTAGAATCATGTTAATCCAAGCATAAGCTCCTGCTAAATTTGGGGCTGTTTTAGGAATTACAATAGTATCTGTCCATAATGAAGAACCACTGCGAGGAATTACATATTTTAGTTTAGGATTTTCTTGAGATATTCTCACCGCATCTGCTGAATAGCACATTGCTAATAGTAAATCTCCTGCCAGAATTTGATTTTGCCAAGCGTCGGTGTCAAAACGTGCGATCGCAGGTTTTAGCACTTTCAACTTTTCATAGGCTTGTTTGATTTCTTGTTCATTTTTCGAGTTGTAAGAATAACCTAGCATCCGTAACGTTGCACCCATGACTTCTCGAACATCATTAAGCAAGGTCATCCGTTGATTAAGTTGCTTTTGGTTCTGCCAAAGGTAATCCCAGTCTTGTGGTGCATCTTTGATTTTTTCGGAATTGTAAAGTAAACCTGTTGTCCCCCAGTTAAAAGGGATGCTATATCGGTTATTGAGGTCATAACCAGGATTCTGAAACCGGGGGAATAAATTCTCTAAACCGATTAAGCGATCGTGATTTATTTCTGCTAACAAACCTTTGTTCACCATCTTCTGCACCATGTAATCAGATGGATAGATGATGCTGTAAGTGCCACCGCCTCCAGCTTGCAACTTAGCCAGCATGACATCATTTGAATCATATACATCTGCTAGCACTTTCATGCCAGTTTGGGTGCTAAAGGTTTTCAGTAATTGGTTGTCAGTATATTGTGTCCAGGTAAAGATATAAAGCTGGTCACGCTGACTAGAAGTATTAGAATTAGCACGAACTTCAGCCAGCCTCCAGCCACAACCAGCTAAAGATAAGCTAGAAACTGCTGCCACCCCTTTGAAAAATTGCCGTCTCTTGGTCATTGAGTTAGAAGTTATTCATTGACAACTTCTAGATTACGGTATACTTCGTAGTCCCTGGTGTGATTTGCTGGGGTAAATGTATCATTCTTCATACTTACCAAAGGGATTTTTTTCTTCTCAGGCGATCGCCTGCTACGCGAATATAAAGCTGTGCAAACGTTTGAGATGTAGGGTTTTTGTCGGAGTTAGCTAAAGACTTTATTTTACTTTCCGACTTAGTTAATCTATGATAGTTATCCTCCCTCAAAGAGATCCTTGAATGAAACGAGTTATTCAGCACACGGGTATCAGTGGGACAAAAAAGCAGAAGTTTTACAGATGAGATTATGTAGATTTCGAGTGTATAGCTTAGACTAGTAGGTTTATCATCATATTTCTTATAGCTTCAATCAATAGGCTGTTATGCTCTTAACTAAGAAAGCCAAACAAGTTTGTAGAGAATTGCGGCACAAAGTATTTAAATATGTTGTTAAACATTTGTAAACTGTTAGCAGCCGAGTAGCCGCGTGTCACATCTTGTTAAGGAATTATCATGAAACAACTTGTTATCGTTGAGCGCGTATGCCTGATTGGTCATATCGTATCAAAAGCCTTCGGACTAGTAGGGATGCTACTGGTCATACCTAATGCCGACATAATTTTCAATTTATCGCAGGTTGGAGAAACTGCCATACAGTTAAGTATGGCAGGCGGCGGTGTAGTTGATATCATCTTGGGGACAATAGCTGTCTCTATTTATGCCTACCGGACATTGGGATTGGGAACTTGGCTAGCATTTATGCTGCCAGCTATGTTTATCTCTTTGGGAAGTGAACTACTGGGAACCAGTACAGGTTTCCCATTTGGTGATTATAGCTACTTGAGTGGTTTGGGTTATAAGATTGCGGGGCTAGTTCCTTTTACAATTCCTTTATCTTGGTTTTATGTTGGGCTATCGTCTTATTTAATTGCGAGAACTGGTTTAAAAGTGGCTCAAAAACCCAGTTGGGGTCGCCATATTGCGGCTATAGCCGTTGGTGCTTTACTCTTCACTTGTTGGGATTTTGCCCTTGAGCCAGCTATGAGTCAAACTTCTCTGCCTTTCTGGTATTGGGAACAACCAGGAGCTTTCTTTGGCACACCTTACCAGAATTATGCAGGTTGGTTTGGCACTAGCGCCCTGTTTATGAGTGTGGCAGGGTTGTTGTGGAGAAATACATCGATTAAATTAGAGCGATCGCAACTCAATCTCCCCTTAGTCGTTTATTTAACAAACTTTGCCTTCGCCGCCGGACTAAGTTTAGCTGCTGGATTCTCCATCCCTGTATTGCTCGGCTTATTGCTTGGTGTGGTTCCCGCCCTGGCACTGTGGTTAAGGAGTTCAACCACAGCTACTCAAGTTGCTATTGAACCAGTAAGCAAAGAAGTATCAGTAGCAAAGGTTGAAGTTGCCTTGAAATAGCCTATAAATAGGGGACTAGGGATTGGGGACTGGGGACTAGGATTGAAGACTAGGGAATAACCCATACCCAATGCCCAATGCCCTATTCTCAATGTCCATTTAATTTGTATAGTCGCAATTTTAATTCATAAGTATTTTGACAACAGTAGACAACGTTTTAATATTAGAAAGTGCCATATCCCTTTTATTCCTACTTATCCAAGTACCAGCAACGGCGATTCTATTTTCGCGTCTGCTAAAGGGGCCAAGACGGCTGCCAGCAATAGAACCGCAACAGCCAACACCGGAGCTTTTGGGTAAGGTTAGTGTTGTCGTTCCCACCTTGAACGAGGCGCTTCGTATTAGCCCTCTGTTAGCTGGTTTAAGTCAGCAAAGCTACGAAGTTCGGGAAGTTATTGTTGTAGACAGCAACTCTAGTGATGGTACACCAGACTTAGTAAAAGCGACACAGCAAAAAGATCCGCGTTTTCGGGTGATGACGGATGATCCTTTACCCTCTGGTTGGGTGGGGCGGCCTTGGGCGTTGCATAACGGTTTTCTATATAGTTCTGAGGGTAGTCAGTGGTTTTTAGGGCTAGATGCTGATATTCAACCCCATCCTGGCTTAATTGCGGGTTTGGTGAAGATAGCCGAAGCACAAGGCTATGACTTGGTTTCCCTTTCACCTCAGTTTATCCTCAAATATCCAGGGGAGTGCTGGCTACAACCAGCTTTGTTGATGACTCTGCTTTACCGATTTGACCCTGCTGGGATCAATGCAGAGCAGCCTGAACGGGTGATGGCAAATGGGCAGTGTTTTCTGTGTCGCCGCTCCGTTTTAGCTGCTGTGGGTGGCTATAGCAGTGCGAGTGGTTCTTTTTGTGATGATGTCACATTGGCACGAAATATTGCTGCTCAAGGGTATAAAGTAGGCTTTTTAGATGGTGCAAAGGTACTGAAAGTAAGGATGTATGAAGGGGCGATGGAGACGTGGAAGGAATGGGGGCGGAGTCTCGATCTTAAAGATGCAACTTCTCGATCGCAGTTGTGGGGAGATTTATGGCTACTTACATCTGTTCAAGGTTTACCCCTTTTAATTCTCCTCACTTTTTTATTGATTTCTCCCCCACTCTCGTACTTGCTACAGACGCGATTAATCGCGTCTCTACCCATTCCCCTACTTCTTGTGCTGGGACTGAATTTATTCTTGGTGGTGATTCGCTTTGCAATGCTAATTGCGATCGCACCTTCTTACGATCGCAAAAGTGCTAAAGGCGGCTGGCTATTCTGGCTTTCCCCTTTAGCTGATCCCCTAGCTGTGCTGCGAATCTTCTTATCTGCGTTCCACAAGCCACGCGAGTGGCGAGGACGCAAATATATATAGTGGGGAATTGGGCATTGGGCATTGGGCATTGAGAATTGGGCACTTGTACTGAGCGTTTACGCAACGTCTCATAGAGAACTCATTGGCGCAGCCTCTCGTAGAGAAGTATTGAACATTGGGCGTAATTTCTTTTCCTTGTCTCCCTAATCTGCCCCATGCCCCATTCCCAATTCCCAATTCCCAATTCCCAATTCCCAATTCCCAATTCCCAATTCCCAATTCCCAATTCCCAATTCCCAATTCCCAATTCCCAATT
>NZ_JBALDM010000036.1:0-93175 GCF_036917435.1 Nostoc sp.
TTCAAACTATAATGTTTTCAAGGTTCGGTATCCCTTAAAGCGTCGCTTTTCAACGCTTCGCTTCAGGCACTTATTCAATATACCGAACACATCTCTTCATGTCAACTATTTTTCCAAAATTATTTTGGAATACTTTTTTGTCCCCCTCTAACTCCCCACAATCCAGGGTTCTAGGCAACAATATTAGACTTGGGACTATACTGCCGAAAATTACCTGACTTTGCTTGAGCAGATTTTGTCTTCACTAGAAACCCGCCTTTTTATTGAACTCCTTACAATCCATCCCTACTTGCGGAATTCAGAATCGCAGATCGATGTTTCTTTGAAACGATTGAGCGACCTCTATTTTGGAACTAATTCAAAAGTACTAAGTACACCTAGCAGCTAAAAAGGTTTGTTAGTAATGGAGTCATCAATCTTAAAGGTTGTTTTAGAAGTCGCAAAGTATAGTAATAACTTGCGATCGCAGTATTGACACAAGTAGGTGAGCATCTCAACTTGATAAGCTAGCAAGATAACTACGCCAGCCACCATACTGAGAAATGTTTTGTGCGTCGGTAATCGCATAGGATTCACACAAAAATCCTTTAACCGAAGAACCGTCTTCCAGGTCTAAGGTTCCAATAACCAGGGGTGGCGGGACTGCGGCGACAAAAGTACCAAAGCCTTCTGCACTCAGTTGCCAAACTTCTACTTCAATACCTACGCCAGAATCATCAAGAACTTTTATTAATCCAGGTTTGGCTGGTTGGGTATGGGCAAGGGCATAAAAGCGATAGGCGGGGGCAGTTTTGCAGGTTTTTAGTAAGGTGGCATGGCGTTCTTGCAGTTGATAGTTTAAGGGCTGCCCGGTGAGATGAGCGCCAACAACGGCAATAGTAATCATATTAATAGATACAATTGTCATGGGAAAATCCTTATAGAAGTTGTTTTGCCATAAGTAACGCCCATCTGATGGTGATAGCGGATACCTAATTTACACAGGTCTGCGTCTTGAAAGCTTTGCCCGATTAAAGTAATGCCAGATGGCAAACCATTAGCACGGAAGCCAGAGGGAAGAGCGATCGCACACAAGTCCATTAGGTTGACAAAGTTGGTGTAGTAGCCCAGGTTGGTGTTGAGAGCGATCGCATCAGCTTCTACTTCCGCTTTGGTATAGATAGTCCCCGTGGTAGGTAATGCCAAAATATTGACTTTTTCCCACTGTTGTGCAGCTTGTTGTTTGAGTGCTTCTAAAGCGTAAAAGCTCTTGAAAGTATCTACTGCTGTGTAGCGCAAACCATTACTAATGATTTGGCGGACAACGGGATGAATGGCATCAGCTTGAGTTTCAAAGAAAGATTGAATAGCTGCTAGCCGTTCTGCCACCCAAGCACCGGAATAGAGCAAATTAGCAGCTTGGTGGAAGGGCTGAAAATCGATTTCTACAAGATTCCCGCCGATCGCCTTTAATCTCTGTAATCCTTGCTCATACAAATCTGCTGCGGCTGCATCACCGAAGAACTGCAATTGATCTGCGTTGGGGACTCCAAAGGAAAATGATGATGGAATTGCTGCGGTTTGTGGTGGAATTTGGCGTGAATAACTATCAGTAGGATCAAAGCCACCGGAAACTTGCCAGACGATCGCAGCATCTTGGCAATTCAATGTGAAAATGGAAACGCAATCGAGCGAACGACAGGCAGCCACTACGCCAGACGTACTTAATACACCCCTGGTAGGCTTGAGTCCGACAATGTTGTTAAATGCGGCTGGAACTCGCCCAGAACCGGCTGTATCAGTGCCTAGTGAAAAACTTACCAGCCCCGCCGCGACTGCCACGGCAGAACCAGAACTAGAGCCACCGGAAATATAATCGTCATGGAAAACACTGCTACAGGCTCCATAAGGCGATCGCACTCCCACTAATCCTGTGGCAAACTGATCGAGATTGGTTTTACCGATTAAAATCGCCCCAGCTTGGAGTAAGCGATCAACTACTGTTGCCGTTTTTTCAGGGATATAGCTGTAGGCTGGACAGGCAGCAGTGGTAGGCATTTTTGCCACATCAATGTTATCTTTCACCGCAAAAGGGATGCCGTAGAGAGGTAAGTCATTGAGATTCCTGTCAGCGATCGCTTCAGCTTGAGCGATCGCCTCTGCTTGTGGTAATAAATGAATCCAGACGGCATCGTTTCCCCGTGCAGCAATCCGGCGATAAATTTCCTCAATGACATCCGTTGGTTGCAATTGAGCCGTTCCATAAGCTGTAAGCAGCGATGCAATATCTAGGCTGATCAAGTCTGTCATGATGCTGATCCTCGGACGATCGCTAATATCTGTCCGGCGGTAACAAGTTGGCCTGGTTCGCAGAGGACTTCTACCACGGTTCCTGGATCGTCCGGTAACAGAGTCATTTCCTGCTTCATGGCTTCCAACACGATCGCACCTGTGTTTTCTGTAATGCGATCGCCTGCTTTGATTAACACCTGCCAGACGTTTGCCGTCGTTGGGGCGCTTAGGGCGTAGCAATCATCGGGAATAATGGTTGCATTTGCTGGTGGAAGATCGGCTGCGACGAGGGTACTTTCATCTTCGGTTGTGGCTGTCCAGCGATCGCGTTCTTCTCGAAAAGCAATTCGCTGACGGGTTTGGCATATCGTCGTTTCTTGGGTAATTTCTTGCAAAAACTGTTGATAGTCGCGGAATTTAAATGTGGTTTCTTCAACTTTCAGTTTAAATTTGCCTTCAATAAAATCCTTTCGGTGACGCATTAGTTCCTCATGAGAAACTGGATAAAATCGAATCTGATCGAAGAATCGCAACAGCCAGGGTTTACCATCTTGAAAATCTGCGGTTTGTTTATAGCGATTCCACATTTGTATAGTACGTCCGACAAACTGATAACCGCCTGGTCCCTCCATCCCATAAACGCAGAGATATGCGCCACCAATGCCGACTGCATTCTCAGGAGTCCAGGTACGGGCGGGATTGTATTTTGTAGTGACGAGGCGATGACGCGGATCTAGGGGAACTGCCACTGGCGCACCGAGATAAACATCACCTAAGCCCATTACCAAGTAACTGGCATTAAAGACAATTTCTTTAACTTCTGCAATGCTTCCCAGTCCATTAATCCGCCGAATAAATTCAATATTGCTAGGACACCACGGTGCATCTTTTCGCACCGACTGCATATATTTTTGAATGGCTAGTTGAGTAGATTCATCATCCCAAGACAAAGGTAGATGTAAAATACGGGTTGGCACTTCTAGGTTTGAAATATCTGGGAGATGAGATTCGATATTTTGTAATGCATTAACTAAATTTGATTGCGAAATGACACGGCTATCGTAGTGAATTTGTAGCGATCGCATTCCCGGCGTTAATTCCAAAATCCCATCAATGGGGCGACTTTGCAAATGAGCCATTAACTCATGCACCCGGAAACGCAACTTCAAATCCAGTACCAAATCTCCGTATTCAATCAGCAAGTATTTATCACTAGATTGACGGTAGATAACGGCAACTTGATCATCGGTTGCGGGAATTTCTGCCACAATCGCGTGATTTTCAGAACCGTCAGCCATCACAAGAATCGATTCCCCCACTTCCAGCGTTTGGATTTGCCGATCCGACTGCAATTCTTGCTGTAATGCTTGTTCAAAGGTGAGGCGACGGAACTGAATCGTGTTCCCCGGTTTGAGTTGCCCAATTTTCCAGAGTTCTGCTTCTGCGATCGTGGCAGGGCAGACAAAACCCCCTAAACTTGGCCCATCCAAACCCAGGATAATTGGCATATCTCCGGTAAAATCAACTGTCCCAACGGCATAAGCATTATCGTGAATATTGGAAGGATGTAACCCGGCTTCACCACCATCTTGTCGTGCCCAAGTTGGTTTTGGCCCAATTAACCGAATTCCAGTTCGCGCGGAGTTGTAATGCACTTCCCAATGAGTACTGAAAAAAGTTTCGATATCTTCATCTGTGAAGAAATCCGGCGCACCATGAGGGCCATATAAAACGCCAATTTCCCAATGAGTTGAGTAGGTGGGAATCAATTCGGGGGAAATGGGCTGTGATTTTTGGGACGTGGAGGGATGCAATTTAAGGACATCGCCCACTTGTAAGGCTCTGCCGCCATGTCCACCAAACCCACCGAGGGTAAAGGTTGCTTTACTGCCCAAATAATCGGGGACATCAAATCCACCTTGTATATTAATATATGTGCGGAAACCATTGCCTTGAATACTGCCCAACTGTAGGGTACTCCCTGCTTTTACGGGAACTGCCGTCCAGTAGGGAATGGGCTGTTTATCTAGGGTAGCTTTCATCTGCGCTCCCGTAAGGCAAATTACCGTATCGTAATTGAAGCGCAAAGCGGGGCCAGATAGTGTGCATTCTAATCCTGCTGCGGATTCTGAATTTCCTAAAATCCGGTTCCCTAACCGAAACGCTAAAGAATCCATTGGGCCAGAAGGCGGTACACCAACATTCCAATAGCCCACCCGTCCAGGATAATCTTGAATGGTGGTCATCGTACCTGAAACTAGCACATCAATTGTATTAGGGCGATAGGTAAAGCTATTGGTAAATTTTGTGGTAATATTGCCCTGGCTAAACGTCGAATCAGCAACAATTTGGCGCAGGTATTCCAGGTTGGTTTCAATGCCATCGATGCGACATTGAGCAAGGGAAGTTTGGAGAATAGCGATCGCATCTTCTCTTGATTCCCCATGCACAATTACCTTCGCCAACAATGGATCGTAAAACGGCGACACTTTTGTGCCAGTGGCAATCCAGGTATCACAGCGAATCCCATCCGCAAACTGCACTTGAGTTAACTCACCAGAACTCGGCTGAAAATTTTTATTCGGATCTTCGGCATAAATCCGCACCTGAATCGAATGTCCTCGCTGTTGATATTGGTAGGATTCCAACCCCAGCGACTCTCCCGCCGCTTGACGTACCATCCACTCCACTAAATCCACGCCTGTAATCGCTTCTGTTACCCCATGTTCCACCTGTAGGCGGGTATTCACCTCAAGGAAATAGAACTGTTGGGGATCCACATCATAGATAAACTCAACTGTACCAGCCGATTGATAGCGAATTCCTTGACCGAGTTTAATGGCAGACTCATACAAATGCTGCCGCAAAGCATCACTAATATTTGGTGCAGGGGCTTCTTCAATCACTTTTTGATTGCGCCGTTGCGTTGAACAATCGCGTTCACCGAGGGCAATGACATTTCCCTCACCATCACCAAAGATTTGCACTTCAATGTGTCGCGCCCGTTCGATGTATTTTTCTAAAAATACTCCACTCTGACTAAAGTTATTGCGACTTAACCGTTGGACATTTTCCAATAAGTCGGGCAAAGTGTCTTCACTCCGGCACAACTGCATTCCAATACCGCCACCGCCGGCTGTACTTTTGATCATTACAGGATAGCCAATTTCTGCTGCTGCCTGTTTCACCTGTTGGAAATTATCTAGTAACAAACTACCTGGGAGAAGTGGGACTTTAGCAGCTTGTGCGATCGCTCTTGCTTCATGTTTCAGCCCAAATCGCCGCAGTTGATCGGGTGTGGGGCCAATAAATACAATCCCTGCTTCCGCACAAGCTTCAGCAAACGCTACATTCTCGCTCAAAAAACCATAACCGGGATGAATCGCCTCAGCACCAGTCGTCTGTGCCGCCGCTAAAATCGCCTCCATCCGAAGATAACTTTGCGCGGCAGCAGCATCTCCAACACAGACGGCTTCCCCAGCCGCAGCAACATGGGCTGCGTGGGCATCAGCTTCGGAGTAGACTGCAACTGAGGCAATACCGAGGCGATCGAGGGTGCGAATAATCCGGCAAGCAATTTCACCCCGATTGGCAATCAAAACTTTGTTGAACATCAGCGTTAAATCAATCAACAACTGCACCCTACCACGTCTTTTGCCCCTTACACTGCGTCCCAAACAATTAACCGGATTGGTGTGGGATTATAAGCATTACAAGGATTGTTGATTTGTGGACAGTTAGAAATTAATACCATCACATCCATCTCTGCCTGTAAATCGATGATTTTCCCGGCTTCTGAAATACCATCGACGATTTCCAATGTGCCGTCTTCGCTAACGGGAACATTCATATAGAAATTCACATTGCTGACGAGATCGCGTTTGTTCATCTCGTACTTGCTCAGTTCCAGCAAGTAATTCTCTACACAAGCGTGCAGATGCTTTTTATGTAGCCCATAGCGCACTGAGTTGCTTTCCATACTACATGCTCCACCAAGTGTATCATGTTTGCCACAATCATCACGGGTGACGGTCATCATCACGTTTCCTTCATTGGAAATCAGCTGAGTGCCAGTAGTAATGAAAATATTGCCTTGACGAACAATGGTATCAGGAACGCTATAGCGTTCTGAAGGATCGTAAGCGTTGTAAAATAAGGTATCAACGGCTTGATTACCTAATAGATCGATAATGCGTAAAATTTGCCCTTTTTTGATTACTCTAGACCAGGGTTGACGGGCAGGCAATTGGCGATCGTAAATTGCTTTTGCTGGATCGAGTTCAATGGGTAATGTTGCGACCATAATGAAATTCCTGTTCTATTTTCAGATGCAAACTGCTGTAAGTTACAGATTACAGCCCAACTACTCCTGAGCAAACAACGCATCAGTGTTAATGAAACCACGAATCACTTCTTCGTTTGCAGTGCGGCAGAGATCGTCTGGTGTAGGTGCAGAAGATTTCCAAACGGTAAGCTGAATTGACTTAGGTTTATACACTGTATCGGGGTGTAATACATGGGGACAGTTTGAAATAATCACCAAAACATTCATTTCCGCCCGCAAATCAATAAAACTGCCTGGTTTCTCATTGCCTGCAACATATTCCAAGTCTCCATTGGGATGCACTGCCACCCGGCTAAACAAATTGAGGTTGGGCATTAGGTCTTTTCTGGTTAAACCACACTTACCCAAGGCTTTGAGAAAATTGTTGCGGGAGTTGTTGTAATCGCTTTCGCCATATTTGTTGTAAGGTCCTTCGCCATATTTTGCAATGTTGCTAGCAGCATTGCTACAACCACAAATCAGATCGTGATAACCGCAGGTATCCTCCGTGATGGAAAACAGAATACGCCCCATATCAGAGTAAATTACCATACCCTTTTTTAGGAAAGCGTTAAACTGAATTTTGGCGGTATCTGCTACGTTCAGCCGCTCAATTGAGTTATCTGCGTTGTAGCAAATCATGGAAACACCCTGAGATCCTTCCAAATCAGTCACGCGCAAAGTGTTTCCCCGTTTGATAACGTAATGCCAATACGCTCCACCAGGAAGCTTTTCATCAATTAAAATTAAGCTCGGATCAATTGATCCCAGATTTGGCAGAATAGATGTTTGCACCATAAAATACCCCTGTTAAAGTGACTCTCGGTTAAGGAATAGGCTCAATCTCTGGAATTGAAGAAACTAGGACTTACGCAAAATTGTCTCAAAAACCTGATTTGTCGTAGCGGTAATTCATGAATTACCGCTACTTCAGAACTTTTTTGCGTAAGTCCTGGAAACAACTGACTCAAATAACAAGCCCAGAAGATTAGTAGTACAGTTTTTTAGTAATCCTTGTCACAAATATTATCTCCTTTACTGACTAACCTGCGGAATCTGCCTAAATTCCTGGGGAAAGAAGACGTAATTGGTATGCATGATCAACTCCTCAGCGAAACTGGCGAGTCGTTAAATATAGTTAATGAAGGCTTGCTAGACTCTGCGCTTTCCTTACCTCAAGCAACTTTTTGGGGAGAATATTTACATTAGATAGAAAGCCCAAAACAGAGGGTAAAGTTATTAATCACTTTTATTTATCATTTTGAAAAACAAGAGTATTTGCTCTTATTTGGTTGCAAGCCATAATATTGACCTCATGAGCTCCCAAGGTACCTTGCTGAGAAAAAAATTACCAATTTGATTGGAGGCGATCGCCTCTAAAAACTGGAGAACTGGCTGATGACTAGCGAACCTTGATTGGTTGTCGTTAGTTAAAACAGTCACAAAATCTCCTGAACTGCGCTCACAGCGAGAAGCAGAGAAGGACAGACAGCATTGAATTATCGTGAGTAACAATTATGACTTGGTTAATTAGCACATTAATTATTGGGATATCTGCTGCTTTTGCAACTACCTTTGATGACAATTTATACTTGACAGCTTTCTTCGGAAAAGTCAATCGCAGTTTTCGTCCTAAGCATATTGTTATCGGTGAATTTCTTGGATTCACTGCGTTAGTTTTTGCTAGCCTTCCTGGTTTCTTCGGCGGTCTTCTGATTCCTACCACCTGGATTGGATTACTAGGTTTGCTTCCCGTCGCCATTGGTATTAGTAATCTCATCAGCCGAGAACAGGATGCAGAGACAGTACAAGCGGTGTCAGTTGACTTAACCTCTCCTGTCAAATCTGAACGCCAGAAAAAATCACTATTAGCAACCATCCGCGATCCTCAAACCTACCGCGTTTCTGCTGTCACCGTTGCCAATGGAGGAAACAACATTGGAATCTATGTACCGTTGTTTGCTAGTAGTAATCTTCCAAGTTTGGGTGTAATTCTGTGTGTTTGCTACTTCACGGTTGGGGTGTGGTGCTTACTCTCTTACAACCTGACTCGTAATCCTCTCATGGCTCCCGTTTTAACTCGCTATGGTCGAAAAATATTCCCATTTGTCTTAATTTACCTGGGACTCTCTATCTTAATTAAAAGTGAATCATATCGACTTTTACCTAGTCTGGCAATGCTTTTTAATTAGAGAAAAAACTGCCTTGATTAAACCTTTGCGCTAACCTTTGCGCTCCTTTGCGTTTAAAATTCAACCCTCAATTCGCCATAAATTTACGCAAAGCTGTACTAACGCTACTCTACGAGACGCTGTGCGAACCCTATCGGCATCACAGATGGGTGCTATTCCCCGATCTAACCAAAAAATCACGCGATCGCTTCCCATCCACAAAGAAAGATTTTTTAATCACTTGAATTTATCAATTAGAATCAAAATAATATTTGATCTTATCAATCAATTTATCTAAAGTGAGAATAAAGCAGATTATTAATGGCTCCTATAAAAGCAAGCCTACTACTACTAACGATAAGAAGGAACTAATGAATCAATCAAATTTCAAAAAATTAACTCGGTGGATTGTAACAGCAGTATTTCTGGTACTTGTAGCAGGATTTTCGCTCTTTGACCAGCCCAGCGTTAAAGCTTTAACACTAACACCATCCATACCTACTGAGTCTGAACTAGCTCCAACAATATCTCCAGTGACATCACCAATGGAGACTGTAAGTTCTCCGGTAATATCTCCGGTGACATCACCAATGGAAACTGTAAGTTCCCCGGTAATACCTCCGGTTGTATCCCCAGTAGTGTCTGTAGCAGAAAATGTTAGACATTTATTACAAACCAATGAATGTGTTGGATGTAACCTAACTAGAGCAATGCTCAAGGACGCAAACCTGCAAGCGGCAAACTTAGAGGGTGCTAACTTACAAAATGCAGACTTAGAAAGGGCTAACTTACAGCAAACAAACTTACAAAACGCAAACTTTCAAGGAGCAGATTTAGGTAAGGTAAACCTTTTGGGAGCAAACCTGTTAGGAGCAAACCTATTTGATGCTGACCTAGAAAAAGCCAACCTGTTGGGAGCAAACCTGCAAATGGCTAACCTCCAGGGCGCAGACTTGGAAAATACAAATCTCACAAATGCAAACATCCAGGGGACTAACCTGATGGGGGTTGATTTGGAAGATGCTATCAGACCGGAAGGATTCGTTATTCAGTAAGTGAACTAAAGTTCTCTGTACAAATTTAATAATAAACCTCAAAAGCCTTATTCAGTAATGAATACAGGCTTTTATTTTTAACGGGTTGCACCCATATAATTGTCGGAGTTTGCGATCGCCACAATAGTAGACAAAGGCACTTCGGCAAAATACTGTTGCTGAAATTGTTCTTCTCGGACAGCAGCTAAAAATCTTGCCACTGCTGCATCAGCAAGGTTTTCTGCGCGATCGCTTGGATGCCAAGCAAATTGCAAATAATTGTCTTCTCGTTTGACTGTGAACCCTAAAGCTTTTAAAGCTTTGATTCCGACAATTAAGGTTTGGTCGCTGATGCCAATTTTCTCTAAAAGTTGTACGCGGGTAACTGGTTGATTTGTGCGACTGAGATATTTGGCAATTCCGACAAGAGTCAGCCAAATTTGATTGGGTGGTTGGTGATTGGGTTTAGACCAAGCGATCGCTAATTGTTGTTGATTGTCAAGCGTAGAGGCAAAGCGGCTTGTCATTAGACATCGCCGCAACCATAAGCGTAAACTCTCCCAACTCGTGGGACAATCTTCAAGAATTAGTGGTGAATCTTGAGTTGCGTTAGCTGTAGCTTTTTTTGAGTGTTCTTGATTCCGTAAGTCTAAGATGAGTGGTGTTAGCGGTAGCAGGGCGTTTAGCCCGTTGCGAGTGCTGAGTCCTGAGTTAACAGAAGGACGCACGGCAATTAATCTAATTTCATAACGTTTTTTGAAGGTGTTGTAGTCTAATTCTGCTATACAATCACACCTTCCTATGGGTAATTCATCTTTGTAGTGTCCCCACCATAAGCCCGGAAAAGCAATTTTGCCGGAATCATCCCGAATGTCAAACTCAGTTTTAATGTACTGTACTTTTTTCCCTTGCCAATCCTGCTGATTTCGATGCCAAGCATTCTCAAACTGGCAGTTTTGAATTAATAATTTCGGAACAGGATTACCCATTCCACAAGGTTCTAGTACTTTCAATTCCAAAAACAACTCTTTCCCCAAATCTGCAACTGTTACCGTCAAGTCTGCTTGCACGGTTGGCGTTAGGGTTGTGCTACCTAAAGATTGCCGCAACTGCTGATTAATCGCTGCTGTAAATAAAGGAATATTTTCCACCAATAAACTCAAACCTGCTGCAAAGGGATGTCCACCAAAGCGATGTAACAAATGTGCTTGGTCTTTTACCAATTGGTATAAATCGACAGAATTCACCGAACGGGCGGAACCACGGGCAAGGGGAGTAGGCAGTAGGGAGTAGGGAGTAGGGGGAGAATCTTCTCCACTCCCCACTACTTCGGCTTCGCTCAGTACAAGTTCCGATTCCCCACTCCCTTCTGTACTTAATAAAATAGTCGGGCGGCCTGTTTCTTGCGCTATCTGTCCAGCAACTAAGCCCAATACACCCGCAGGCCACTGGGGATCTTCTAGGACTATGACGCTGGTGGTTGATAAGTCTAATTGAGTAAGTTTTTGTGCTACTTGTGCTTGCACATCTTTTTGCAAAGACTTGCGCCTGGTGTTTGCGAGTTCTGTGACTTCGGCTAGTTCGTTACAACGTTTGGCATCTCGACTGGTTAATAATTCAACACAAAAACTGGCATCACCTTGGATGCGACTGACGGCGTTAATTCTTGGCCCCAAACCAAAGGAAATATCTGTGGGGCGATCGCCATTCTTCTGGCACAATTCTAATAATCGCCCCACCCCCGGACGGCGACGCGCTGCTGGCGGCTGTTGAAAATCTGCTTGCAGTCGTTGAATTCCCAACTGTGCTAAATAACGACAATCTCCAGTTAACTGCACCAAGTCGGCAATTAATCCTACTGCTACTAAATCTAATAAATCTTCTAAGGGATATTTTGCAATATTAGGCAGAGTTTGATGTAATGCCTCGACTAACTTATAAGCTACCGCCACCCCAGAAAGATTAAATAGCTGATGTTCCCTTGAAAAATAACGGGGATTGATAATTGCTGTGACAGGTGGGCGTTCAGTTGGTAAAGTATGATGGTCTGTAACTATTACATCTATGCCTAGCTGTTTGGCGTAGATAATTTCCTCAATATTGGTGCTGCCAGTATCGCAAGTAACAATTAATTTGCAACCTTGGGTTGCTAAATTATCAATCCCTTGATTATTGAGGCCGTGAGATTCTTTCAGGCGATTGGGAATATAGTAAATTAACTGAGTGATTTGTGTAAAAAATTGCCCTAATCCATCCCAAAGTACAGATGTAGCGGTAATCCCATCAGCATCAAAGTCTCCCCAGATGGCAATTTTTTCTTTGGCGTTATATGCTTGTTGCAATCGTGCGATCGCTAAGTGCATTTCTTGCCCAAACTCAAAGGGACTCGCTGGTTGATAAGCTTTGTAGTTAATAAAAGCTGTTAATTGTTGATTATCTTTAATTCCTCTTTTCCACAATAATTGTGCCGCATATATTCCACTTGATGCGGGTGTATATTGTCTCACCGCTTGGATAAACCACTCCGGGGGTTGTTCGGTTGCTGCTATAGTCCACTGCTGTTGTTCTGGCATGATTAAATCGGGGATTGATCCTCAGTTGTTTGAGATTCATTGGACTTGACAAACATCCTTTAAGATATACGGTTGAGTGAGACTTCTTGAATGCTGTCAAAATTTGGCAATGAGTCTTTTACTGCTTCTTCAGGAACTTGTATGCGATCGCACCTTTTAGCAAACTGACAATAATCGCAAGTTTTACTACCCTCCACAACTTGAGGAAACTGCTGGTTATTTTGGTAATCTTCCAGCCAATTAGTTAACTTACTTAACAGTTGATTAAGTTTCTTTGCTATTTGTGCGTGTTGAGCAGTATTGTAATTAAATTTAATATTTTGCGGTTTACCCTCAGATTGGACAAACCAGTAAGTCATAGAAATATTTTCTGGCAAATAGTCGCTAGTTTCCGCCAAAACATACAGATAAAGCCGTGTTTGCCAGTTTGACTCTAACTTGCGTTTATTGGGTGGTTTCGGATAAGTTTTCCAGTCGAGAATTTGCGCTTGTTGGTTATCTGCAATCAATAAATCATAGACAACCGTCAGCAAATAATCCTGAACTTGTAGAGTTCGGTAGTGTTCACTCTCACGGAAAGCTTGATTATCAGATGCAGCCGTTAAAATTTCTGGGGCTGCATCGGCAAAAGCTAGCATCCAGCTTTGCAGTTTAGCATCTGCTTGCAGAAAACTATCAATTGGCAAACCCATTTCTTGCTGCTGCATAAGCAAGTGAAAACGGCTACCCAAAGTTTGCCGTTCTTCTTGTTCTGGATTTGAGGGCGAATTGAGTTTTTCTAAATAAGTATGTTGAAATTTACGCGGACAAGCTTCTAGTAAGTTGAGTTGTCCTTGAGATAGTCGCAGTAGTTGAGTGGGAGTTAACAGCATTCTTCTATTTTAGAAGCGATCGCTTGATATTCAGCCCTTACGAATGAAGTTATGTCCAAATGAAAAAAGCCAGTCTTTGTTTTGGTTATAGCAGCAATTAAGCACTTGACTGGCTATGAAGACAACACTTTTGTCCTACTTGGTTTATGTTAAAACCTGACATACTAATGGTGGTCTTATTTGTTGTATATGTGGGTTTAAATACTCATTTACACGAATAGTCAAATGAGCAAAGTTAGTAATTGTGCTTATAATTACAAATGGTGGTAATATACTACGTAAGCGTCTCATATTCCCTCTTGAGGTAGAAAGCGAGTTGGATATATTGCCTCTATAAATTTATGAAACTAAATGCCTTCCTAAAATAACCCTGACTAGTCCCGATTTTGGCACGAAAAAATCTTGAAGTTGTCACTGATGTATCACTGACTTAGACTTAAAGAAATGACTTATAGTTTAAGTAACTTTTTGAGCGCCACCTATGTCTCAACGGTCTTATCGACTGCGCCAAGAGTGCGTACAACAAGTTAAATCTTCCTATAAACAGCGTTATGCACGCTGGCAAGACTTAGTAAAAGATTTACCAAATAATGCAAAAGTTGGGGAAGATACGGTTCGTAAATTTCTGAATGGTAAAGCTATTTCTCGTGAGAACTTTTGGAACCTTGTGCATAAAAACACTGCGATCACGAAGACCCTACGAAGAAATGAATATCACGAGGGTAACGGGGTTAACCACAGCCCAGTTAGTAACGCTGAAAGCTTTAGGGGCAGTGGAAAATCCAGAATAAAAATAAAAGGTAAAAGGATAAATTTTGCCTTTGTTTCATCCTTTTACCTTTTTTATGTACCTGATGCTTACTTCATGTTAGCCCTTGCATCCTTCACTGCGGCAAAGAAAAAGAATCCGGTGAGTGGAATGCTCAATGCGAGGATAATTGCCGTGGCTTGGAAACCCAAATCCGGCCGTCCGTAACTGAGTTCAAAAATTGAACCGACAGCTGCGATCGCACTTACACAAGAACCACCCAGAAATAAACCGCTTTTTGGAGTTAAATACACTACTAGCCCCCTATACTATTGGTTTCACCGCTTGATACGAGAAGCCATTCTTAGATAGCTCCTGAGCTAAAGTCAAGGAGTTTTCTACACGGTCTACAAATACTACACCGTTGAGGTGATCCATCTCGTGCTGAATGCAGCGTCCTAAAAGGTCGTTAGCCTTTAATGTCCGAAGACGACCGTATTCGTCTTTATAGGCGATTTCCACGACTTCGGGACGCTTTACGTCAAGATATACGTTGGGAATGCTCAAGCATCCTTCTTCGGCAACAGAGATGTCGTGGCTGACTTGTTTAATGATGGGGTTAATCAACACCAAAGGCGGATTAGCTGCATTCTCTGGTTCCAGGTCGATGACAATTAGTTGTTTGTGAATTCCCACTTGCGGGGCAGCCAAACCAATGCCATCTTTGCTATACATAGTTTGCAGCATTTCGCGCACCATTTTGCGAAGTTCGTTATCTACTTTAGAAACCCGTTTTGCAGATTGACGCAGCACGCGATCGCCTAAATAATGAAGCTCCAAAGGTGGATTTTTTAACTTTTTTTTCTCTACAGCAATATCAGAGGGCATGAGTCTCAATGGCTAGATGGTGAAAATTCGTACTATTTTTATTCTATCAAGTTGGGAATTGGGCATTGGGCATTGGGAATTATTAATTACGAATTATTAATTACGAATTATGTTTAAGTCTTTCACGAAACTAGACTATCTACTTAAAGAAACTTTCCTGGGTTTATTGCGGGGAGGTTGGATGAATTGGGCGGCTGTAAGTACTGTTACGGTGTTACTGTTTTTATTTGGTTTAAGCTTGCAAACCTCTTGGCAAGTTGAAAAACTCCTTTATCAGTTCGGTAGCCAGCTAGAAGTATCAGTTTATCTCGAACCGGATGTACGCGCCGAAAATATTCAGCCACTGATTGCCAAAATGCCAGAGGTAGCGGCAATGGAGAGCATTACCAAAGAGCAAGCTTGGACTAAGTTAGTTAAGGAAATGAAAATCTCTGATATTGAGGGCGCTACCCAGCAGCTAGGTGAGAATCCTTTAGTTGATGAGATGAAGGTGAAAGCGCGTAATTCTCAGGTTGTACCAGGTTTAGCAACGCAACTGGCTAAGTTGCCGGGAGTTGAGACGGTGGAATATATCGATGAAGCAGTTAGACGCATTGCCCAACTGCATCGGGGGCTGAAATGGATTACTTTAACAATTACGATTATTTTGACCTTAACAGCGATCGCAGTGACTACAACCACAATTCGGCTGATTGTCATGGCGCGACGACAAGAAATTGAAATTATGCAACTGGTAGGAGCAACTTCTGCATGGATTTACCTGCCGTTTATTTTACAAGGAATTGCTTTTGGTTTAGTTGGTGGTGCGATCGCTTGGAGTTTTATTTCTGTGATTCAACAGTTTATCGCTAAATTGCTAGCCAATCAACCTGAATTTATTCAATTTATCACTAACGGCGTGCAACTCTCTCCAGCCCAAGTTTTACTATTACCCTTAATTCTATTGAGTTTCGGTGCAACTGTAGGATTAATGGGAAGCTTATTTGCAGTCAGACGTTTTGCTAAAAGTTAGTCATTTGTCATTTGTCATTGGTCATTTGTCATTGCCCATTTGATTAGCACTGCTAAGTTGAGATGTAATGCGATGTGCCACTTATTGTTCAAACCCCTCTCCATTCCTCTCCCCGAAAGGTCGAGAGGCTTTGATTCCTGCTCCCCTTCCCTCGTAGGGAAGGGGTTGGGGGTTAGGTCTGAGAGCAAAGTTGCACACGGCGTTATGTAAGTTTAATTTCATATTCATTCAATCCAAAACTTCAGTTGTTCATTTAAAATTTTGAAAATTCCAAAGTTCAAATGACAAAAGACAAAAGACAAAAGACAAAATCTTATGAAATCGCAATGGGAATGTTTTCTGCAAAATCTCGGTGTATGGGAAGGTTCATTTACCAATTTTTCTCCCCAAGGAACGCTTCTCAACGATACTTCTAGCCGTCTTTCCCTAGAAGGTTTGAATAATAATCAGACAGTGCGACTAACTCTGAGCCGTTCGGGAAAGGATGATGTAATCAGAGAATTTATGTCTGTGGGAGGGGGTCTGCTGTTTTTTGAAAATGGTTCATTTTCTGAAGGTTTAATTCAGCTAGGGCCATTTTCCGAATTTGGTGCAGAACTCGCTTTTGTTCATGAAAATCGCCGCTTACGTCTGGTACAACTGTTTGATAAAAACGGTCATCTCAATGGACTAACTCTGATTCGAGAACATTTAGCTGGAACCCCAGCAACAGAACGTCCGCCTTTGCAGATAAATGATTTGTTGGGAGAATGGCGAGGACAAGCAGTGACAATCTATCGAGATTTGCGTTCGTCTGATATTTACTCTACAACTTTGAAAATACAACTTGATGATACTGGGAGATTAATTCAAAGTACCTCTTTTGGCGATGTCTCACGACAAGCCGCTTTGCGTCTACGCACAATTACCTCAACTGCTACCATCAAAGGTTCCATTATTCTCTTTGACCAAGATCCCGAAAAGCAAGTACAAGTATTATTGTTACCTGATGGCGCTTCTGTAACTTCTCCCCTCCAGGTGCTATTACGTCAATCCTTATTCTTAGAAGCGGGTTGGTTAATTCAGCCAAACCTCCGCCAAAGGATGATTCGCAGCTATAACGATAAAGGCGAATGGGTTAGCTTAACATTAGTTACTGAAGAAAAAGTGTAAAAATTTTAGCCCCGCGATGACTTAGGGGTTTCCAAAAAATAAATTGTCCCATCTTGTGGAGTGGGATAATTTATTTGTTGGAAGTCCCTAAGCAGACTTCGGTGAGTTGGAGGGGCGCAATACTTCCGGTAAGTTATCTTGCATTTGATGACGTAGAGAAGTACCGCCGCTAGCGATTAAGATTCGGTCTTCTTGGTGGAAAACTACCATTTCTCCACCAAAAGTCTGCTCAAGATTTGCGGGAGTAAAGACATCGATAGGTTGACCTTGACAAATTAAACCGTGGTTGAAACACAACACCCAAGGTAAATGAGTCGCTACCGAGTTGAGGTCATGGGTGGAGAGGATAATTGTTAAGCCTTGCTGATTCAAATCAGCCAATAGGTGCAATAGTTCGTGTTGAACGTGCAAGTCTGAACTGCTGGTGGGTTCATCTAGAAGAACTATTTCTGGTTCTCCTACTAAAGCACGGGCAATGAAAACCCTTTGCTGTTGCCCACCAGATAGATTACCGATGGGTTGATGGGCAACATGAGCAATCCCAACGCGCTCTAGGAGTTCGCTGGCAATTTGGCGATCGCGCCGCGAAGACCAAGGTAGCATCTTTTGCTTTTGGTAACGCCCCATCATCACTACTTCTAGAGCCGTAACTGGAAAAGTCCAATCTACTGTTTCCACCTGCGGCACATAGCCCACCAAAGGCGGCGCTACTCCTGGTTTTAAGCGCTTCCCTCGACACCAAATTTCTCCACCCCAAGGAGGAACTAGCCCTAAAATCGCTCTGATTAAAGTGCTTTTTCCACTACCAGAAGGCCCTACTAAGCCAGTGAGTTGACCAGGGTAAAGGGTCAAATTAACATCGCTAAACACTGGCTGGGTTTGATAACCACAGGTTAAATTTCTAACTTCAAGTATTGGTTGCATATACAGCAGATTTTAAGTTGTGAAGTACATAAGCGAAGTCTCAAAGTCAGGTATCGGAGTAAATAATTACGAATTACGAATTATTTTGACTCTTTGATTTTCTGAACTGCGAAAACCCTAGCTCAGAGTTATCTCTGAATTCTGCTGTATTTCTTTTCTTAATTCTACTTAGTTGCTGTTGGGCCAACAACATTGCCAGTCTTCAAGTCCTTCACTAAATTGGGATTTCCGCCCAAGTTAGAGGCGATAATTCGCATATTGTTAGCCATCATGCCAATATAAGTATGCTCAGGATTAGTATTTTCCATTGCATTAGCTGAACCTGTTCCAGGTAACTCATCATCAGCAGTATTAGCTGTTTTTATCTTCGCTTCGCGGGCAATTTGTTCTTCTACTTTGCTGGGGTAGACCTCAGAACCAAAAATTGCTGGAACGCCTGTTTTCCGAATTTGGTCAATTAGCTTGGCGACATCTTGAGCGGATGGTTCCTTGAAATCTGATGGTTGAATCGCACCAATTACTTGAAAACCATACTCTCTGGCCCAATACGCCCAAGAATCATGGTAGGTCAAAAGTTTGCGGTTTTTGGCGGGAATACTGGCGACGATTTCCCGTGTTGCTTTGTCTAGGGCATCTAGGCGTTGTAAATAATTTTTGAGATTAGTAGCGTAGTAGTCTTTGCCAGCCGGATCTAAGGTGGTTAACTGTTCGGCGGCTAGTTTGGCGTAAGCCTCAGCATACTTGGGGTTTACCCACAGATGAGGATTGGGATCGCCCTTTTCTTTAGGAAAGCTGAAGTCAAAAAGCCATTGATCTTGGGTAATAGTTTTACTGCCTAGTTCAAAGATTTTAGTTTCTTTAGGCTTTGAGGCTTTAGCTAGTTTTTCTGTTGGGGATTCTAAATGCAACCCGTTGGCGATGATCAGATTAGCTTTGGATAGCAAATCAGAATCACTGGGACGAGGTTCAAAGGTATGAGAATCGGTTCCTTCTGGAATAATACCCTTAACTTCTAAGCGATCGCCTGCAATATTACTCACAATATTGGTTAAAGGTGCGACTGTTGTCACAACTAAAGGCTTATTTTGTGTCTTTTTCTCTCCTACTTGAACTGGAGCGGTTGTTACTTCAGGGTTGGAAGACACCGTTTTATCTGGAGACGGACTGCAAGCTACTACCATGAAGCTAAGTAAAAATAGCAATCCAGCAAGGGTCTTCATTACACTCAAGCCTTCTATATTCAAGGGTCAATTTTGCATTAAACCTTTTCTCGATATCAAAATGCAATGCCCCATCAGGGTATTTTCGGGTGATTTTTAGATTTTTTTTACTTGTACTCTTTGTTATTAAAATAATTTGTAATTTATAATCTCATCTGCGCTTAATTACTTACAGCGTATTGCAACTTGGTGAGGTACAGATCATCGTAGGGGCACAACATGTTGTGCCCCTACCCGTGTACCTAATCCCCAAAGAAAGCATTGAGTTCCCGGCTTGCAGGGTTAGAGTTAGATGGCTAATGCTCGTTTTTCTAATGGTAGTTCAAAGCGATCGCCTGGTTTCGGCTCAATTACCCGCGTCGCCAGATTGTTTTTCTCTAGCAACGAACGAAATTCTTCAGCAGTTCCTTTAGTCTGAATGAATTTCATCAACAATCCCTCAAAGTCCACATCTCCACCGGCTGCCGTAGGTAATATTACTTGAGGTTGTAACGATTTTACTACTTCTAAAGAACTATTTTTGCCTTTAATAATCGGCCCAAGCAAAGGTAGTGTCATATCAATAAACGGTGTAATCACTACATCGATAGGTGCAGCTTGCTGAAGTTGTGGAGAATGATAACCGTGAGGCTCGTAGTATACAGTTAGACCACTCTCCAATTCTTTGAGCAGATAACTATTTTCTACCAGAGTGGGGCCAATGGGCGAACCGGGAAAAGCTTTGATTTCAACTTGATTATTTAAAGTGAAAGTTTCACCATGAGGTAATACTGTTATCTGGGTGTAACCTAACTGCTGTACAACCTTAGCCGCATTGGGAGAAGCTACAACCTTGATGTTGTGGTCGAGTAGCTTTAGCGTTGGTGGGTGACTATGGTCTTCTAAACCTTGAGACAGCAGAATCAAATCAATATTATCTGGTATGGGGCGATTTTGCGATCGCGAACCTTTAAATAACCAATCCATATTACTGAAAATTAACGAACCAACCAGCCAAGGGTCAATTAATATTCGTTTATCGCCGATTTCCAGTAACCAAGAGTTGCTATCGAACCAAGTTAAGAACATAAACTTATATGAAGATAAGATTTACCTTCATTATCAAACCTATACAGCTAGAGTTGCCACAGCTTGGCAACATTGTTGCCAAGCTATTGGAGTATCAAACCCAGTTCAGTTAAAAGCTACCAGGATTGTCATCAAGTGCTAGTAAGAAATTAATCAGGTCTGTTTGCTGGTTTGGATTAAATCCAGTCTGCTGATCTACGTAGAAGTTATGACCCGTGCCATCAATGTTACTAAACACTAATCCAGGGTTAGCTTTGTTAGCTTTGACAACTTTTGCACGAAGTTCACGATCAACCAAAGCACGTAAGCTGCTAGCAGCATCGGCTGGTATACCTTGGTTGAGAGTGCCAGTTAGCCCTAAGCCACTCTTGTCAGCAACAGTGAAACAGCCATTTGAGTCAACCTTTAGACTGCCTGCCCGCACTGCTACGCCACCATCATGTAAATATGGTGCGCTTAAATAGATACCACGCAAGGAAGTAGTTTTATAACCGCCTTTGGGCAATATACCTTTGGGTAGAGTAGTAGGAGTATCAGAGATGCCCTCTGTTGGTACATCCAGCACTTGGGCGTTAGCAGGGATGGGAACAGGAGTGTTGAAAGTGTATAACTTGGGTGCTACGAATAAGTTCTTCTGCGCCAGGTGAGATTGGGCGCGGGCTGGGTTAGTACCGATTTCATCGAGTGGATGAATTTTGTTGTCGGTGAAGAATGGTGGAATATGGCAAGTTGCACAATTAGCTTTTTCAAATATTTTTGCCCCACGTTTCACAGAGTTACTGTTAAGTGCTTGCCAGTTTTCCGTAGTCTGGTTGGCAGGTGGTACTAAACTATTTTGGAAAGCAGACATAGCGTTGTCAGCAAACAAGAAAGGGCCACTGGCAATATCGCCTGACTTTCCACTATTTGGGCTAAAAACTAAACCGTTGTTTGTAAATAGACTAATTTGCAGATTTGGATAAGTTCCTGTACCAGGGGCAGCAACTTGGTCTTCTAATTCTGTTGTTGTCGGATCTGGTGCGATCGCTCCCCGCAGCCACTCCGATGGTTTTACTGTCACTCCTTCTGGTAAACGTAGACGTGGGTCAGCAGCATTTTGAAGAAATGTACCAATATAAACTTCTGGGTCAATACCAAGAGTTTTTGAACTTAATTGAGCAGCTGCCAACAAATTAATTTCTGAAGAATGGACAGCGCTGGTGAGAGCAGTTAGTCCTCCAAAGGGGCCAACGGCCGCAGATCCATCTGCACCATAAGGCTGACTCTTAAATGTGAATAAACTGGGAATTTGGGTGGTGTTGTTAATGCCATCTGGTGAACTCTCGAAGTTACCAAAGGGTAAACCTAATAAGGCATCATCAAAAGCTTTTTCAAATTTTTCAGGATCTGGTAATTTTACTGGATTACCTTTACTGTCAATAATAGTTTTGCCATCACCTTGGTATTGTGGGTCTAGGGGATTGAATTTTGCCCGTGCAAAAGCAGCCGCTGAATTTGGTGCTAAGGCAAGAAAAAGGGGAAAGGCAATTTCATTATTCGGAACTCCCGGAAGACGTTTACCTTCTTTAGAAAGAGTTACATGACAAATTGCACAAGTAAAGTCACCATTAGGCGCACTTCCGACAATATTCCCTCCCTTGTCTACTTTTAAGCCTGTATTAATAACAGTTCCTTTGAGAAAAGTCTTACTACCTAAAGGGATATCCTTCAAAAGGGTAATTTGTAAGTTGTTCGTTGACTGACCTTGCAACTTATAAATTGATGTAGCATATTCTTCCTGAAGAATAGCAGAACCTTGCCCAAGACCGAATACACCTTGCAACCCAAATGTATCGCCAATTTTCCGGTTGAAAAATATATTTTCGCCTTGGTCGATTAATTCCTGAGTAATTTCAACTGCCCCTATGCGTTGATAAGAAATAGGGCTGTTAGGGTCAAGCCCCTTATTTACAACTAGTTGTGATGCTTCTTGAGGACTTAGCAGTTTCCCAAAATAGTCGTAATAGCCTAATGGTTGAGTAGGAGCCGATTGTAAGATATCAACTTTTGCGAAAGCTGCTTGGTTTGTTGTTAACCAATTTGATAACACAATACTAAAAGTACTAATGATAAAAACGCAGATAAATAAAGAAATCTTAGTTTTTAACGCATACGAAACCCTAGCTAAAACAGTATTACGGTGGTTTTTTTTTTGCTCCATTATTCCAATTTACTAAAAGGATCTAGCCAGATATAACATACTCTTTATTAGATATGTGCAAACTGAACAATATTTATATTTATGGAGTAACAAAAAATCCACAAATGATAAACATACTAGGTAGCAAGAATGCTCTCAATAGCTTGATGATTGCTTTAAGACTGTCTACTTATTAAGGTAAATTCAATAACTTTATAGCTTTGAGTAGGTTTACATACGCCCATGTCCCTGCGTCTTGTTTATCCGGACAATTTCAAAAATAGGATTTTGTTCAGACTTCATTTCAGGTCAGGGAACATTAATATATTAGAGAAACACTTTATTAATCTTAATAATGACTGTAACTACACAGCCGCTTGCAACCCAAGACGCTTTTGAAAAATTTTTTTGGACTTGGCAGGGTTACAAAATTCAGTACACTGTCATGGGTACTGGACGACCTCTAGTACTGGTTCACGGCTTCGGTGCTTCCATTGGACACTGGCGCAAAAATATCCCAGTTTTAGCTAATGCTGGCTACCAAGTATTTGCCATAGACCTTTTAGGTTTTGGTGGTTCCGATAAAGCGCCCATTGATTACAGTATCGAAGTTTGGGTGGAACTGCTGAAAGATTTCTGCAAAGCACATATACACGAACCTGCTGTCTTTATTGGCAACTCCATCGGCGCACTTGTTAGCTTAGTAGTACTGGTAGAACATCCAGAAATTGCTGCTGGTGGTATTTTGATTAACTCTGCGGGTGGGTTGAGTCATCGTCCCCACGAATTGAACCCGCCGCTACGGATGGTGATGGCAGCTTTTAATCGGTTTGTGCGATCGCCAATTACAGGTAAATTTGTTTATAACCGCATCCGCCAAAAAGCCCAAATTCGCCGCACTCTTTACCAAGTTTACCGCGATCGCCAAGCCGTCACCGATGAATTAGTCGATTTACTTTATACTCCCTCTTGCGACCCAGGAGCGCAACAAGTCTTCGCTTCCATTCTCACAGCGCCTCCTGGCCCAAGTCCAGAGGAACTTTTGCCCAAAGTAGAACGTCCCCTATTAGTAATTTGGGGTGCTGATGATCCCTGGACACCAATTACCGGGGCAAAGATTTACGAAAAGGCACGTGAAAATGGCAAAGAAATCGAAATTATTCCTATTCCTAATGCCGGTCATTGTCCCCACGATGAGGTTCCAGATGTTGTTAATGCCAAGATTATTGATTGGCTAACACAAAGTTAACAATTTTATGCCAAGACGCAAATGCAAATACAATTCCTGCTGATGCGCCTTGGCTCATGTAGGGTAGAAATAAGGCTGGCAATCTGGGTGATTGAATCTTAATCTTTCTAATTGCACCTTGACAGAATCAAACTCATCTGGTGTGTGTAATGGAGCTTGATGTGCATAATGCAAATAAAAGCCTAATTCTCTTAAATCACCATCCAAAATTTTCAAAACTTGGCTATCAAGTTATCAAAGAACTAGGACGCAACCGAGAAGGAGGACGCATTACTTATCTAGCGAATGTCCTCAACTCTAAGCAACAGGTGGTGATTAAAGAGTTTTGTTTTGCTCATGCAGATGCTGATTTGTCAGGTGTGAAAGCTTATGAGCGCGAAATCATAATTTTGCAGCAACTAAATCATTCTCGCATCCCTCGTTATTTAGATTCCTTTGAAATACCAGGGGCTTTTTATCTGGTACAGGAATATATAAATGCCCCATCTTTAGGCTTAATAAGCAGCTTTCATCCGGAAGAAATTAAGCAAATTGCTCTGTCACTTTTAGAGATTTTAATTTATCTACAAAAGCAAATTTCACCAATTATTCATCGGGATATTAAGCCGGAGAATATTTTGGTTGATGAACAACTAAATGCTTATTTGGTTGATTTCGGGTTAGCTAGAATACAGGATGCGAAAATAGCTCTGAGCAGCTTTGTAGCAGGAACTCCAGGTTTTATGTCACCAGAGGAACAGTTTGGTCATTCCCTAACTGAGGCATCAGATTTATATAGTTTAGGAGCAACATTGATTTGCTTACTTACTAATACTCGTTCTGTTGAAATTGGGAAATTAATTGATGATAACTATCGCTTTAATTTCCAGCAATTAGTTCCTCAAGTAAGTCCGCATTTTCGCTCGTGGTTAATGAAAATGGTGGAACCTAATCGAAAACGCCGCTATGCCAATGCAGCCGTTGCTTTAAAAGCGCTGAAGCCAATTGAAGTTGTTGGTAGCGCCACTGGAATACATAATTTAATCAGGAAAATCAAACCTATAAAACAAACTGCTGTACTGGGGCTAGTCGCTGTCATTTCAATAGCTGTAATAGGGGTAACTTTGATAAGTTGTCAGCCTGATGTTGCAATCAATAAAATTAGCACTACGGTTCGGATAAGATCCCCCCGCCTGTGGCAACAACCTTAAAAAGAGAATCGTCAAGGATAAAAACAGCACTCCACACTTTCAATCTTGAAATTATGAGTTAAATATTTTAACTCCGTTGCCAAATTTTAATGGTCTTATCTAAACTACCGCTAACTAACATCTCGCCGGAAGCTGTGAAAGCTAATGCTGTAACTATGTTTCCATGACCTGTAAATGTACCCAATAATTCCCCTGTTTGTAGATGCCATAATTTGATGGTTTTATCAGCACTACCACTAGCGATAATTTGTCCATCGGGACTTAATGCGATCGCATATACTCTATCTCTATGTTCTTTGAGAGTATGAAGTAATTCTCCAGTCTCCAATTGCCAAATTTTAATTGTATGATCCCAGCTACCACTGACGAGCATTTTACCATCTGCACTCATTGCTAAGGAACGAACAATGTGAGAATGACCCATAAGGGTATGCAGAGGTTGTGCGTCCTTTAAACTTTTGATCCCCGTCAGGGGTGAAGTGCGCCAAACTTTGATTTTACGGTAGCTACCTGTAACCAGAGTTTCCCCGTCTCGACTCAAAACCAGGGAATGAGCAGCTGTATCATCTAAAGAGAGTGCGATCGCAACTTGACGATGCATCAAATCCCAAAACAGAATTTTTCTGTCATCTCCACCTGTCGCTAACATTCTGCCATCTGGAGTAAAGGCAGCACATCGCACTACCCCATTATGTTTGTGCAAAATATCTATCAAGTCTAAAGCACCTACGTGCCAAAGCTTAATTGTAGAATCTGCACCGCAACTTACTAAAGTCTGTCCATCTGCGCTAAAAGCCAGGGAATTTACTTCATCTATTAGCCCAGACATCACCCAAGGATACTCGGATAATGTATCTATTAATTCGCCCTTGCTTAAATCCCAGAGTTTCGTTTCGCCCCGACTACCGCTTGCCAGTATGGGTAAGGCTCTGCCATTCTTACATAATGAACTGAAAGCTAGGCAATTAATGCCTCTGTTGTGTCCTTGCAAAGTTTGCCAGCATTCCCAGTCACCCACTACATCCTTAAGGCAATGGTCTGATGATAGAGTTTGTATTGTATCTGCGATCGCTATCTCATTAATGACTAGCGACGTATCTTTTTTACCAATCAGTGATTCTAAATACCAACTTAACCCTCCACCATACAACAAGCTACTCGGAGTAACATACAATTTTGGTTCAGTAATTTCAAGTAAATTTGTCGGTAAAAAGCCTGTTATTATGCTTTGTTTCTCGTAACCTAAATTACCTGTAGATGGATAAAACAAACACAGAAAAACTAATACTTGGTGATTTCTCAAATCTTCTTGAGTAACCGACCATCTAATTTTGTCTTTTTTAATACCATTAAAACTTTCTCCATCAGCAACATAAACTTGAACACTTAGCTGAGGATTATCTTTGAGTACATAAGAGAATTTGCTTTCGCCACACAAATTTCCCTCATCATCTAAAACCATATTTTGTAAGGTATCTTGTGACACCTTTTTGACCAATTTGCCCAAACGTTCAGCAATTACCCGATCAACAATATGCTCTCGCAAAAGATAATCTTGAGCTTGTTGTTGAAAGTATTTCGGAAAAGGTATCGTCCAGTCGGGAGGTTCAGGATATTCAGGTGGCGTAGGCGGCGGGTTTTTGGCAAGAACTTCTGCTTGTTGGCGAGAAAGTTCTTGGAGTCTAGCCAATGGTTCGCCCCAAAAAGCCATCATTTCAGTGTGACAACCCTTAACTTGACTTTCTAGTAAAGATAAGTCATAAGTTTTAGGTTTCTTCACACGTTGAAGGAAGTCAGTTTGTTGAGCTTTAAGTAAGCTAATCCAATCCATCTGCATTCCTACGGCAAACTATTGCATACCTACGGTAAGCTATACCAATGCAATTACTCAAGTTTATAACCTTAGTTAATTAAAAATTCAGTAATGTTAGTAGTCTAATAAAACACAGCTATTGGGATACATTTCCGGGAAAGATAGAGATGGATAGCACTTAGACATTTCATGAACTGATGCAGATGAAGTATATAGAATTAAATGATGTCAGTCAATTCTAACGGAGATGGAGAAAAAGATACTGTTTCCAAGAAAACACTTCTAGCTGCAAAGGAAAGTTTAACGTAAGAGAGATTTTAAAGGTTGTGGCAACGTTAAGTCAACCAATACCTCTACTAGACTGACCTAGTAAAGATGATTTTCAGGTATATCATCTGAAATTGGCATAAATTGAGAAGATTAGCTAATTTTAACCTTTGCGTTTTGGTTGTCTGGGTATAGTACTTACATCAGAGGAGTCACCAAAAGTATCTCTTGCCTCAATCTGTTTAATTTTCATTTGCAAGTTCAAGTCATCACTACTAACAATCGTTTCTAAATTCGCTAATCTCCGTTCTAACAGTTCTATTTGCTGCTGTTGCAAATAGTTAGTTTTTGATTTTTGCTCATCAGAACGCCAAATAGCGACTGTACCAACTGCTGCACCACCAATAGCAACCAAAGGAAGAATAGCACCGCTTCTAGTAACGGCTGAGAGGGGGACGCAAACTCCGAGAATAGCGACTGTAATCACCCAGATTCTAGTTGTGGCGGATAATCTGACATCTTGGAATTGTTCTTGATTTGGTTGAGATTTTTTAGCCATAAATAAATCCCTTGCAAAGTTATTTGCTAGATTGGCACAATTGCTTACGAAAATACTTCCTACAATTGGGTTAAGTATAATTACTCTACTCAAAATGACAGTTTATGCTTTGTTATTCCAATCGGTACTATTTTGCCCTTACCAGACGATGGTGTACACACAAGTCATCCAATTACCCAAAACAAAAGAAAAACCTCACCCTGTCCCAATACTGCGTAGGTTTTGAATATTCGTAGGTTAGGTTGAGGCAATGCGTTACCCAACAAACCCCGAAAAATGTTGGGTTTCGTTCCTCAACTCAACCTACGCAGTATTGCACCCTGTCCTATCGCACATCACTCTCCAAAGCATCGGCTACGGTATCACAAATAATTTAATTACCCCAAATCCCATTTTGTAGGGTGTGTTATGCCGGAGGCTAACGCACCATCCTAGATTTTCGGTGCGTTAGTCCTAACGTCCATAACGCACCCTACTAGATTGAAGCTATATATATTGTGTTCTTCGACTTGTGTGTACACCGTAGCCGATGCTTTGGAGAGGGACAGGTTATTACGTAGTAAAACCAGGGTGAGGTATCTCAGAGACTATGAGACTTAACCGGAAATGGACTCACAAAAGACTTCTGTGTACACCGTAGGATAAAATCCTTTGAGCGCAAGTAGTTAGGTTTATTATGACAAGTGCATCTTACATTTTTCTGGCTGGAGCAAGTCGCGGTGTTGGTCGAGAAATTGCTCAGTATCTCACAGCGCAACAACTAAAGGTTAAAGCACTCCTGAGAACACCAGTAGTTGCTGCTGAACTAGAAAAAATCGGTATTGAGGTAGTTTTGGGAGATGCTTTGAACATTGAAGATGTAGAACGCGCAATGCTGACAGATGAACCTATCCATACTGTTATTAGTACCATTGGCGGTTTACCGACAGAGGGAGAAAGAGCAGATTACCCTGGTAATAAAAATCTGATCGATGCGGCAGTTAAAGCTAGAGTACAAAAGTTTATTCTTGTATCTTCCATTGGTGCTGGCAATAGTGTTGTTGCTTTATCACCCCAAGTTTTAGCGGCACTGGGAACAGTTTTAATTGAAAAAGAGAAAGCTGAACAACACTTAATTGCCAGTGGACTTAGCTATACAATCATCCGCCCCGGTGGACTAAAGTCAGAACCAGCAACGGGTAATGGCGTTTTGACTGAAGATCCAAGGATTATTGGTAGCATCAATCGCGCAGATGTGGCGCAGTTAGTTGGTCGTTGTTTAAATAGCCAACGCACCAATAACAAAATTTTGTCAGCAGTAGACCGAAACATGCTATTTACACAAACAGAATTTGCAGAATTTAGTTTGGAGTAATTTAAGCACGCCATCGGAGTACTTGATCCTTAACAGGGTTTACAAATTCTCGTCCTTCAGCAACAGACCGGGCATACTCCCGCTTTAACTGGTAGTACCACTGCGCCTGCATATCTGAGTCTTTAATCAGTCGCAGCACAGGATTATATTGGAGGCCAATTTGCTGTTTTTCTACAACCGTTCGGTCTTGACCAATGAAAGTCCGCGCCAACAGATGCAGCAGGGGCTTGAAAAAGCCTGCCCAAGGGAGTGTCCAGTAAAGAACAAAAGTTACCTCGGTTTCTGTGTCTGAAATGGGTGTAACTGCTGTTAAATTAACAACTCGATGCTTGCCAATGGTGGTTTCTTCTATTCTGACTCCAGGTAAACGGAAAGAAATCTCCGTTTCCGGTCTACCACCGCCAATTAACCAGTATAATCGACCCCCATTATCTGGTAATTGATGTCGTCGCATGGTGAAGCCATAAGGTGAAGCATCAAATTGCTTTACTTCTTCGTGCAGTTGTTCATTTCGCCACCACCAAGCGCGATGAACATAAGGTGAATGGGCAGGATCCATCAGACCGACTACTGCATGATCTATAAAACAGGGGAATTTCACGACCTCTACGAACTGGTGCGATCGCTCTCCGAACCCTGGAATCACCGGAATCTCGATATCAGAAGCAGGCTGAGGTTTATCGGGATCAGTCATATATATCCAGATATTCCCTTGAGCTTCCCGAACTTCGTAGGATTGTACGTCAAAGCGACTCAAATCCATCTGCTGATCCTCAAGAAGTGATGGAATAGCAGTGCAGCGTCCAGCCTGGTTAAAGCGCCAACCGTGATAGCAGCATTCCACTTCTTGCCCATCGAATCTACCACAACTCAAAGGTACGGCACGATGAGGACAAATATCTCTCATAGCAGAGACTTTGCCATCTTGTCCTCGGACTAGCAGCACAGGTTCACCCAAAAAAATGCGGTTGATCATCATACCTGGTTTAATCTGATTACTAGGCAGAGCATAGTACCAGGTATTACGTAATACAAAGTTATCGTTATTTTTCATCACTAATTGCTTCTGCCTTTGACACAATAAAAGTTCTGGTTTGTGGAAAGGAAGGTTATACTTAGAAACATTCTTTCAGGTTTTTAATTGCTGTTCAGATTTGGGTTGTCATGGAAGGATTACAGACGTGAAGTTGCATTATTCGCCAGAAATTTGAACAAATACCGTTCTTTTACGCGGCCCATCCAACTCAAAAAACAATACAGATTGCCAGGTTCCCAAAGCTAATTTACCATCCAAAACGGGAATTATCTCACTAGTAGTCAGCATCATTGCCATTAAGTGAGAGTGAGCATTAATCGGCTCATCTTCCGGGACATCTCTTAAATGCAAGTCATTATGCAAATAACTGTCCGACTCTGGCGCTAGTTTTTGCAAGAATGCTTTTATATCTTCTAACAATCTGACTTCATTCTCGTTGATAGCTAAAGCTGTTGTTGTATGTCGAGAAAATACTAAAATTTGTCCATTCTTAATTGATGTTGAAGCAAGAAAATTTTGAATTTGTGGTGTTATATTATGAATATTAATTTTTGGTTCAGTTTCAATTTCAATTAACTTATTAATAATTGGCATCTGTTCAATTTTATATTTAGGATTACAGAGGAGGCAGAAGGCAGAATGAATGACCTCTAATTTCTAACTATAGTTTCCAAACCTTGTACTAATCTTTCTATACCTTCTTTAGCTGTCTCTTTTTGCAGCGCCCCATAAGCAATGCGCAGGTAGCATCCGTCATGCATACCAAAGGTTGTACCTGGAATGACTGCTACTTTATATTCCTGAATTAGTCTTTTAACTAACTCAAAAGCATCCATCTGAGTATTAACTTTGAGGAAAAAATAGAACGCACCATTAGCAGATGTAATGTTACATAAATCTTCTAGGCGATTAAGGGAGTCGAGTACTAATTGCCGCACTTGAGAAATTGCACCTATATTATTTTGCAAATACTCCTCTTTTGCCTGCAATGCCCCTAAAGCTGCATATTGGGAAATAACTGGCGGACAAATCAAAATTGTATCCTGGACTTTTTTGATAGCGACAAATAAGTGTTTGGGAATCACCATATAGCCAATGCGCCAACTAGCAAAACCGTATGCTTTGGAAAGGCTAAATAGAGAAATAGTGTACTTGCTACTCCCAAATGCACCAGGAGAAACGTGTTTTACGCCGTTATAGGTAAAGTATTCATAAGCTTCATCGCTGATGTGGTAAATGCCACGAGTCTCACAAATTTGATTTACTTGGCGCAATGCTATTTCTGAATAGACGACTCCAGTGGGATTATTTGGCGAAATTGTGACTACAGCCCGTGTTTTGGGAGTAATTGCTTGAGCGATCGCATCTTTGCGTAGTTGGTAATTTTCATCTGTCGCAACTAATACTACACGACAACCAGCCATTGCGATCGCCATTTCATGGTTGAAATAGTACGGCGTATTCAGAATAATTTCATCGCCTGGGTTAGTAATAGCAAGAATGGCATTCATAAATCCCATATTGCTCCCTGCTGTCACGACGATACAGTTTTGCTCGTTGATTTCAATGCCGTTGAAGGCTTGCAATTTTTCTGCAAGTGCTGTCACTAATGGGGGAATTCCCTCAACTGATTTGTATAAATTATTAGTGGATTCAGCTAAAAATTTGGGTAAAAATTCTAAAGCTTCTGGTGGTGGGTTGTAATGAACAACACCCTGTCCTAGAGAGATTGTTCCAGGAGAGTTTTTAATCAATTCCCCAACCACAGGAATAATCGGCGACTGTACACCCTGCATACGAGAGGTTAGGGATTCCATATTTCCTTGGTTATGTACTGGGAATTGGGAATTGGGAATTGGGAATTGGGAATTGGGAATTTCCTCTGAATCTGCGATCAACTCCCACACTGAATACTTACATCAGTGTGGGAGTCTGTCACCAAAATAATTAACCGGATTTGCGATTACTCAAAAATTTAGTCGATCGAAATCTGTTGAGGACCGCTTGCTTTGCCATTATGTGCTTCTGTTATGCTGCTGGTATAACTATTTGAGCGAGTCTGTTTATCCAGCCAGGTTTTAACAGGATCGTCTGCAAGGTTGAGCCGAAGCACACCAGAGAATAACCCACCTACAAATGAGGCTGGATGCTGGGTAAATTCTCGGAATATAGGTGACAATTCACTAATGAACATAAAAAGACTCCTGGCGATGCCATAAAAAATTATAGAAACACTCGGTAAGCGTAAAACTCAGTCCCTTTAGGGCCCAGATTAAGCGACTCATGTGACTTTAGTCACCTAAGTTTACTCTTTTGCGATATACTAAAACACTAAACTAAAATCACTAAAAAAGAAATACAAGACTTCAAAAACAGGTTTTCTAAACGGTTACACCCTACTTAAACGTAGATAGCGCGAAGAAAAAGTAAGTTTGAGAAGATTTCTAGAAAAGTGAGAAGGTTTCAAAAGTAACGGGAAAGCTTAAGTTAAATTTTGCTGACTCACTCTTTCGTTGTTTGACCAACGTAGCGGGAGTTAGGTTCACCTAACTTTGTATGTAGAATCTCACTCACTTTAGTGCTGAGAGTGTCAATACTTCTTAATTGATCGTAACCTGTTGATTAGTATATGGTCTGCGGTAGTGAAGTTGCGAACTTTTTGAGCTTCAAGAAGAGGCAGGGGAGTAGGGGAATTATAAACTGACCCCTGCTTTTTGTTCAACTGGAACAAAAAAAATTCCCAACTTCTTCAAGAAGTCGAGAATCTGTAGCTTACTCCATCTAACTAGAGAGAATCTATAAACTGCTGTACTTTTTTCAGGAGTGGCTGGTGTTCGATTTGCTCCGCTAACTCTTGAGCATTTTGGTAGCACGATCGCGCCATTTTTCTGCGTCTTGTTGTGGCGTAAAGGGTTCCCATATTCAGCAAAGTTGAAATTTCTCCCAGACTATCGCCCAATTGTTGATAAATCAGAAGGGCTTGCTTGTAGAATTTCATGGCTTGGCGATGCTGTGCCAGGGTGCTGTAGGTAAAACCAATGTTGTGAAGAGTTGTAGCAACGCCTGAGCGATCGCCAATTGCCTGACGTGTCAAAAGAACTTGATTATAGAGCAATAACGCTTGTTTAGGTTTTCCTAAATCGCTATAGATTGAGGCAATATTATTCAAAGTGGTTGCTTCAGCAAACACATTCTTGACGGCTCGTTGAATTGGAAGTGCTGCTTGAAAAAATTCTAGCGCCTGCTCAAACTTGCCTAAGATATTGTAAGCAAACCCAATGCCATTGAGCGTTATTGCCTCACCAGCAAAGTCACCTAACAATCGCCGCATCCGCAAAATTTGGTGTTGTAGCAACAGTGCGCGTTTGGGTTCTCCTAAACGGGTATAAATTAGAGCTACATCATTAAGAGTAGAAACTTCACTTTGAGTATCTTGCGATCGCCTAAAGATTGGCAGTGCTTTGTCAAAACATTCCAACGCTTGTGAAAAGCGTCCAAGACGGCTGTAGGTAGAACCCAGATTGCTAAATGCAGTTGCCTGTGCTGGCGTGTTGCCAATTTCAATAGCAACCGAAAGCGCCTGATGAAAGCGCTCTAATGCTCTTTGAGGTTGCCAGCAACTGAGGTGAGCTAAACCTATATCATTTAATGTATGGCCTTCTCTAACCCGATCTCGAATTGCTCTAGCCAGTTGTAAATTCTTGGTTGCAAGATCGAGTGATTCTTGAAATTTACCGTGCCGATAGTAGCGATTTGCCTCATCACGACGTTGCTCCCACTCTTTGACTTGATTTAAAGGTTGCATCATCTGACCTCAGTTGCTTTCTGCGATAAGTAGGCAGGATATCTCTTAAGAATGAACCTCTCTTAGGTTTCCCAAATTTTAACCTTAATCTTCAATCTTTAGATATAAGACGTAAATAGATAAGTATGATATTGTTCCATATTCATAGGAATATTTATGAAGCAATTAATACAAATACTCCAATCGAGGCGTACATCTGTGCATCCCTAGTAAATTAAGACTAGCCCTTTCAAGGTGGGTAAAATTTTTGGACAATAATTACTCTTTTCTCTGTGTTCTCTGCGCCTCTGTGGTTCAATAAATTACTTTCAAACCGCAGAGGCACAGAGAAGCCAGTGCGTTGGGCGGGTTCCCCGACTTGAAGCAACTGGCGCAACACAGAGAAGAAAGCAGAGATTTTATGAGTCACCTTGAAAGGGCTAGTAAATTAAGACTTACGCCTTGACAGAAAAAACCAAGTATAGATGATTGGAAAAACCAGATCCGTCGTAGGGGCAATTCATGAATTGCTCCTACGATGCGGATATATTTACATCTCCTCAGATGTGTGTACACCCCAAATTGAAAACAAATTTGCTGAAAAATTAAGATTTATTTAAATAAAACAACAGGTATGTTGTTAAAATCAGAAGCTAGATTCCAATCAGTAAGCAGGTTTGAGGGATGCTTACTCCTACCCATTCCAGATAAAATCCTTACAACTCTTCACTTCATTAGGGATACAACTTTTGAGACAATCAGAAACGATTTAATAATAATCAAGCACTTATAGTCCATTCTTATCGGACTCCGTGTTATTTCTGTTGAAAAGGGAGAACACAAACATGAAATTGGCTTACTGGATGTATGCAGGCCCAGCCCACATCGGCACTCTGCGAATCGCTAGTTCTTTTAAAAATGTCCATGCGATCATGCACGCCCCCATTGGCGATGACTACTTTAACGTCATGCGCTCCATGTTATCGCGGGAGAGGGATTTCACTCCAGTGACAACCAGTGTTGTCGATCGCAACGTTTTGGCGCGTGGTTCCCAAGAGAAGGTGGTAGATAACATCATTCGCAAAGATGCTGAGGAACACCCCGATCTGATTGTGTTAACTCCCACCTGCACCTCCAGCATTTTGCAAGAGGATTTGCACAACTTTGTCGAACGGGCGCAACTAGAAGCCAAAGGAGACGTAATGCTAGCGGATGTGAACCACTACCGCTACAACGAACTCCAAGCCGCCGATCGCACTTTGGATCAAATTGTCCAATACTACATTGAAAAAGCGCGGAAGCGGGGCGAATTGGCAGAGGGCAAAACTGAGAAACCCTCAGTTAACATTATCGGTACTACCACCCTTGGTTTTCATAACAATCACGACTGCACCGAACTGAAACGGCTGATGGCTGATTTGGGAATTGAGGTAAATACCTTAATTCCTGAAGGTGCTTCGGTGAATGACTTGAAAAAGATGCCAAAAGCTTGGTTTAACCTGGTACCTTACCGCGAACTCGGTTTAACCACCGCTCGTTACCTAGAAGAACAATTTGGCACACCTTATATAGACATTACTCCGATGGGTGTAGTGGAAACTGCCCGTTGTATTCGCAAGATTCAACAGGTAATTAACGCTCAAGGTGCAGAAGTTGACTATGAAAACTTCATTAATGAGCAAACCTTGCACGTATCTCAGGCTGCTTGGTTCTCCCGTTCCATTGACTGTCAAAACTTGACTGGCAAAAAAGCTGTGGTTTTTGGTGATAACACCCACGCCGCCGCCATTACCAAGATTCTGACGCGAGAAATGGGGATTCATGTTGTTTGGGCTGGAACCTACTGCAAATATGATGCAGACTGGTTCCGCGAACAGGTTAGCGAGTATTGCGATGAAGTGCTAATTTCTGAAGATCATGGTGAAATTGGGGATGCGATCGCTCGTGTCGAACCCTCTGCCATTTTCGGCACCCAAATGGAACGCCACGTTGGTAAGCGTTTGGATATTCCCTGTGGCGTAATTGCTGCACCAATCCACGTCCAAAACTTCCCCATTGGTTACAAACCATTTATGGGTTACGAAGGCACGAACCAGATTACAGATTTGATCTACAATTCCTTCACTTTGGGAATGGAAGATCACCTATTAGAAATCTTCGGTGGTCATGATACCAAAGAAGTAATTACTAGGGGAATTTCTGCTGATTCTGATTTGAATTGGACAAAAGATGGTCAAGTAGAATTGAATAAGATTCCTGGATTTGTGCGTGGCAAAGTGAAGCGTAATACTGAAAAATTTGCCCGCGATCGCGGTTTCAAAGAAATCAACGCTGAGGTATTATACGCCGCCAAGGAATCTGTCGGGGCTTAGTTTAGCGGTTATTGAGAAGATTAAGGGGTGAGGAGTTATGTATACTCTTTACCCCCATTTTTTTGCTTTAGTGATAACAATTAAATTATGAGATATCATAGATTAAATATTAATTTTTATATATTTCTCTCAATAACTATTTAAAATAAATAAATTAAATATAATGAAAATACCATCAGGTTTAGTAATTCAAGATGAAAAAATCACTAAATACCTACTTGTTTATCAACCTAAAAGTGATAAATCAATATATCTAGCTTTAGCAGGATATAATCTTGACAACTGGAAACTTCTTAAGAACGATATAATAAATGCTGTAGAAGGTTCTGAAATTGCAAAAGTTACCCCTAATGATTGGGGGACTCAGTTTGAGGTTAAAAGCGAGTGGTCTGGGCCTAATAGTCGATTAATTAAGGTAATTACTATCTGGCAACAAGATGAAGAAACAGAATTTGTTAGATTTATAACACTATATCCTGATAAATCACAGGAGACTTAAAAGATGACAATAGCTAGTTTATTTCAGTGGGCAGAACTGAAGCAGAATGTTCCTAATAGTCCTGTAAAAGCTGGCGATAGGGGGGTTGTGTTGGATCATCTGCGTCCTACTAAAACTCAGCAAGAGCCAGGATATATTTTAGAAATCTTTAAAGACGGTGAAACTCTAGATGTAGTTAGTGTGCCTATTTCCTGGGTTAATCCTCTACCTGAAACCTGGGGAAGTATTGAACATGATACAAGACAGACAGTTTAAAAAATCGCGGTTTCAAAGAAATCAACGCTGAGGTGTTGTACGCTCTAATCATTAGAACTGACATAGGAATATAGCGATCGCTGCGGCAACCCCTAGAGCGATCGCACTCCGTAACGCAGAGATTTACTGATAAATTAAAATTAAAATCGAATAAATATCACAATACAAAATTATTACTTCGGGGATCTAATAGGCAGAATAACCCACTAGAGTCAGAACCGATGTGTCTCCCGTAACGAAGTAAAAAAAGCATCACAAAAGCCTCGCAATATCTCTTATAGAAAAAAAGCAGATGCATGTTAATGTTTTAATCTCATCGTCTTTCCTTCGGGTCTTTCCCTATGCATCTGCACTATTTACACCCCCAACACCTTGAGGAATTAGTCAAGAGTAGTGGTATAGACTTACACCTTGTGCAACTCAATTTTAGGTCACTCCAAGGCGTAAACGCTTATGAGTACCTATTGATTTCTGAGCTACTCCCCCGCACCAATACCGGAATGGTGAAAGCTGCATGGTTGCAGCGTTATGCTCATATTACTGAAGGTGGTTGGTGGTGTTCGGGGCTAGACCCTTTGAATAATTGGCAGATGATGGAATGGGGATGCTTTAAGCCAAACCAGCCCCGACAGAATCACAATGCTAAATCCATCAAATACGAGCATCCTCCCAGCACACCAACGCGGGTGTTTTGTTTGCGGGTAACGCTGCAACTATGGCAGCAAGTTGCTGGACGTTACAATTTGGTCATGCCTGAAAATATCACCATTACTGCTGATGGTGAAGCTAGAGGCTTTTGGCAATGGGTGATGCAACAGAACATTCCGCTCATTCTTTGCGAGGGTGTGAAGAAAGCAGCAACACTTTTGACACAAGGATATGCAGCTATTGCTATTCCCGGAATTACCAGTGGTTATCGGGTTGTTAAAGATAAATTTGGCAAAGTTACCCGTCGTCAGCTAATTCCTGACTTAGCAGCTTTTGCAATTACAAAGCGTAGCTTTTATATTTGTTTTGATTTTGAAACTCAACCTAAAACAATTGCTGCTGTAAATAATGCTATTTCTCAACTTGGTTGTTTATTCCAGCAAGAAAATTGCTCTGTAAAAGTTATTGAACTTCCAGGAATAGAAAAAGGTGTTGATGAGTTTATCGTTGCCAAAGGTGCAACTAGCTTCGAGAAAGTTTATCGCCAAAGTGTTGATTTAGAAATTTATCTTGCTAAAACTAAACCTCATACCGAGTTAACTATTCCTGCTGCTCTCACTTTGAATCGCCCTTATATAGGTGAAATTCCTTTGCCAACTTCTGGATTAGTAGGAGTAAAGTCTGCCAAAGGAACAGGTAAAACTACAGCATTGCAAGCCGTTGTTCAGCAAGCAAAAATTAGAAACCAACCCGTTTTATTAATTACTCACAGAATTCTACTAGGAAAATTTTTGTGTGAGAAAATTGGTATCCAATGGGGAACACATAAAGAAGATGGGTATAAAAGGATTGATAAAACACTTACCCCCGCTCCTCCCATCCTCCGCTCACTCTCTCCACAGCAATCCCTTGGATTGTGCGTTGATTCGATTTGGAAACTTAACCCTGAAAATTGGCATGGGGCAATAGTAATTTTAGATGAAGTAGAGCAATCTTTGTGGCATCTATTAAACAGTAATACTTGTAAATATAAGCGTGTAAAAATATTAAAATTATTCCAGCAACTAATTTCCACAGTTTTAACGACTGGGGGGTTAATAATCGCCCAAGATGCTGATTTATCAGATGTTTCCCTTGAATATTTACAAGGATTAGCAGGAATTAAATTAACGCCTTGGGTAGTTCTCAACCAATGGAAGCCTCAGCATGGTTGGGACGTAACTTTTTATGATTCGCCGAACCCAACACCGCTAATTCACCAACTGGAATTAGACTTACTTGCTGGACGTAAATGTTACGTTACTACCGATAGTCGCGCTGGGCGTTACAGTTGTGAAACAATCGAACGTTATCTCAAAGAACGCTTACAAAAATTACGGCGGCAATTTCCCAAAACTTTGGTAGTTAGTAGTCATACTACAAATACACCTGGCCACGCAGCCGTTGATTTTATAGCAGCAATTAATCAAAAAATTTCTGAATATGACGGCGTTTTTGTTACCCCTAGCCTGGGTACGGGAATTAGTATTGATGTCCAACATTTCGACCGAGTTTATGGCATTTTTCAAGGGGTAATTCCTGACTCGGAAGCAAGACAAGCATTAGCGAGAGTTCGGGATGATGTGCCGCGTATTGTCTGGTGCGCTAAACGAGGTATTGGCTTAATTGGTAGTGGTAGTACAAATTATCGCTTGCTATCTGATTGGTATCAAGAAAATCAAAAAGAAAACTTAGCTCTACTTAGTCCACTACATAAAATAGATGTAGATTTACCTTTAGTTCACGATCCGATTCATTTGCGAACTTGGGCTAAGTTATCTGCACGGGTAAATGCTTCTATCCGCCTCTACCGTCAATCAATGCAAGATGGTTTAATTGCTGATGGGCATCAAATTCAGATGCGGAGTAATGCTGTTCACAATAATATTATTCGAGATTTACGTCTGGCATTTTTGGCAACTGATGCCGATGATTTAGCTACCCGCAAAAGATTAATTTTAGAGATTGTCAAAGTTCAAAAAGATTGGGCGCATAGTCGCCAAAAGGCTAAAGAGATTAAGCGTAAAATTAAGGATATTAAACAGCAAAATCAACTATCGGTAGCTACAGCAGTCGCTAATGCTAAAGATATCGATTATGTAGAATATGAGCAGTTGTTAGTGAAGCATTCTCTAACTGATGGAGAACGGAACCAAATCAATAAATATGTTCTCAGACAAAGGTATGGTGGAGAAGTTACTCCTTGGCTAAAATTGCAAGATGACCAAGGATATTATCGTCAACTGTTAATTCATTATTATCTGACTCACGAAAGCGAGTATTTTCACATCAGAGATGAGCAAGAATGGCATCAGCAATTATCTTGGGGTGAAGGGAAAGTTTTTCTCCCAGATTTAAAAACTTACACGCTCAAAGTTGAGGCCATGAGAGCCTTGGGAATGCTTCAGTTTCTCGAACTAGAAAGAGAATTTACCGAGAGTAATCCAGATTTGATAATGCTTAAAAATGTTGTTTTTCAGCATAGCAAGCATATTAAAAGGGCGCTTGGTATTAATTTAGTTGGAGAGAAAGAGCAGGTTTCGGCAATAAAAATACTCAGCCGACTATTAAATTTGTTGGGCTTGAAACTAAAGCGGGTAAATGAGGTTTATCAAATTGACCTAGAAACGCTTTATGATGATAGGGAAAGAATATTTACAGTTTGGCATCAACGAGATGAGTTGATGTTGGCTCATGTTAAGAGTGTTGGCTATGAGTTGCCAGATTATTCGTCAGACTGGAAGTTTGAAATTATTCCAACCAAGCCTTATGCCGCAGTAGCCAACAAGTAATTCGTAATTCAAAGATGGGTAAGAGTAAGAGATATGTATAAGGTTGCCCCTTTATGCTTCGGGTCTAAATTCCCATTCATTCGCTTGAGCTTAATATCATGTTTGGCTAATTAGTTGTCATTACGAACCAACTGGATCAATCTCCGAACCTTTGCGAAGGCTCAAACTTTTACTTATCCCAATTTCTAGTTTGCCTTCAGCCTAGCCTGCTTCACCATTGCAATGACAGCTTGATGAGCATCTTCTGCATCCTCTAAAACAGCTTTTATTTTAAGCTAACGCGGGTGAAATTTGCCGATTTTATTTTTTAGCATTGATACAGATGAACTATACTCTATTTTCATCATAAATATATTTTATTTTTTTGAGAATAATTAAATTAATTTCTGGGAGAATAATTAAAATACAACTTATTCAGTATTTTTACCTTCTATTACGGAAACCAGACAGCTTAAACTGTAGCAGAAGTATTAGCCAAACTATTGAAGCTAAGAGACAATGAGCGAAACTAGCCCCAGACGAATTGTAATTGGGGATGTGCATGGACACTATGAAGGTTTGATGACTTTGTTGGAGGCGATCGCTCCTACGTCAGACGATCAAATCTATTTTTTGGGAGATTTAATCGATCGCGGGCCTCATAGCTCACAAGTAGTTAATTTTGTCAAACGACATAACTACCCATGTTTGCTGGGAAATCATGAGCAGATGTTATTAAACATTCTGACTAATGAAAGAACTTCCTCCCCGGCGATGCAAGCGTGGTTGTACAGTGGGGGGCAAGCTACCGTAGCCAGTTACCATGAGGCTTCAATCCCTGACGATCATCTAGATTGGTTCAAGAGTTTGCCTACATATCTCGACTTGGGGGATATTTGGTTAACTCATGCTGGTGTTGATCCTTGCAGATCGGTGACAGAACAAACTGCCGATCAACTGTGCTGGATACGAGAGGAATTTCACAGCATCGAAAAACCCTACTTTCCAGATAAGCTTATTATCGTCGGTCACACCATTACTTTTACTCTGCCTGGTGTTTCTCCTGGTAAACTGGCACAAGGACAGGGATGGCTAGACATAGATACTGGCGCTTATCATCCCCGGAGTGGCTGGTTGAGCGCACTAGATGTCACAAATAACCTAGTTTATCAAGTTAACATTTTTAAAAATTATATCCGTACCCTCCCCTTAGAAGAGGCTGTAATTACCGTTAATCCAGCCAAAATCAAAGTCGATCGCCGCAATAAAAATTAAACAATATTCGTAATGAGAGAGATGAGAAAGTACGGAGGAAATAACCAATTCCCAATGCCCAATGCCCAATGCCCAATGCCCAATTCCCTCAAGACCTTACTAATGGTCGAATATTAGCTTTATAACTAGCATTCTCCAACCCATAATTTCCATTACTAGGTTGGGAGTTGATTGCACGTCTGAGTCCCTCAATGCGATCGCTAGTTCCGGGGTGAGTACTCAAAAATGTCGGAGTAGAACCACCCTTTTTCAGTAGCTTTTGCATAAAAGAAACCATTGCAGACTGGGCGTAACCAGTGCGTGTCAAAGTTCGTAGTCCTCTTTGATCGGCTTCAAATTCATTGTTACGACTGCGGGGCAAGTCTCGCGCTAACTGGACACCAAGTTGCACTGCTGTACTTCTATCTAAGCCTGCTGCTGTTAATAGCCCACTTTCAAGCGCTTTCTGTTGCATCTGTTTGGCTACGTGTTTCCCACCAATGTGACCAATTTCATGAGCGAGTACACTTGCTAGTTCCGCTTCATTGTCTGCGGTTTTCAATAAACCCGTGTGGACATAGACATAGCCGCCCAAGGTAGCAAAAGCATTAATGCTGTCATCCTCAACTACCTGAAAGGTATAAGGAAGATTGGGGCGATCGCTATTGACTGCTAAACGCCTACCAACTTGTTCGACATAGCGATTAACTTCGGGATTGCGGTAAAGTCGGACTTGACTGCCAACTAATTGCTGATTAATTTGCTTACCAAGATCAACTTCTTGGTTAGAAGACATATTAGAAAGCTGAAATGCCTGAACTCCTTGGAGTAGAAGGGGCAAGAAATCTAAAGCCCTTCCTGGCACTGGTGTACTCAGGCACAGACTTAGGGCAACTACCACTGAAATTAAAGGATAAAACCAGCTACGTCGCCACACTCGGTAATTTGCAACAAAAATTTTCCAATTGAACATAATAAGCTCTGAATATTATTTTGGGAGGACATAAAATGATGGGACAAATTATGAGACGGATTTAAAGTATTCTAAGTTGCATTCTTAACTGAAAAGAAAATGAGTTGTGATACAGCTAATGCTTACGCAAATCTACTGAATTACACGGGGCTAGAAATTCTATCTAGAGATAGGCTTAAACACTAGATATTACTTTCTGGGTGCGTCAATCTTAACGGGCAAGAGTTTGAGGGTTAGCTGCCACCCCTGCGAACTTACAAAACTCGTGATAAACTGTCGCATAACTGCAACTCCTAGCAGCTTTGAGTTATTACCAAATAGGAAAAATTGCCGTTTTCATCAAAAGTCTTCTTGCTACAATCAATTACTTCGCTATTACCTCGGAAAATTTTTTATGGCTATTTTAGATTCAAAAGGTCGCTTATTCGGCAAAATCAATCTTTTAGATTTAGGTGCTGCACTGGTAATTCTGCTAGTGATATTTGGCATTTTTATCTTTCCTGGCACTTCTGGTTCTGTTGCCCAAGTCGGTGCGAAAACAATACCTATAGAAGTAGACTTAGTAGTTCGTGGTTTGAATGTCCGCGATCCTGAGCAATTATTTAACCAAGGGTTAAAAAAAGGTGGAAAGACTAATGTGATTATCCGCAATCAACCTTATGGACAGATTGAGATTAAATCCATTCAACAGCTACCTAGAACAATCAATGTTTCCCAACCTGATGGCACTGTTAAAGAATTGCCAGATCCTAAAACCAACAATTTTAGTACAGATTTGCTTTTAACTCTAGATGGTAAAGCCCAGGTTACTGAAAATGGCCCCGTTCTAGGTAACAGTAAAATTAAAATTGGAATGCCATTTGAGTTGGAAGGTTTTAACTACAACTTCAATGCAACTGTTATTGATATTAGATTAAAAGACAAATAGCATTCACATTTCAGGTTTCAAAAATAGGCTGATAAACCGAATTATTTATCAAATAAAATCCTTCGGTTTATCAGATTTATTAATGGAAGTTATAACTAATTAGCAGGTTTCGGTTGAAACATTAAATACGTCCCTCCTAAGCCTTCTACAATTGTGCGTGTATTGGCAATCATCATTTTCTGATAATTGTCTGCCTCGCTTCCTGGTTCACCAAGCCCCTCAATGTATAACTTCCTATGAGAAATTTTCACTTCAGCAACTCTTGCTACAGATTGAAATGAATTCTCGTTAATTGTGGCTTCAGAGAAAATTGTTGAGACTTTAGCCTGTTTAATATTTGTAACCAAATTTTTAACTTGTGTAGCTGTCAAGTTTTGGGTACTATTAATACCTTGTAATCCGCCGGCTAATTGAATACCGTATGCTTTGGCGTAATAACTCAGTGCATCAGAAGTTGTAACTAACTTGCGTTCTGTGGTAGGAATACTCGAAATTCTTGACTTAATCCAGCCATCTAGTTGAGTTAGTTCATTTGTAACTTTTTTGGCGTTGCTGTTATAATTTGCTGCATTACTAGATTCTAATTTTCTCAGATTACTATTAATTACCTCCACCATTCTGATAGCATTCTTGGTATTGTGCCAAAGATAAGGATTAATTATATTCCTGCCATCTTTCTCAAATTTTTGTGGCTTAGATACCGCAAGTTGCCCGACAGCTATTTTCGGTGCAGCGTTTTTAGTTGCTTTAATTAATTTGATTAGATTTGGTTCTAAATTATAGCCACTATAGAGAATGAGATTAGCTTTCTCAATGGCTCTACGATCTTCCGGCTTTGGTTTATAAACGCGAGGATTGGCACTAGGATCAATTAAGCAAATGAGGTTAATTGTATTCCCCGCAACTTGTTTGGTTAAGTCACATAATACACTTGTCGTTGCTACAACTTTAGGAAGATTCTCATTTACCTGGGTGGTAGTTTCAGTAAATGTAGTTCTTGCAGCTTGATTTCCACACCCAACAAATCCAATCGTCAAAGCAACAAAAATGACTCGGAATAAATTAGTTGATGGTAATTTTTTTGACATCCTCACCTCCTACTGGATATATAGAAAAAATAATCATTATTAGTAACAGATTAAAAAATAGCAGGGGGAAGCCTGCAATAACGAAGATGGGCAAAGTTATCAGCTAGGAAAATTGTATAAGGGAAGAGGAATTGATGGACTCTCTCTTTCTCCACTTTCCTTTTTTCCAGCACACACCCAGCAAGTTTTGCTGATTTCAGCATTGGTGAGATTTTGCAGGCAAAATTTTAGTGAACTTCAGGCGACAAACTGGAAAACTGGTAGAGGCAGTAGCACAATAATAAAGGTAATGTTGGGGAGCCTGCGATCGCAAGTGTAGTGTAGTTCTCTCACCCGATGTTGAAGGGCTATGCCATTGTGCTTAGATTCTGATTAAGATTATCAGCTTAAGGAGTGAAACGTAGTAACGCTGGGGCTTTTTGAGCATACGGGTTGATTTCGCAAACCGAGTCGTGAATCTAAGGCAATTGTAGCTGTGGTTTTGCGAGGTGTGGGCATATAGTTGTGACAAAATTGGCAATTGGCGATTTTTTAGTTCATGCCCAAAAAATCTAAAATCTAAAATCTAAAATCTAAAATTCGTAGTCAAGTATATAGAACAATTCCTCAAAGCTGATATTGGTGAAAATAAACAATGGTAATTTTAGTTATCCTCGTCAATAGTCTCATTTCGCTGATGCTATTTTATGTGGCTTGGCGAGTGTGGCAACTTAAGCAGCAGCTAGCATACATAGCAGATAGGTTAACCATCTATGAAACTTGTACTCATGCAGCATTGAATAAAGCACCTGAAAATATTTATCTCAGCCAGGAGAATATTTATAACTTACGGCAGAAAAATCAAGCGCTACAAATACAAATTCAACAAGTGCGGCAAATTATCAGTCTACTTTTGCAAGGACAGAAAATCTGGAGGCGTTATTTTCTGAGGCTAGAGTTAATATCCGGGAAAAAAATTGTTGCAAAATGAGTCATGTCAAGTTCACATGAACATTTATAATTAGGGCTGACACGAGGGCACAAAGATATGGCGGGGAAGGGATACAGGAAATTTTGAGTTATAAATAATTAATAGTTCTAATGTTGAATGAATAAAAGCAACATTTTTGGCTGATCTTTTGTCAGGATAGATTAACTGAATAAAATTCAGTCTTGCAAGGAGAGAAAACCCACCTAAAATAATAAGTGTAAGGAGAGAAACAACAATATGTCTAATAAGCGTTCTGGAGCATTTTTTGGCGGTTTGATGCTGGGAGCTACTATCGGTGCTTTAACGGGTTTGCTCGTGGCTCCACGTACAGGGCGCGAAACACGTAAAATTTTGAAGAAATCAGCCAATGCTATCCCAGAATTGGCTGAAGATTTATCAACGAGTGTGCAAATCCAAGCAGATCGTCTCTCTGCTAGCGCACTAAGGAACTGGGATGAGACTTTAGATCGATTACGGGAAGCGATCGCAGCAGGTGTAGATGCCACTCAAAAGGAAAGCCAAATCCTAAAGCGGCAAACATCACCTGAAGACTCTGATTATCTTCCCCAACAATTAGAACGCTTATAAATGACATTATCGTGATTGATCCCCTGTTTTGGTTGGGACTCTCCTTACTTTTAGTCGCCACAAGCTTGACTGCGGTTTTAGTGGCGGCAATACCTGCTTTGCAAGAGTTAGCACGCGCGGCTCGTAGTGCAGAAAAGCTATTTGATACCCTCTCACGGGAGTTACCGCCCACTCTAGAAGCTATCCGCGTCACTGGTTTGGAAATAACTGATTTAACTGATGATGTCAGTGAAGGTGTAAAAAGTGCCAGTCAAGTAGCTAAACAAGTCGATCAAAGTCTCGATAGTGCGCGAAAACAGGCTCAAAATCTGCAAGTAAGTACACGTAGTATCTTTGTTGGTGCGAAAGTTGCTTGGAGAAACTTCACACGCCCAAAACCTTCGAGACGAAATAGCGATCGCCTCCCAAGTAACGAACAACCACCACTAACGTTGCGAGAACGAGAAATGCCCAGGCAAGAAAATCGCCGCATAAAAACAGAAATATACCGCGCTAATGACGGTTATAACGATGCCCCTAGCTGGGAAAGCAATTTCGATGACGAAGATTGATCAAAAAAATGGCACGGGGCATTAATAAAAAGATTATTCCTCAAATCTAATTATGAAATTACTTTCTACTCTCTTGTTAATTATCAGAACGAGAACACAGCTTTTGCACCATATATTTTAATTGGAGATGGATGTATTTTAACTGGAGCGTCCCGAAGCAGGACGATATGTAAGTTGCTCTTGATCGCTAGAAGTTTCTATCGGATTGTTTAAAAGTATAGATTCAAGCGGGAGCATCTCACTTTTGTAAAAAGCCTTGTAAAACCTCACCCCAACCCTCTCCTTATTAAGGAGAGGGAGCAAGAATCTTTTTTCTCATCTGGTATATTTTAAAACTGAGATGCTCCCGATTCAAGCTTACCTGGTTTCAACTCCTTTTTTGTATAGTTAACCTTAATAGAACGTATCAAATCGAGTGCTTCTGTTAGTAACTCCGGCGGTAAAGTTTCTATTTCTTGGATTAATAATTCTTTGTTAGTCATCTCTCATCTCTAATTATTCTGCTCTTATTGTATGCGGAACTCCACTATGGTTTAGTCGAATTTGAGTATTTTTACTGATTGACAAAAATAATCTTATGTGAATTAGCAAAAATTCTCCTCCCAATGCCCTATTCCTAAAAACGTTTTGCTTTGATCCCTTAGATTAGAGTAAAGTAAACAAGTGTAAAGAACTATCATTTTTCCCGTAGTCTTTTAAAACAACTTGTTCACTTCTACCGTTGATATTTGTATAAAAACGTCCATGCAATCTTGTTTTTGGCGAAGAATTCTCGTATCTATTGCAGTATTTTTCCTGGCTGGGTCAATTTGGGTCATGCATTCTCCCCCAGCCCTAGCTTATGACAATCCTGAGTTACTCCCTAACACCTTTACTCCAGTTGTAGACTTAGCTAAATCTCTGCCTGTGCTGCAAGAAGAAAAGCTTGTCAAAGATTTAGAACAGTTTGAAGCCGATACAGGCTGGAAACTGCGAGTATTAACTCAGTATGACCGCACCCCAGGTCGGGCAGTTATCAAATATTGGGGTTTGGATGACAAAAGTATTTTACTAGTCGCCGATTCTCGTGGTGGTAACATCCTTAGTTTTAGCGTCGGCGATGCTGTTTATGAACTTTTACCCAGGACATTCTGGATAGAACTGCAAACCCGCTTCGGTAATTTATACTTTGTCCGCGAACAAGGCGAAGACCAAGCCATTCTGCAAGCTTTAGAATCCGTTAAAGGCTGTTTGCTAAAAGGTGGTTGCAATGTTGTCCCCGGATTGCCACGAGAGCAGTGGATTCTCACCTTGATTAGCTCGGTGATTGGTGGGATAATTTGTGGATTTGCAGCCCAACCCCGCGAGAAAGGACAAGTTTTTGCTTGGCAATGGGCTTTAATTTTCTCACCTTTGTGGGGAATCTTATTTCTCGCCTTTGGTATTGGGCCAGTGGTGACGCGCACAAGTGACTGGCTACCTCTAGTTCGCAATATATCTGGCTTTATTATTGGTGTCTTGGTTGCTTATCTATCTCCTATTTTCAGTCGGCCTTCTTCTAGTAGTGAATTATGAGTGCTAAATTATGAGTTTTTAATTAACTCCTCCTGTAGAGACGCGATTAATCGCGTCTCTACTCCTAACTCCCTGAAGCTGATAAGCTGAAAGCTAATATTTAAGAAGCTCAACAAAATGGAATGGCACGTAACTGATGCTCAGAGTTTAGCAATTATTGATCATGAAATTGAAAATCATGTTTTTTCACCCGCAGAATATGAGATTGTGCGTCGGGTAATATACTCTACAGCTGACTTTGAGTATAAGTCTTTGATTCGTTTCTCTGAGCGTGCCTTGCAAGCAGGAGCAGCAGCACTAGCTGCACGTACTACTATTGTGGTAGATGTGCCGATGGTACAAGTAGGTATTGCATCTGAGATTCAAAATACCTTTGCTAACCCGGTGTATTGCAGCATGGAAGCTTTGACACGCCCTCAAAAAGAAAAAACTCGGGCAGCATGGGGAATCGAAACCTTAGCAAAGCGTTATCCAGAGGGTATTTTTGTAGTGGGTCAAGCGCTAACAGCCCTAACAGCACTGGTAGAGTTAATTGAGGCTGAGGAAATTAGACCTGCTTTGATAATTGCGACTCCAGTGGGATTTGTCAATGTTGATGAAGCGAAGGGGCGTTTACAAGACTCCCTAGTGCCCCATATTACAATTGAGAGTCGCAAAGGTAATGCAGTTGTTGCAGCTGCGATCGTTGAAGGATTGGTAGATTTGGCTTGGCAAGCCTATGGACAAGATACAAATCGGGGCAATTAGGAAGACAAATTCTATCACAACCTTTATGCAAAATAATATTTAAAATTACTGAATATCCTGATATTTTTGTTAAGTACTGCTAATAAAGGAGCCTTTTCTTGTGGCAATTCAAGGTTTCAGATTAAGCGCATATCTTGCAATTCCGGTGGTATTGGGTCTTTTATTTGAGGGAAACAAGATAAAAGTATCTTCAGTTGAAAACGTTCGTCAAGTATCGACTAATAAGGAAATTATCCAACCAAACCGCGAGCTAATCAGCGCTAAGACGGCTCCGAAAACATACTATGTTAGCGGTAATGGAGACGATAAAAATAGCGGAGTCTCTACTTCATCCGCTTTTAGAACCATTCAAAAGGCAGCAGATATAACTAACCCTGGCGATACAGTCTTGATTATGAATGGAGCATACACAAATTCAGCCCAAGCTGGAAGTGCAGTAGATATTAAACGTTCTGGAACTCCACAAGGATGGATTAGGTATAAAGCATATCCTGGTCATTTCCCAAAAATTAAACACAATACATGGAGCGGTATTGCGATTTCACATAGAGCTTCATATATCGAAATCAACGGGTTGGAGGTCATAGGAAACAATGACAACATCACCCTTGATTATGCATTAAGTCAGAAGACTAACAGAACAAATAAGTTTACAAACGGAAACTGCATAACCGTTGATGGACGAATAAATGGTCATGTTCATCATATTCGTATTCTCAACAACAAAGTACACAAATGCGGAGGAGCAGGGATCTCAGTTATGGAGGCCGATTATGTAACGGTGGATAATAACACTGTGTTCGATAATGCCTGGTATGGTATTTATGGTGCTAGTGGTATTTCAATGTTGCACAATTGGAATTCAGACAACAATCGGGGATACAAGATGTTCGTGACCAACAACAAGAGTTACAACAATCGTATGTATGTCCCTTGGATCGACCAGGGCAAGATCACAGATGGTAATGGCATTATTATTGATAGTTTAAGAGATGAGCGGCAAAACTCTAAATTGGGTGTATATACAGGACGCACTTTAGTTCAAAATAATCTTACATTTAATAATGGTGGTTCAGGCATTCATGCATTTTTAAGCGAGCATGTTGATATTGTGAATAATACTGCTGTTTTAAATAATCAGAGTCCAGAAATTGAAGGAGGACAAATATTTGCCCATACGTCATCTGATGTCAGAATTTTAAATAATATTATCTATGCTTTTCCTGGCAAGGATGTTAATAATAATACTCAAAACAAGAACGTTCTTTATGATTATAATATATACATCAACAGTTCAAAGATAAGTGTTAAAGGCCCTCACGATATTGTTGCAGACTCTCAATTTTTCAAAAAATATCCCACTCTAAAGAAAATATCTGACAATTGGAAATCGCAGCTAGATAAACAAAATCCGCCTCCACGGACTTATGTAGAGCCTAAGTCCGCAGGTTTTGTTTGTGGTGAAGTGACTTATCGTTTAAACGGGAAGCTCATCAAAGTGGGATGCTCTCGTTAAGAAGAAGGTGGGAGACATAGACCAGGAGAGATTTATTAAACAGAATTCAGGAGTCAGGAGTGAGAAAACAGGTATGAATTCTGTACGAGTGGCGGATGAATAAACGGGTTTAAAACCCCCACCCTTCGGGAATTAAAAATGTAAAATTAAAAACTGGAAATTAATTTTTAATTATCAATTTTTAATTGAAGCGAAGCGACGGTGGTGGGTCTCTCTTACATCTTACAAAGTTGCTCCTCTTGGGGAGACCCCAAGACCGCACTTTGCGCTGAATCCCTCACTGATTTATTCTGACTACTGAATTCTTCTTCATCATGAATCTAAATACCCAAACACTTTTTCTTTAATCGTCTACTCTGCGCCGCCTCTGACGCGGTTTTTGTTGCTGATCTTCGCGCAAGCGACGACCGACTTCGTTAAAGAAATCGCGCCGCAGATAAGGGTAATCGCTAATCCACAGATCACGACCGGGAATGTATATATCGCTGAATTGTTCAATACTGCTCAAATCTGAGCGATTTGATAGCACTACCATTTCGGCAATTTGACCGCGAGAAATCACTTTGTGGGCAGGACGTAATGGTGCTACGAACTCAATAGTAAATCCTGTTTCATCACCCACTTCTAAGTTAATTTGTTTTTCTCGGTTTTCTATAATCACCAATTCGCCTTTGCTGTTAACTGTTTCGGTTTTACCCATTAACTGGTCTGTAATCCACCAATCTAGTACTCGACCACGGAAAAAGCCGCCATACTTGTAACGGCGGCATTGCAAATTCCGCATACTTGCTTGAAACACTGGATACCACAACCAAAAAAAAGCGCTAACTACCCCCACCACAAATACTATTGAAGCAAACTCAAGCTTAAAAACGACTGTGACAAGTAATATAGCAACTACGGCAACTACAGAAATTAACAGGCGTTGCAAAAAATTTGAAAACTTCCCCCAATAGTACTTGTACTGCAAACCAGTAGCAATTAGAGGGATAACTTGTTCAAATTTCTGGCGAGTCAGTGGTACTAACATGAGTGCTGAGTAATGAATGCTGAATAGTGTGTGTCAACTACCCACACTGATTTGGAGTAGCAAATACAGTGGGGGATTTACGGCGAAATAGTTAGACTTTAAAGTATCTTTTCTAATCCATATACTAACGACTTTAGCGCTAAGATTTTGCGAATGGCTAGTAGGACTCCTGGCATATAGCAAGCGCGATCGCTCGTATCATGTCGTAAAGTATAAATCTGTCCGGCTGCGCCAAAAATAACTTCCTGATGGGCAATCAATCCTGGCAAGCGGACGCTATGGATTCTAATCCCTTCATCTGCTATACTACCCCTTGCTCCTGCTAATTTTTCTGTTTCTTCTACAAGAGCAGGGTTAAAAGTTTTACCCAATTCTCCTAGTAACTGCGCCGTTTGAATGGCAGTACCACTGGGAGCATCAGCTTTTTGGTTGTGATGCAGTTCGATAATCTCTACGTGGTCAAAATATTTTGAGGCTGCGATCGCAGCTTGTTGCAATAGCACCATGCCAATGGAAAAATTAGGAATAATTAGACAACCTGTGCTAGCTTTGTCGGCAAAGTCTGCCAAATTTTGAATTTGTTCTGGACTTAACCCAGTAGTGCCAACTACTGGACGAATACCGTAAGCGATCGCACTACGAATATTGTCATAAACTGAATCTGGATGAGTAAAGTCTACAATCACCCCTGGAGGAGAGTGTCTGTCGCCAGCTACATATCCTAACATGGGTTCCAATTGATTGGTAATCGGCACTTCCAGAGGTTCGCTTAAACCCGCTAATTCTCCAGCGTCTTTATCTTGATGTTCCAAACTGTGGTCAATTGCACCCACTAGGTTTAAGTCAGGCGCTTGTGCCACCGCCTTAATCACCTCACGGCCCATTTTACCAGCAGCACCGTTGACAATAACCGGGATAGGAGCTTGATTTGTCATAGGTCGAGAAATACTTTTTGAGCCAACAAAGGAATTGTAAAGACTTTAGCGATCTAGTAGCTAGTACAACAAGGCAAAAGTAAAAAGGTGAGCCATTGCAGTGGACGGATTCATCGTATGGGCTTAATGAATACAATAGCGATCGCGCCCCTTTGGTTTAGCGAGGAGTAGTGAAAATTCTTCTCCTCCGTAACGCGCTACTAAATCAGCAGGACGATGAACCATCTGTTGCATTGTTTGCGCGATCGTAATTAGCGCTCTTTTATTACTTTGAAAAAATAAAATATTTGTAGGTTGGGTTTCACGTTGTTCAACCCAACTAAAGCAGGGATTATTGGCGTTGGGTTTCGTTCCTCAACCCAACCTACTCATAGATTTATAGAAACTAGATTTGCATCTTCTACTTTTTCTTTAGCAATTACTAACTCTGCTGTTCTCTTCTGTACCCGTTTTTCCAAAGTTTCCAAAGATGTTTTTAACTGAAGTACCATGTTGTTAAACGATTTAGCTAGTTGACCTATTTCGTCTTTTGAGCTAGTTTCGGCACGGATATCTAAGTTACCTGTGGTAAACTCGAAAACTATATTTGTAAGGTAAATTATCGTCCCTGTTGGTGGGAGAATAATAACTACAAACTATCTAAGCCTGGTGTTGTCTCCAGCCCAAAGGAATCTGTATAAATGTGGAAACGAATTGTATTAATTTTGCTACTAGTGTTGAGTTTCAGCCTGAGTAATTCTGATGTAGCGATCGCATCTGGACTCAAAAGCTTTATAGACTCTAGTGATGGCTATCAGTTTTTATATCCTAACGGCTGGCTGCAAGTTAAAGTTGCTAACGGCCCAGATGTGGTTTTCCACGATTTGATTGAGGTGTCTGAAAATGTTTCTGTTGTGATTAGCCCAGTTCCAGAAGGCAAAACTTTGTCAGAATTGGGAACGCCAACAGAAATAGGATATAAGTTAGGAAAAGCTGCTCTTGCGCCTCCAGATTCTGGTCGTTCGGCTGAATTAGTTAATGCCGCAGAGCGAGAAGTAGACGGTAAAATATACTACCTTTTAGAGTATGAGGTTAAACTCCCCAATAAACAGAAACGGCACAACATCGCCAGCGTTGCTGTAAGCCGTGGTAAACTTTTTACCCTCAACGCCTCAATTCCTGAAAAACGCTGGTCAAGAGTTAAAGGAATGATTGATGAGGTTGTAAATTCTTTTTCTGTCTATTAATTGGGAATTGGGAATTGGGAGTGGGGAATGGGGAATTGGGATAGACAAGAAATTTAATCACCAATACCCTATATCTCATACCCTATGTCCTATGACTAATTAACAAGTTTTTCTGAAATATCATGAAAATTCCATCTTTTGTACTTGCTTCAGCTTCCCCAGCCCGTCGGCGCTTGCTACAAACTGTTGGTATTGAACCGATAGTTCGAGCTAGTGACTTTGATGAGTCGCAAATCCAATTAAGTGAACCAGCAGAATTAGTCAAAACTCTTGCCCAATACAAGGCGGAAACTGTAGCCCCGCAGTTTGAATCGGCTTTGATTATGGGTTGCGATTCAGTTTTGTCTATGAATGGTGAAATTTATGGCAAACCAGCAGACATTTCGGAAGCGATCGCTCGTTGGCAGATAATGCGAGGTAGCTTTGGTGACTTGTACACAGGTCACGCCTTAATTGACATTGACCAAAACCGCACAATAGTCAAGTCTCAAGTTACAAGAGTTTACTTTGCTCAAATGAGCGATCGCGCCATCGAAGCATACATTGCCACAGGTGAACCCCTAAAGTGTGCTGGAGCCTTTGCAATTGAAGGTTTTGGTAGTTTCTTTGTCGAAAAAATCGAAGGCTGTCACACCAATGTAATCGGACTCAGTTTACCCCTGTTACGGCAGATGCTTGCGGAACTGGGATACGATGCCACAGATTTCTGGCAATAGTCTTATTAGCTTTTTTTATTTGCCCAATGCCCAATGCCCAATGCCCAATTCCCAATTCCCACTTTGCTTAATATTGCAACCTACAACGGTAAGACGCAACAGGTTGTAGACTGGGCATTAGATCGCATTCCCAACTAGCTTATGTCATTTACTTCTATGCCCTCGCTGCGTGAGCAACAACATCCCCTAATTCGTCAGCTAGCTGATTGTATTGAGGCAGCTTGGCATCAGCACCTGGATCTATCGCCCTACCATTTGCCTGATGAGTTGGGGTATGTGGAAGGTAGACTAGAAGGCGAAAAACTGACAATTGAAAACCGTTGCTATCAAACGCCCCAGTTTCGGAAAATGCATTTGGAACTGGCGAAAATTGGAAATATGCTGGATATTTTGCACTGCGTCATGTTTCCCCGTCCAGAATACAACCTGCCGATGTTTGGTTGCGATTTAGTTGGGGGTAGAGGTCAGATTAGTGCAGCGATCGCAGACCTTTCTCCTATCCAAGTAGAGCGCACCTTACCAGAATCTTATACTACAGCACTGACACAGCTAAAAGTGCTTAACTTTTCCCAACCCCGTGAATTACCAGAATGGGGAAATATTTTCTCGGATTTCTGCATTTTTGTCCGCCCCAGTTCCCCAGAAGAAGAAGCAATATTTCTGTCGCGGGTGCGAGAATTTTTAGACATTCATTGTACCCAAGCGATCGCTTCACATCCTGTTTCAGTTGAACAAGTTACACAAAACCTCGCCGGACAACACAACTACTGTACCAAACAGCAGCAAAACGATAAAACCCGTCGGGTACTAGAAAAAGCCTTTGGCCCAGTTTGGGCAGAAAATTATATGACCACAGTTTTATTCGATCTCCCAACTTAATCATCTCCCCATCTCAGCCATCTGTAGGTTCTGTTACGTTTTCGCGTAACGGATAAATGTAGAATTCATTCAACGAGAGTTTAATGGAGTCCCAAAATAACAATAGGGAGAATAGTTAAGTCGCTTCTCTACGAGACGCTACGCGAACGTTTTAATTCGTAATTCGTAATTAATACCCCATAACTAAAGTTAGGGGTTGTATCCTGAATTAATTAAGTAGGAATTACGTTAGTGAGTCCACGTACTCGTTCTCTACGAATTACGAATTATTTTGGTGCAACCAACTAAATACAGCTAACTCATTAACTAGAAAGCTAAGGAAACTTTGATGTTAGGAATGCTCAAATTGACAGAGATTTTTTAGTTAGTTAATCATTTATTCACATAAGGAAGACTAACTTTTGTAGCAAGATTGTATCCAAAAAAGGCAACAGTCTATTTTTGATGTTTCTTTTGAATTTTGTAACTAAGTGTAGGCTTAGTGGATGTAGCAGTACAGTATCGCATCATACCATTTTGGGATTTTGTGTAGAGACGAGATATATTGCCTCTCTATATCTAGATTCATACTGTTTGTGAATTCTGCCAATTTTCGTTGCACTCATGTCTCAATAATACTCAGAGTTATTGAATAGCCAGCTTACTATAGCGCTTATCGGTTTCAATACAGACCTAACCCCCAGTCCCCTTACGCCAGGTGCTTGAAGTCGGCAGAGCCGCCCAACGCACTGGCTCCCCTACAAGGGAATGGAAGTGAGATCAATGTATTGCATACAAACGAGGAGCGCTATAAAAAACACCATTTTGCAAAACCATAGTGTTGAGCGTGCAATGAATTTTAAGCCATACCCAGCTTTAAACTACTGTTGTTTGTCCTAAGCAGCTAGCTGTTGATTAAAAACCCTTTTATTTTTACTTCCATCAGCACAATTCAGGTAAATGGGCAACATACTATGTCAAGGGTGACTGAAAAGCCAAAGCCAACAGAGCAGGCACTTAATCAAGAACAACCTAAGATTTGGTGGGGTATCGCTATAGCCGTGCCAGTAGTAATCGCTGCGGGGATACTAGGTACGGCAAAAATCGAGCAACTGAGAAAACTAACTACATCTGCCCCCGTAATGCCATCTAGCAATAGCATTAGTGCTGTAGGGCGTTTGGAACCACGAGGCGAAGTTCTTAAGTTGTCTGCCCCATCATCAGGATTATCGCCATCATCACGCATTCAGCAACTTTTGGTGAAAGAGGGAGAACAGGTAAAACAAGGGCAAATTCTGGCAATTTTGGATAACCGCGATACCCAAATAGCTGGACTAGAAGAAGCAAAAGCCAAAGTCCAAGAATCCCGTGCCAATTTAGCGCAAGTTAGGGCTGGATCTCCAAGAGATATTCAAGCCCAAAGAGCAGTTGTTGCTCGTCTACAAGCGCAGTATCTTGGCGAAAGGGATGGCCAACAAGCAACGATCGCGCGGATTGCAGCCCAGTTAAGTGGAGATAAACTCGTCCAACAAGCAACAGTAAATCGCCTGGAAGCTGAACTCAGTGGGCAAAGAGAAACTCTGAGAGCAACGCTTACACGGATTAAAGCCCAACAGCGTAATGCTCAAGTTGATGCTGGACGCTATGATTTTTTATACAAAGAAGGTGCGATTTCTCAGCAAGAGCGGGATACTAGACGCTTAAGTGCAGTAACTGCTAATCAGCAGGTGGCTGAAAGCCAAGCTAGCCTAAAGCAGACATTAGCAACTGTACGACAGCAAATTGCTGAGGCTAGAGCTAACCAAATACAAAATTTAGCAACTTTGCAACAGCAGCTAATCGAAGCCAAAGTTAACCGTGACAAGACTTTAGCAACTTTGCAAAGACAAATTGATGAAGAAAAGGCCAAACTGAGCAGACTTATGGACGTGAGTCCTACCAATGTGCAAGTAGCGCAAGCTCAAGTTAGTAATGCGATCGCAAATGTCAGAAAAGCCGAAGCACAACTTAAGTTAAGCTACGTTCAAGCACCAATCGCTGGAGAGATTTTAAAGGTTTACACCAAATCAGGCGAAGCCATAGGTGCAAATGGTATTGCTGAAATTGGTCAAACCAGCCAAATGTATGTAATTGCCGAAGTCGCCGAAGACAGCATTGGTAAAGTGCGGATTGGTCAAAATGCTACTATCAGCAGCGACAATGGAGCCTTTAGCGGCGAACTAAAGGGAACTGTCACTGAAATTGGCAGAAAAATTGGTAAAAAAGATGTACTAAATACAGATCCAGCAGCAGATGTAGATGCCAGAGTTGTAGAAGTCAAAATTGCTCTACCTCGAGAAGATAGCCAAAAAGTATCTGGTTTAACTTACGCTAAAGTTTTGGTCGAAATTAATAACTAACCAAGTTATCGGTGAACAGTATTACCAATTTGTAATTTGATATTTTGGATGGAACATATTTTTAATTACGAATTCAAATTACGAATTACGTAAAGCCTGCGGCATAGCTCCGCTTAGAGCGTAGCGGGGCGTACCCCATTACGAATTATTCCCCCTGTGCTTGGATGCCTATAAAATGAGTCGAAAAATACCTTTATCCTGGCTACAACTAACAAGAGAAAAAACTCGCCTAGCTGTGGCTTTGGCAGGAATTTCTTTTGCTGACATTCTAATGTTTATGCAACTCGGCTTCCGAGATGCTTTGTATTATAGTAACGTTAGATTTCATAACAGCTTACAGGGCGATATTGTTTTGATCAATAGTCAATCTAGCGCTGTTCTGGCAATGAGAAGCTTTTCTCAAAGACGTTTATATAAAGCTTTAGATTTACCCGCAGTCCAATCAGTACATCCTATATATTTAGATTTTACAATCTGGAAAAATCCTGTAACAGGTCGTCCTCGTAGTATCCTGATATATGGAATGAATCCAGAAACTAACATAGTTAACTTGCCTGGTGTCGAGGAAAATTTAGATAAACTTAAACTGCCCGATGTAGTTTTATTTGACCGTTCTTCTAGAGTAGAATATGGGCCTATTGCTGCTAATTTTAGCCAAGGAAAGACTGTAACAGCAGAAGTACGAAGACGGCAAATTAAAGTAGGAGGATTATTTACATTAGGTGCATCATTTGGTGCAGATGGAAATTTAATTACGAGTGATATTAACTTTTTGCGGATATTTAGTAATCGTCAACCAGGATTAATTGATATTGGGCTGATTAAACTAAAGCCGGGAGCAGATGCTCAACTAGTTACCGAAGAATTACGAAAGTACTTACCTAAAGAAATTAATGTTTTAACCAAGCAAGAATTTATTGATTTTGAACGTAATTATTGGGCAAATAGTACAGCTATCGGGTTTATTTTTACATTAGGGACTGTCATGGGTTTCATTGTAGGAACCGTGATTGTTTATCAAATTCTTTATACAGAAGTTGCAGATCACTTAGCTGAATACGCTACTCTCAAGGCAATAGGTTATACACAAAATTATTTATTGATGGTTATTCTTCAAGAGGCTTTACTATTAGCAGTATTAGGATATTTTCCGGGAATTATTTTTTCATTATTTATGTATAGCAGCGCCAGAGATGCAACTCTATTACCAGTTTTTATGAGTTTTGATCGTGCCGTAATGGTGTTAATTTTAACTATACTTATGTGCATTATTTCCGGTGCGATCGCAGTCCGAAAACTACGTTCCGCCGATCCAGCAGATATCTTTTAATTAATTCAATCTTAATTAAAATTAACTGTTGATAAATAGAACTTATGATTGATGGTTAATAAAACCTAATTTTCGATTCAAGCTTCAGTTCAACTTCGGAAATCCTAACTTATAACTTACAAAAATATGATGGAAAAAGAACCTGTAATTGCCATTAAAAATCTCAATCACTACTATGGTAAAGGCTCACTGAGAAAACAGATATTATTTGACATCAACCTAGAAGTTTATTCGGGTGAAATTGTAATTATGACCGGGCCATCAGGTTCAGGTAAAACTACATTACTGAGTTTAATTGGTGGTTTGCGGTCTGTACAAGAAGGAAGTTTAAAATTTTTAGGTGAAGAACTCGTTGGTGTCAGTCAAAACAAACTAGTACAGATGCGACGCAACATTGGTTATATTTTCCAAGCTCACAATTTGCTAGGTTTCTTGACTGCAAAGCAAAATGTGCAGATGGCGGTAGAGTTGAATGATAATATCTCTCAAACAGAAGCAATAGCTAAATCAAAAGCTATGCTAGGGTCAGTTGGTCTAGAAGAACGAGTAGATTACTACCCAGACAATCTTTCTGGTGGACAAAAACAAAGAATTGCGATCGCGCGCGCCCTAGTGAATCACCCTCCATTGGTACTAGCAGACGAACCAACAGCCGCATTAGACAAACAATCAGGACGCGATGTTGTAGAAATAATGCAGAGTCTAGCCAAAAATCAGGGAACCACGATCTTATTAGTTACACACGACAACCGCATTCTAGACATAGCCGATCGCATCGTAGAAATGGAAGATGGTCTTTTAACTCGTAACTCTTCAAATAATATCATTCAGTCATAACTCCCCAATCAGAAATCACAACTCACTAGCCCTTTCAAGGTGGGTAAAATTTTTAGACAATAATTCCTCTTTTCTCTTCTTTTCTCTGTGTTCTCTGCGCCTCTGTAGTTCAATAAAATACTTTTAAACCGCAGAATACACGGGTAGGGGCACAACATGTTGTGCCCCTACGATAATCTGTACCTCACCAAGTTGCAATCTGCTGTGAGGGACTTCCAAATAAAAAAATATCCCAAATTTTCTTGTGGGATGGGCATCTTGCCCGTCTCACAAATGGATAATTTATTTCTTGGAAAGCCCTAAGAGTCGCATCTGCCCTTTTTGCGTTACAAAATATTAAGCAAGGGAAATTTATCCCTCAAGTCCAGTAGCAAGGCTGCGAGTCTCAATTAGAATCAGTCAGCCCTGCTACATTCAAATACGGTAATTAAATGCAGCAATTAAACACCAAATTGACTCTCAGCATATTTTGGCGGCAATGTTTGGCATTCCTACTAGGAATTATTATCTGGTGCGTGGCTAATCCTGCACTGGCAGTAAGCTGGACTCATCCCCTGTCATTTAGCAATGCAGAGTTGTCAAGACGTGATTTTTCTGGTGAAAGTTTGCAAGCTGCGGAGTTTTCTAACGCCAACATGGAACTGACTAACTTTTCAAATGCTGATTTGCGGGGAGCAGTTATGAGTGCTTCTGTGATGACAAAAGCAAATCTCCACGGAGCAGATTTAACTAATGCAATGGTCGATCAGGTAAACTTGACTAAGGCAGATTTGAGTGATGCAGTTTTCAAAGAAGCTCTTTTGCTCCGCGCCATCTTTGATGATGTAAATATAGACGGTGCAGATTTTACAGATGCAATTTTGGATCGAGCGCAAATCAAAGAACTGTGTCAAAAAGCCAGTGGTGTGAATTCCAAAACAGGCGTGCAAACTCGTGATTCTTTAGGATGTCAATGAAACGTGTTGGTGTAATTGGTGGCGGACAACTTGCGTGGATGATGGCGAATGCAGCACAGAAGTTAGGAGTAGAGTTAGTAGTACAAACTCCAAGCGTTCACGATCCGGCTGTGTCAATCGCTCAGGAAACTGTTTTCGCCCCAGTTGATGATGCAAATGCTACGGGAATATTAGCTCAAAAATGTGATGTTATTACCTTTGAAAACGAATTTGTTAATCTGCAAGCTTTATCTATTTTAGCACAGCAAGGTGTTTGTTTTCGTCCCAGATTAGAAGCTTTAGCTCCTCTTTTAGATAAATATCATCAGCGTTGCTATTTACGCGATTTAGGCTTACCAGTTCCGCAATTTTTCGCCCTTGATGAGGTGGAAAATCTCCAATCAAAAATAGAATATCTAGGTTTTCCAGCAGTCTTAAAATCCCGCCGTCACGGTTATGACGGTCAAGGTACTTTCATAATTAAAGATTTTGCGACTTTAGAGCAAAAGCTAAGTTATGAAACTGAAACCAAACCTTTAAATAAATCACTTTTTTTGTTAGAAGAATTTGTCCCTTTTGAACGCGAACTAGCAATAATTGCAGCGCGTTCTGTGGAGGGAGAAATTGTCACTTACCCAGTGGTAGAAACTCAACAAGAACAACAAGTATGTCGGCGGGTGATTGCGCCTGTGGAGATTACGCCCAATCAAGTAGCAGAAATCCAAGCGATCGCACATACTCTATTAAATAGCCTAGAAGTAGTAGGAATTTTTGGAATTGAGCTATTTCTCAGGGCTGATGGCAAAATCCTGGTAAATGAAATTGCCCCTCGTACCCACAATTCTGGGCATTTTTCGATTGACGCTTGTGAAACTTCTCAGTTTGAACAGCACCTCAGAGCCGTTTGTGGTTTACCTTTAGGGAATCCGGCTTTGCACTGCGCTGGTGCTGTGATGGTTAACCTGCTGGGCTATGAAGATTCTCACAGCGACTACCAAAGCCAGCGTCAACAAATAGCAGAAATTCCCCAAGCGCATATTCACTGGTACGGGAAGACAGAATCACGTCCTGGGCGCAAGTTGGGACATGTTACCGTTTTGCTGGATAATCAAAATCGAGAATCGGCAAGTGCCATCGCCCACACCATAGAATCTATCTGGTATCCCAGGTAAATTGAGCAGAAACTTTCGGTGTTGAACACACAACATCTTTTGAAAAGCTATAATGAGTGAGTTGCACTACGACGTTGGTGACTGCCATCAAGTTTTTTGATCTATGCCTTTAATGACAAGGGAGTCAATTGTTCTCGTGGCAGTATACCGGGCATGTACCCGGAAACTTTAAACGAGGAATTTAGGTTCCCACCTGGATAAACCCAGGTCATAAACTTAGGTAAAACGGCGTCGCGGTGAACTTAAAATTTTTAGCTCCTAAAGTCAATTAGATTTTGGGAGCTTTGATTATTTAAATGAGTAAAATTTATCTCAAAAATCATAAATTTATACTAATTCAATTAATGATTGCAACATATCCTTGGAGCAAGATGCGATGAATTACGTCTCTAAAAAGAGTCTATTTGTCGCATTGTCCACCCCCAGACAATTGGGTAATTAATTTTTTGTAAGTCCCTTAATTTGGAGTTCTGATATTAAATTTGGGAACACTAAATACTGACATGGTTATGATTAAATTATCTTGATGAAAATTTCTTATAAACTTGTTGGAAGCTTTATCGGTGTTTCCTTATTAACAAGTGTTGTTGGTGTGGTTGCGATCGCCCAAAGCCAGAAAATTGCTGAAACTATAGCTATATCAGAAGCTGAACACGTTGCTCAAGTGATTGGCGCTTCCATTAGCCACTATTCTTATTACGATCAAAAATCTATTTCTATTGAACGTTCACAAGAACTGCAACACTACACCAATTTGCTGCACGATCTGCAAAAGCGCGACATTGTGGTGGTCAATCGGCAGAAACTAATTTTGGCGGATGCCGTTCCTGAAAATGTCGGCAGTATTTTTGACCACGATCAAGGTAACGAAATCGAGCAAACTATACAGGATAGCAAGACTAGAACCTTTTTGGAAAAAAGTGTTGATTATCCCCAAGGAATTAAACTGATTATCATTCCACTTAAAGATAAACAAAATCAGGTCGAAGGTGCTGTCATTTTAGAGTGGTCATCGCTGTATGACGGGGCGATCGCTCAAGCTAAACCTACAATGATTGTGATTGCTATCACGAGCTTAATTTGTGTGATTTTGGCATTGATTTTAGGACTGGGAATTTCGAGCAGTATTGCTAAACCACTGCAATTGATGACAGATGTGGCGCAGCAAATCACCCAAGAGTCTAACTTTAACCTGCAAGTTCCCGCGATGGGTAAGGATGAAATAGGCATTCTTGCAACTGCACTCAACAATCTGGTCGAACGGGTGAAAACACTGCTGACCGAAAAAGAACAACGTTCAATAGAACTTGAGCAAGCTTTAACTCAACTTAATAACACTCAAGTACAACTAGTTCAATCTGAAAAGATGTCGAGTCTAGGACAACTGGTTGCTGGAGTCGCCCACGAAATTAACAACCCTGTAAATTTTATTCATGGCAACATTACCCATATTGATAACTACACTCAAGATTTACTGAAATTAGTTCAGGCATATCAGGCGCACTACCCCAATCCGCCCCAAACGCTTCAAGCAACTCTGGATGATGTAGAACTGGACTTTCTGAATGAAGACCTGATTAAGTTGCTGCGATCGATGAAAATAGGCACCGAACGGATTTGCCAAATTGTTTTATCTCTCCGTAACTTCTCCCGCCTGGGCGAATCCGAATTCAAAGCTGTTGATCTTCATGAGGGCATTGAGAATACGTTGTTGATTTTGCAATATCGCCTCAAAGTCAGCCCAAAGTCCCTGCCAATTAAAGTGATTAAAAACTACAGTCAATTGCCTTTGATTGAGTGCTATGCCGGACAACTCAATCAGGTATTTATGAACATCTTGGCCAATGCAATCGATGCTTTAGAGGAATTGGCTGGAGAGCAGACGAAAGAAGATTGCCCAACACGACTTGGTATAATTTGGATTTCAACTCAACTAACATCTGATAATTGGGTGCAGATTGCGATCGCTGACAATGGTTCAGGGATACCGGAAAAAGTGCGATCGCGGATTTTTGATCCTTTTTTCACCACCAAACCCGTCGGCAAAGGTACTGGCATGGGCTTATCCATCAGCTACAAAATAGTCACAGAAAAACATTATGGCAAGATATGGTGTGATTCCACACTAGGAGAGGGCACCAAATTTGTGATTGAAATACCAGTTCATCAACCTCAACCAATGCCGAGTTAAAATTTTAAATGCTCTAACCCTACACCCGGATTTCTTACAAAGAGTGAGAGTTTAGGGATCTGATAAAAAAGAAATTTGTATAACTTGATTCTAATTTTGGTATCGTTCAGAGGTAAAATCACAAAATTGCATAAAATTGTGGTTAAAGCTACAAAAAATTGTCACAACAACTAACTAATAATATATTTCCAGCCTCGGTCTTCCGACTAGACAGTGGTTTAACGTTTATTCATCAAGAGATTGCCACTACTCCCGTAGTTGTAGCAGATGTTTGGGTGCGTGCTGGAGCAAGCATAGAGCCAAAACCGTGGTTTGGTATGGCGCACTTTTTAGAACACATGATTTTTAAAGGGACGGCGACGTTACCCCCTGGAATGTTCGATTCCAAAGTTGAAAACCGGGGTGGTGTAAGTAATGCGGCGACAAGTTATGATTATGCTAATTATTCACTCACCACAGCTGCACCTTATTTAAAAGATACTCTCCCCTACTTGGGAGAACTCCTGCTGAATGCGGCAATTCCAGAAGACGAATTTAGCCGCGAACGGGACGTGGTGCTAGAGGAAATTCGCTCTTGTCAAGACGATTCCGATTGGATAGGATTTCAGGCTCTAATTCAAAGCATCTATCCACATCACCCTTATGGACGTTCGGTGCTGGGTACTGAGCAAGAACTGATGCAGCAATCACCAGAAGGAATGCGCTGTTTTCACCACGCCCACTATCAGCCGGAAAACATGACGGTGGTAATTGCTGGGGGTATAGCCCAGCAACCAGCTTGGGAATTAGTAAATCGTTCATTTACTGATTTTGCCGAACGCTCAAATTGTCCGCAGTTTGAGAAAGTGGCAAAGCCAGTAATAACAGGAATTCACCGTCAAGAACTGTATTTACCACGCATAGAGCAAGCACGATTGTTGATGGCTTGGCTAGTACCAGGAGTAGAAGAAATCCGCACTAGCTATGGTTTAGATTTATTGTCGGTGTTGTTGGCAGAAGGACGGACTTCGCGTTTAGTGCGTGATTTACGAGAAGATTTGCAATTGGTACAAGGAATTTATAGTAGTTTTTCTCTACAAAGGGAATCAAGTTTATTTACAATTACTGCCTGGTTAGAACCAGAAAATTTGGAGGAAGTTGAGTCTTTAATTTGCGCTCATTTGGATGATTTGCAGACTGGAGGAATTAGTGAACAGGAACTTGCTCGTACACGTCGGCTGCTATGTAATGAGTATGCATTTTCGACTGAAACGCCAAATCAATTGACGGGGCTTTATGGATATTACAACACCATTGCCCAAGCTGAATTAGCTGTTACCTATCCGCAGCAAATTCAGTCTTTTGATGCTCAAGAACTACAAAAATTAGCTAAACAGTATCTATCACTAGAAAATTATGCGGTTACTGTACTTAAACCTTGTTAATTGGGCATTGGGAATTGGGCATGGGGCATTGGGCATTGGGCATGGGGCATTAGTTTTTGACAAAGGACAAATGACAAATGACAAGTGACAAAGAACAAATGACAACCTTGCTGCAAAAATCGCCTATACATCGCACCGTGCTAAATAATGGCATTGTCGTGTTGGCAGCAGAAAATCCGGCTGCGGATATTATTGCGGCGCGAATTTTTGTGCGTGCTGGTAGTTGTAACGAAAACCGGGAGCAAGGAGGATTGGCGCATTTGCTATCCGCAGTGATGACAAAGGGATGCGATGGACTTTCTAGTTTGGAAATTGCGGAAAAAGTTGAGTCTGTAGGGGCAAGTCTAGGTGCGGATGCTGGCACTGATTATTTTTTGCTATCTTTCAAGACGGTAACATCGGATTTTGCGGAAATTTTAGCATTGGCAGGGCGGATTTTGCGATCGCCTACTTTTCCCGAAACTGAAGTGGAACTAGAACGCCGTTTAGCACTCCAAGATATTCGTTCCCAAAAAGAGCAACCCTTCAATGTCGCCTTTGAACAAATGCGGCAGGTAATGTACCAAAATCATCCCTACTCTATGTCAGTGCTGGGAGATGAAACCACTATGAGCAGCTTAACTCGCGCAGATTTAGTGGAATATCATCAAACTTATTTCCGTCCAGATAATGTAGTAATTAGTATTGCTGGGAGAATCACACCTACCGATGCAGTCGCATTGGTAGAAGAAGTTTTTGCTGATTGGCAAGCGCCAGCCCAAGCACTACCAATACTGAATTTACCTGAAATTAAGGTGGAACCACAGGTAAAGGTTAAGCCAATACACACACAACAATCAATCGTGATGCTTGGTTATTTGGGAACATCGGTAAATTCTGTTGACTACGCCGCCCTGAAGTTGCTGTGTACTTATTTGGGAAATGGACTTTCTAGCCGCTTGTTTGTCGAATTACGGGAAAAACGCGGTTTAGCTTACGAAGTATCCGCTTTTTACTCTACAAGGCTATTTCCAGCCTCATTTGTGGTTTACATGGGTACAGCACCAGAGAATACCAGGATTGCCTTAGAAGGACTGCGGACAGAGGTAGATTTATTGTCTACCGTCGAAGTCTCTGAAAGCGCCCTCCAAGCCGCTAAGAATAAGATTTTGGGGCAGTACGCCTTGGGTAAACAAACGAACGGGCAAATTGCTCAGATATACGGCTGGTATGAAATTTTGGGCTTAGGAATTGACTTTGACACCAAGTTTCAAGAATTGATTGCGGCGGTGAGTGCCAAAGATGCGATCGCAGCCGCAAGTAAGTATTTAAAATCACCTTACTTGTCTTTAGTTGGTCAAGAAGAAGCAATTAATGGTGCGATCGCGTAACCTGTCGTAAACATCGTATAATGAAGCAGCTGTTTTTTAGACCAAGCGGTTGTACTATTAGCATGAGAATATTCTGGGAGTAAATTCCATGCAAAGCAGCCTGACAGCAAGTATTTTGAGTTACTTAAAATTACTAGACCCCACTGTAAATCGCTGTGAAATGGAAAAACGGCAAAAGGGTTGGCGGCCAAAGAGGTCTAAATCTTTATCAGCCATTGAAATACTCTTGTTTTGGTCTACACCTCTGCTTATTGCCTCAACGCCTCTAGTATCAATTGCAGCACCACAAAAAATTGCTCAAGCCAATCCTGCTGACAGCATTAACCGCCCTATCCTCAAGGTTGGTAGCCAAGGCGAACGTGTATCTGAACTTCAGGCAGCCCTAAAACTTTTGGGTTTTTATTCTGGTGCCGTGGATGGTACATATAGTGAAAATACAGCTAGTGCTGTTTCCCGGTTTAAACAAGCAGCTGGTTTAAATCCAGATGGCATTGTTGATGCCAACACGTGGCAACGACTTTTCCCCAATCAACCAGTAGCAACATCAACCGTCCCTTCATCCCAACCAAGATTTAACTCAGCTACAAATTTTCCTGTCCCAACCCAGGCTACCAACGTCACCAACGTTGTAAATCCTAACCCCAACCCCCCAAGGCAAGCTGTAACACAAGTGGCGACTAAGCCGGAACCAAAACCTAATACCCCAAAAAAAGCCGTCAGACAAGCTGCGACTAACCCTGAACCAAGACCGGCTACCCCAAGAAAAACTACAACTTCAAGTAGACAGAAAACGCCGAATCGGACTACATCAACTACACGGACTGGACAAAATACTCGAACTCAGTCAAAAATAAGTACTCAGCGAACCCCTGGTATTCAATACACCTCAGAAGGAATGCCAATTTTGCGTATAGGATTACGTGGTTCTGAAGTTGTTAAATTGCAACAACAACTGAAAAAGCTTGGTTTATTGAAAGGCGATGCTGATGGAGACTTTGGCGAGACAACCGAAGCAGCTGTGAAAGCGGCACAAAAACGCTATGGTTTAGAAGCTGACGGTGTAGTTGGTGGCTCTACCTGGGAGGTTCTTTTGCGTCGTTAGCCTTGCTAAGGAGCATCTACTTTGCTCTAAGCAAAGGTGCGGACAAGATGCTTCAAAGTTCTAAACTTATTTCTTTTTGGAAATCCCCAAGCTACAGAGGTTTTTCAATTTCAATAAACCTCTGTAGGGATTTTGCGCTAACAGAAATTTTTAGGAATTTATGCGGTACATCCTGCAATAGGATAAAGATACACCGATGAGAAGTATCTCTATGCCAGGACAGAAAAATTACATTGCTTTTGGACTGACAAAAGATAATGGTAACTATATGAGTCAAGCATAAGGACACCTGACCGTGTTACAAATCACAACTGGCATCAGTGAAATTAATTAAGCTTACTGCTAAATTCCTCTAAAAAAAACTTATGCAACACTTTTTATTAACTTGGCTCGGTACTGCGGTGGCGTTATTTTTGACTGCTAATATCGTTCCGGGATTCTTTATTAAGAATTTTTTGACAGCCTTAGTCGCTACCCTTGTTATTGGTTTGGTTAATGCATTTATTAGACCAATTTTGCAGATTTTGACTTTTCCAATTACCTTGCTCACCTTTGGTTTATTTACGTTGGTAATCAACGCTTTAACCCTTTGGTTGGCAAGTGCCTTAACTCCTGGTTATGGATTTGAGATTCAGGGCTTTTTACCTGCTTTGTTAGGTTCAATTGTGCTAGCTGTTGTTTCTAGCGTAATTAACTATTTTTTGAGAGTTGTTGACTAGAAAAATTAGCAATTTGTAATATTCATATTTGAGGCTTGGGCAACGGCTAGCGTTACCGCTCCTGATTGCCCTTGTAGCTGGAAAATTTGTTTAGGTAGCAAAAGTTTCACTTCTAATGCTTCTGTGCTGTTAAAAGGGGAAGCAGTTAGATTAGCTGCAAGAATAGCAGCCGCCTCTGCTACGCTAGGTGTACCTACTTTGTAGTCGGTGATTATAGCAGGGTTGGGGACACAAACAGAACGAAGGATTTGGGCAGAAAAGGTTTTTAGAGGCAGATTGCGGAGGTTACAAAGTTCTATTAAGCCAACTTCTGAGGCTTTAGTGTCAATGGTAGCAATCCCTGCGATCGCACTTTGACAAAGTTGATTTTCTTGAAAGACTTGCTCAATAGCCCAATCAATCAATTGCCATGAGGTTCCCCGTTTACAACCGATTCCTACCCATAAAACCTGTTGCACTTGGTATATTTCCCTATTTTACTCCAACAGCCAACCAAATAAATCTCCTACTGTCAGCCTCAACTCACTGGCAAAATCTGGCACAGGGAGTAAAGCATCTAGTTCATCTAACATCATTGGCTGTTGATTGCGGATGTACACAAATACCGTTTGTTCTTCTGGATCGATCAGCCAACCCATTTGTGTTTCATAATTCAGGCAATGCAGAATATTTTTTGTAACTTTCGTTTGTCTTTGGTCAGGCGATAGAATCTCAATAGTCCAATTGGGAGATGCTGAAAATAAATTTGCTACCCTACCATTTTCTTTTCTAGGTATTCTGTCCCAAGTAAAAACCGCTACATCTGGGATAATTGATCTGCCACCAAATGTACACCGCAGTTCTGGATATGCTCGTGCAACTCTTTGGGGCTTTAATACACCATTAATAAAAATAATCAGTTCACCTTGAATAGTGCTGTGTTCTCCCTGTGCCATAGGTTTTTGAATAATTTGTCCATCGATGTATTCACTAGCGGGCTTCGTTTCTGGTAAAATTAGAAACTCTGCCAAAGTTATGTTTTTAGATGTTGTCCGTACCATAAGCGATCGCCTCCAAGTCCAAAAATTATGATTAACGAACCGCCAAGACGCAAAGGACACCAAGAAGAAATTAACTTAACTCTTACTTAGCCTACCTTTGCGTCAAAAAATATTACATCCTCTCTAAAACCTGAATTCCCAACAAAGATAATCCCAGTTTCAGAGTTCTAGCAGTCAAATCACATAAAACCAACCGGGATGTACGCTGTGGTTCCTCGGCTTGTAATATAGGACAGCGATCGTAGAATTGGTTAAACTTCTGACTCAGTTCAAATAAATACTCACATAAACGATTGGGTAGCAAGTCTTGCTCTACACTACTAATAATTTCATCCAGTTGAAGTAAATATTTTGCCAGCACTAATTCTGTTTCATGCTGCAATAAAACGGCATTATTTCCCAACTCTTTAAAGTTAATATCACCCTTGCGGCTAATCCCATGAATTCGCGCATAAACATACAGCATATATGGCGCAGTATTACCTTTGAGATCCAGCATTTTGTCGTAGCTGAAAATGTAGTTACTGGTGCGGTTTTGGCTTAAGTCTGCATATTTAACTGCACTGATTCCAACTACCCTAGCAACTTCATTAATAAATTCTTCAGTTTCTTGACGTTCTTCTTTTTGTAATCTACTTTTTAAGTCAGCATGGGCACGAGAAACAGCTTCATCTAATAAATCCCGCAACCGCACACTGTCCCCAGAACGAGTTTTGATTCTTTTACCATCTTCCCCTAAAACCAACCCAAAGGGCACATGCACTAATTCCACATCATCAGGAATCCATCCGGCTTTGCGTGCTACCTGGAAAAATTGGGCAAAGTGGTTTCCTTGTCCAGAATCTGTTACATAAACTATCCGCTTTGCTTCATCCTGCTGAATCCGGTAGCGAAGAGATGCTAAATCAGTTGTGGCGTAGTTATAACCGCCATCTGATTTTTGTACAATTAAGGGTAAAGGTTCACCTTCTCTGTTTGTAAACCCTTCCAAAAAAACGCATTTTGCGCCCTGGTTTTCTACCAGTAAGCCAGATTTTTCTAAATCTTCCACAACGCCCGACAGCAAGGGGTTATAGAAAGATTCTCCACGTTCAATTAATTTGATATCCAGCAAGTCATAAATTACTTGAAACTCTTGCCGTGACTGTTCGCACAACAATTTCCAGGCATGGAGTGTATCTTCTGCACCTGCTTGTAATCTGACAACTTCTTGCCGTGCTGTTTCTTGAAAAGCTGCATCTGTATCAAACCGTTGTTTGGCTTTGCGGTAAAAAGTGACTAAATCACCAATATCTAAAGCATTAGCAGTGGTAAGCGCCTCTGGGTAAACTTCCCGCAGATAGGTGATTAACATCCCAAACTGCGTACCCCAGTCACCCACATGATTTAACCGCAGCACATCATGTCCTTGGAATTCTAAAATCCGGGCGATGGAATCACCAATAATCGTAGAACGCAGGTGTCCAACGTGCATTTCTTTGGCAATATTCGGACTGGAAAAATCCACAATTTCACGCTTCGGCGTTTTCGCCGTTGGAAGTCCCAACCGAGAATCGGCTTGAATTCCGTTTAGTTGTGTTTCTAGATATACCGTTTTCAATTTCAGATTAATAAATCCTGGCCCAGCAATTTCCGGTGATTCGCAGATTTCGGATACATCTAGTTTCTCAACGATCGCACCTGCGATCGCTCTTGGTTGCAATCCTAATTTTTTACTCAGGGATAAAGCCACATTCGCCTGGTAATCACCAAATTTAGGATTGCTAGCAGAAACCAATATTGGATCTACTCCAGCAAAGTCAGCGCCAAAAGCAGCGACTATTGCCTGTTCAAGCTGAATTTTTAGTTTTTCTTGTGTAGCGTTCATATATAAATTTTATCTGTGAGAGAGGGAATGTAGCTCTGGAAAACCTTGATTATTCACTTTAGAAATCTGGAGATTCTGAAGAGAAATAAAAAATCAACACGCCGTTTGTAAAAGTATCTTTTTTGACAAACCTGTGTCTAGCTGACCATATTTTGCACTTTCAAGTCTTCACGCGCTACGAGGCCACTAGACATAAATAATAACCTTGCTGTTTTTATAGCAAAGTCTTAACGCTGGGGACTTACGTTGAAGCCTTTCCGAGCCAATTTCTCTCTAAATTATCACAGGCATTGCTAAAAACTCAACTGCCCCAACGGTTTGATTGGGTTGTGTTTCAAGCGTTATACTTCGTTAATGTACGCGATTAAGATGTTCCCAAAATGAGGAAGACTGATGCGTTATACAGTTGTGATTGAAAAGGGAGAAACTAGCTATAGCGCTTATGTCCCTGATTTACCAGGTTGTGTAGCTGTGGGTGAAACTTTAGAAGAAGTCAAGCAGATGATAGCAGAAGCTATTGAATTTCATATAGAAGGAATGCTAGAAGATGGTTTAGCTATTCCTAAGCCTACAAGCATTGCTCATGAGGTTGAAGTTGCAAAAGAATTATTTTCCAGCAATACAAATATTGTTAATAATTTTACATAATTCATTCACTGTGCAACTGCAAGCCACACAGTGAAGAAATTATAGGGAAGATGAAAGAATCAAGTTGTGTTGAAGCTTCCCTCCTGCCGCCCAAGCAAGGCACAACTGACGGAAGCGATCGCCCCGCACCTCAAAATTGGGGTACTGATCGAAACTTGCACAAGCCGGAGATAGCAACACCACAGGCGCTTCATACTCCTTAGCTAATTCCGCCGATTTGGGGATTGCCCTTTCCATAGTTTCCACAATGTGGTATGAATAATACCCCACTTCTTGGAGGCGTTGAGCAAATGCGGGTGCAGCAGAGCCAATCAATAATACAGCAGCTGCTTTGGTTTGAATTTGTGCTAACCAGCCAGTATCATCGCCTGCTTTAGCTTCTCCACCAGCAATTAAAATCGCTGGACTTTTCACAGATGCTAAACCAACTTCAGCAGCATCATAGTTAGTGGCTTTGCTATCGTTGATAAAATCAATCCCTTCCCAAGTGCAGATATGCTCCAAACGATGGGCAACACCGGGGAATTCACTAATTGCAAGTGCGATCGCACCACGATTAATTCCTGCTAATCTTGCCGTAGCTACTGCCATCAAGAGATTTTGCTGGTTATGTTCTCCCACCATTCGCAAAGTAGATACTTTCACAATCGGTTCTGGTGCAGAGGTTGCAGTCAATTTTTCCACAACCCAGTTGTCCTCAATGTAAAAGCCTTTTTCGCTAATCAGGAAATCTTTTCCTTTGACACTCGTCCAATAGGCATTAGGCCAAACATTTAAACCTTGTTGCCTCAAGTAGGCATCATCGCCATTTAACACTTGCAATTCGGACTGATGCAATAACTTTGCTTTGATATTGTAATAGTTCTCTAAAGTCTTATGGCGACTCAGATGATCCGGCGTGAAAGTCGTCCAAACACCGATACGCGGTGCAAGAGAACTCGAAGATTCTATTTGATAGCTGCTAAGTTCCGCAATCACCCAATCGAGTGAAGAGGATGAGGAGGATGAGGATGATGAAGTAAAATTTTTGCCCTTGTCTCCCTCATCTCCCCCATCTCCTTTCCCCCTCCAAGACAGGGCAACTTCACAAGCGGCGTAGCCAATGTTACCGCAAGCGGGTGCGTTTAATTCTGCGGCTTGGAAAATGGCAGCAATTAAAGCTGTGGTAGTAGTTTTACCGTTAGTCCCGGTAATTCCTACCCAAGGTAAGGAGCGCAAATTTCTCCAAGCGAGTTCCATTTCCCCAATAGTTTGAATACCTAATTGGCGTGCCTTAATTAATACGGGAATATCCCAAGGAACGCCAGGGCTAACAACTATTAATTGGGGTAAATTATCATCATTTAATTCTAGGGATTGGCCTAATTTAACGGTTATTTGCTCGGCAGCGAGTTCTTGTTGTTGTTTTAGGAGGGTTTCGGAGGTGTTGCTATCACTTAGCTCTACCTCCCAACCTTTCCTTTTCAACAATCTCGCCGCAGCAACACCGGACTTTCCCAATCCAATAACAGTAGCTCTAGGCATAGATTGCAGCAGAGTCCCTGGTTAAGCAATCCTTATAGTAGCGTTTCTTGGCAAAAATTACACAACTTTTTGTTGACTTACGCTACAGATTTTTGACGATCGCACCAAAGTCAGCTAGAACACGAGCATGATTCCGAACTAATCCTAGTAAGTGTAATCGATTTCGCTTAATTTCTGGATCGGAGTCCATAACTAAAACGCTATCTGGCCCATCAAAGAAGTTACTAACTGTGGGAGCAATTTTTGCTAGTGCTGCTACTAACAGTTGATAATTTCGTGTCTGCTGTGCTGTTTGAGTTTGTGGTACTGATTCGATCAAAGCATTATACAAAGCTGCCTCTGAGGGCTTTTGGAATAATTCTGGACGAACTACAGTTGTCGGTTCTAGCTGTTTGGTATCCAAATCACCTTGGGCGGCTAATCGGGTGGAACGGTTAACGGTTTCGTAGATGTTATCTAAGGTACTATCATTACGGATTTGTTGTAAGTACAAGGCGCGATCGCGGACATCCAATAAATCCTTTAATGTCCGTTCTGTGTATTCTGGGTCATTTTCTCCCAAAACTGCATTTACCAAATCGTAATCAATCTGTTTTTCTTCTTGTAATAAAGTGCGGATGCGTTGTAAGAAAAACTCTTGTAATGCGGTGGTTAATGATGTCCGATCTTTTTGATATTTCTCTGCAAAATCTGTTGCTATTTGTGCCAATAAATCATCTAAATTTATCGGCAAATTATAAAACCAAGTAATTTTAACTACAGCATTTGCAGCCCGACGCAAAGCGAAGGGATCGGACGAACCAGAGGGAATTAAACCTAAACCAAAGATACTTACCAAGGTATCTAATCTATCTGCCAAACCGACAATTTGACCTGTGAGGGTTTCGGGTAAAATATCACCGGCTCCCATTGGCAAATAATGTTGATAAATTGCCTTTGCTACTTCGGGATCTTCACCACTAGCTAAGGCATATTTTTCTCCCATAATACCTTGTAATTCTGGGAATTCATACACCATTTGAGTTACCAAATCTGCCTTACACAATAAAGCCGCCCGTTGGATTTTTTGGCTTTGATTTTCAGCTAATTTTAATTGGGTAGAAATTTGCTCGGCAATCTTAACTACTCTATCTATCTTAGTACGCACCGAACCCAATTCTTCTTGGAAGGTGACTTTTTCTAACTGGGGTAAAAAGCTATCTATTGGCTTAGTTAAATCAGCTTCGTAGAAAAATCTGCCATCAGCTAATCTGGCACGAATTACCCTCTCATTACCGACGGCAATAATATCTGATTTCTTAGGATCGCCGTTAGAAATGGTGATGAAGTTGGGTAATAATTCTTGCTCGGAACTACCTGGTTTAAATACAGGGAAATAACGTTGATGAGTTACCATAACTTCCGTAATTACTTCAGATGGTAATTCCAAAAATTCTGGCTCAAATTTCCCAACAACTGTAGAAGGATATTCTACAAGGTTAGTTACTTCCGCTAACAAATCGGGGTAAATGACTGTATAGCCGCTTAAACTCTCTGCTACTGCCTTTACTTGCTCTTTAATCAGATTTTCTCGCTCTTTTGGGTCAACGGTGACATAAGCAGACTTGAGAGCGGTAACATAATCAGTAGCTTGGGCAATTATCACAGCTTCAGGATGTAAGACGCGATGACCTTGGGAAATGCGATCGCTCTGAACCGTTTTAGAACCATTCACCAATTCTAACGGTAGCACTGTCTCATCTAACAAAGCTACTAGCCAGCGAATTGGTCGAGAAAATCTCCCATCCCCATCTCCCCAACGCATCAACCGCTTACCTTCTAAACCCCAAATCCACTGGAAAACAAGTTCTGTCAAAATTTCCGCCACAGGACGGCCAGGAATTCTTTTTTGCACAAAAACAAATTCCCCTTTGTCAGTGGGGCGAAGGAACAGTGCATCTAGTTCTACACCTTGCTTTTTGGCAAAACCTACTGCTGCTGCTGTCGGTTGACCATCTTTAAAGGCGGCTTGGGCGGGGGGCCCTTTAATTTCTTCTTCTCGATCTACTTGCTGTGATGGTAGACCTTTAATCAATACCGCCAAACGCCGAGGAGTACCGTACACCTGGACACTTTCACCCTGAAGGTTGTTTGCTTCCAAACTTTGAGGAATGCGTTCTCGCCACTGTATTAAGGCATCACTGAGAAAGCTTGCAGGTAATTCTTCTGTACCAACTTCTAATAAAAACGCAGGCATAGGTCACTGTTTTCAACTTTGCGTAGCTCAACTTTATCAAAAATTTGGGTTGAAAACCCCGTCCTTCCAGGACGGCTTTTGGTAAAATAGGATTTGTGGAAGGGTAATCAACCACTTAAAAAACCCTATTGCTGCCTAACACGCAGACGCTGAACCTTGACAACTGAATCTAGGGGGTTCTACTTCGTAGTTCTAGTATCACCTGGAAGTAGGTAAAAGATTCACAAGTACTAGACGAACAGCATTAAACTTCAAACAAATTTTGCACTATGTGCAACTATGGTCGGGCAGACCAAAAGTTAACGCTTGGGGAGAGAACTACAAGGAGGCTTAGATACCGCAAGGAGTCTAAGTTAAGTGGACTCGTTGAACCAAGAATCCCCTGCCTTTTTAACCAAGTGAGCGTAAGCAAAACTTGGTTAGGCAGGGGAGTGTCAATTAGATAGACTTGGCATTTTCTCCAAAAATTTAAAAAACAAGTGTTTCACTTCATGAATTTATTACACTTGCCACTGTATTTTTATGCAGTATTTACTTATACATATAGATATCGTAAACTTCATGTTGTCTGATGTATTGATATTTGCATCATGACAATCAATTTTGGAGTTATAATCATGAAAAACATTTTCGCTAAAACGGTTGCTATCACAGCAACCAGTGCTGCTCTTAGTGTAGCGATCGCTGCTGGTGACAACAACCCGGCTCAAGCTGTTGAGTTCAACTTTAACTGGCTAGGTAATGCTGGTTATTCAGCAACAGGTTCATTCAGCTACGATGAGGCTACAGCACCTACAATCATTTCCGAAAGTGGTAGTGGAGCGACCAAATTTTTACAATCCTTGAATGTCTCCTTCTTAGATCCATCTAAAAATCTTCTGGGAACTTATAACACCGTTACTGGTGGGGTATCACAATCTAGCTTCTTCGCTTTAAACTTTGATACTTCCACTCAGCAATTGTTTGGCCCCCTGAATATAGCAGGAGGAACGGGTGTAATTGGAGAATATTTCTTCAATGGAACGGTTGGCAACTCTTTAGCATTACGTCAGGATGTAGATCAAAAGGGAACGTCAATAACACTAGATCAAAATTCTGGTTCTATTAATGCATCAAAAGTCCCTGAACCCGCTTCTATGTTGGGTTTACTGGCATTTGCTGGTCTTGGTGTAGCTTCAACTTTGAAGAGAAAGCAAGCCTCTTGCTAGAAAGTAGGGCTTCCTAGTTAGAGGTTGCCAAATTTAGTTTATTGAATTTTCATTCTAGCTCTAATAGTTCAGGGAACTATTGAGTCTATCATCCAACCTTATCGGTTAGCGATCGCTCGAATACTTGTTTTCATGAGTATTCGAGCGATTATAATAAAAAAATTTCACCAAAATCGCCCTTCCCACGGTAATCAGTACTACTTTTAGTGTTGCGTAAGGCTAGCAAAAACCGCAAGTATAATTGGTGTTGTTAACAACCTAGATCAAGCTGTTAATTTCAAGTTGAACTGCTAAGGTGATGTTGCAATGCATTGCAGCTTTTTACAGTCGCAGCTTCAAATACGAAGCTATTCAAGACACTTGTGTGAAAAAGTTTGTGCCTTTGAACTACTGAAAAAAATCGGATGATCGCCCATAAATGCAATACTGATTACTTGGTTAAAAATACTTCATGTGCCAGTTCACAAGGCGGAATGCAGGTTATATGCATGACATTAAATCTCATGCTACAATCCCCTAAGTGTAAATTTCATGACTAACTTCACTTTTAAATAAGTGAACAATTATCATATATATGGGAAAGATTTTAAATAAGTGAACATTCAAAAGTTATTAGTTAACACTGGTAATATTTGAATGTACGATTAAGAAAATTTCTCCAACCAAAAACACTGATAATTGATAACTAATTTTTTGTTAAAATCCAATCATGAAATTCCTAAACAATGCTTATTGCAATTGTGATTTTAAAAAACCATAATCTAATCATAACCTAAATTAAATAATACAAAATTGCAGCCCCTGCTGAACTTAGCAATAAATCCGCTTATGTCAGGCTGTCTTTACCAAATTTATACATAGCTCATGCACATTCTGATATATTCCTACAACTATCATCCAGAGCCAATTGGCATTGCTCCCTTAATGACTGAATTGGCAGAAGGACTAGTAAAGCGAGGTCATGAAGTGCGGGTGATTACCGGAATGCCCAACTATCCTGAGCGCGAAATTTACGATGGGTATCGAGGTAAGTGGTATATTAACGAACAAAAAAATGGTGTCACTATTCATCGAAGCTACCTGAGAATTAAGTCTAAACCTAACCTCGTAGATCGGCTGTTATTAGAGTTAAGCTTTGTTTTTACAAGCTTGCCCCAAGGCTTTAAAGGTGAACGTCCAGATGTAATTATCTTAACAGTTCCGCCTCTATTCGGTATTTTACCAGCAACACTATTTGGTTGGTTATACAACTGCCCAGTGGTTTTAAATGTGCAAGATATCTTACCAGAAGCTGCTGTGCGTATGGGGCTATTGAAAAACAAGTGGATGATCCGAATTCTTGCAGCTTTAGAGAAATTTGGATATCAGACTGCACACACCATTAGCGTCATTGCCGATGGATTTCGTGAGAATTTAGTGAATAAGGGAGTACCTGTTAATAAAATTGTTTGTATTCCTAATTGGGTGAATGTAAATTTCATCTACCCTTTAGCGAAACAAAACAACTCCTGGATATCTAGCCATAAACTCGATGGTAAATTTGTAGTCCTTTATTCGGGCAACATTGCCCTAACACAAGGTTTAGAAACAGTAATAGAAGCAGCAATTTGCTTACGTCATATCAGAGATATAGTTTTCGTCATCGTTGGTGAATCAAAAGCATTGCAAAGGTTGCAAGAATATTGTCTATTACACGGAGCAGATAATGTTTTGCTGCTACCGTTGCAGTCACGAGAAAAACTACCCGAAATGCTAGCGGCATCTGATGTGGGATTAATTGTGCAAAAACGCAATGTGATTTCGTTCAATATGCCCTCAAAAATACCACTGTTACTAGCAAGTGGCCGCCCAATTGTGGGTTCAGTTCCTGCCACTGGTACTGCTGCTAAAGCCATCGAACTCAGTGGTGGTGGGATAATTGTGGAACCAGAATCGCCCGATGCAATGGCTACTGCTGTGTATGATTTATATATGAATCCTTCTCTAGGGACAATATTAGGTAACGCAGGAAGACATTTTGCTGAAGAAAATTATTCCTTGGAGCAAGCACTCGATCGTTATGAAGGGCTGCTTTCTCATATTGTTACTAACCGAAAATCAACTATGGGTATGTTGCCAAAATTTAATTCCAAGGAATCAGTTGTGGATGGTTGAAGGGTTTTTGGCTATATATATAGGACTTATGTATTGACAGTAAAGACCAAGTATAGATGATTTGAAAAACCAGATCCGTCGTAGGGGCAATTCATGAATTGCCCCTACTACACAGTTATATTTACCATCAATGAATGATTAATAAAAATCTGAAACGACGTATTTACGTTAATTCACAGGATGAGTCCTTTGTACAGTGCGTAAGTCCCAATATATTAGGAATCCGGTTTGATTTTTGAAATTATTTTGTGTGGGTAGCTAGGCAAGAGATAAGAGGCAAAAGGATTCTAGAAGATTAAGGTGTACTGAGTTTTTTTTCAAAAATTAAATGAAATCATACTCATAACCCTGGTTAGGATAAATAGAATCACCCAAATGGGTGATTTAAAAATCATCTGATCGGGTGAGCTAAGTGTAGGAAGATGAAAATGCTGAAAAATAGGACTCTAGAGTACACTGATTGATTGTACTTTGTTCATTGTGAGGATAATTCGATGAAAGTCCCAATCTTGCTTAATAAGTCTGAATTAATCAGCGTAGGCTTATTAGCCCGCCTGACTCCTACGGGGAAGCAAGCTATGCATAGCGTCTCGTAGAAAAGGCATTGCTCCATACATTTTCCTCCCTAAGATCAGTATTCAATACAACTCAAGAGGGATAAACTCGTCGTTGAACTGACAAAATCTAGTATGTTGTGTAGTTATAATACAAGGAAGTACTTACATGTTCAAGTAAGCCTTTGTAAACACTGATGGAAGACTGTCCCAATCAACCTGTTTGATTTTATACGAAACGGAAAAATCGCTGCGCGAACAGATGGTTGTGTACTTGCGTAAAAGTCAAGATCAGGGCGCAGTATCTTCAGGCATAGATTTAAAAGCATCTTGTAGATAGTTCCACGGCTAGGTTACTTTACGGTATTCTGCTTTTTAGCAATATTTCTACTACAGGAGAATAAGTACTAAATACTACATAATTAACTTGAGCAAATTTATGTGTTTGCCATTGCAGGAGGCAGAAAATTTAGTTGATTCCATTGCAGCAACAATAAACCGTGTTTTCTTTCTCAGCCAAAGTAATGCGTTTGTACTGACTAAAAAAGTTTTATAAATTACACTTTAAAAAATTGACAGGAGTTAAGTGATGTACAAAATAGCCATAATGTGCTGAAGATATTGTTTTTTTTAGATGCTAGACATCGTAAGCGATCGCCCAAATACCCAAGTATATATTTTTCATCAACATTAAGAAAAAAGGGCTAAAAGACTATTCCAATAATGCTTTTTTAGCGAAGAGTAGATTGCCCAAGTCTAAATCCACAAGACGAGAAACCGAAGATGTCCCATTCTGAGTTCCCTGATTCTCCCCTTCCTGTTGAAATAGAACAGCCTGCTGTTACTGATGCTAGTCAAGAGTCGCAACCATTGCCAGAGCGATCGCCTAAACGACCTCAAAAGCGTCGTTGGCCTCTAATTTTGGGAATTATCCTGTTAATTGGAGGCATTGGTTTTAGTTGGCGCTGGTGGCAAACTAGTAATGCTAACAATCCACCAGCAGGCGGGCCAGCTGCTGGTAAACCGATGGCAATTCCCGTCAAGCTAGTAACTGTGGAAACTGAAACTGTACAAGAAAGTTCAGATTTTATTGGCTCCTTAGAGGCTCCACAGTCTGTACCAATCAAGCCACAGATTGGAGGGCGAATTAGGCAGGTTTTCATTAAAGAGGGCAACCGTGTTCAACAAGGGCAAGTAATAATTAGCCTAGAAATTGATGATGCCCAAGCCGTGCTACGAGAAAAACAAGCAGCACTTCAACAATCACAGGCAAATCTTGCCGAACTCAAGGCAGGGACTCGAACAGAAGTAGTTTCCCAAGCCAAAGCCCAGCTAGATCAGGCCCAAGCAAAATATCAAGATGCCGTATCTGGATCGCTACCACAGCAAATTCAGCAGGCTGAGGCTCAAGTTAATTCCGCCAAATCCGATCTAGTACTAGCACAAGCACGAGCAACGCGATACGCACAATTAACAAAAGAAGGGGCAACTTCTCAAGATACCCTAGATGAATACATCAAAAATAAAGATAGTGCCCAAGCAGCGCTAGTTGCAGCCCAGAAAAACTTAGAGCAACTCCGCAAAAGCAGAACCGCTAATATCGAGCAGTTAGGTGCTGCATTAGAACAACAGAAACAATTCTATAGGCAACAGGTGAACGGCAACCGCCCCGAAGATATTGCCCAGGGGCGATCGCAAGTAAACCAAGCAGCCGCTCAAGTCCAGTCGGCTCAAGTCCAACTGCAATACACAAAAGTCTTAGCTCCTTTTACAGGTATTGTTGGTGATATCCCAGTCAAGGTAGGACAGTATGTAGCACAAGGGGATCAACTCACAACATTGACCAAAAATGACTCTTTAGAACTGAATATATCCATTCCCCTAAATCAAGCCAGAAATTTGCGCTTGGGATTACCTGTGCAAATGCTCGATGCCCAAGGCAAACCCACAACAACGGGTAAAATTAGTTTTATCTCCCCAAATGCCAGTTCCGATTCGCAGACAGTTTTGGTAAAAGCCAACTTTGGCAATTTGAGAAATCGATTGCTTAATCTTCAGTCAGTGCAAACCAAAGTAATCTGGAAGGAACGTCCGGGAATCTTAATCCCAGTTACAGCAGTATCTCGCTTGGGTGGACAGACTTTTGTGTTTGTGGCTGAAGCACCATCAGCAAAGAAAGCTGAAGCACCAGCAGAAAACAAAGCTGAAGCGCCAGCAGAAAATAAAGCTGGAGCGCCATCTTTAGTGGCTCAACAAAAACCTGTGAAATTGGGAGTTATTGAGGGGAATAATTATCAAGTTATCGAAGGACTAAAGGCTGGAGACAAAATTGTTGTTTCCGGTATTCTCAACCTAACTAATGGCGCTCCTATCACTCCAGCACAGGAACAAGCGGGTAGTCAGAAGCCTTAGCTGAACGGGGGCATGGGGCACTGGAGACAAGAAGAAATGCCCAATGCCCCATACAAAATACAAAATACCAAATACCCAAAGAAAGCCCAATTTTAAACTATGTTCGTTGACTTCTTCATTACCCCTCTTCTGTCACTTTTCGGGAGGGCGATCGCTAGAAGCTTCATGAGGCGATCAATACAAGCGATACTATTAGAAAAAAATCGGTCTTGTATTTGTTATTAGAAAAGAATCGCGCGTAGGCGTAGCCCGTCGTAGACATCCCCTGCTATACAAAAGCTCTAGAATTTAGCTTATTTCAGCAATCTTAGACCACTGAGGGTAACTAATACTGTAGAACCTTCATGTCCAATCACACCAATAGGTAAGTTAATATTTCCGAGAAAGTTGCCCACCAAAAGCAACATAATGAAACCCAACGCTACAACTATATTCTGTTTGACTATGGATTGCGATCGCCTCCCCAAATGTATCGCCACCGCAATTTTTTCTAGCTTGTCTGCCATCAACACTATATCTGCGGTTTCCAATGCCACATCACTACCAGATATTCCCATCGCTATACCCACAGATGCTTGGGCTAAAGCTGGTGCATCATTAATTCCATCGCCCACCATTGCCACAGTTTGATACTTTTGCTGTAGACGGCGGATAACGTCTAGTTTATCTTCTGGTAGAAGTTGAGCATATATCCGATCGATTCCTACTGCTTTGGCGACACTCTGAGCAGTTTCTTCATTATCCCCAGTTAACATGACAATTTGCTCAATTCCCAGTTTCTTTAACCGGGTAATGGTTGCGGCTGCTTGCGATCTGACTTCATCTGCGATCGCAATTACACCCATCACCTCTCCGGCTCCCCTCCTCGCAAGCGGGGAGGGGTTGGGGGTGGGGTTCTTCGCTACCCAAACGACAGTTTTACCTTCTTGCTCCAAAGATTGAGCCATTTCTCGCAATTCTTCAGGTAAATTTGTGACATACTGTTGCACAAAAATGGCATTCCCTACAATTATCTCTTGTTCTTGAGCAATTCCGACAATTCCCTGTCCAGGTATAGCTTGCACTTGAATTGCACCAACCAAATCTAAATCACCCTTCGGGTTCAACAGTTTCGACTCGACGGGAACCGCCAAGACTCGAACTGTTTCACCAGCCGCTTGAACTATTGCCTTACCGATGGGATGTTCTGAATAGGATTCCACACTAGCGGCGGTTTTTAATACATCTGCTTGAGTGTATTCGCCAATTGCAATTACTTGGAATACCTGCAACTGTCCTGTTGTTAGAGTACCAGTTTTATCAAATGCGATCGCTCTCACTTTGCCAATTTTCTCCAACTGCGCCCCATTTTTAAACAAAATCCCCTGTCTTGCACCATTGGCAATTCCCGACAGCAGGGTGGGCATAATTGCAGCCATTAGCGCACAAGGAGAAGCAACCACCAAAAAAGTCAGCGCCCGATAAATGGTAGTTTCCCAATCCCAACCCCAAAGAAATGGCGGTAAAGTTGCCAGCAATATCCCGGCTACTACAATTACTTTGGCATATCCTTTTTCAAAGCGAAGGGTAAACTCTTGGGAAGGTGGCGCTTCTGTCTGCGCTTGTTCTACCAAGCGAATTACACGCTGAATCAAACTACTTTGCGCTGGCTTGTGTACCTTAATCTGCAATGCACCATAGCCGTTGAGTGTACCTGCAAATACTTCTGCACCGACTGTTTTCTCTACAGGTAAAGACTCGCCTGTAATTGCAGCTTGATTGAGGGTGCTGTAACCAGATAAAATTATCCCATCAGTAGGAATTAGCTCTCCGGGTTTGACGACAATCTCATCACCTACTTTTAGCTGACTGATAGAAATTTCTTCTTCTCTTCCCTGAAGCAAAACTCTGGCTGTATCTGGTGTCAGGCTCATCAAACTACGGATACTTCGCTCAGTTCGCTGCATGGCATAGCCTTCTAATGCGCCACTGATGGCAAAGATGAGAATTAAAATTGCCCCATCAATAATTAAATGATATTCTCGTCGCCATAAGCCGAGGCTAGCAGCACCAATGGCGGCGACAATCATCAGCAAATCTACATCAAGTTCTTTTTCTTTGAATAGGGTAGTCAATCCTTCCCGCGCACTTTCGTAACCACCAATTACATAAGCAGCAGGTAGCAGCAGGAATGCCAATCCTAACCATCCGAGATGTAGGGCGAACCATCCGAGAAATAGTAGTAAGCCACACGAAATGGCGGCGACGGTATCTGCGTGTTCTCTGGTGAATTGGCTGAAGCGTTGGGGGTAGAGCATGAGAGGTGAATTAACAAGGATTCTCTTAGGATAAACCTTGACATTAATGTTAATGTCAAGGTTTATAATGATTTTGAAACGCAAAGGGGAGGTAGCGCGTTGCGGGGGTTCCCCCCGTTGTAGCGACTGCCGTCGCGCTGAGGGAAGCGCAGAGGTACGCAGAGTTAAATGTTTATCTGTGTTTTTGGAGCGTTTTTCAAAAGGGGGAGTGGGTAAATGGGACGATTTAACTGTTAGCTTTAAAATTGCACTAAGAGGAAAAATATATGCTAAAGCGAATATATATTGATAACTTTCGCGGCTTGGTAAATTTTGAGATGAATTTTGACTCGATTAACCTGTTTCTTGGTGGTAACGGAGCAGGTAAATCAACTGTATTTGAAGTCTTACGGAAAATTCAAATTTTCATAAGTGGTGGCGAAAAAGTAGAAGAGATTTTTAAATCTGATGACTGTACTCGCTGGCAGACTTTACAAATTCAGCGTTTTGAACTAGAAATTACTGGCAATAATGGTCGTTATAAATATGAATTTGCTATTAGACATAATCAAGAAAAAAGCCATATTGAATATGAACGCTTATGGTTTAATAATCAAATTTTATTGAAAGTAGAGAAAAATCAATTTCAACTATCTCAAGAAAATGAGAAAACAATCAGATCGCCTATTAATGAATCGCAATTTTCCATCCTATCTTTTTTTGCAGGAAATTCAAAGCTTAATTGGTTCCGAAATCGCATTGAGCGATTTATTATTGTCCAAATTATTCCTAGTTTGATGGTTGATGGTAGTGAACATGAAGAAATACAATTGACTTATAGAATGGAGAACTTTGTTTCTTGGTATCGATACATTTCCCAAGATCAGGGTAAAGTTGCTGAACTGATAGACGTTCTAAAAAATATATTAGATGGTTTTGTAAGTTTTAAATTTGAAAAATTCGGTGAAAAGTATCGAATTCTAAAATTACGATTTTCGACAGATGAAGATAGAAAAAAAATTATTGATTATCGTTTTAGTGAATTATCCGATGGTCAAAAAGTGGTAATTGCTTTGTACACCATTCTCTATTGCACTGAATCTGAAGATTATACACTTTGCATTGATGAGCCAGAAAGTTTTTTAGCTCTGCCGGAAATTCAACCTTGGCTAATTCAACTTTATGATTTCTGTATTGACGCAAAAATACAAGCTTTGCTAATCTCCCATCATCCTGTATTAATTAATTATCTTCTAGCTTCACCAATAGGTTATTGGTTTGAGCGTCAAAGTAATGCACCTGCACGAGTAAAACTAATTAGTAATGAAGAAACTCAAAATTCTGGATTACCAATTTCAGAACTGATTGCACGGGGCTGGCTGTATGACCCAGAATAGAGTACAGATAGTAATTTTGTGTGAGGATCTACAACAGCAAGTTTTTGCATACCATTTTTTAAAAAAGCGAGGCTTTAATATAGATCCAAAAAACCTCACAATTAGGACTTCTCCAAAAGGTAAAGGTGCAGGAGAGCAGTTTGTTAGAAACCATTATGCAGCAGAGGTTAAAGCATACCGGAGAAAAAACTATCGTTCAGGAATGCTAGTAGTGTTGATTGATGCAGATACTACGACAGTCAGGGCAACACTGAGAGAATTAGATAATGCACTTATAGAAGATTCACAGGAACTTCGTAAGCCTGATGAGAAAATAGCAATCTTCGTGCCAAAAAGAAATATCGAAACTTGGATACATTATTTACGAACAGGAGAAGTTGTTGAAGAAGAAGGAGAAAAATCCAAATATCCAAAATATCTTAAAAATGAGGCAATTTGCAAACCTGGTGTTGAACAATTAGCAAACCAGTGTTCTCAAGGGAGTTTAGATGAAAATCCACCGCCATCTCTTCAGGCAGCTTGTGAAGAGTTACAAAGAATTTTGCCGTTGCTGGAGTAAATCATGAATGCTAGTAGCTTAACTATTAAAGAACTCACAGATGCAGTAGGTGGCGGTTTAACTCCGCGCATGGTGCGACATTACCATCAATTAGGACTGTTACCGCAACCAGTGCGATCGCACAGCAATTACCGTTTATACACCAAAAAAGATGTTCTGCGGTTGCAAAGGATTGTTGCACTCAAGCAGCAAGGGTTTCAGCTGAACCATATCCGCAATATTTTAGAGGTGGAACCAGAAGCTGACACAACTGTTAACCTCATGGGGCAACTCCAGCAGCAATATCGGGCGGTGATGCAACAAATTTCGCAACTACGCCAAACAGCATCAGCACTAGAAGGATTATTGGGGCGCGATCGCCATTGTCAAATTATGCAGGCGGAAGTTTTGGCACAACTTAAGTTACTGGATGTCGAAACTCAAGCCGGATTGGGGGGATTGGAAAATCTCTGGAGTGGCTTAGATGCCGAAATTCATACCCACTCGGAAGCTTTTTCAGAATCGTTACAACGCTTATTACCAGATTTGTCTCAGCGTTCGGAAATTGAACAACATTTAATTTCTCAGTTGGTTTTGGCTTGTGGCGATGTCAGTTTAGTATCCTTTATCAAGTTGAGTCGAGGTGCGATCGCAGCTAGTCGAGAAGCTTTATCTTCAAGCTGTCAAATTGTTGTCGATACCCAAACGGTTGCTGCTGCTTTAGATCAAACCCGATTACTTCACTTGGGATGCCACATTGAAACCTTAATTGATAATCCCCACATCACCACCGCCACAGAAGCCGAAGTTGCTTTTTGGCAACATCGAGAATGGCGAGAAAAATTGCTGCAAGTAAATCAGGGTTGTGTATTGGTAATTGGTTATGCTCCCTCAGTACTTGTAGAAGTTTGCGAAGCGATCGCTAATCAAAAAATTCAGCCTGCATTAGTAATTGGAATGCCCATTGGCTTTAGTCATGCTCCCGCAGCCAAGCGACAACTGATGCAACAAGAGATACCTTTTATTACAGTTGCAGGAACTTTGGGAGGTGGCGCTTTAGCTGCTACAGCTTTAAATGCTTTAGTGGAGTCACTCATTGATAAGCCAGATTGTCATTGTTATCTCAAAAATATAGTAGATTCTTCTGAGTGCTGAAAAATAAGTACTCATTTTAGACATAAAAATACTCAGTACTCAGCACTACTGAAAATAATATTGTTAAATAATATTGAATTTGCTACACTTTACCAGTTTTAGTAATTCAATAATTCATAATTGTTACCATAAACTGCCAAGTTAGTATAAGTTGCAATCTAAATTAGAACATTTTATAGTAAACAGACTCTGGTAGTTAGAGTATAAATTATCATGCTATACAATCTCAATCAAAGTATAGATCAATACAAGTGCGCTGAAGGAACTTAGAAGTAAAGATAACTCAGATGTATAATTGGCGCGTCTCCTCCATAATCTTTAACAAGGTTGTGATTTAAGACTGGTAGGCTTTCTATTTTTTACTTTAATTAAGGGCTTATGTGGCAACAAGAAAAAAAAGATACTTCGATAATCAGGCTGATACTATGGGTTGCCTTAGCTACAACTCCTATGGCAGCAGGTTTGCTGGTGTCAGAACCCATACTGGCGCAATCTAAAACTGAGTCTCCTTCGTTTGCAGTGCCGCAAACAGTTCAGAATGGGACAACAGTTCGGATTGATGGTTCAAGTGGCTTGAGTCCAATCAACCAAAGCCTGAAAGAGAATTTTGAAAAACAGTTTTCGGGTGCAAAAGTTGATGTTGCCGCTAATGGCACTGATACGGCACTCAAAGAGTTGCTAGATGGCAAAATCGACATCGTAGCAATGGGGCGTGGATTGACACCAGCAGAAAAAGCCAAAGGATTAGAGCAAGTTCGCTTGCACCGTGAGAAGATTGCGATCGTGGTTAGCGCAGATAATCCTTTCAAAGGCAGCTTAACTAGTAAGCAATTTGCCCGGATTTTCCGGGGACAAATTACAAATTGGTCACAAGTGGGAGGCCCATCAGCAAAGATTCGGTTAATCGATCACCCTAGTACAAGTGAGACTCGCAATACTTTTCGCACTTATCCAGCCTTCAAGAGTGCTGAATTTGCTACAGGGCCAGATGCTACCCAACTAACTGATGAAAATACCACAGAAATTATCAAACAACTGGGCAAAGACGGCATCAGCTATGTGTTAGCTAATCAGGTGTCAAAGCTGCAAAATGTGCGAGTTTTGCAGTTAAATCAAGTCTTGCCAGAAGATGCAAAATATCCCTTCTCGCAACCTTTAGTTTACGTTTACAAAAAAAATCCCAGCGTCAGCATAGTAGATTTTCTTGGCTTTACTCTTGCACCGCTAGGACAGAAAGCTATAGAACAAGCTAGAACGACGGAAGCTACTACTGTTGCAGCCAACATCACACAACCTTTTGTCTCCTCTACTCCCAGCGCCCAAGCAACACCTGCTGTTATAGCTTCCCCTAGTGCCAGTGCCTCTGCATTTAGCGAACAGCCTTTTGTCGATCCTGCTACTGCACAAAATAGTCCGGCTGGAAACAAGGAAGCACCATTTTGGTTGCTCCTACCTTTGTTTTTTACTACTGTAGCTGGAGCCTTATTATGGTGGGTTCTGGGAAAACGCCCATCGCCTAGCGATCAAACAGACAAGTTACCAGAATCAAATCCTCATCTACCTAGTACATCACCTAGTACAGAAGATGGAGAAATGGCGTTACTCAATGCCAGCACCGCTCCCTCCATTAACGGAACGATGCTTGTAGAGCAGCCATTACCACATTTCCAAGAGCAAGAAACCCCCGATCGCACTTCTTTCAATATCTATGCTCAAACAGAATCTGACCTGAGTGAAAATGGTACTCAAGGCACAGCCAATTTAGTACAAGAGGCAAGCAATGGTACTTCTAATCTCTATGAAGGTACAACTTCTGCTGTAACTAATGGTTCGGGAGGTTCGGGAGGTTCGGGAGCCGCAGCTTTAACTGGTGGCGCAGCTTTAGTAACGGGCATAGGGGCAACTACATGGTCTGCCTTTACCAACAAAGAAACAGAAACAAATCCAACTGATGAAACGGTTGAGCTAAATCATTATACGGGGACAAACACTCCTAATTCTGATGATACTGCATGGGATATAGAAGCCCCAGCAGCTGTAGTAAATACTCCCTATCCTCATCTGGGTAATATTCCAGAAGAAATATCTGATGTGCAACTGCCTTCATCAGAAGTGACAGCCCCACTGCCAGAATTACCAGATGCGCCAGAAGTAACATCTAATTTGGGATATTGGGACACAGAAATTAGTGAAGATGAGATAGATGAGGAACTTCAGGCAGAATTGAACTGGTTAGAAAGTATCACTTCAACTGAAGATACAGCTTCAGTAGATGAATTGCCTTTCCCAGAGTATGGCAAAGTGGAACCTTCACCGTTACCAATCACCTCAACTGAAAATACAGCTTCAGTAGATGAATTGCCTTTCCCAGAATATGGCAAAGTGGAACCTTCACTGATCGATTTACCAGAATTGTCAGAAGAAGATTTATTCAATGTCGTAGCAGATGAAGCCGAACCTCCGATCGATGTAGTAAACGAAGAATCTCAAACAGAGCCAACTGTTGAAGAAGGTGCTGCTAAAAATGACTCCATAGATTTTGCAGACGTTGCGGCTTTAGCAGCAGGTGCAGGGATTGGAGCCTGGGCGATCAATCTTGCATCAGATACCCAAGGAGAAGCTAATACCACGGTTGACAATGCACCAATTGCAGCCGAAACAGCTATTAATTTGGTAAATGCAGAAGATGAGAGCAGTATTTTGCTCACACCGCATACTTCTACATTGGCTCATGTCTCTTGGGAAATTTCTGAAACCAAGAAAGCTGCATTGCTTCAACAGGGCGGCTCTCAATTAGTTGTGCGGCTTTATGATGTGACTGGCATTGACTTGAGTTATCAAAGTCCGCACCTTGTAAAACAGTATGAATCTGAAGAGACAGCACACGATCGCTTGTTAGAGATTCCCGTCAACGATCGCGATTATGTAGCTGAAATTGGTTATCTTGCTGATGGCGATCGCTGGTTATTCATTGCCCGTTCAGCAGTTATTCGTTTCTTCAGCCCTGTGCATCCAGATCCAATAGTTGATAATGTAGCGATGCCTGCGGCGGGCTACGCCAACGCGGATGCAACAGATATTCAATTCGTGGACGTAGAAGAAGAGAGCAATATTTTGCTCACACCCTATACTTCTACATCGGCTCATGTCACTTGGGAGATATCCGAAACCAAGAAAGCAGCACTACGTCAACAGGGCGGCTCTAAATTAGTTGTGCGGCTGTATGATGTTACAGGCGTTGACTTGAGTTATCAAAGTCCCCACCTTGTCAAGCAATATGAATCTGAAGAGACAGCACACGACGGACTAGTGGATATTCCCGTCAACGATCGCGATTACATAGCTGAAATTGGTTATCTTGCTGATGGCGATCGCTGGTTATTGATTGCCCATTCAGCAGTTGTTCGTTTCTTCAGCCCGGTGCTTCCAGATCCAATCGTTGATGATATAGCTATCACGGGTGAAACGGATATTGACTGGGATTTAGAAGAAGAGATTGGGGAAGAAGAAAATAGCATTATCCTCACACCTCGTACTTCCCAATGGGCTGATGTTTCTTGGCAGATATCTGAAACTAAGAAAGCAGAATTGCAACAACAGGGCGGCTCTAAATTAGTTGTGCGGCTGTATGATGTCACAGGCATTGATTTGAGTTATCAAAGTCCTCAGTTTGTCCAGCAGTATGAATGTGACGAGACAGCAAACGATCGTTTTGTAGAAATTCCCATCAGCGATCGCGATTACATAGCTGAAATCGGCTATGTCGCTGATGGCGGCCGTTTGTTATTCATTGCCCATTCTGCGATCGTTCATGTCTTCAGTCCCGTTCATACAGATTCCCCTGTTGAAGATGTAGCGTTAGCGGGCGAAACAGCGATTAACTTTGAAGATGTAGCGATAGCGGGCGAAACAGCCGTTAACTTGGTAAATGTAGAAGAAGAGAGTAGTGAAGAAGAAAGCAAAATACTGCTCACAGCCCGTACTCCCAAATGGGCTTATGTCTCTTGGCACATTTCCCCGACTCAGAACGAAGCACTGCATCAACAGGGCGGCTCACAATTGGTAGTGCGGCTCTATGATGTAACTGGCATTGACTTGAGTTATCAAAGTCCTCAACTTATCCAGCAGTATGAATGTGAAGAGGTAGCCCGCGATCGCTTCGTGGCGATTCCCGTTAGCGATCGCGACTATATGGTTGAAATTGGTTACATAGCTGATAGCGATGCCTCCGGCGATAAACTACGTTGGTTACTCATCGCCCGTTCACCTAACCTTCGCGTTTTCAGTCGTTCCCACGAAGATTTTTGGTTTGTGGCGGATGCAGAGTTAATTATTCACGGAGCAACCCAACCAAATACAAACGTCAACATTAGTGGACATCCCGTCAAAGTCAAACCCGATGGTACTTTCCACCTACGTCTCCCCTTTTCAGATGGTTTAATGGACTATCTCATCACAGTCGCGGCTGATGGAGAATCCACTAAAACCATCCATAAAAAGTTCTCTCAGGAAACTTCAGAGAACTAGTAATTAAGCTAAATTATCCCTTTTTAGCCTACGGTTTCTATTACCCCCCTTAATCCCCCCAATATATTGGGGGGAGACAGGAAATCCGGTTCCCTCCCCAATACATACGGGGAGGGTTAGGGTGGGGTAAAACCTTGCATGATAGAAATTATTCGTCCTAGCTTTTGCTTGCGGAAAATACCAAAATGAGAAAGCAAACTGGGGTTTGAATAAGTCAAAGGTCATTTTACTTGCGGAAAATACCAAAATGAGAAAGCAAACTGGGGTTTGAATAAGTCAAAGGTCATTTTACTTGCGGAAAACACCAAAATGAGAAAGCAAACTGGGGTTTGAATAAGTCAAAGGTCATTTTACTTGCGGAAAACACCAAAAGGAATAAGTCAAATGACCTTTTGAGTAAGTCAAAGGTCATTTTGAGAAAGCATTTCAATATTTTGAGAAAGCAAACAGACATTTTTATAAACTAACGAGTAAATATACTAAAACTTCCGCACTTTACAAAGTACTTATCCTGTAAATTAACGTAAACAGATGGTTTCAGGTTTTTAGTTGATAGTAAATAGACCTGTGTCGTAGGGGCAATTCATGAATTGCCCCTACGACGGATCTGGTTTTTCCAATCATCTATACTTGGTCTTTTTTGTCAATGTGTAAGTCCTAATTAATATAAAAATTTAAGCGTTAAGCTGTCGTGCATTTAATTTGCACAGCTAGGGCGGGCAAGATGCCCACCCCACAAGAGATTTATTTTTTTGAGGATACAAATTAAAGTATTTTCAGCTTACCTAACCTTCCTTCTTTTTTATAGCGGTTCTCGGTTGAGTGAGATAGACCCGTAGGGGCACGGCAGTGCCCATTAGTGTCAACTTAAGCTAAAAGCTCTGTCCCACAGGCGTTTTACCCCCCTTAATCCCCCCTTATAAAGGGGGGAAATGATATTTCCGGTTCCCTCCC
>NZ_JBALDM010000037.1:0-183659 GCF_036917435.1 Nostoc sp.
GAATAATACTAGTAATTTCTATTGCCATTGATATAAATAATGTAGGGGCAAGGCATTGCCGTGCCCTCATACCCATTTTGCATCTCAACGAGAAATAATATTGTTCTGCACAATGCCTATTACATTTGAATAATACTGGTAATTTTTATTGCCATTGATATAAATAACGTAGGGGCAAGGCATTGCCGTGCCCTCATACCAATTTTGCATCTCAACGAGAAACAATATTGTTTTGCACAGTGCGTATTACATTTGAATAATACTGGTAATTTTTATTGCCATTGATATAAATAACGTAGGGGCACGGCATTGCCGTACCCTCATACCCATTTTGCATCTCAACGAGAAACAATATTGTTCTGCACAATGCCTATTACATTTGAATGATACTAATTTCTCTACGGAAAATTACAAATAAAATATTGGCTGCGGTGAACAGTTTTATTAGGGCACAACAATGTTGTGCCCCTACGCAAGATATTTGTAGTAGTTTTAGTTTGCAAATTATGAGCCTTAAAGTCTATATCCTAAACTAAAATAAAAGCCATGATCCTGAGCGTTTTCACCACGATCGTCCAACTCAATTAAAGGAAGACCATAGTCTAGCCGCATATTTAGATGTGGTAAAGGTTCCCATAAAATTCCTAGTCCCACACCGGCTAAAAATTGCTGTTTCTGTAATTGGTTGGGGTTATCATTCACATTCCAGATAACTCCTGCATCGAAAAATGGAGCAACTTGGAGTATAGAGTTTCCAGATTCGTCTTTTTGAAGTGTGATGCGGTCTTCTAGCGAAAATCGTGCCCCATTATCTCCAGCACGAGCATTTTGTCGATAACCACGCAAAGATTGACCACCACCAATCACAAATTGCTGAGAGGGTAATAAACCATTAGGTGAGAGTTGTAACTCAGCTTGGGCAATTAAAAAATTAATATCACTCAACCGTTGTACCCGTTGAAATTGTGCTAACCAACTGAAAAAGCGACCATCGGGAACAGGGTCAGAGTTGATGGTGGCATCAAAGCTACCAAGACCTAAACTAAATAGCGATCGCAATGCCCATGCACCGGTTACATCTCGTAGTACATAATCTTGACCAAACTTAATCACACGGGTGCGGCTGTTACCTTGTGTGTCGGGGCCAAAGCCAAAGGCTGTTGGGCCTGCAAAGGTAAACGTCTGACCATTTTGGACGCTAAAGCCTAACGATAAAGCCAATTCTTCACGGGGCGATCGCACCAAAGGCTGACGATAACTTACTTCATATACCTGGGATTCTCCCCGAATATCAAAATTCTTAAAAGGTTCTTGGATGACTTCGTTGTTACTAATAGTGGTGTGTAGTTGTAAAGTACCATTCATTGCATTCAGAGGTACTAGGTAGCTAAGATCGTAAATACTTGAGCCTCCCCCAGTTGTGCGGTAAAAAGCTGCTCTAAGTTCATCACCTATACCTGTGAGGTTTTGATAACTACCAGTAACGCCCAATCTTTCAGAACCAACGCTAGGTGGTGAATAATTATCAATGCTTAATTTTGCATTAAAAGCATCAGCTTCAGTAACTCTGACTATCAAAATACTTTGACCAACTTCCTTACCTGTGCGTAAGCTGGCTTCTACATTTGACAGTAAAGGGTCAGTTCGCAACAATCTTAACTGGTCTTCTAACTTAGCAGTGGAAAGAGGTTTGCTAACGCCTAAAGAGACACGCGATCGCACATAATTAGGATTGAGGCGTTTTGTTCCTTGGATTTCAATTTTCTCTAGACCACCTTCAATTACCTGAATTTGTACTACACCAGCAGTAATTGCTTGGTCTACCAAAATCGCTCTTGAGGTGATATAGCCGCGTTCAAGGTAGAGTTGGGTAATAGCATCAGCAACTTCTCTGAGTTCTTCTAAACTGGCCGAACGTCCTTCAACTGCTTTAGTGATGGAATTCAGTTGCTGTGACTTCAAAATTGTACTGCCCGTAACCTCAATTTTTTTAACCTGAATACTTTCAACAACAGGCACAGAAGAGGGTTTTGGGGTAGGAATCGGCTGCACAGGTTTTTTAGTTTCTGGTGGTAGCGGTTCTGGGATTGGTGCAGATTGCGGAAACCTTTGCCGATTTTGGTCGCCTTCTGGATTTGGTGCTTGCGCCAATATCTGTGGTGATTCTAAATATATAAATGAACCACCATAACTTGGCGATATGGATGCCAGCAATAACACACTAGGAACTAAAAATACACACTGCACCCTAAACTTTAAATACCAGCGCATACAATTACTACTCTCTTTGGGATTTGTCTACGTAGATAACTAGGAGGTTTCCAAGTTAACACACGACTTTCACTCTGATGTAGTGTTGGGTTAACTTTATGGGCTTTTTCTCCAATTAGCCGAAATAAGCACCACAACTTTAGGTAATATAAAGCACACAAGATTTACATGTATGGTCTGATAAATTGCCATTTATTAGTAAAGAAATCAACATTTTACTGAAAAATTATCAAGTGCGTACCTAAGTAATACCTCTATACTCAGTTTGATTTATTACAAGCTATGTTGGACGAGAAATAGAAACAATATTTCTTAGGAGACAGTTTGATGCTGAGACAATCTTTAGCTATTCTGAGTGGAGTTGCACTTTTAAGTGGTCTAGGAGCAGTTTTCAATACACCTAGCTACGCAGGAGGCCCGATTCAGTTTTCTTGCGATACTAGCCGTTCATTACCTGCGACGAAGGCCACCAACACTGTTACAGGTGCAACTTTGTCAGTAGTAAACTGGTACTCAGAGTATTTTACTGGTTCTGGATATGACCCAATAACCCGTTGTCAGCAAGTATCTGCAAGATTTCAACAAGCTCACAACAATGGTTCTTTAGATTACATCACCGCAGGGGTAGTTAATGGTATGCCTGTGGTTTGTGCAGCTACTCCAGGAGGTAGTTGCAACACCAGCAACCTGCTATTCACCCTCAAGCGTGGTGTGAACGCGGCAGAAACCTTGCAGAGACTCTTTGATGTACGTGATGGTGCTGGCCCTGCTTTGTATGAATCAAAAGGTCGGACTTATATTAATTTGACAAAAAAATTGGCTCCTCTGAACGCATCGGCAGGAGAAGCTCGATCTACTGGATCTACTGGATCTACTGGATCTAATAATGGTGCAGCAGCTACACCAAGCAAGCCCGGTCGCGCATTCTAAAGAATTTTTATTAAGTACAAAATGAAATTTCGTATTTTTTGTATGCTTGCTTGTGTTGGTAGTTTAGCACTTGCGCTATCAACACAAGCATTTTCTTCAGAAGTTGCTTCTCAGCCGAGTGTTTTGAGTACCAATTTAACTAGTCAAGCAAAAGCGCAATTGTCATTAAAGCAATTACGCGATCGCGGCCGCGCAATTACCGTCAAAGTGATTGCAGGACAAGGTTGGGGTTCAGGAATTTTAATTAAAAAACAAGGTCAAGTTTACACCGTTATAACTAACGCCCACGTCCTGAGAATTGGTAAGAGTTATCAAATCCAAACTGCCGACGGGAAGATTTACACCGGACAGACTGTTAAATCTACTCAATTTCCAGAAGATGATTTAGGGCTACTCAATTTTAGAAGTGCTAGTGATTATCCGATCGCAGCGATCGCTAATTCATCTCTGGCTATTGGCGATGAAACCTTTGCAACTGGTTATCCTGATGAACAACAAGGCTTAGTTTTCACAACCGGCAAAGTTGAATATTTATTACCAAAAGCTTTTCGGGGTGGATATCAAGTTGGTTATAGCAACGACATTTTTAAAGGGATGAGTGGTGGCCCATTACTAAATCGTCGTGGTGAACTTGTAGGAATCAACGGCAAACATAAGTACCCACTCTGGGGCAATACTTATATCTTTAAAGATGGTTCCACCCCCCTTTTGCAAGTCCGACAAAAATTTGATGCTTACAGTTGGGCTGTTCCAATCCAAACATTTTTACAACTTGCTCCCCAATTTGCGAATGGGGCGATCGTTCCTTCTCAAGTGCAATCTTCCTTTCCCATTGTTCCTGAGATTCCCGATTCCCCTTTATCTCCAGAGGGGGCACCGAGTTTTCCAATTCCAGCAACTAATCAAACCTCTCCCAGTTCGTTTTGGTAAAGAAGTTAAGAGTCATTAAGGAATCAGCGCCATGCTAAATCGATATCTCTTACCAGGTTGCATTGTTGGTGTAGCAATGGTAGTGCTAGCCAGTCCAGCGATGGCTAAACAAGCATTACTACCAACTGATGTAGCTAATATTGCTAAATCAACCGTAGTGCGGATTGAGCCTACAGTTAATTCTCCAGGTTCAGGCGTGATTATCGGACGATACAAGGAAGGAGGAACAAACGTTTATGTGGTACTGACAGCGACTCACGTTGTGCAATACGACGATGATGAATATGCCGTTGTTACACCTCTGCCCGAAGGAGGTAGAAAACGCCAAAAAATTGCAATTTCCGCTCAGAAAGACATTCAGAAATTGCCTGGTGTAGATTTAGCGATTGTACGTTTTCGGAGCGATCGCACTTATGGAATAGCTGCTCTTGGTGATTCTAAGTATACAACTGAGGGCGCTGGTGTTTATATTGCTGGATTTCCTAACCCTGGTGCAGCGATTAAAAAGCGTGTGTTTCAGTTCACCTCTTCTTTGGTTTCTAGTCGCTTAGATGAAAGTTCAGTTGAGGGCGAACAAGAGGCAACAGATGTCGAAAATGGATATGCGATAGTTTATACAAGTGTTACCAGAGTCGGGATGAGTGGCGGCCCCGTATTTGATGTGTCAGGAAGGCTTGTAGGTATTCACGGCAAAGGCGACAGAGAGGAAACCAGTAGTCGCCCAGCATCACCTGGAGAAAATCAAGAAAGTGGCGCTCAAAGCATTACCGATAAAACTGGATTTAACTTGGGTATTCCCATTCAGACTTTTCTGAAATTAGTACCGAATGCTGTCCAAGAATTGGGTGTAAAATTTGACAACTCGGAACCTGGGTTATTCAGTAACCTGATTGCCTTGAGAGGTGGTAGTAACAATTCCTCGAAAATCCCGCCTAGTACAAATATTAGCGAAGAAGAAGATGGAACTACCGAAGTTGTAAAGGAACATGCACAGAATAACACACCATCCCGCCCAACTTCTATTCAGCCTGCACCAACCCAAAATACTCAACCTGCACCAACCCAAAATACTCAGCCTGCACCAACCCAAAATACTGCTCCTAGTTCCTCCGGTTCTCGTGCGTGGTGATTATTAAGAGGCGTTCGCGGTTACACACCATCTTAGTCAGCTAAGGGATTTTCAAGAAATGAATTATCCCATCTTGTGGGGTGGGCAACATGAGCGCCAATGATCGCGCAGAAAACCTCAAACCAAGATTGAATCGGGCTATTGATGGTATCTGTTGTATCTTGAGGTAGAAAGATTTTATAAGCATTATACCCTAGATTTTATCTCATCTTTGAGGAAACTTCCATATTTGTACTGATGTCGCTTATGTTGTTGCATAGGCGACATTGTATTGGGATTGGAGTTTTATTTATACAAGGATTGAGATGAATTCTGTAGCTCAAAAAATTGGTTTATATTTGCTAACTCAAGCGATCGCTCTGGTTGCTGTTTTCCAGGCGATCGTTCTCGTGAAAGCACAATCTATTACACCAGCTACTGATGGTACAGGTTCTCTTGTCACACCCAACGGCAACCAGTTAGATATCAGTGGTGGTAGTCTTTCTAGAGATGGCGCGAATCTCTTTCACAGCTTCCAAAAATTCGGACTGGACTCCAACCAGATAGCAAATTTTCTCTCTAACCCGAATATTCAGAACATTTTAGGGCGTGTGGTTGGTGGCGATCCTTCAGTAATTAACGGAATATTACAAGTTACTGGCGGGAATTCTAACCTCTTCTTAATGAACCCAGCCGGTATTATATTTGGTGCTAACGCCAGCTTAAACGTACCTGGTGATTTCACTGCTACCACCGCTAGCAGCATCGGTTTTGGCTCAAATTCCTTTAATGCAGTTGGTAGCAACAATTACACCAATTTTGTCGGAACCCCCAATACCTTTGCTTTCGCAACCTCTCAACCAGGGAGTATTGTTAATTCTGGCAACTTAGCAGTCAGTACTGGCAAGAACTTAAATTTACTCGGTGGCACTGTCATCAGTACCGGAAAGCTATCAGCACCAGGGGGTAACATTACCGTCGCCGCCGTTCCAGGTGAAAACCTCTTACGCATCAGCCAACCTGGACATCTGCTAAGTTTAGAAATTCAACCGCCATCAGGTACATCCGTTAACCCCGCAAGTCTACCGCAGTTGTTAACAGGTGCTGGTGTGGGTAACGCCAATCAATTAAAAGTTAATAGCAACGGACAAGTAGAACTCTCAGGTTCTGGGATTGCGGTAAATTCCGGGGATGTTGTAGTCAAAAACGTCACATCTGGGACAGCAACTTTATTAGCTGCACATAATTTGACACTACCAGAAAGTCAACTGACGACAACAGGAGATTTAAACCTGTTAGCTAAAGACACGGTGCAGGTACGCGATAGTGTAGCGAATTCCTTTTCAGCCCAAGCTGGCGGGAATCTGAATATTCAAGGAAATGAGAATATTGATATCCTGGCGCTAAATCATCCGCAGACACCGTTTGTCAGTGGTGGAAATCTGAGTTTAGTTAGCGACGGTAATGTTTCTGGGGATGCTCACTTTTTCAGTGGTGGACTGTTTTCTATCAAGAATTTGGCGGGAAATCCTGGTAATTTTGTTAGTTTGTACGATCCGATTATTCGGGCTAATGGCGATGTAGAATTTGGGAATTACACAGGTGCAGCGTTAAAGGTTGAAGCGACAGGAAGTATTAAGGGTGGCGATATTACAATTAATTCACCCGATACGAGTGGGAGTATTCCGATCTCAGATCCAGATATTACAACCTTGACTACCAGCCCTGCTTTAATTTTGCGGGCGGGTTTGGCTTCAGTTACACCTGGGAATTTTCCTTCATCTCAAGGTTCGCCAGCAACTACTTTCCAATCGCCAATAAGTGCGTTGGGTTTAGCACCTGGAAGTATTCAGGTGGGGGATGTTAACACAAGTAACTCAAATGGTAATGCTGGCCCTATCACTTTAACTGCCACAGGGGATATTATCACAGGAACTCTGCGTGCCACACATAGTTCTATAGATCCAGGTAAGGGTGGAGCGATCGCACTTAATGCAGGTGGTAAAATTTCTGTTACAGGTAACATCGCCTCTTTCTCAAACAATGGCGGTGGCCCAATTTCTCTGATAGCAAACGGCGATATCCTCTTAAATTGCACTAATGCGAGTTACTGTGTAGAGAGTTTTGCTTCAGGGCTTTCAAATTTTCCATCTATTGGCGACAGTGGCAATATTACTTTTATTAGTAATAACGGCAATATCAATACTAACTTAGCCAATTTAGGATATATCAATGCGTTCGATCCAAATGGTAATGGTGGCAATGTTACGATTACTGCTAATAAAGGTACTATTGATATTGGGAATTTATCATCCAGTTCCCTGTCAAGTAATGGTGGAACCGTTAATATATCTGCCCTTGGAAATATAAAAACAGGATTTATTAATTCATCAGCAGATAATGGTTCAAATGCTATTCCGGCAAATGGCAATGGTGGCAACATTACAATTACTAGTAATAGCGGTACTATTCAGACTGGCTTTCTAGCTGCAAACTCCGATTTAGGCAATGGCGGAACCGTTAATATATCTGCCCCTGGAGATATTAAAACAGGATTTATTACTTCATTCTCAGATCCTTTCCCTATAAATGTTTTAGGAATAGGTAACGGTGGTAATATCTCTGTAATCAGCAGTGGCGGTTCTATTACCACAGATGAACTCAAATCTTATAGTGTTGCTGTTGGGGGTATAGCAGGTAATGTTAGTTTAAATGCCGCTAACTCCATAACTACGGGTTTTGTTCGCGCTGAAGCCAATGATAATGGTGGAATAGGTGGTACAGTTACTTTCACAGCTGGCAGTAACATCAATAGTGGTGCAATTCGTAGCTTGGCTGGGGCTAATGCTGGTAATATTTCCATCACCAGCACTAATGGATTTGTATCAGTTAACAATTTTACTTCTGCTAGTGGTGAAAGTTTTACCCCCCATTTAAATGCTGTCTCAGGTAGTGGCACTGCTGCTAATATCAATGTCACCAGTGCTGGTAATATTACGATCGCAGATTATGTGGCATCTCAATCTAGTTCTGGCGCTGGTGGGGCAATTAACTTAACTAGTAAAAATGGCACAATTGATGTTAAAAACGAAATTACTAGTGGTCAAGTAGCTGTATATGCCCCTGATGCTCCAACAGGTAAGACAGTGACTCTGCGTGCAGCAGGAAATATTAGCACCGGGGGAATATATGCAGGCGGAACTAACAGTAGTGGTAATATCGATGCTCAAACCACTGGTGGTTCAATAACTACAGGCAATCTTACAACTAGCTCGACTTCCGGCAATGGTGGTTTTGTAACTCTTAAAGGTCTGAGCGATATTATTACAGGCTCCATAGATGCTAATTCTACCAATAGAACTGGCGGAGCGATCGCACTTACTGCTCCTAATCGGATTACTTCTGGCAATTTAACCACCAAAGGCAACGACATCAACTTGAATGGTAAAGTTATCCTTGGCAGTGATACCACCTTTAGCACTGATAGCACTACCCCAGGAAATATTAACTTTACTGATACAGTTAATGGAACCAACAAATTAACCCTGACTGCGGGGACAGGTAATATTAACCTTGACGGGATTATTGGTGGGATAAATCCACTCAGTAGCCTCAACATCACCAGTGCTGCTAAGACAAATATCTTTGGCGACATTACCACAAATGGTAATATTAGTATTACCAGTCCACTAATTCTTAACAATGATGCCATTTTCAACGCAGGTTCAGGTAATGCGATCGCGTTAAATGGTACGGTTAATGGTTCTCATAGCTTGAAACTTACCACCGGTGCAGGTGTCGGCGATGTTGTACTTAACGGTGATATTGGCAACACACAGCCGTTGAATAGTTTCATAGTTGAGTCAAAAAACATTACCGCCCCCAATAATATCACCACCGCTAACGGAGATATCGACCTAAGTGGCATTATTACTTTAACTGGTAATACTATCTTCAATGCCAGAACAGGTAACATTGGATTTGGTGGTAAACTGCTGGCTGGCAGCAATAATCTCACCCTAACGGCAGATGAAATTAATCCCAACTCATCGTCATTGGGAAATCCTGTTATTGGCACTGGTAATTTACTGCTGCAACCCTTCACAACCAGTCGGAATATTATCATTGGCGGAACTAGCGATAGTGGTACTGGAACATTAGACTTGACTAATACAGAACTATCCGTCTTACAAAATGGCTTCAATTCCATCACCATCGGACGCAATGATGGTACTGGTGCAATTACAATCAACCCCGTCACATTCAAGAACCCTGTCACAATTACTTCTCTCGGCAATATTTCTGTTAACGGTGCAATTACAGGTACAGACAACGCTTCAGTTATTCTCAATGCTGCCACAACTACCCTCAATGCAGATATCACTAACAACAACCAACTCATCAACTTTCTAAATAAAGTCTTAATTGGCAATGGTGCTAATGTTGCGCTTAACTCTGGCAATGCCAACATCAGCTTTGCTAATACAATAGACGGGGCTGGTAATTTGAGTTTAGTTGCTGGTACTGGTAATATCAGCTTTGGTGGTAATATCGGCAGTACAAATCCTCTAGCTAGCCTCAATATTACTGGCGGAAGTACAACCGTCCCAGGTAACATTACCACCACTGGCAATATCAACTTTAACAGTCCACTAACCTTGACTGGAGTAGGTACTACAACCATTAATGCGGGTAATGGTTCAGTCACCTCAAGTCAGATTACATCACCAGGAAAAGATATTTCTATTTTAGGAAGTAGTTTATCTCTAGGAAATATTTTTAGTAATATATCGGCCAGCAATGGTGGCCATATCAGTCTCACTTCAAATAGTGGTAATCTGACTGCTGGTGGTTTATTTTCTTACATCTCTGAGGGAAATGGTAACGGAGGTAACGTCAACCTTCAATCTACTGGTAACATTAATATTACCGATGCCGTAGTTTCTGATGGTAATAATAACAGTGGTAACGTGAATCTGACGGCAAATAATGGGATAAATGTTGCGACTAGTATTAGTGCTGGTTCTCCTACAGCGACAAAAGGAGGAAATATTACCCTCAACACTACTAGCGGGGATATTACAGTTGGGGGACAAGTGGATGCGATCGCTAATACTCCTGGTAATGTTTTAGTAAATAGCGGTGGTGGAATAAATATCGGGGTAGCAATAGCACCATTCCCATCAATAGATGTCTATTCACCAAACGGTTTAGGTGGTAGTGTCAATCTTAATGCTCAAGGCGATATCAACACTCAGGGTATTCGCACCGATGGGACTACAGGCGGCGGGAACATTGCCATTAGCAGTAACAATGGCAGCATTAATTTTACCAGTGGAGGTTCAGTTTTAGCAGGCTCTGGAAACATTACCCTGACTGCTAATGAGATTAACCTCCTGGGAGGGGCGAATTCTTTCAACGGAAGTGGTAATTTTTTACTTCAACCCTTCACGCCTAGTCAAAATATTACCCTTGGCGATTCCTCTGACACTGGTACAAATGTCTTAAATTTGACCACAACTGACTTAGCAGCCCTACAAAATGGCTTCAGTTCCATCACCATCGGACGTAATGATAGTAGTGGTATAATTACAATTAACAATGCTACATTTAACGATCCTGTAAAAATTCAAACTCCTACTGGAGCAGGTTCAATAATAGCAACTGGTTCAATTACAGGTACAGATAATGCCTCAATTAATCTGCTAGCAAACCAGAAAATTACCATTGACAGCATCACAACCAACGGTAAAAATATCGACATCACTAGCAACAACGGTGGTATTGAAAATACAAATTATATCCAATCTTATTCTTATTATGGTAGTGCTTCTGGCAACATCACCCTCAAAGCTAGTGGAGATATTAACTTATCAGATGATTTTGGAACTGGGGAACAATTAAGTGAAGTAACAACAGCAGGAGATATTTCTATTATCAGTGGCGGTAAAATTACTACTGGTAGGGTATCTAGCTTTGGTCTTACTAAAAGTGGAAATATTGCTATTAATGCTATAGGCGACATTAGCACAGGAAAAGATGCGATCGTCGCTAGTAGCGAAAGTGGTCAAAGTGGTAACATTTTCGTCACTAGTAGCAATGGCAATATCTTCAGTGGGGCGGGTTTCTTCACTGACAATGCTCTTGGCTCTAATAACGGTGGTAACATCATCCTCAAAGCTGCTGGTAATATTACTACAGGTGGTATTGGGGCTGGTGGTGACAAAGGTGGCGAAATTCAAATCGTCAGTAGCAATGGTGGAATCAATACTATTGGCGGTTTACTCTGTGGAAGTTATAGTTCCTGCGAGATAGATTCATCAGGAAGTACTGGTGGTAAAATTACACTCAACGCTTTTGGTAACATCATCACTGGTGGTATATCATCCAGAGGTTCTGTAACTGGTGGAGATGTTTCCCTGACTAGCACCAACGGTAATATTGACATTAGTAATCTTGTTTATGATGGCGCACAATCGAATGGTGGCTTAGATGCTTCTAGTATAGGTGGTACTGGAGGTGCAATTAAGCTCGTTGCTGTAAATGGTACTATCACCACCAGTGATATTACTAGCCATTCTTCTAGTAGTAACGGCACTTCTGGTAATGGTGGTGCAGTTACCTTAAATGCAAATAACAGCATTACAACTTCTAATATCAATACTAAAGGTGGAACTGGTGGTGGAAATATCGATATAAATTCCACCAACGGCTCTATCTCTACCTCTTCGTTACTTTCAGACGCTACTAATGGAAAAGGTGGAATAGCTAACCTCATTGCACCTCTAGGAATTACTACTAATAATATTGTCACTAATGATAATAATGTCACCCTCCAAAGCTCTAGGGGAGCGGTTGCAACTCAAGATATTACAACTAATGGCGGAGGAATTTCTTTTGAGGCGAAAGACAGTATTAAAGCTGGAGTCTTAAATTCCAGTTCTAGTACTGGTAATGGCGGTAATATAACGCTAGATCCAGATAATGATATTGAGGTTACTTCTATCAATGCTCAGGGTGGAAGTAATGGTACTGGCGGTAATGTTGATATTATAACTAACAGTTTTTTCCGAGCTATTGGCACATTTAGCGATCGCAATGGCATCAATGCTAGCATCTCTACATCTGGTGGAACTGGTAGCGGCGCAGTTACTATCGTTCACGGGGGTAATGGCACTACACCTTTTGTAGTCGGTAACGCTGACACTAATGGCACTGCTGGAGCCATTACTACTGACTCTAACAATGCTATTTTGCCCAACAGATTTTATACTGGTAATTACACACAAGGTAATATTCAAATAATTACCTCATCATCTTTTAAGAACGATCCGAAACCCGATGAGGTAACACCGCCTCTACCTAGCCCACCAATACGTAATAGCAATTTTTCAGTTGGAGTTGACACAGCATTTGCCGAAGTAGACGAACAAGCTACACGCCAGTTTGATCAATATCTAGGAAAATCAAGCGGAACTTCTCTCAAATCCTTGGCAGATGCACGCGCCACCCTTGCCGAAATTCAGGCAAAAACAGGTGTCAAACCAGCAATTATTTATGCACAGTTTACTCCTAGCAGCAAGATATCAGCAAAAGATAAAGACATACTCGATTTAGTCGTTGTCACTGCTGAAGGAAAACCCATTCGTAAGCGGCTTCCTGGTGTCACCAGAGCAAAAGTTTTGCGAGTCGCTCAGAAATTTTACAATGAAATTTCAGATGTTAACAAAGCTGCCACTACCAGCTATTTAATCTCAGCACAGCAACTATATAAATGGCTAATTCTGCCTCAAGAAGCAGAGTTGCAAAAGCAAGGCATTAAAAATCTGGCTTTTGTAATGGATGCAGGTTTACGTTCTATCCCCCTAGCTGCACTCCACGATGGGAAACAGTTTCTGATTGAAAAATACAGTCTGGGAATGTTACCCAGTCTCAGCCTCACCGATACTAGCTACGTTAATCTCAAAAACTCCCAACTCTTGGCAATGGGTGCTAGTGAATTTGCTAAAGATCAAAACCAAAACCCCTTAGAAGCTGTGCCTCTAGAAGTTTCTACCATTGTTCAAAAACTGTGGCGCGGTAAATTCCTGCTCAATAAAGACTTTACCCTAAAGAATCTTAGGGGACAACGCCAGCAAAATCCATTTGCGATGATTCACCTAGCAACTCACGTAGACTTTGTACCTGGAGACTCAAGTAAATCATATATTCAGTTATACGATACCAAACTGCGGTTAGATCAAGTACGCCAGTTGGGATGGAATAAGCCACCCGTGGAATTACTGGTTTTAAGTGCTTGTAAATCAGCTTTTGGGGATGAACAGGCGGAGTTGGGTTTTGCGGGGTTAGCGATACAGACGGGTGTGAAGTCAGCTATTGCAAGTTTGTGGTATGTCTCAGATGCCGGAACTCTAGGGCTGATGACGGAGTTTTACAACGAGTTAAAGACTGCACCAATTAAAGCAGAAGCATTGCGACAAGCACAGTTAGCAATGATTCAAGGAAAAGTGCGAATTGAAGGTAATCAATTAACTGGCATAAAAGAAGGCATATCTTTGCCGCCGCAAATGGCAACCTACTTAAAGCAGAATATCGTTGGTAATCTCTCCCATCCGTTTTACTGGGCACCATTCACTATGATTGGTAGCCCGTGGTAAGGGATTTAAGAAGGCAGGGGGCAGGAGGCAACAGTAGCTTCCCAGGAGTCTTAAACCCTCCCCCTCTCCTCACACACGATTATCATTATTATTAAGAATATTTTGAGTATTTTGACTGATTGACAAAAGGCGCTCTATCTCAACTTCTCACGAATGCTAGCAGTCTCCCTAACAGCTTCTCGCAACCGCTCCACATCGCGTATCGGTGGTGCGCCAAACAGCCGCTTATACTCCCGGTTGAAGTGCGAGGCATCGTCATAACCTACATGGTAAGCAGCACTGGTAGCGTCAAGGTTTTCCCCCAGCATCAGACGGCGAGCCTCCTGGAGCCGCAGTTGCTTCTGGAACTGCAAGGGACTCATTGCAGTGACAGACTTGAAGTGATGGTGGAAGCCTGAGACACTCATTGCCAGTTCTCGTGCGATGCTTTCAATCTTGATCGGCTCCTTAAAGTCTTTACGAAGTCGCTCGACGGCAAGAGCAATGTGGTGGGTGTAGCCACCCAGAACGGCAATATGACGAAGCCGCGCGCCTTGCTCTCCAATCAGGAGTCGGTAAATGATTTCCCGTGCGACCAGAGGCATGAGAACTCGCGCTTCGGCGGGCGTGTCCAATAGCCGAACGAGCCGGACAACGGCATCGAGCAGCGGCCCATCTAGTGGACTCACATCGATCGCTTTGACATTGGCACGACTTTGGGACGCGGAATAGCCCGCCTCAACCATGACTGAACCGACCAGCGTGGAATCGAGATCCAGGCGAAGGCTCAGGCACGGTTGCGCTTTGGATGCTTCTAGAATTTGGCTCATAATCGGCAATTCGACCGTCGCCAGCAGATAATGTGCAGGGTCGTACTGATAGCGATCGTTACCCAAAAGCACTTCTTTACTGCCTTGAGCGATTACACAAAAGGCTGGGATAGAAACAGCATGACAGGCTTCCATAGGCAAGGAGAATCGATTAAGATGCAAGCCCTTCAGAGGCTCGATTGTCCCATCATGACGAATAGCCTGTAAGATGCGCTCAACCAATTCGTCTCGGTTGGCTTGCACTCTGGAAGCCTCGCGCTTTGCGTGCTGCTCCTTCATTAAATCCATATTGGACTTCTCATTCGTTTTAGTAGCGTTTATTTCTAAGTTTGCAGGATTGTACAACGATCTTAGACGATCGTTTTATTGCTTGCCCTTGAGAATTTTTAGAATAAAACTAAAGCAATGAAAAGTGATTCCGGCTTCTTGTAAGCATTCTATTTATAAAAACATGGACATCAAACGAAGTGGCTCACAGCCTTCCGCCAAAGCACCGGACGAGTATTTTACCGGCACTGTCCGCATTGATCCCCTGTTCGAGGCGCATGATCCAGCACGCACGTCTGGCGCTAGCGTCACGTTCGAGCCAGGCGCTCGGACAGCATGGCACACCCATCCATTAGGACAGACTCTGATCGTGACAGTGGGCTGCGGACTTGTACAGCGATGGGGCGGCGCGATCGAGCAAATTCGTCCGGGGGACGCGATCTGGATCTCGCCGGGTGAGAAGCATTGGCATGGTGCTACGCCAACCACGGCGATGACGCACATCGCCATTCAGGAATGGCTCGATGGTAAGCCTGTGGACTGGATGGAACAGGTCAATGACGAGCAATATCCCAACTGATCTCCGCATTTGGTGATTTTAAGACCTTGTTAGGTGAAGAATTGAAGGAGAAAAATAATGATGACAAACCAAAATGGAAACTACACAGGAAAAGTTGCGTTTGTGACCGGAGCAGCGAACGGCATCGGTCGAGCTACGGCGCTGGCGTTTGCACGTGAGGGCGCTAATGTGGTGGTTGCTGACATTTCAGAACAGGGCAATCAAGAAACAGTCCGCATGATCGAAGAACTCGGCAAACAGGCGATCGCCATCAGGTGTGACGTGACGCAGGCTGAGGAAGTGAAGGCGGCTCTAGCCAAGACCATTGAGGCTTTTGGGCGGCTGGACTTCGCCTTCAACAACGCGGGCATTGAGCCGAGGAAGCCAACTCCGACAGCTGAGTACGAGGAGGAGGAGTGGAACCGGATCATCGATACTAACCTCCGTAGTGTTTTCCTGTGTATGAAGTACGAGATCCCTCTGATTCTCAAGCAGGGAGGCGGCGCGATCGTTAACACGTCATCGGGCGCGGGAATCATCGGCATCAAGGGCAGCCCCGCGTACACCGCCGCGAAGCACGGCGTGATCGGTCTCACCAAGTCGGCAGCCCTCGATTACGCCGCGCAGAACATCCGCATCAACGCCGTCTGTCCTGGCTACATCAACACCCCGATGATGGATCGCTTCACTGGCGGCACGGCCGAAGGGCGCGCGAAGGTGATTGCGGAGGAGCCGATCGGACGGATGGGCAAGCCCGATGAGATCGCCGCAGCCGTCGTCTGGCTTTGCTCAGACGCAGCTGCCTTCGTCGTTGGGCACGCTATGGTTATCGACGGCGGCCAAACGGTTCAGTAATGGTTGTTTTTGCTGATGCCACATCGAACCGTCGGCGTGCCCTTAGCCTCTAATTGGCAAGTCCGTTAGGCAGAACTCAGTAGTTACTCAACAAAAAGAGAAATAAGATGATTAAAGACAAAGTTGTGATTATTACCGGCGCATCATCAGGGATTGGTGAAGCAAGTGCGAAATTGCTTGCAACCAAAGGAGCTAAAGTCGTATTGGGGGCGCGACGTGAGCAGCAATTGAGACAACTGGTTGATGAAATTCAAAAAGCTGGCGGACAAGCAGTCTATCAAGTGATGGATGTGGTTAACCCATCTGATAACGCCCAGATCGTCAAGCTTGCCAAGAAAACATTTGGAGGCGTTGATGTTATTTTCTTGAACGCTGGCATCATGCCCACTTCTCCACTTTCTGCATTAAAAACGGATGAATGGAATCAAACGGTTGATATCAATATCAAGGGTGTACTAAATGGTGTCGCTGCTGTGTTGCCAACGTTTATTAGCCAAAAGTCTGGGCATGTTATCACAACTTCATCGGTTGCTGGATTAAAAGCTTATCCAGGTGGTGCGATCTATGGTGGGACGAAATGGTTTGTACGCGATTTCATGGAAGTTCTACGCATAGAGTCTGCTCAAGAGGGGACTAACATTCGTACTGCGACAATTTATCCTGCTGCAATTAACACCGAATTGTTAGATCGGATTACTGACCAAGATGCGGCTGAAAAAATGACGGCGTTGTATAAGCAATATGGTATCTCACCAGATCGAGTAGCCAATGTTGTGGCGTTTGCGATTGACCAGCCAGAAGACACAAACGTGAACGAATTTACGATTGGCCCAACCACGCAGCCTTGGTAAGGATAGCGCTGGCGGTTCGCTGTCTGGTGCGACATAACGCAGTCCTAGCCAAGACTGTTGAGGCTTTCGGGCGGCTGGACTTCGCTTTCAATAGCCGAGTTCATTGACAAATTCTCTGATATTGTTGTCCCTCTTGAGAAAAATCACACATCGCGCTAGTCTTCATTGACGTAACTGCACGCTGTAACATTAGGCGATGACAAATCAACTTTCTCCGAAAATTCCCTCTTGCACTTGGAGCCGTCCTATCGGTTTAGGCTGGGAAAAACCTTATACCGTCCGCTATGAAAGTAATATCGATGATGGCCCTTGGCATGGTATGCCTCTAGGTGGCTTTGGTGCAGGTTGCATCGGTCGTTCTTCACGGGGAGATTTTAACCTGTGGCACATTGATGGCGGTGAACATACCTTCAAAAATGTTCACGCTTGTCAATTCAGTGTGTTTGAATCCAATAGCACATCTTCTCAAGCCTACGCCTTGTCTACCCAAGGGCCTAATGATGGTACTCTCAAAGCTTGGCAATGGTATCCGACACTTGCAGAGGGGACAGGTAATTATCACGCGCTATATCCACGTAGCTGGTTTGTGTATGAAAATGTTTTTCAAGCACAGTTGACTTGTGAGCAATTTTCCCCAGTTTGGGCTGGGAATTATCAAGAAACTAGCTACCCTGTGGCAACATTCCTCTGGAATGCCCACAACCCTACAGATGCACCAATCACTCTCAGCATCATGCTCACTTGGCAAAATATGGTAGGCTGGTTTACTAATGCCCTGAAATCTCCCCAAGTGCGGGTGCGCGATGATGGTAGTCCGGTTTACGAATACCAGCCACGCTGGGGCGAAAGTCAAGGGAACTATAACCAAATAGTTGAAAATACAGAACAGTTTGGCTGTGTTTTAAGTCGCGTTGGTAGTGATGAACCTTTGCAAGAAGGTGACGGAACTTGGTGTATTGCTACACTGAAGCATCCCCAAGTGGAAATATTTCACCAAACTCGCTGGAATCCTGAAGGAAGGGGTGAGGAGGTGTGGCAAAGCTTTGCTAAAGATGGTTCTTTGCCCAATTATATAGATACAAATCCGGTAGCAGAAGGTGAACAGTTAGGGGCTGCGATGGCTACGCCGGCCGCAGGCATCGCACTTCGTTTCACTCTCCAACCAGGCGAAACTCTTGAAATCCCCTTTGTCCTCGCCTGGGATTTACCCATTACAGAATTTGCCGCCGGAGTCAACTATTATCGCAGATATACAGACTTTTTTGATCGAAGTGGAAATAATGCTTGGGCGATTGCATCTACTGCTTTACAAGAATACCAAAGCTGGCGATCGCAAATTCAAACTTGGCAACAACCCATTATCGACCGGGAAGATTTGCCCAATTGGTTTAAAATGGCTCTATTTAATGAGCTTTACGACCTCACTAGCGGCGGTACTCTCTGGAGTGCTGCATCAAAACTTGACCCCATCGGTCAGTTTGCGGTGCTAGAGTGCTTAGATTATCGTTGGTATGAAAGTCTAGATGTGCGGCTGTATGGCTCTTTTGCCTTACTGATGCTGTTTCCCGAATTAGAAAAGTCGGTGATGAGGGCATTTGCACGGGCGATTCCTCAAGGTGATGATACAGCCCGGATAATCGGCTATTACATGACAATCAAAGCTGAAAGTCCGATTGCAGTTCGCAAAGTCGTAGGTGCAACACCCCACGATTTAGGCGCACCCAATGAACACGTGTGGGAGAAAACCAACTACACCAGCTATCAAGACTGCAATTTATGGAAAGATTTAGGTAGCGATTTTGTCTTGCAAGTATACCGTGATTTTTTGCTCACAGGTGCTAACGATGTAGAATTCTTAGCAGATTGCTGGCCTGCGATCGTTCAAACCCTCGACTACCTAAAAACCTTTGATCTTGATGGCGATGGGATACCTGAAAATTCTGGTGCGCCCGATCAAACCTTTGATGATTGGCGGTTACAAGGTGTCAGCGCCTATTGTGGTGGGTTATGGTTAGCGGCGTTGGAGGCTGCGATCGCAATTAGCGATGTTTTGTTAACGAACCGCAGAGGCGCAGAGAACACAGAGGAGTTAAGGGTTCAAAAATCCATCTATGAAACTTGGTTACAGCAATCTCTTCCTATTTACCAAGAAAAACTCTGGAATGGGCAATATTACAAACTTGATAGTGAAAGTGGTTCAGATGTGGTAATGGCAGATCAGTTGTGCGGACAGTTCTACGCCCGATTATTAGACTTACCTGATATTGTACCGAGCGATCGCGCCCTTTCTGCCCTGACAACTATTTATGATGCCTGCTTTTTGAAATTCTGTAATGGAGAATTTGGTGCTGCTAATGGTGTTCGTCCTGACGGTTCACCAGAAAACCCTAAAGCTACTCATCCCCTGGAAGTTTGGACAGGGATAAACTTTGGGCTAGCGGCTTTTCTTGTACAAATGGGAATGAAGGACGAAGCCTTGAGATTAACACAAGTTGTAGTGCAGCAGATTTATAACAATGGTCTGCAATTTCGCACCCCTGAAGCTATCACCGCAGCTGGTACTTTCCGCGCCAGCACTTACTTACGAGCAATGGCAATCTGGGGAATTTACTTAGTTATTAATTAGCTATCCAAACAGTTCTCGTTTTGTGGCTTAGGACTTACACAAACAATAAGCAAAACCCTTATCTAGGGGCAATTCATGAATTGCCCCTAGATCGTGTAGTTTCGCGTAATTCTTAGAGTAGACTATCTTCTAATTATTTATCACTGCCTACTGTAGTATATGCGTTGCCAAAATTAGCCTATCTTTATCTGAGAAAGCAGAGTCTAGATTTGTGATTTGATTTTCCGAGTGTTTCCGGAAGCAAAGGAAAATTTCAGTAATGGTAAGAGTTGAAGCATTGAGAATTCCAGACCACTTTATGCCAACTATATCTTTGTTTTAGACCGAGGTATTCTGGTTGAGCAAGGCACTCATCACAAACTCATGGCAATTGGTAGTTTTTACTAGCATTTAGCTCAACTGCCACAGCATCTCTAATCTCAGCTTGAGAAATATTTTAAATATTAAGATACATAGAAATGGCTTTTAAAGAAAACTAACGATATTATGTGTTACTTGGTTTTATCTATACTGCGAATATTTCTAATATTTTATAGATTTAAACTGCAAGATTTTTCTATTAAAAAAATCTTGCTAAAATTTCAATTCATTCAGTTGACAATAATAAAAAATATCTATCTATATTATTAATACTCAGTAATTTTTTAAAATCTAATGTAGCTGTAATTACTCCCTGATAATTATGAAATATTCAGGTTCTGTTTACAGTGATTTTCTTTAGATAAGTAAGTTCACGTAAATAATTAAACGTTTGTAGAGACGCTACGCTAACACTAAGAACTAATTTCAATATTTTTTACATTAGTTAATTTAGTTAATTTAGTTTGAGTTATTCTTACTGACTTACTTAGGCTGAAGCTATAGTTCTTGTAAATCAAGAAACATGAAGATAATCAATATCATTATCTGATTGAACCTATCAAAAAATATGTTCAATGCTATGACTGCGAACGTTTTTAGTCTTTAAATTTTACGATTTTTAGAAGTTGTTTTACATCATAGTTAGTGGTACTATTTTTTAGTGACTCGACAATAATAAAGTGTTTAAAGTGAGGTTGTGTGGGGGGTCAGACCCCTCATAAATTAGCAAGAGAGGACAAAATTTAAAGTTGCACAATACGGAAGTACATATCGAAATCGATTCAGTAAATTTAACTTACAAATCTACTAACTTAGTAGATGACATTAACGACAAAAAATAGTATATATACGAATGGCGTTGTTAAAGCTCAAAGATAAATAAATTTTTTTAACTGCTCAAAAAATATGAAAACTTGCCGGAAATTGCTTAATTAAGCAGTAGTAAGAAATACAGACGTTCTAACAGAGAAAATTTATTGAATTAGGAGTCGATAAAGTTTCAGAGAACATAACTGCATCTATCAAGAGCTACGCCGAGACTTTTGTCCTACCATTCAAATGAGAAGACAAAAGATAAATTTTTACCTTTCACCTACTAACAGGACTGAGCAGCCAACAAACTTGATTAAACACTTGATTGTTTTTAATCAAAGGTGAGTTCATGAAAAAAATCATCAGGTCAAATGCAGTCGAAACCTCAAGCCAAGGGGACAGTTCAGCAATGAATCTATATAATTTATATCCCTACTACAAGCTAGCTCTTGTCAAAACTAGTTTACTAGGGGAGTTATCAGCCAAAATTACCAAAACTCTGCTCAACATCGCCAAGGTAAAGCTTAAACAGCAGAGAGGTTTAAGCCTGTATCTTTACCACTCAAAGCTGTAAGAATAAATCAGAGTTTGGGAAAGTTATATACGCATCTGTGATTGATAGATTTTTGGCCATCGTCAACATCCTACACCACTAAATTGCTGATAATTTCCCGAAAGCGATTCAACAACTGCAAAAAAGGTTAGTGCAGTTTGTAAACCTGAATCGAAACGCCAATAATCGCATAAACCGAACTAGTTTACTTCATCCAAGATAACTAAACACTATGATGAATCAAGACATTGCTGGTATTAGTAGTAACTTAGATACAACAGTTAAGGCTCAACAATTTGACAAAGTAGTTGAAGCAATTATTGCTGGAAAGTACTCCTGGGCATGTGTTTTAATGCTACGTTTTGCTGGTTATAATCCTCTCCATTACATTCCGTATCGTACTTATAACAGATTGCTCAAAGAAAATTCTCAAACCAACAGAACAAAACAACAGCAAAGCGAGAATCTAAAAATGCTGAAACATGCCAATGATTCCAGACCTGCTTATCTTGAAGTTGTTGGAAAGCAAAAAACAGATATTCGTGGTGGTAGTTTAGACCAGAGATTGGGATAGCCAATTAACGAATATTAATCAAGGAAATCGCCATTAACTCAAGATATATCCTTGAAATACTGTGGAGTCAATTAAAAACAATTTGGAATCACTAGATTCTGCCATAAAGTTGCTTGAGTATCTGAAAGCCTCCCATGCTAATTTAAAATTTATAGCATGGGAGGTTTTCTGTAGCACTAATTAATTTGATATCCTTTAAAAAAATATGCCAAAATGGCAAATATATACTGACGAGACTGGTAAACTAATAACAACTAAAACTTTAACTTAAATAGAGGTGATTACTGGCAAGTAAGTTAATTAAAAAATAAAATCAATGATTAGTTCTGACTATGAAATAAATTAAACTGATTACAAAAGTAGTCAGTATCTCATAGAGTAAATAACTCGTATACCAAGACCAACAATGCAACCATTACTACTGGTGGTTCTTTTTCTGAGGAAGTCTGAGCAAAGAGAATTTGGGGAGGTGGATTCCCCCAATCCAGATTTTACACACCTTTCATCGACTGCAGACGATGTGAGTAAGGCTGATAAAACTTTCTATCCTGTGGTTGGTGTTGCTTTATTAACTAAAGCAAACGCTTAACACCAATAACAGGAACAGAAACAGAAAAGTTATGGTTAAATCGTTGTCGTGGCTGGTAGAACTAATAGGTAATACGCTTCTCTTTCGACTATTGTAATCCTAGTCCTCCCAACCTGGATTATCTCTGCTTTCTAAATTTTCAATCTATATAAGTAGGTAGGCGTAATTAAATATAAGGTCAAACCTCACCCTCAATCCCTCTCCGATACTTTGGAGAGGGAAGCCGGAGGCAGGGTGAGGTTTTATATTTAATTTGACCTACTTCTTAGTAAATACTGGAAGTTCTTCAAGTTTTGAACTTCCAGTTTTTTATGTGTAAATAAAAATAGGGTGAGCAAATTGCTCACCCTATTTTTTGTGGAGAATGGTTAATCCAAAAATGAATTAAACCTTAGCTAATTCTGGGGTAGGACGCTTGCTGTTGCGAATTGATGTAATAGCCTCAGCATAATCTTTAGCGTTAAATACAGCTGAACCAGCGACAACTGCATTAGCTCCCGCTTCCAAAACTTGCCAGGTATTATTTGCCTTCAATCCTCCATCCACTTCAATCCAAGGGTCAAGACCGCGTTCGTCACACATTTGACGTAGCTTGCGAATTTTGGGTAACACACCTGGGATAAAGCTTTGACCACCAAAACCAGGGTTGACGCTCATAATTAGTACTAAATCGCACAAATCTAGAACATATTCAATTAGCTCTAGAGGACTACCAGGATTAAGTACAACTCCAGCCTTCTTACCAAGTTCTTTAATTTGTCCCAAGGTACGGTGCAGATGTGGGGAAGCATTATGTTCGCAGTGTACGGAGATAATATCAGCACCCGCCTTAGCAAATCCTTCTACATACTTTTCTGGCTCCACAATCATCAAGTGGACATCCAGGGGCTTGGTTGTAACCGGACGAATCGCCTCCACAATCAGAGGGCCTATCGTAATATTAGGTACAAAACGACCGTCCATTACATCAACATGAATCCAATCTGCTCCGGCCGCGTCTATAGCGCGAATTTCGTCACCCAGACGGCTAAAATCGGCTGATAGGATAGATGGAGAAATTACAATGGGCTTTTGAGATAGGTTTTGGGTCATGGCTAGTGGGTTTTTAAGCGTCCTCGTCTGTAATCATTGTAACAAAACATTGAGCAAGACTCATAATTTTGATCCCGGCTTTTTTGGGGAGTGGGGGAGATGAGGGAGAAAGAATGATCAATGACCAATGACCAATGACCAATGACCAATGACCAATGACCAATGAGAAATGACAAATAACAAATAACAAATGACAAATAACAAATGACTAAAAAACTAACTTGGATAATTTTGGGATTAAGTGCTTCTTGTCTGAGTGCGCCAGTAATTGCCTCAGCTTTAGAATCTGCTTTGGGAACTAATGGTATTGATGCTCTGAAGCTACACCAAGCTCCTTATAATTTAATCGGTCGTAAGATTGCTATTGGTCAAGTGGAAATTGGTCGGCCGGGAATGTTTGGGTGGGATAAGGCGGTTTCTAAAAATCGCGCTATATCTTTAGCGGGAGTATTTTTACGCAATGGGCCAGCTAAGTCTAATACTGGTGTTGACCCCCACGCTTACAATGTTGCTGGTGTGATGGTAAGTAAAGACAAAGCTTTGCCGGGAATAGCTCCGGGAGCGAGACTGTATTCGTCTGCGGTGGGTTCCACTAAAAGCATGGGTCAGCCAGAGGAGTGTTTATCGGCACAGCATATAGCGCTACAAAATGGTGGCGATGTTCGTGCGATTAATTTTAGTTTTGGTGAACCTTTAAGCCGCGATCCTAGACCAGAGGCTGTTTTAGACGGTAATGCTTTACTAACTTTATGTGTTGACTGGTCTAGCCGGGTTCATGATGTTTTGTATGCGATCGCAGGCAATCAAGGTAAAGGTGGTATTCCTATTCCTACAGATAATTTTAACGGAGTGAACGTGGCTTTTTCATCCCGCCGAGGGGGAGTTTTTAATAAAGTAGATGTGGCTAATCTGGCGGGTGCTAACAAAGGAGTGAGTGGAAGGCTAGCTGGAAGGGAGTTTGATGTTGGTGGTCGTAGCGCCATCAGTTTGGTTGCTCCTGGGAATAATATTCCTTTGCTAAATCCAGATGGCAAATTGAACAAGGTTACAGGTACTAGTTTTGCTGCGCCTCAAGTTACGGCTACTGTCGCTCTATTACAAGAATTTGCTGACCGACAAATACGCACAAAACAACCCAACTGGAGCATCGATTCTCGGCATCATCAAGTAATGAAAGCTGTATTGTTGAATTCAGCAGACAAAATCCAAGATAGCGGTGATGGCTTGCGCTTGGGAATGAGCCGGACGCTAATTGATAAACAAAATCAAAGCTGGCTAGATTCTGATGCTTATAAAGATCCCAAGATTCCTTTGGATTCCCAAATGGGAGCGGGTCATTTGAACGCATTTCGCGGTTATCAGCAATTTAGTGCTGGTCAATGGCAGCCATCGTCTGCGGTTCCGGCTATTGGTTGGGATTATCGCCAAGTTAATGTTGGAGCATCTGTTGACTATGTGTTAGCTAAACCTTTAAAGCAGGGAAGTTTTGTTGCTGTCACCCTGAGTTGGGATCGATTGGTGGAACTCAACGATAAAAATAAAAACCAGCAATATGATGTTGGCGAAAGTTTTCGCGATCGCGGCTTAAATAATCTCGACCTATACTTAGTAAAAGCTGATGCTCAAAATTCCGATGCTGGTGCTGTTTGCTCCTCAATCAGCCCAGTTGATAGTGTAGAACATATTTTCTGCCCCATTCCTGCTAATGGCAATTACAAAATCCGCGTTCAGTTTCGTCAAAAGATAAATGAAGCGACTCAACCCTATAGTTTAGCTTGGTGGAGTGTACCTATCAATTAAAATAGCGACACACAACTTTTATCTGTGCCAACTTACAGCGTTTTCATCTATTCGAACAACACTATTGTATCGGGGCGCATAGCCGTGCGCCCCTACGAAATTTCTGTACTTCATACAACTAAAAAACGTTATTTTACGCGATGTGCAACTTATTCTTAGACCCCTCTCCAAACCTCTCCCCCACAGGGAGAGAGGCTTTGATTCTTCCTCCCCAACGCTAGTAGGGAAGGGGTTGGGGGTTAGGTTTGAGAGAAAGTTGCACACGGCGTTATTTCATCTCATGACTTACGAAAACAATAGCCGAAAAGAAAGATTTTCTTCTTAGGGTAATTCATGAATTACCCCTACCGCGTTTAGTTTTACGTAAGTCCTATATAGGAATCCGGTTTAATTTCTGAAAATATACGTAGGATGTGTTAGCGACAGCGTAACGCATCAAACCCTTGAGAATAGTGCGTTACGAACTCCGTTCTAACACACTCTACAATACCTAACTTTGTTCAAAAATCAAATAGTAATCCTATATCTATAAAAACCTAATAAGTAGGTAGGCGTAATTAAATATAATATCAAACCTCACCCTCAATCCCTCTCCTTAGTAAGGAGAGGGAAGCCGGAGTAAGGAGAGGGAAGCCGGAGGCAGGGTGAGGTTTGATATTTAATTTGACCCACTTACTTACAAGTGGTTATTTTGTGATTAGGTAGTCTACAATACTGTTATTGATAAATAGATAAATTTCCTAAAAATTGAGATTTTTCATAATTTGTCTGCATAGTCGCCTCAATTAAAAACTAGCAGCTTTAATAAGCTGTGTTTAATTCTTCTGAGCCATTAACTTGCTGTTACAAAAACTGTAACAGTCTCATTTTCTATTGCAGCAAATGCAATAGTTAATCATTGACACAGTGTCTGCGTCAATCATGAGGACAGATCGGGAATCTTTGGCAATTGAGGTAGCAGAATGAATCGACAAAAATTTAGTGATGCAAAAGAGAATTTTCTGCAAAGACGTTATGGTGTGAGTCTAGGCAGACGTTACGCTTTGGCAGCTGCAAGTGTTGTTCTATTCAGTGTATTAGGGTGTTCTCAAGTTGAGAGTAACAAAAGCGCTCTTGCCCAATCTAGTTTACCTCAACCAGAAACTCCATTGCAAAAAAAAACAGTCAACCCTGATACAAGAATAGTTGAGTCTAGCAATAAGTTTGGCTTCAAACTATTTTCAGAAGTTCTGAAAGATGATAAAGGTGAGAATAATATTTTTATCTCACCTTCGAGTGTAGCGATCGCTCTCGCCATGACCTACAACGGCGCTAGCGGCTCAACTCAACAAGCAATGGCAAAAACCCTGGAATTACAGGGAATGAATCTACCAGAAATCAACTCTGCTTACGCGGCGGCATTAAAGCAGCTTTTAGAAAATCAGGATGCCAAAGTCCAACTGAGTATTGCTAACTCGCTGTGGGCAAATCAAGATGTTAGCTTTGCCCCAGATTTTCTCAAGAGAACTCATGATTTCTATCAAGCTAAGGTTAGCAATTTAAACTTTAAAGATGCCGCCGCATCTAGTATTATAAATAACTGGGTAAAAGAAAATACTAAGGGTAAAATTAATAAAATAGTTGAAACAATTGAACCCAATCAAGTGTTGTTTCTAATTAATGCTATATATTTTAAAGGTAATTGGAGTAACGAATTTGACAAAAACAAAACTGCTCAATACCCTTTTTACATCACACCTAGTAGACGAAAACAACACCCGATGATGTCACAAGAAGGTGACTATAGATATTATCAAAATGAACAATTTCAGGCAGTTAGTTTACCTTACGGTAAAGATGGGAAAACCAGTTTTTATATATTCCTTCCCAAACAGAACTCTAACCTAAAAGCCTTATATCAAAATCTGAGTTTTGAAAACTGGGAAAAATGGATGACTCAGTTCAACAAACAAAAAGGGTTTATTCGGCTACCCCGCTTCAAAACAGATTACGAAGTTACACTCAATGATGCCTTGAAAACTTTAGGCATGGAAGAGGCTTTCAGCAACAAAGCTAATTTTTCTGGCATGGGTAAAAATTTTGCCATTAGCCAAGTTAAGCATAAAACTTTTGTCGAAGTAAACGAAGAAGGGACTGAAGCGGCTGCGGCTACTTCAGTGGGAATAGTCACAACATCTTTGAGAGACGAACCAGAACCATTCCGAATGATTGTTGATCGTCCCTTCTTCTGTGCTATTAGGGATAATCAAACGGGAAACATTTTGTTTATGGGTTCCATAATTGAACCGCAATGAGGAGGTAGGAAACCTCCTGCCTCCTTAAGGTTGTGTTGCTTCAGAAATACTTAGAGTGTTGTTGACTTTTGCTTTCGGAGATTCGTTGGCTGCAACGGGTGCAGTTATTTCTCCCGTGCCACTATCGTTTGTCTCGCCTCCAAGACGCAAGGCAGTTAAAGCGGTTTTAATCACAACAGCTGTGGGTACTGCCACAATTACACCCAATAGTCCGCCAATTCTTGCCCCTGTTAGAACTGAAATTAAAATCCACACTGGATTTAAACCCGTAAAACTACCTAAAATTCGGGGGGCAATTAAGTTTTCGAGAATTTGCTGTACGATTAATGCTGCTATCAACACTCTTACACCCATTGAGAAATCTTGCAGTGCTACCAATAGCGTAGTCAGGGCGATGCCCACAGAACCACCAAAGGGGACGAGAGCCATCAGACCAATAGTTAAGCCGAATAGCAGTCCAAATGGCACTTTTAGCCACAAAAAGATAGGAATGAGGGCTGAGGCCATACAGGTAGATAAAATTAGCTGGGTGATGAAGAAATTTTGAAAGCTGAGGCGGACTGTTTTAGAGAAAGGATCGCGGAATTTAGAGGGTAGCCATTCCACTAAACTTTCCCAGAGTTCGCCGCCATGCTGTAAAAGGTAGAAAGTCAAAACCATCGTCAAGAGGATATCTAGAAGACTTGTGACTGTAACCACCGCTAAATTTAAAACTTGTCCAGCGATCGCTTGCAGTTGTCCCTTGACGCGATCGTTGATTTGTACTACCAAAGCATCGAGGTTAATGGGTAAGCCAAAAGTCTCAGCTTTTTCGTTTAATATCATTAACTGAGAGCGTCCAGAGTCGATCAACTCTGGCAACCGAGCCACCAGTTGTTGAGCTTGGCTAAGGGCTAAGGGAACCAGTGTCACACCCAACGCCAATAAAATCGATAAAGCCAAGAGAAATACTAAGATAGCGACTTGCTCCCGCCTAGCACCTTGATGTTCCATCCAACTCACGGGGTAGTTGAGCAGAAATGCTAAGACTGAGGCTCCCACTAAAATGACTATGAGAGAATGGAAGTAATTGAAAAATACCGAAAGTGCCCAACCATTTAGAACTAGCAGTGGAACAAATAACGCGATCGCCACGATTCGCGCTATTGGTGTGAATGTTTGCCACCAGTCGAGTAGCTTGCGTGTCTGCATTTTGAGCTAATTGCGGGATAGAACTAAGTTAAATCTTTCTTTACAGCTTATTATCGCTAACTATATGAGTCTTATTCATCCTTCTAGTTATAGGAGTTAGGCTAACCCCAATGGATAATTTTGAACCAAAAGAGAATGGGGAGTGGGGAGTGGGGAGTGGGGAGTGGGCACAAGGAAGACAAGGAAGAATAATTGAAGAAGTCTCTCCTTTATCTTCTCCCAATGCCCAATGCCCAATGCCCAATGCCCAGTTGCTTTTATACTTGATTCCGATCGTTGGCTTTTTTCCATCTTTATGGACTCTCTATCGTGGACAGGGTAGCCGGGAACAACTTACTGTTAGTCGTCTGTCTATCACTTTGGCACTTACTTGGCTGTTGGGATATTTATTATTAAGTACTGGAGCCACAACTTCAGATTTTTTTTCGCTACGTCTATTTATCCTGAATAGTTTTCTTACATCGGGTTACTTTGTAGTCAGTGTCTGGTTGATTTTGCGCTTGACGAAGGGCAAATCTGGCCGTTTACCAGGCTTTAGTACTTTAGCTGAACGAGTGTTTGGTAAGTACTTATCTTAATTTTTTACGATGATAATTCTTCAGTAGTTTTACCTATTTTCTAAAAAATTATGGTTGATTTATCTATATATCTAGTCAAATCTAGTTTATTATTGCCATACTTCAGTAAAACATCTCTAGGTTGGCCCAAAAGAAGGAAAAATGCTGCTATAAGTGTTGTGGTTGACACTACATAAAAAAGTTAGCACTGATAATTAAGAGTTAGTTATTATGGGTTGATTTGTTTGGATGTTTTTAATCTACAAATTTACCGAATTTGATTATTGAGTAAGTGTGAGGAAGTCTGTGACCATTCAAAGAAGTTCGGCGGAAGAAAACCAATCGGGAAAAGCCTCAAAGTCCAATAAAAAAATTTCTCAAAACTCCAAATCTGGACGTTGGGTGTGGTTTTGGGTAGGGATGAGTGGGATTGCAATGGTGTCAGCAACAGCAGGGGCACTTTTGGCGGTGTCTTTAACCAGTACGCCTTTGCAACAAGCCCAGCTAAGTCCCCAGGAGGAGGCAGCCTTTGATGGCGATCGCATTTCTGGAGGTGTAATGCGATTTTCACAATTAACTCGCCCAGTCAATCTCTTAGTTATGGGGATGAGCGTACTTCCCCCAGATATCCAAAACCCTCCCCCTGAAACCAAAAACCTTAGATACCAGCCCCAGCTAAACTCCTTTGATGGTCTTTCTGATGTTATGCTCTTGGTCAAATTTGATCCAGAGACGAAAAAAATAATTATGCTCTCCATTCCCAGAGATACCCGCACAGAAATAGAAGGGCATGGAGTAAAAAAAATTAATGCTGCCAATGTTGAAGGCGGGCCAGCTTTAACTGCCAGAACTGTCAGTAATCTTTTAGGTGGGGCGGGAATTGATCGCTATGTGCGAATTAACGTTTTGGGAGTTGCCAAGCTGATTGATGCTTTAGGAGGCGTAACAGTCTACGTCCCCAAAGATATGAAGTACCAAGATGATTCTCAGCATTTGTACATCAATTTGAAGGCGGGTAAGCAGCATCTCAATGGCGAACAGACACTGCAATTGCTGCGGTTTCGCCATGATGAACTTGGTGATATTGGTCGGATTCAACGCCAGCAAATGGTCATGCGTGCTTTCATGGATCAAACACTCAATCCAGCTACTGTTGCTCAATTACCTAAAGTTCTAGACGTAGTTAAAGACCACATCGATACCAATTTGACGGTTGAAGAGTTGGTGGCACTAATGGGTTTTGGGGTGCGGACTAATCGCTCTAATATGCAAATGTTAATGCTGCCAGGTCGTTTTAGCGAAAAGAATGAGTTTGATGCTAGCTATTGGTTGCCCAATAAAGATGGTATTACCAAATTGATGGCTCAACACTTTGGGGTGGAATCAGAGCAGCAACAGCAGACAACTGATCCACGTTCTTTGCGTGTAGCAATTCAAGACAGTACAGGTGGCGATCGCTCTAATCTCCAACCATTAATTAGAGCGTTAGAAAAATCTGGATATCGCAATATTTATATAGCTAAGGCATGGGGTGAACCTCTAGATGTAACTCACATTGTCGCCCAGCAAGGAGATGGTGACAGTGCCGAATCAATTCGTGAAACCTTGGGATTTGGCGAAGTGCGTGTGGAAAGTACTGGCAACCTTGGCTCAGATGTCAGTATTCAAGTAGGGAAAGATTGGTTGCAACAAAAATCTATTTTGGAGAAGGCGAAATAATTCGTAATATTTCGTAATTAATTACACTGGCATAAATGCTGCTGAGAGAGAATTTACTATCTGGCTAAGTTCTTGGAGTTTAGCTGCTACTGTACCATTGCTTAATAATTCTTCTGCCTTCGCTAAACCCTCTGGCATATCTGAACAAATACCACTCCGCCATAGATAAAATCCACCATTCCACAAGGCTGTTTGCATTAGTTCGCCTGGTTTACCTGCCAAAACACCCTGAATATCTACCACCAATTCTTCAGTAGTTCCAAGGGGTACGTTCTTGGTAGTAAAGCCGTAGTCACGCGGTACAAGGTGCAATCGCTCTACCTCTTGGGATGCTACGGATGGAGATAAGCTGATAATGGCAGTGCGATCGCGCGGTAAATCGCAACTACCTTCCAATCCTTTAATTAATGTAAATTTTGTTACTCCCCGCAGCCCTAAAGCTGTCTGAAACATCCCCTCTGTCGGCGGATGAACAAACCCAGAAATTACGTGAGCATCGCCAGTATAAGGACACCAAATTAGCTCCATTGTCGCCAAGGGCGGACGTTTGCCAAGTTGGTCGCGGTACTCCCAAATACTTGTAGTTAGGGGAAAATGCTGAGGCAGATAAATAAAGCCAATTCCTGTTTGCTCAAACACTTGCTGGGTTTTGGCTAGTGGTAGAGTAGTCCAATCGACTCCTAAACCTTGCCAAATCTCGATCAGGGGTAAACCGTACTTTGTTGGAAGGCGATCGCCACCGTGCATTATCACTGGTTGTCCAACTGCGGCGAGTAGTAAAGCTGTTACCGGGCTAATTGGTGCTGTACGGGTTCTGCCATCATAAGGGATGCCAAGAGCGATCGCTGTTCGGCCAGAGTCGAATGGTTGCAGTTTTGGCCCCAGTTCATCATAAGTATCCAACATTCCCGCTAACTCTTCCCCCGTAGGACGCTTGATTCGATGAGCAATCAAAAACGCTCCAATTTGGGCTGGTGTCGCTTCACCCAGCAGCATCATTTTAGTGGCGGTGGCTGCTTCGGCACGAGTTAAATTTTCGCCTGTATGATTTCCGCTACCTACTTTTTTCAGTAATTCCCTAAATATATTGCTCATTTGTCATTTGTCCTTTGTCATTTGTCCATTGTCCTTTGTGAATAACCGAAAATGACCAATAACAGATGACAAAGGACACTTAAGAAACCGATCGCTCCCGATCAATTTGTAATGGAATGTTTTCGCGCACGAGTTGCCAAAAGTGCTTGATGGGGGGAATTTGCAGCCGGTCTTGAGTTGTTACCATAACTACCCGCCGAGTCAAACTGGAACCATCGGCTAAACCACTAATATTATTGCTGGCTAAGGAACGAATCGCCAGAGTAGGGTCAAGACGTGCTTCCAGTAATGCTGATTGAGGCAGCAACGCGATCAGTTCTCCTTGGCGCACCACTCCCCGGAAGGCATCTAGGGTATTTACCTCTAAAGCCGCCTGGAGTGTAGCTTCCATTCGCTCAAATCTATCTTGTATTAAGCGCTGCATCCCATAACCATCTTTAAAAACCACTTGGGGATAACGAATTAGCTCCGACCAAGGGACAAATTCATATTGAGCTAAAGGATGATTTGCTGCTGTTAAAATTTCTATTGGTTCATCATAAAGTACTTCTACCACCATTTCTCTAGCAGTGGTTAAAAACCGATTATTCATGACAATTGCTAAATCTACCAATCCATCTTTGAGGACTTTTAGGGCGCGATCGCTTCCTAATGAAGTCACCCGCAATTGTACATCTGGATAAGCATGACAAAATTTTTGCAACACTGGTGGTAAGTAAGATCCACATAATGAGTGAATCACGGCAATACAAAGTTCTGGTTGCTTTCCGGCGATTAAATCAGTTAATTCTTGTGTAGCTGTCTCCCATTCTTGGCAAATTTTGCGGACACGGGGTAGTAAACATTCACCTGCTATCGTTAATTTTGCGTGAGTTGTTCTATGAAATAGTTCTATACCCAAATCTGCTTCTAATGCCTGAATTTGGCGGCTAATCGTTGATTGGGTAATACCACATTTTCGCGCTGCTTGTTGAAAGCTGCCGGTTTGTGCGATCGCTAGAAAGGCTTGCAACTGCTCTAGGCGCATTTTTATGTAGCCTGAATTACATTTATCGGTTTCATTAAGTTAACGGATTTTTAACCACAATTTGGTAAGGTTTGTTACAGTAATTTTTCTCTAATTTACAAAAACCTAATTAACTTTGACTTGGAAGGTTGCAGTAGAATCTGCATCATTGGTCTTCAGTTGACCATCTTCCATATAAATGATGCGATCGGCAATATCGAGGATGCGGTTGTCGTGGGTAACTAACAAAATCGTACACCCTTGTTCTTTAGCTAGTTTTTGCATTATTTCTACAACATCGCGCCCAGATTTTTTGTCAAGTGCAGCAGTGGGTTCATCTGCTAAGACAATCTTAGGATGGCTAACTAAAGCACGAGCGATCGCTACCCGTTGCTTTTGCCCTCCAGATAGTTTCTCTGGGTAGTAATTGACACGATCTGCTAAACCGACAGTTTCCAAAATAGCGATCGCTTTAGCATCAATATCCTGATTGAGAAAATCGTCATGCAACTCTAAAGACATTCGGACATTTTCTCTAGCTGTCAAAAAAGTCATCAGGTTATGAGCCTGGAAAATATAACCAATTTGGCGGCGTAGCTTCGTTAACTGCTGCTTTTTGGCATCATAAATTTCCTCTCCTAAGATTTTGAGACTACCTTCTTGAGCAGAACGCAATCCACCCATTAAGGTCAATAAGGTGGTTTTCCCCGATCCAGAGGGGCCAGTCATAATAACAATTTCACCAGCATTAATCTCTAAATTAATATCAAATAATACTTGTTTGCGAAGCGCACCTTCACCAAAATAATGATTAAGATTACTGATGGAAATCACGGGTTCTAAAACAGAAAGTATTGAGTTGGGATTTTCTGATAAAGATTTTTGCAACATAGCATTTTATCGGGAATTGGGAATTGGGAATTGGGCATTGGGAATTGGGCATGGAGCATTGGGCATTGGGAATTGGGAATTGTACAGACAAAGATTTTTCGCGTGTCTAAAAAACATCGGCAGGGTCAGCAGATCGTAACTTCTGCATTGCGATCGCAGCAGAAACACTACACATAATTGCAGTCAAAATCCAGACATATATCGCCCTTTCAAGCTTCATAAAAATAGGTAACATTGTAGCAGTGTAGGCAAGTTGATACAACCCCAAAGAAAGGATAAATCCAGGGATAAAACCCAAAATAGCTAAAAACAATGCTTCTTGGAATAAGACTCCCAAGAGATAGCGATCGGTGTATCCCATTGCTTTGAGTGTGGCGTATTCTGGCAAATGATCGGAAACATCAGAGTAAAGGATTTGATAAACAATAACGATGCCAACAATAAACCCAACTCCTGTACCTAAACCGAAAATGAAACCAATGGCAGTACCAGTTTCCCAGTATTTTCTTTCGATTTGGGCAAACTCTTCTGGAGTCAGGACTTTAACATCATTGGGTAGTGATGCTGCCAATTGCGATCGCACTTTTTCGAGATCGGCATCGGGCTTGAGAGTGATTAATCCAACTGTGATGCGATCGGGTTTACTATCTGAGAATAGTTGCAAAAAGGTGGAGTCACTGGTGATAACATTCCCATCGGCAGCAAAAGAAGCACCATCAGTAAACAAGCCTTTAACAGAGACAAGTTTATTATTCAGTTCCGTCTCAAAGTTGCCTGTTTTATTAAAAATATCCGCAACTGTTCCGTATTCCGGCCGCCCCGCTTGATCAAACAGAACTTGATACAACTGTTTTAGGTGATGCTGATTTTGTTTGATTTCAAGCGATTTGAATGGTGATTGTGCCGGATCGACACCCCAAACTAAGATAGCGCGATCGAGATGCGTTTCAGGATTTCGCCACTCTCCGGTGTTGATGTAGACAGAGTTCACTGACTGAACACCGTCGTAACCTAATGTTTGGTATAGTCGCTCTCTGGAAAAATTTTTCACAGAGAACAGAGTTTGAAATTTGGGACTAATCAAAACTAAATCTGCCTGTAAATTGCGGTGGGGTTTGATGGCTGAATCAAAAAGCGCACTTTCAAATCCCAACTGAATGAACATCAGCAAGTCGGCAAAAGTAATACCTGCCACTGCAACAGCCAGACGGGTTTTTTCTTTCATTAACTGCCGCCATGCTAAAGGCGTTTTGCGAAATATTTTCATAATTTTAGAATTGGGAATTGGGAATTGGGAATGGGGCATGGGGCATTGGGCATTGGGCATTGGGCATCTGACTTTTCACGGTATCTGGAAAACCTCTCTCTAAATCTCTCTCCTAAAAGGAGAGAGACTTTGAATTTTCCCCCTTCCCTCGTAGGGAAGGGGGTTAGGGGGTTAGGTTTTTCGTGGCTTTTCCACATAACGTGAAAAGTCAGATTGGGCATGGAGCATTAGGTATGGACAATGCCGAACTGGATTGACGAGTATCAAAGCCTCATTACAGCACTTCCGGCAGCTATGAGGTACATCCTCAAATCTGAAAGCTTTGATAGGAGAGGGCAAGGAGAAAAACTGTATTGCATAATAGCCGTAAGCGCTGTAATGGAGTTCAAAGCCTCATTAATGGAGTTCAAATACTCATTAGCCGTGCCCCATGCCCCATGCCCAATGCCCAATGCCCAATGCCCAATACCCTTTTACAATTCAATTGCTGTCTGTACCTGTAAGTTGGTGAAACCTGCAACTCGCTTGCTGTCTTCAGGATTGAGGCGAATTTTCACCTCAACTACTCGGCGATCGAGGTTTTCCCCTGGCTGATTGCTAAAAACGTTTTGTCTAATCACCTGTCGCCCAATTTGAGCAACGGTTCCTTGCAGTTCGCCGGCAAATGCCTGACTGCTAATCACTGCCTGTTGTCCTAATTTCACTTTACCGATATCGGTTTGATAAACTTCTGCTACTGCCATCATCTGATCTGTTTCCCCTAAGTCTGCAATCCCAGAATCACTAATTTTTTCTCCGATTCGCGTATGAATTTTAATGATCTGTCCCGCCATCGGTGCTTTGATGTAAGCACCCGCTAACTCGGTTTGGGCGTGTTTAAGTGTGGCGATCGCATTTTCAACTTCTGTCTTGGCTGCGGCTACATCTACAGGTCGAACTTCGGCAATACTGGTAAGGGTGGCTTTAGCTTGACTAACTTCCTTACTACCAGTGGCATTAGTACGGAAAAGTGCTGCTTTGGCTTCAGCTAATTGTTTGCTAGCAGTTGTGTTAATCCGGTTAAGAACTGCTTTAGCTTCATCTACTTGCTGTTTGGCAGTTTCTCCAGTTAAACCTTTGCTGTCATACAAAGAATTAGAAATTGCTCCTTGAGAATATAGCTGCTGATAACGTTGATATTCGGCTTTGGCATTTTTGAGTTCTGCCTCTAGCTTCTTAATGGTTGCCTGTTGCGCGATTCTGTCGCCTTCCCACTGTGCCTTTATGCGGAATATTGCTTCCTGTTGCGCTGTTTTGTCTCCTTGAGACTGGGCTTCGAGGCGTTCAACGCTGGCTTGCTGGGCGTTAATTTCTCCTACTTTTGCTCCCGCTTGCACTTGATTGAGTTTAGCTTGGGCAACTCTGACTTGTTGTTGAGCTTGTAGTACAGCAGTTTGTAAGCGATCGCGGGCATCTAAAATTGCTACCATTTGTCCAGCTTTAACGCGATCGCCTTCTTTGATTAAAATTTGAGCAACGCGATCGCCATCCAATGCCAGGGGCGCAAACAAGCTAATTACCTCAGCTTCCGGTTCTAGCCGTCCTAATGCAGCCACTTTTGGACTTTTAGGCGTGGTTTCTACTGGCTCAGATTTCTCAGCTTGACTAACTAATCCAAACTGAGAAATCCCATAAAAAATAGTTACACCTGTAATAGCGGTAGCTGCAATTACTAATGCAACTAACCCTTTATTAGAAGCTTTTTTAAACAGCTTTTGAACCATCTATTTTACCCTCATAAAAAATTATTTTTCTACATCAAATGAACCTATAGTGATAGCAGCTAATTGTTATTTATCAATGAATATCAGATAAATAAAAAAACTATAGGAATCATATTTAATTTTTGAACAAAATTAGGTATTGTAGCGTGTGTTAGAACGGAGTTCGTAACGCACTATTATCAAGGGTTTGATGCGTTACGCTGTCGCTAACACATCCTACGTATATTTTCACAAATCAAATACTAGTCCTATATTTTATTCTAAACAGACAAAGATTAATCGCGTCTCTATTCCAAACTCTTGTACAGAGGCGATTAATTGCGTCTCTCCTAACTCCTAACTCCTATGTTGCGGCAAATATGCCGTCAGCATTTTACCTAACAATGAACATTGTTCCATAAAATCAATTCTTTCATTACCCCATAACTTCTCCATAATTAAACCATCTAGAAAGCTCAAGACAAAGCAAGCTAATACCGGATCTTGAATACCTAAAAAATCACAAACTGCCTGCTGATAACGTTCATTAGTTCGCTTAAAAACACTATTTTTCAACATTTCTTTAGAGTCTTGATGTTGACAAAAATCAATCCAAATATAAGTCCATTTAATGAAGTAATCTTCGTTTGCTACTAAATATCTTCCTATTGCTTCCATTCCCTCTTGCAGCGTTTGCGATCCTTCTAATTCAGCAAATGCTGCACTTAAATCTTGCTCACATATTTCTTGGACTAATTGCTCAAATAGAGCTTGTTTGCTAGGAAAATAGTGGTACAACGTACCAGTAGAAACCCCTAATCCTTCAGCAATTTGGCGCATAGTAATGGAACCATAGCCTTTTTGGGCAAATAAATCAAAGCACTTGTCGAGCAGTTCTTTAGAGTATTGCTCATGATCAACAATCTTAGGCATGACTCAATTATTTATATCGAACGCTCGTTATATATCATAATACTATAACTTTTATAGTTTAGTTGAGAGAAATTACCACTCAGCCAAAGCGATCGCTATTCCTTGTTGCAAATCTGTTGTGAGTGCAGCATTATTGGCTAAATTTTTGAGTGCAGCGATCGCGTGTAGTCTTACCGATGCATTAGAATCAGCTAGCAGTGAAATCAATGGTTCAATAGCTTGGATTTCGCCTAACTGTCCTAAAGATAGAGCGATCGCACTTTTTACACTTACAATCTCTGTGGCTGGATGCTGCGTTAGCAATATTTGCAATAATATTTCTGTGCCTTGTGTAGTTTGCGGCTTTTGGACTCGCCCCAAAACTGTAACAATTTCTTGCCAGAGTGTCTCTGAAGTGCTTTGATTAAATGCTGTTTGCAAATATTCCAAACTAGATGGTGTTTCAATCCAACTTAAAGCGCGGATAGTTTCTAATTGCAACTTTATCGGTGTCTGGGGTGAAATCAACAAATCAAATAAATGTTTTGCAGCCTCATCACAACCCATCCGAGAAAGGGAAACTGCGGCTGCACAACAAACATCAAGATTAAAGTCGTAAAGCTTGGCTTGCAGTCTCGTCACCAAATCTAAGGCTTCGCGTAAGTCGGGGCGAAAACCTAAACCAATCACTGCTGCCCGCCTAACTGTAGCGGCTATGTCATCCAAAGTGTTTAACAAGATTGGTGGTACACGTTCGTCATGAAAACTTGTCAGGGCTTCAATTGCAGCCGTGCGGATTGTTGCTTGTGAATCTTGTACTACACTCAACAGTGGTGTGATTGTTTCTGTTTGGGGAATACAGGAAAGCGATCGCACTGCCAAAAGCCTTGTATCTTCTTGTTTTAGGAGTTCAGATAAAGCAGCGATCGCAACAGTACCCATTTGTCCTAGTGCTGTGGCTGCGATCGCTTTGAGTTCTTCATCCTCATCAGTTTTCAATAATTCAACCAAAGGTGCGATCGCTTCTGGTTGCTGAAATTGGCCCAAAGTTCGCGCTGCATACCAGCGTAATTCTTCTTCTGCATCTTCATCTTCTAAGATATCAATGAGTGGTGGAATAGCAATATTTCCCAAGTGAGTCAACACCTTGGTAATTTCCCACCGTTGCTGAAAATCTCCCATCTCTAAGATTGAAAGTGCTAATTTCAGCAGATATTCTCGATTTTTAACTATCTCTGGATCTTCCGAGTCTGTCCCTAAAATTAATTGTTGTAAATATTGAATCAGTGATGACCAATCAGCTGCATTGTATGCTGTCTGGGCTTGCACCAAAAGCTGCTTGATATTGTTCACGATACCTTAATTATTTATATTGTTTAAGTTGGCTTGACTACAACTGAATTCCCCTCAATTTTGGTGGCGTAAGTTTTCAGCGCTTCTGTCGCTGGGCCTTTTAGCACTTTACCATCAGCACCATATTCTGAACCATGACAGGGACAAGCGAATTTTTTTGCCTCGGCTTTCCATGCGACGGTGCAACCTGCGTGAGTACAGGTAGGGTTAACTGCTGTCAGACTTGCGCCTTTAGATGTGCCGACTACCAACACAGGCCCAGCAGGTGAGTTTTTAACCAGCAATTGACCAGTTTTATCTAATTCTGCCGAAGTGCCTACTGTTTGCCAATCTCCAGATGCAGAAGGTGTTTGAGAAGAACAAGCTGCGATCGCTACAGGTAGAGAACTCGCTATCAAACCCAAACCTACCCAATTAATAAAATCACGACGTTTCATAGTGCCACACTCAATTTTGGATTTTAGATTTTGGATTTTGGATTAATCTATGGCAATCCAAAATCGCTTTGGTTATCTCAAACGCTTTTCATCAAGCGGTTTGTGTGGCTTATTGGCTGACTTTGATGCAAAAAATGCATATTACGTATTTATTTTCAGCAATTTTACCAAAAAATCGTAACAATTTATACGATTCTAACAGAAAACTCACCTTAAGTTATGAATATCGAAATTGTTACATGAACATTATCTAAACCTGCTTGACAAATTTCCTTTAACTAACCACGGGTTTGAACTTTAACGTTGGAATGCTTTTGAGTAACAATAATCAGCCGTAACCAAATATTAAGTTTTTATTCCCTAGCCCTCGTAGATACACCATCTACCTGATGGAACTACGGGTTGATCAACAATTAATAATTACTAATTCGTCATTTTTTAATTACGAATTATTTATTGATATTGGGCAATTAGCAGCACAAATTCTCACGAGAGTCAGCCTCATGACAGACACAACAACTACGACTACCAGCCTGAATAAATTCGAGAAATTAAAGGCGCAAAAAGATGGACTCGCCATCAAGGATGAGATAGAGAAGTTTGCTACCTTGGGCTGGGAAGCAATGGACGAAACCGATCGCGATCATCGGCTTAAGTGGGTAGGCGTGTTTTTTCGCCCAGTAACCCCAGGCAAATTTATGATGCGGTTACGTATGCCTAACGGTATTCTCACCAGCAGTCAAATGGGTGTTTTAGCCCAAGTGGTGCAGCGTTACGGTGATGATGGTTGCGCTGATATTACTACGAGGCAGAATATCCAATTACGGGGAATCAGAATTGAAGATTTACCAGATATCTTTAATAGATTTCACGCAGTTGGTTTAACCACTATCCAATCAGGGATGGATAACGTTCGCAATATTACAGGCGATCCTGTGGCGGGGTTGGATGCGGATGAGTTGTATGACACACGAGAGTTGGTACAGCAAATTCAAGATATGCTCACCAACAAAGGCGAAGGAAACCCAGAGTTTAGTAATTTACCACGGAAATTTAATATTGCGATCGCAGGTGGAAGAGACAATTCAGTTCACGCTGAAATTAACGATTTAGCTTTTGTTCCAGCATTTAAGGAGGGGACAGGGGAAGAATTTTCCCAGTCGGCAATATTCGGCTTTAACGTTCTTGTGGGTGGCTTTTTCTCAGCTAAACGTTGTGAGGCGGCGATTCCTCTAAATGCTTGGGTGGCTCCCGAAGATGTGGTAGCAGTATGTAGAGCGGTTTTGGAAGTCTTCCGCGATTGTGGCCCACGTGCTAATCGGCAAAAATCCCGCTTGATGTGGCTAATTGATGAATGGGGTTTAGAAAAATTTCGAGCAGAAGTAGAAAGCCGTTTGGGTAAATTATTATTACCCGCAGCCGCAAAAGACGAGATCGATTGGGAAAAACGCGACCATATCGGAGTATATAAACAAAAGCAACCGGGATTAAATTACGTAGGGTTAAATATTCCCGTCGGGCGACTGTATGCCGAAGATATGTTTGAAATTGCTCGTCTAGCAGACGTTTTCGGTAGTAGTGAAATTCGCTTTACCGTTGAGCAAAACATTGTTATCCCTAACATATCTGACTCCCGGCTAGCAACATTTTTAACAGAACCATTGCTAGAAAGATTTTCAATTAATCCAAGTTTACTGGCGCGATCGCTAGTATCTTGCACAGGCGCACAATTTTGCAACTTCGCCCTCATCGAAACCAAAAACCGCGCCCTGGAAATGATTAAAGCCTTAGAAGAAGACTTAATCTTCACCAATCCCGTCCGAATTCACTGGACAGGTTGCCCCAACTCTTGCGGGCAGCCCCAAGTTGCAGACATCGGCTTGATGGGAACCAAAACTCGCAAAAATGGCAAAACCCTCGAAGGCGTTGACATATATATGGGCGGCAAAGTCGGCAAAGACGCTCATTTAGGAACTTGTGTTATCAAAGGTATACCCTGTGAAGACTTGCAGCCAGTATTGCAAGACTTACTCATCAAAAACTTCGGAGCAAAACTCAAACAAGAAGCCTTAGTAATTAGCAGTTAGTACAGCTTTACATAAGTTCCTAGCGACTTCTCTGCGTCCGTCTGCGCGACGGCAGTCGCTACAACTGGGGGAACCCCCGCAACGCGCTGCCTCCCCTTTGCGTTTAAAATCTCCCTCCCATCCCCTCAATTTAGAAAGATTAGAATGCTTAAAAAACTATTTTCATTCAGCGATCGCTACCGCATTTTACACCAGACTTGGTTCGCTTTCTTTCTCACCTTTGTCTGTTGGTTTAACTTTGCTCCCTTCGCTACAACCATTGGCAGAGAGCTACATTTAGCCCCAGAACAAATCAAAACTTTGGGCATCTGTAACCTCGCCCTCACAATTCCCGCCCGGTTAATCATTGGGATGCTTCTGGATCGTTTTGGCCCCAGAATCACCTACTCAATCTTGTTAATGTTTACGGTTGTTCCTTGTTTGGCGACGGCGCTAGCGCAAGACTTTAATCAATTAGTCATCAGTCGTTTGCTAATGGGAATTGTCGGTTCTGGGTTTGTTGTCGGTATCCGCATGGTAGCAGAATGGTTCCAGCCCAAGGAGATGGGCGTTGCTCAAGGCATTTATGGCGGTTGGGGAAACTTTGGGGCTTTTGGCGCAGAATTTGCCTTACCGATGATTGCAGTTGCTACAAGCTTTTTTGCTGGTGGCGCTTCTAACTGGCGGTTTGCGATCGCACTTACAGGTATCATTGCAGCTATCTACGGCGTAATTTATTACAACACCGTCCAAGATACACCCGCAGGTAAAGTCTACAGTAAACCTAAAAAGAATGGTTCCCTAGAAGTAACTAGCATCAAAAGCTTCTGGGCAATGATTCTCTCGAATTTTGGTTTGATTTTCGCCTTGGGTTTATTAGCTTGGCGCTTAGAACAAAAGAAAATTCACTTTTTAACTCTGAGTCAAATGTATTTGACTTGGTTAGTATTAGCAGGATTATTTGCTTACCAAACTTACAAAGCTTGGGAAGTAAACCGAGAACTTCTCAGTGGTAAGAAAACTTACCCTGCATCAGAACGCTTTCAATTTGGACAAGTAGCTTTACTAGAATTCACATACATAACTAGCTTTGGCAGCGAACTAGCAGCCGTTTCTATGCTCCCCGCATTTTTTGAGAAAACCTTTAGTTTAGAGCATGTTGTCGCTGGGATGATTGCCGCAACTTATCCCTTCTTAAATTTATTTTCTCGTCCCAGTGGTGGCTTAATTTCTGATAAATTTGGTTCACGGAAGTGGACAATGACAATTATCAGCGTTGGGATCGGTGTTAGTTATTTGATGGCACATTTTATTAATAGTAGCTGGCCGATTCCAGTTGCGATCGCAGTGACAATGTTAGCCGCTTACTTTGCCCAAGCTGGCTGCGGTGCAACCTACAGCATCGTACCCATGATTAAAAAAGAAGCCACTGGACAAATTGCCGGTAATGTCGGAGCTTATGGTAATTTTGGCGGCGTAGTTTACCTAACAATTTTTAGCTTAACCGACGCTCCCACACTATTCAGCACAATGGGTATCGCTGCACTAATCTGTGCTTTTATGTGTGCCTTCTTCCTCAAAGAACCAAAAGGTTCTTTTGCCGCAGCTTATGAAGGTGAATCACCAGAAACCGCAACGACTATCTTCTTAACTGAAGAATAATCTAATTCAGGAAAATCTCTTTTTCTTTTCTCTGCGCTCTCTGCGTCTTGGCGGTATGCCTCCGGCACGCTACGCGAACGATAAATGAAAAACGAACCGCCAAGAGCGCCAAGAACGCCAAGAAATAAGAGTTTTAAAGAGCTTTTGTGTAACGGATAAATTTCTAAAACTGTCGCTAATCTGAGGTTGCATAATCCAAATAACAAAATGGTACAACTGGCATGAGTGAATTTACCAAAACCCTTTGTCCCTACTGTGGTGTCGGCTGCGGTTTAGAAGTTTCACCCCCAGCCCAACTTGGCAAAGCAACTAATCGAGATAGTGAAGGAAATCCGACTTGGCGGGTGCGCGGCGATAAAGCCCATCCATCGAGTCAAGGAATGGTTTGTGTCAAAGGCGCAACGATCGCAGAATCTTTAGATAAAAATAGATTACATTACCCAATGGTGCGAGACTCTTTAGATCGAGAGTTTCGGCGTGTTAGTTGGGATGAAGCTTTTAATCTCATTACGCAGCGTATTGAAACTGTCCGCTTCACCCAAGGGCCAGAAGCCTTATGTATGTACGGTTCCGGTCAGTTTCAAACTGAGGATTATTACATAGCCCAGAAACTGATGAAAGGCTCTTTGGGTACTAATAATTTTGATGCCAACTCCCGTTTATGTATGTCTAGTGCTGTAGCTGGCTACATTCAAAGCTTTGGCGCAGATGGCCCGCCCTGTTGTTACGAAGACCTAGAGTTAACTGACTGTGCATTTTTAATTGGTACTAATACAGCCGAATGTCACCCCATCGTTTTTAACCGGCTGGTAAAGTATCACAAAAAGAATCGCAAGGTCAAAATGATTGTGGTTGATCCCCGACGGACACCAACCGCAGAAGCGGCTGATTTACATTTAGCCATTCGTCCAGGTACAGATATCGATTTGTTAAACGGTATCGCTCATTTATTGATGCGCTGGAACTACATCGATACCATGTTCATGGACGACTGTACCAGCAACTTTCCCGCTTATGCGGAAGTGATTCGCCACTATCCCCCGGAAATGGTGGCTCGTCAATGTGGAATCAGCATTGAAGATTTAGAAACAGCCGCACACTATTGGGGTAAATCTGAGCGAGTACTGTCTTTGTGGTCAATGGGTGTGAATCAATCGTCAGAAGGGACAGCCAAGGTAAGAACTATCATCAACCTGCACCTGATGACTGGACAAATTGGCAAACCTGGGACTGGCCCTTTTTCCCTCACTGGCCAACCAAATGCAATGGGGGGAAGGGAAGCCGGGGGTTTGGCGAATTTATTACCGGGTTATCGTTCGGTGAAAAATCCTCAGCACCGCGCAGAAGTTGAGGAGTTTTGGGGACTCAAGCCAGGACAAATTTCGCCCAATGCCGGTTTGAGTGTTTGGGAAATGATTACTAGCTTAGAAAATGATGCTGTCGGGTTACTGTGGATTGCGGCTACTAATCCAGCTGTAAGTATGCCAGATTTAGAGCGGACTAAGAAGGCATTGTTGCGATCGCCTTTCACTATTTACCAAGATGCCTATTATCCCACAGAAACCTCCGCCTATGCTCATGTTCTCCTACCCGCAGCCCAATGGGGTGAAAAAACTGGTGTGATGACAAACTCCGAACGGGTGGTAACTCTGTGTCAAGCATTCCGCCAACCACCCAGAGAAGCGAAAGCCGATTGGGAAATTTTCGCTGAAGTTGGCCGGAGATTAGGTTTTGAGAAAGAGTTTGCCTTTACTAACTCTGCTGAAGTTTATGCTGAATTCGTCCAATTAACTCAAAATCGCCCCTGCGATATGACGGGTATCAGTCATGAGCAATTGGCACAAGGCCCGACTCAATGGCCTTACCCAGCAAATAAAGCAGAGTCAGTATTTATCGATACTGAAACCGGACTCTTAAGTTTTCAGCCAGAAGAAGAAACTTTCTTTCACAAAGAAGCCGAGAAGAAGCGTCAGTACCATACACTCAGAACAGGAAAACGCCTCTACACTGATTTACGCTTTCATACCCCCGATGGACGCGCTCAGTTTGGGGCATATTATTCAAAGGGATTGGCAGAACCACCAAATCCAGACTATCCTTTTGTGCTAACTAATGGACGACTTTATGGACATTGGCACACGCAAACACGAACCGGACGCATTGAAAAAATTTGCAAAATGCACCCCGAACCGTTTATCGAAATTCATCCCCGTGATGCTGCTAAGTTAGGTATTGTAGATAATCAGGGTGTGGAAGTGCGATCGCGTCGTGGTCAAGCTCAGTTTCCTGCTAAAGTAACAAAAGCGATCGCACCTGGTACAGTTTTCGTCCCCATGCATTGGGGTTCACTGTGGGCAGATAATGCCGAAGCTAACGCCCTCACCCATCCAGAATGTTGCCCCGATTCCCTGCAACCAGAATTAAAAGCCTGTGCTGTGCAGTTGATCCCAATTCCTGTAGAAGTTACAGTCAAAAATCATCAACTTCAATCCTCACAATGTAAGCTGCAAAGTGTACCTCTCAAGTCATAATTTATAATCAGCAATATAGCGGTTCTCAGTTGAGTGAGATAAACCCGTAAGGGCACAGCACTGCTGTGCCCTTACACTTTGCGATTAATGTTGTACTGCATCTGAATGGGAACCGCTATCAATACTGCGTAGGTTTTGCCTAAAAAATAAAAATGTGTAGGTTGGGTTGAGGAACGAAACCCAACATTTTTCGGGGTTTGTTGGGTAACGCATTGCCTTAATCCAACCTACGAATATCCTTAACCGAGCAGGAACCGCTATAAGTAATTTTGTCAATAATCAATAGTCAATAGTTATTATCATTTTTTATGACTCTCTAATTTTGACTGTTACCAATTACCATATTCAAAGAGGCAAAATATCTAGTAATTATATAGATTCTACTAAGTAAGTGGGCGTAAATAATTAAAGGTTTGTAGTAAGGGCTTTAGCCCTGACAATAGGGCTAAAGCCCTTACTACAAGCCAACTTAATTAATTTTACATTGGGTAACATAGTTTGATTTATTCTTGCCCGCCTACTTAACATTGGTTTTATCTATGGATAAAAAATCAAACCTAGCTAGAAAACTTACGAAGTATTAGTAAGTAAGTTGGTCAAATTAAATATAAAACCTCATCCTGTCTCCGGCTTCCCTCTCCTTACTAAAGAGAGGGATTGAGGATGAGGTTTGATCTTATATTTAATTATGCCTACCTACGTTAACTCATCTTTTTTTAATAAATTCTGAGGGTTTAAGCAAATAAGCTCTCTTCATCGGTAAGTTTTCTTGTCAGATATAAGAGTTACAAAACTCAATTACGAATTACGAATTACTTTAATCCTCTAGATTTATCTATGGGATTTTATTTTATTTAGAAATAGAGTGCAGCAAATGAAAAAGTTAATGAGGCAAATTATAGGAGCCACCAAAGATGAGAACTTCATGCACATCATTGAAAACATAGAGGTGCTAGTTTCTAAAGTTCTATCTATTTTTATGGTAGTTGTAATTTTGGTTGCGATCGGGGACTTAGCATTTTTTATTTTTAAAGAGTTATTGTCAGCCCCTTATGCCAAGTTTAACACAACCTTGTATAAGATTTTTGGCTTGTTCTTGAATATTTTAATTGCTTTAGAAATCTTAGAAAATATCACAGCTTATCTACGAAGGCATGTTTTTCAGGTTGAATTAGTTATTGTTACTTCTTTGATTGCTGTCTCTAGAAAAATCATTATTCTTGACTTAGAAAAAGTTTCAGGTATTGATATAATTGGTTTAGGAATTGCTATTCTCGCACTTTCAATTAGTTATTTAATAATCCGTCTCAGTAATGACAAAAATACTCGTTAAATTCTAGAGATTGCTTTTCATCAATCCTAATGTTTAGGAAGATATATAGCAATCGTAAATAAGTTGTGAAAATCTCCGATTATCCTCTCTGCGATTAATTTATTTTTATAAATGCGATATTTTAGTCTGATATCCGAAAAAATAATATAGTATACTTGATACTTAAGAACACCCTAAACTGCATTTTGAACAAATTATTAATGTGCGATCGCTAATTAAATTTTATTTTTAATTACTAATTTTTGTAACTGACAATATCAAAAAATTACCGATAGTCAAAAGCTCTTAATTTTGAATACTTAATTATGACAGATTTCTTTAAATTTGAAGCAGACTTTGTTGATTCCCTGCGTTGTGTTCCTATGCAGGTGCGTTGCAATTTAGATACTTGTGGCATCAAGCTAAAATTGTCTGATTGGAATCAAATGACTACAGCCGAGCGTCAAGCTTTAGTTGAATTCCCTTGCACTACAGAAACAGAAATTCAGTCTTACCGCGAACATATCCAACAATTAATCCTACAACGCACGGGTATACTAGCTACAAAATTACCCATAGAGCCACATCCTGCATGGCTAGACTCTAGCACTGTACCACCCAGCATCAAGGAAAAAGCTCAAGAAATAGGTGTAACCCTAACACAGCAAAATTGGGCAGCTTTAACGCCCTTACAGCGTTTTGCCTTGATTAAACTCAGCCGCTCAGGACATGAAAGCAAAAACTTTCCCATAGCGATCGCAGAATTTAATCTGCTTTAATTACAGAAGAAATCAGGAGTTAGAAAAAAATAGCCGAAACTCTAATTTTCTTCTGAGAGCAATTGATGAATTGCCCCTACCGCGTATAGTTTTGCGTAAGTCCTTAAATCTGTAAGATACATTACACTTTATTAACTTGCAGCCCGAAAATGATACTAGGAGAAACTCTCAGTACATGGAATACTTATTAACATTAGCTGAAAGAATTTGAAATTTCCCATCTATAATTTTAAATTTCTTAGCAGGAAGTGAAGCTATAGTGGATTTAGCAATGCTGCTGTTGATGTGGCTAAGGTTAATCCTGGTGCCAAATTATATGAAGAAGAATTAGTTTAGAAACGCACACTAACTCGATGACAGGCAAAAACGCAAGACATAATGCATTTCTGCGGCTAGTGTCTGGTAATGGGACAGCTTCTGGATCTGAATCTCGCTACTCGCTGCCCCCCAGTAAAGAGATGGTAATTGGACGCGACCCTAGCTGCCAAGTTGTCTTGGATGCCATGATGTACCGAATGGTATCTCGTCGTCATGCAGTGGTTCGTCCCCTCTCTTTATCCCCAGACAGCAAATTCAGCTGGGTGCTTTGTGACTTAAATAGTGCTAATGGAACTTATTTGAATGGAGAACGCTTGTATGAATGTCAGGAATTGCACCCAGGCGATCGCATTTCTCTAGGTGCTGATGGCCCACAATACGTTTTTGAGTACGAGTTTACTTACCAAACCCCGGCCACAACAGTTAACCAAATTACACCATTACCTTCAGCGACAAATTACCACGGCCACACGCAATTAAAGCAGCCAGATTCTGTTAGCTTTACCCAACTTTTCCCCATTATTTCCACTGGTAAAGATTTAACTCGCAAAGCTTACCTCGTACCGGGTATACTGACCGTAATCTTTGTAGTGTTAATGTTTGCTACAGTCGGTCAACCCCAAGCTAATCAAGTTATTGTCGCAACTTACATCGCTTTTGCTGCCTACTATTTTGTTTACCAACTTTGTGGTAAAGAAAAGCCTTGGTGGGTGCTAATGGCTTCGGCATTGGCTACAACGTTGATTTTACTCAGTCCAGTGCTGGATGTATTTATTTTCGTGTTTCGCGGCATCCTTCCTGGAAACTTACCCTCACCCCAGGAATCTACCACTTTCACAGAGTTACTGGTACGGATGTTTTTTGGTGCTGGGTTGATGGAGGAATTACTCAAGGCATTACCTGTATTAGGAGCCTTTGCCATCGGCAGAATGTTGTCTTCACCTTGGCGGGAAAAGATCGGTGTCTGGGAACCTCTAGATGGTATTCTCCTGGGAACGGCTTCTGCTGTGGGCTTCACTCTATTGGAAACCCTCGGACAGTATGTGCCAGACATTACTCAAAATGTCACGCAACAGGTAGGTATAGGTGCTGCTGGTCAATTAGCGGGTTTACAACTGCTAATTCCGCGAATTTTAGGCTCTGTAGCCGGACACATGGCTTATAGTGGCTACCTGGGCTATTTTATCGGGTTGGCTGTTCTCAAGCCTAGTAGAAGTTGGCAAATTCTTTCGATTGGTTATCTGAGTGCCTCTGCGCTCCATGCTCTGTGGAATGCGACAGGATCTATTAATGCCTTGCTGTTAGTAGTTGTTGGGGTGTTATCTTACGCCTTTTTGATGGCGGCAATTCTCAAGGCACGGGCGTTATCACCGACGCGATCGCAAAATTTTGCTACCCGATTTCTGGGCCCAAAATAATAGATGAGGCAGCAGCAAACAAGACTATTGATTATTGACCAATGCCTAATGCCTAAAAACTCTTGAATATTTATCGATCGGGATAGATGGTATAGTTTGAAAAGAAGCGTACCTTAAATTTATTCTGGGGTGACTATAACTAAAATAAATAAAAAAGATCATTTTTCTTTTTTATTTGCTGTCACCTTTTACCCATCTATCACCATCTATCAGGTATTCCCTGTTTATAATTCCGACTGAGACTGATTGAGTTGAGTAAATGCATAAGAAGCGATCGCTAAACTAACCTTTGCCTTCTCGACTTCTGATAAAGCTGTCCACTCGCTATTGTTAAGATTACTGATGGCAGATGCCTTATTTTTTGATTCGCTACTCCGCATAGCGTAAGTATAAGGACGAGCTAAGACTAAAAGATCCTCAGTTCCCCAAGTTGGTAATACTGTCTGAACGCACTCAACTAGTTGTTCACCAATTGATTGCTGGGCAGCAAAAATCTCAGCAGCTTTGGTGGCAATGGTGTTGAGCAATGTTTGGGGGACACAGGCGGCAAAAGTATTACGTAGTTTTTCTTGAAGATTCAGCACTAGTGCCTGTTGGGGATTGCGATCGTAGCTTGACGCAAGGGAGATATTAGACCAAAGTGCATCTAGATTGTCATAAAAATCTTGCGATCGCGTCGTCAGTTCTTCCTCAAGTAAATCTTGCATTCCGAACTGTTGTTCTAGTTCGTGAAAATAAGCTTCGGACTCTTCATCAGTTGGATTCCAGGGATAGGTAGCATCGTCTGGTTCTAATAGTGCTTCTAATAACTCTAAATCTACTTGAGATGGTAAAGAAGAGAAGGTGTCTGAGCCGTTAATTTTATTAGCCATTTTTTATTGCCTCACAATTATTTGCTGGTATTGACAACTACAGTTTCCTAGAAGAGATTTCCGCAAAAATAGTTGATTTTTTCTCAAGGAAAAATATATTTTAAAAGCTGATGCTGAACATCAAAATCAAAATCTATTTATGCAATAGCTCCCCTAAGAGTCTTCAAGAGTAAACTCCCAGATTTCGCCTCTAGCACTTCCAAACTTTAACTGTATTCCTGATTTCAAGGGGACTTCCTCTCGGAGGATTTGTTGCCAGCCATTAGGCCCTAAAAACCAGGTTGTGCCGTAGGTAGAAAAATCTTGCAAATAATAAGTTCGCACCAATGTAGCATCAGTCAGAGTATTACGGCAAAAGATTTCGGCGTGGCGTTTAGATACAGAGGGTTCGGGAATAATAATATCATTATCTTTCGTGCGGCCGATGCGAGTGACTCCATTACGCAATAGCCAGGTTTTACCTTTTGGAGTGAGCGATCGCAACGAAGCAGTGGGAAGCGAGGAACCTATATCAGGAATGGCTGTATCTGGTAGTTCAGTAATACCTTCATCCAGATTCTTAATGAGTTCACCATTAAAATCTGGATGCAGGTAGAGAACAGGTAAAGTCCAAGCAGGTTGATTAAATTTATACAGTGTTAATAACTCTTGCCTAGCCAGTGCCACAGCTTCATCTATTGGTTTGTGCGATCGCAAAGCTTCGGTAAAGGCTTGAATAAAACTGTGGCTTTCATGATCGGCGATTTCATCACGCATCCCCAAAACAGCAGGCACACCATGACGAATCAGTACTTCTGCTAAACTGCTGGCAGGTATAGCTTGATGATTGATAGCAGCTGGTTGTGCGCCCCAACAGGCATTAAAAAGTGCTAGTTTTACACCTGTACGGGTCAAGACTTGCGCCAATTCTATGCCATTCAGGGGCATGTCTGGTTGCAAAAACAGTAAGCCTCCGTCTGCCCCTGGCAAACCATGTCCAGCGTAAAAGAAAACATTGTATGCTTTGGTTTCTAATTCTTGAATCAACTCATGTGGAGTTGGTTGTATGAGTTGATTCACTATACAAGGTGCATATCTTTGGGAGTTACCACCCACAGGTATATCTACAAGACTTTGCTGCAAGATAGCGGCTTCTTGTTTTAGTTGCAGTTTTTCATCATGACCTAAAACTAGCAAGATGCTTAAAGCCTGATCGGTTCGCAAATACGGTAAAGGGTCAACTTCGCTGCTGGTACGACTAAATAGCAAATCTTGAGAGAGAGACATCGCCGATTGACCAGGTTCACGCTGCATAATTTCCCAAGGGAGAGCGATGAGATCCGGGTCACGAATTTCTAGCCGAAAGCGCAAACGTGTATGCTGACCCATAGCAATCCCACGACTACGTTCTAGACTACCGAGAATTTGCCCGTCAAATACCCAGCGCCATAAATTCATTCCCAAGTATTGCATCAGACGACTGCTGTAGGGGCCAGTAGTCTGACTTGAAGGGGGTAAAATAAAATCTATAGGGAATGGGTTAGACTTTTGAGATGTTGAGTTTGGGGAAATATCTAGGCGACCATGGCCAGCAAACATCTGCTGCCATTCTTGCCAGACTTGATTGAGTTCAACAGGCCATACACAGTCACGCAAAACGTAGCCACTGGGATAGGGAGCCTTGACCACCCAAATGGCGAAGTTGTCAGTGCCAGTATTTAGAAGACGGGCGATCGCCAAATTCAGGGATGGCATGGATTCATAAAACTAAAAGCTAAAAACAAATAATTTCAACTAACAATTTGTAAAGGTAGAAATTGGATATTTTTTTACCTTGCAAGTTTTTTACTTTGGTTGTTACTTGTTATTATTCCAGGTCTTTACCAGTTTATCGAGTATTTGACTAACTTGGACTGGTACCGGGTGATTGATTAGCTGGCGGTTGCGGCAAAGTATTACATGAGGGGGACTGATTTGGTTCCAACACCTCAGAGTTTTGAATTTGAGAGAATTTAATCCATATTTTTTTATTTGCTTCCTGCAAAGGCTTATTAGTATCTAGAGGGTTTGGGGGATTTATTGAAGTTGTCGTGGCTTGATTCAAGCAACGCTGCAAAAAATGTACCTCAAAGTCCCCAGAAGCAGGTTTGGGATTTGGTTTGGTTTCGATAACTTGCAAAAAAGCTCCAGGGGGAAGTGATTGGTTATTTCCCAAAGATATTTGATTTTTGGTTTTAATTACCCAGCCAGGAGAAAGATTATTAAGCGATCGCGCTCCTGGTGTTGCTTCGATGCTAGGCTTTTCAATTGGGGTGGGCTTAGGAAAAAATGGAAGTAAGCCTGATGGCGATCGCCATTCCTTCACCAACAATCCTAAACAGCCTGCTACTATCACAAATATTAAAGGAACAATCCACTGTAGCGGTAATTGCACAGGTTTTGCAGGCTCAGTATCTGGAATCACCTGAGTTTTCTGGTTTGGGCTGCCTAAATGTGTTGTATCTGTTCCCCTGGATTCCAAATCAACAGTTTTGGCAGAATAACTTTTTGGAATAAAAGCTTTGATGGTAATTTCTGGTTCCCAGTATTGGACTTGATAATGGACTAAAGCGATGGTGACATTATCGTGTCCATTTTTAGTATTAGCGATTTCGATTAATCTATCCGCAACATTTGCAATACTTGCTTCGCCAAGTAGAATCGGCAAGATTTCTGTTTCCCAGTATTCCTCCACCCGATCAAAATCACTCAAACCATCGGATGTGAGCAGAAAAACAGCATCTTCGTCGAGCATAAACCGTGTTGATGTGGGGTGTAATGAAGTGCTAGGCCCCATACCCAAAGCCTGGACGAGAGAACCAGCAGAACTTTGTTGTACAGCATCGCGGTAAATAGCATATCCTAGCCGCACCTCACGGGAAGCGACATCATCATCAAGGGTAACTTGATAACAGCCGTGGCGGGTAATCCAGTAAGCACGACTATCACCTACATGGGTAATGTACATTTCGTGGGCCACAGGCAATGCCATGACTAAAGTTGTACCCATGCGCTGCCGCCCTTGGCGGTTTTCACTATCATTGCGCTGACTGATTTTGTCATTGGCAATTGCCACTGCCTTATCTAGGTCATTAAGCAGTAGTGAGGGGTCTATGTGGTCGTAGGGAACTTTTGTTAGTTGCTGTACCTGCTGCTGGATGGTTTCAATGGCTAAATTTGAGGCGACATTGCCACCTTCGTGTCCACCGATGCCATCACAAACAATTGCTAAAGCTGTTGGCTGGGGTGGTTTACTTACCAGAGTTCCGCTAGGGGGGCTACAGGCATCTTCGTTGCGTTGGCGGCTTGGCCCAGTGTCAGTTTTGGTGATAATTTTGATCGTGGGCGTTTGCGATCGCCCTAAGCCAGCCAGTCCTCCATCTAAAACTCCAATTAATTGGTCAGTTGAGTTAATCTCACCCTGAATTAAGGCAAGGCTAACGTGATTCACAAATTCAGTTATGGCTGGTTTGGCTTCATGTACTAACTGCTGCCAAAATTCACCTAATTGCGGCAATTCTGGTGAGATTTCGCTGTCAAAACGCAAATCCAACAAACGGACTAACGATCCTTCTACCCGTAATACATAAGAGTCAAGCAAGCTAGAAGCGACACCTTCACTTGCCAGAGGTTGCCACAGATGAGCTATTTGCCATAACCAATTGAGTTGACGCATCGATGTTGCATCACGCCAAGCGGTGGTTAACTCGCTGCCCAAATACACTTCTTGGATTGTGTCATCTACTAATAGTGGCGGTTTTAATAGTGGCGGTTTTTCTAAGAGTAATATTTCTTTTTCATGGGAGGGCCCGTCAGCTATAAAAATTACTCCATATACCTGTGGTACATGTAAGCGGTAGGGAATGAGTCTCAGGTAAGCTCTTAGAGGCTGTAAGTTCTCTAACTCAGGCGTTAGCGCTAATAAACCAGGTTTTGTATCTAAAAGAACAAATTTATCAAGAACTAAATAGCGATCGGCTAATATTTCTCCAGGGCTACCCACACTTGGGGCATCTACCACAGCCCAGAGGTAATTTTTGGGTAAGGGCGTGGAGCATCGCTGGCAAAACTTGTGAGTCAGAGGGTTGGGAGCCTGACAATTTTCGTTTGGACAGTAGAGCGTTGCCGCGTCATTTTCCATAGTTTTCGCACCGATCAGCGATTGGCAATTTCTTTAACAGCATTAGTGGGGACAATCTAGACCGCTCATATTTTTTAAACTTGACATATCCAGACTTTAGATGATGATTTTAGCTGGCGGATATCAGCAGGTGCTAATACTTAAACTTATCGAAAAAATCTGCTCCCCAGTCAACCCTACAGCCTCATCATAGCTTCCATTGCTCTGTGACCATCGCAAAAGCAACTAGCTCCAACCCTGTTACCAAAGCATAACCCAAGCATAACTGCGCTATTTGCTTTTGCTGAATTATCGCATCATCAACAGGCAGATCGTATTGGCATTTATTTAGTTTATAAGTAAGATAGCAACAATTAACTTTAATTAAGAATTAAGAATACCAAATATATTTTTGGCAAAAGTACCTAAACAAGGAAGAAAACTTATCTCTAAAATATCTCTCCTGGTAGGAGAGATATTTTAAATTTTCCACCTTCCTAATAAGGAAAGAGAGTTAGGTTTTTCCAGATTGCCTAGATTTTCAGAAAGTTTCAGGCAGTCTGCTTGTCTTCAATAGCAACTTGAGGGACTCCCATGCTGTAGTTGGTAACGCGGGCAGAAAGATTGTAGCTGATTTCGCCGAGTTGGAGAAGCGATCGCAGATAATGCTCTAAGTCTGACCCCACACGCCGCAAGTTATAGTCCGTGAGGTCTTGGCCACTAGATGCTTCTACTAGTTCATCAAATTTTCGATAAACTTTTTGCAGCGCATCTTCATTCCAGTTAAATTCGTTATCTGGGTCAATATCTAAGGTTAAGACCTGTTGACTTGGAACCAGGTCGCCATCCCGGTCAATTTCGCCTGCAAAAATGCGAACATGCCGGGTTGTGGACTTGAGCAGCATCGGGTTATCCATAAAAAGGCTGTAAGATTTGGGTGGATTACACTGAAATTATTGTAAACGCTATATTCAACCTATGAATGCTCTTAATTTACAAGCTTTGAACGCAGTTTCAAAAGGGTATATTGGATGGGCATAAGTAAAAATATCACTTGTACTGATTAACTTACTACTACTGTTAGGAGTTGAAGACACAATTAGCGGCTTGTACTGACAGTAGTCCCATTGTTTTTTGTAAAAATTACTGGGGAAAGTATTTTTATTTGGCGTATACAAACAAGTCAAAGCGATGTGTGAATCTTACCTAATGCTAGGGATTTTCGTACTTATGAAGCCGAAAACCCAGTAGTATCAGGCACTCACCAGGAATAATTTGGTCTGTGTACATTTTTTGATGGAGAAAAAAAGTTTTTATTTTAATGATTATGCTCACTAATTTATTCGGAATTTTCTATTGCAAAAAACGTACATCAAGTAATTTTACTGAATAGTGCTACATCGACTTCTGGCTGTAATAATTCCCAGAAAATTAAGCGATTTTACTTACGTATAAACACCAAAATCAAGGTAACAAGTCAAACTGTTATTGAGGTTCACATAAAGTTGATGTAAAAACCTTTAAAAAGGTTGTACAACTTCTTACAGAAACTTTATTGTGTAGAATCTTAAAAACTGAATAATAGTTATGGCTTACCATAAGCTACATCTGGCACAGGAACATCAAAATCTAGACAGTGAAAACTTAGCTTGTAAATAAAACACAGGAGAAGAAAATCGAATACAAAAGTGATTGATGAAGAAAAATTCTTAATTCAAGCACTTTGGATTCAAAAGAGATATAACGAATTTTGCTGGACATCTACCTCCTTACCCTCATGACAACCAAGTAAAGGAATCTCAATAGTTATGAACTCCAAAGCATTACCACGCCAGATAAATAATCTCGAAGTAGGTGTTTATGAGTGCGAAATCCATCTCAAATTCCGGTTGATTGAGGAAAAGAGTCTATTGAGCGATCGCGAACAACTCTTACAAGTGCTACTTGATGCTTTAACTGAAGGTTCTGATGACTTTCTAGAGACACTACAAGCGTCCGTTAAAGCGCAGGAGGTGTCTGAGTTTAAAGCTTCTCCTCAAATGCGCCGTCAGCTTATGCGCTTACGTAATGCTGCTGAAAATCCACAAATTTAAAGGTGTAATTTAAGTAGTGAAAAAAATGAATTGGGCATCAAATCAAATGTTGATCCTATAGCTCCGTTGCAATAAAAACTAATCAGCAAGTAGAATTCATCAGATATTGTGATTTCTACTTTGTGAAAGTCTTATTTAGCAGCACAAAGTCCCAGGAACAGTTTCCTGTATTAAAAACTTTGTAGCAAAGGGTACTGGTAGAATCTGAGAGTCAACTCAACCGGGTGCATTTTACCGAGTTTTTATCAAAACGGGGAATGGGGAATGGGGAATAGAAAAGAGTTATTTTTAATATTTAATACTTAATGCCCAATACTTCCCCTTACTTCAGCTTCTTTATGAGACGTTACGCGACCGCTTACAGCACTTCCTGCTGCTATGAGGTACAGAGGGGATGCTATTAGTAGTCTGTCAGGCTAGTAATGAAAAGTTTGTAGTAAGCACTTTAGTGCTTAGAAAATAAGGACTAAAGTCCTTACTACAAACTTTCTTACACGACTATTAGCACAGACCAACGATAATTCGGTCAATTAGTGTACCTCATAACTTCGGGAAGTGCTGTAGTACAATTCCCAATTCCCAATGCCCAATGCCCAATGCCCAATTCTCAATTCCCAATTCCCAATGCCCAATGCCCAATGCCCAATGCCCAATGCCCAATTCCCAATTCCCAATACTTATTTAGCCAGACCGTGTTCTAGAGCAAAACGAACTAACTCTGTACGGCTATTGGTTCCAGTTTTACTAAACAAACGGCTAACGTACTTTTCTACATTGCGGACGCTGGTTTCTAAGCGACGGGCGATTTCTTTATTCATCAACCCTTCAGCAACCAAGTTTAAAACACTTTGTTCTCTAGGAGTCAAATCAATTTTAAAAGGGGCTGGCGATTGGGAAATGGCATTTCTTTGAGTTAACAATGCCTTGATTTGGGCAATCTGATTGGCTAGTTCAGCAAGATCGGGGGTTTCAGCATCATCTCCTGTACTTGCGGACTTAGCGATGCGGCGGGCTAGCAAATTTTCGACTATGGCCACTAACTCATCTGGATCGAAGGGTTTGGGAAGATAGGCATCAACACCAGCATGATATCCTTGGATGCGATCGCCTGTCATACCCTTAGCAGTTAAAAATACTACCGGCAGTGCCTGAAAGCGGGGGTCTTCTCGTAGTTGCTTAAGGAACTGGTAGCCATCCACCTGGGGCATCATGACATCAGAAATCACTAAATCAGGTGTATTCATCTGCATCCATTCCCAACCTTCAAGGGCGTTACTGGCGACTTGAACGCTGAAACCGCTCTCTTGTAAATAGTCTTTCACGGCTTCCCGTATCCCTGGTTCATCATCCACCAGTAACAATTGTGCTGACATTTAAAATTTCCTTGAGTTTTCCCTTTTCCAATTTAGCGAAAGTTGAGGGTCATTTAACAAGAGGATTGTTGTAATGCCTTGTAAAGAAGGCAGGAAGCAAGAGGTAGGAATTTAGAACTCACTAAAATCCCTGCATTACAATCCAAACTACCCCGGCAGCTACTAGAGGTACGCTGATGTTATCTGTGCCGTGGGGTGAGACTGCTTCTGCTAGGGTGGCGAAAGTAGCAGTTATTAGTGTAGTCAACAAAGCCCATCCTAAAGTAAAAGGTCTTGCCAGGGGACTCAGTGACGAACCTGGTAGCAGCAACAGCACGAAGAAAATTGCTACTGCACTCGCCACAAACATTGCTGCCGAACCCTCCCAGGAACGTACAGAATTTCCTACTTGATACTTATGCTGCCCGAAGCGTCTACCAATTAATGCTGCTAGTGCATCACCCCAGGTCATCGCCATTATTCCAGCTACAGCGATTGGGGCACTATCTACTGGCCCATCTGGTCGCCACAGTAGTCCGAAAAGCAGCGTTACTGAGATAGCGAAATAAACTGTACCGGGTGAGCTATCTTCGCTATCCATTGCGCCAATAATTCGGTAGCGATATAACAAGTAGTTAAGTCCGATAAAGGTAGCAAAGGGTATAATTCCAATTTCCCATCGGTTAAACAACAGCAGAACACCGAAAACCCACATCCCTGCACCAATATGGATCATCTTGCGGGTCAAATCCGGCTTTACATCAAACAGCCTACGTAGTCCCTCGCCAATAACGAGCAGACTAGTCGCGTAAATATAAGAAATTGCTAGCCCGATTAAATCATTGTTTGTCATTTGTCATTTGTCATTGGTCATTTGTCACTGGGCATATTTATTATTCTGTTCTCTAGCTTCTTTATTTAGTGCGATCGCTATTTCGTCTAAAATTCTTTTCTAGTAACGAAACGCTACCAATACCTTGAAGAATACCACGACCGATTAAACCTAAACCCCTACCAATTATTTGGGTAAGGATGAAGACTATACCGCTACCTACAAAAGATAAGAGTGATTTTAAGCGCGGTGCGATCGCATCACTAAATTCTAACAACAACGTTACTACTAAAGGAATATTAGAAAGCTTTAATAACTCCTGATTGCGAGGCGCATAAACTGAAGTGTTGGCAATACCACGAGGTGCAATTACAAATAGTTCGTAGCGACTTTCAAAAACTGCTTTTGGCTCATTTATATAATTTTTTAACCGATATTTCCACGACAAATCATTTCTAAAACGTTCAATATCTCTTGTAGAAATAAATTGTCGTCCATATAAATTTTGTTTAATCACTTCCACATCCGCTAAAGAATTTAACAGTGGCTGCACTACCCCGTTTGCTATCTGAATCAACAAGTTCTCTAAAATCATTAATGTTTGGGACTTGGCTTCAGCACTCACTACTGGATAGGAGGTATTATCAATATTCAATTCTGTTTGAAATAGTAGATAAGAATACAACTCACAAAATAACGGAATTTTGTTGAGAATATCTCTTTGCACAACTTCTGTATTTTGTAGTAATAAATTAACAATTTCTATATTTTGATTCCCTATTCGTATTCGAGAAAATTTCCCAAAAAAATCTGTAGTTGCTGCTTGCCATAAGTCGCACAATAAGGTAATTTTTACCTCATATAATTGATTGATATCAATTTGAGAAGCACGCAGTTCATCTAATTGTTCAGCCAATTTTTGCAGGATAAGATAAAACAATTCTCGTTTTTTATCTTCACGAAAGATGTCAATTTCTAAAGGCACATCTGTAACATTTCGTAAAGGAAATTGAAGTTTGGTAATACAAGATACAAACAATTCAGATTGTAGTGTTCCTGGACTAAGCAAAGGTGACACAGTTTGCCTTTGCTGAATAGCACTACTCAATGAAGGGGTGAGTGGCTGATCGGCAACGGGAATATGTTCCTCTTGCTTTTCTTGTGATGAAACTAACAACCGATTTAGCAGCCAACGAGCCGCTAAGAGTTCTCGCCTCTGTCCAGCTAAAATTGCCCGATCTAATACTGGTAATCCGGGAACTTGTAATTGTGCTGTGACTGCGGCTAGGGTAGCCTCAATGTCAGCAATACCTGACAAACGTAAATTATTTCGTAGTTTGGAGAAGGGGAGTGAGGAGTGGGGAGTGGGGAGTGGGGAGTGGGGAGTGGGGAGTGGGGAGTGGGGAGTTATTATTGCTTGCGTATCCTGAAACCAATAGTCACCACCATCTGCAACTTCTTGCATGGCAGCAACTAACTCAGGAAGTGGTGTACCTTTAGGGCAGTAGCCATTTACACCAATAGATTTGGCAGCTAATAGCAGTCCTTGTTCTTGCACAGAACTAAGAAGCAAAATTGGCAGGTTGGGATATAAGGCTTTGAGTTGCCGACAGAATTGTAAACCTAGCTGCTGGCTGGTGATGGAACGACCATTACCGAATTCCAAAACCAGTAAATTTACCTGTTTAGGGTCTTCTTGGGCAATTTCTGCTAGAATCTGCAAGGCAGTGGTATCAGTTTCTACTACTCCTGTTACTTCCAGGTTAGGAATTGCTTCCAGAGCTACCCGCAATCCAAGACGAAAAATCGGATCTTGGTCGAATAACAATAATTTTAAATGGCGATCGCTCATAGTCTACTCAATTACACAAGCACTGTTTTTTGCCAATCAGAAAACACCTTTGATCCAAACAAAACTTTGTCTCCCTCATTGTTACCTGTTTTCGTAAACTGATAAATCGATCATAATTGCCATAGACAGCCGTCACTGTGTAATTAAATGAACTTGAGTATTCGGCACTGGTTGGCAGAACGCTATATCGCAATCAATCAAATTAGCGGATTTTCGGCGGGGCAATTGGCAGGTATTGCCTACCGGATTGTTCAGGATATGGAAGTCAAAAGCCTTATGCCTTTTGATATCTGTACTTTGGTAGAAGTTTTAGAACTGCCTTTAGGGATTGTTTGGGAAGAAATCAGTGTAATTTCCCATTTAACAGAAAACCTGTTACGTAGTCTCAGCCAAAAGAAACCATTAAAACGTAACGAGGGGACGTGGCTAGCGTTCCAAATTGCCTATCTCCAGGCTTTGCAAGCTATTTTAAAGCAGGAAGCAAGCCTACAAAGACCGTGGCTAGATCGGGCAAGTATACCAATCCAAGCAAAAATACTTAAAGAGGATGTGGGCAAACTCACCCTCCAAGATCCGCAACTACAAGGATTGCTCAAAACTCTCAGCCCAGGTAAATTAACTGACACTCAAGCAGAACAAGCCCTATCTCTGGTTGCAGATTCGTTACTGGTACAACAAATAAATCATGCTGTCATAGCTTGGTTTGTTGCCAATGGTGCAGAAGAATATGAAGCTAAACTCTTAACACAGCGTTTGGTCAACTCACTTCCTGGTGACATGCTAGTAGTGGTTACTGAAAATGCTGCCCCTTTAGCTCAACTGCAAAAATTCTTCCGTTTGGGGATTTCATTATCTCCTAGTTTGATCGCTCCAGAAGTCGGTTCTCCGGTTGGTGAGAAAATTGACTTGCATCGAGAACATTACCGTGCAAGTTTGATTAAAAATCTCAGTATGCCTTTACTGATAGAATCCTTTACTCTCAAGGATATCTATGTGTCACAAAAAGGCTTACCAATAGAGGAAAGTCTTTTTGATTTGGATAAAAAAGCTGTTAAAACAGTTGATTTAAAGACATGGGCGCAGCAACAGCTAGCTGATTTAGAAACGATCGCTATTATTGAGTCGGAACCTGGTTATGGAAAAACTAGTTTTTGCCAACTTTGGGCAGCAGAGATAGCACAAGAAGTTTACCCAATTTGGATGCCTGTAATAATTAGGCTCAGGGATATAACTTATGGCAAAACTTTAATCGAAACCCTAAATTCTGCTTTTCCTGTTAATCTTTCAACTTGGTTAGAGCAAGAAAATCTTCCTTGTCTGTTGCTGCTAGATGGTTTGGATGAATTGCCCCCTTCTGCTCATGGTGTAAGGGCAAAAGCAATTTTTATTCAGCAATTACTGAATTTTCAATTTCAGCATAGACACAAAATTGTGTTAACGAGCCGCTCGACAACATTGCAGGAAATTGCCCCAGAGATACCTTTACCATTGAGGCGAATTATCATTCAGCCGTTCGATGTAGACGAATTCAAACAATGGTTTCAGCACTGGGCAAAAGTGCAATCGTTGGCGATCGCGCAAAATTTCTTTACATTCCTAAAAAAATCAGGCTTATTTGCCAGGCAGTCAAGGTTTGCAGAATTATCTACCCTTGTCCGTCAACCCCTAATGTTGCACTTGTTGGGCATTTTACACCGCGACGGACTGCTAAATGATGAAGTATTGCAATTGGCTGCTAGCACACCAAAGTCTTCTCTGTTATGGGAAATTTATCATCGTCTGAGCCGATGGTTGTTGGGCTATCCGCTAACTGGTGGGATCAAAACGATGCTACTGCGCTCAGGAACAGTTCATATCAACCGGACTCCAGAAGCGATCGCTAATTTACTCGCTAATCGTCATCCCCAAGATTTACTTGAGCAGATGCAAGCGATCGCTCTTAAAATTTTACACTCGCAACGTCATCAAATTAATTTGGCTGAGGAATCTCATACTTTGCCAAGGTTTTATTTTAAAATTCGGGATTTAGAAAGTGCAGAAAAAACTACTTTAATTGAGTTTTCGCATATTAAGTTAGGAGAATTCCTTTGTGCTAAAGCTGTAACTGCTGAGTTGAAATTACTGACTCAGTGCCAAAATGAGGCTTATGGCACACTCACTTTTGTGCTTGATTCTCCCAGTAGTGCTGCCCAGCATATTTACAATTTACTGGGTTATGGGATACTTAGCCAAGAAATTGAAGAACTAGCGATCGCAATTTTACGCCGAGAGCAAAAGCACAAATTCTCCTTTGAAGTTTTGTTCCAACGGCTTTTGTCTTTCTGGCGTGCTTACTGTCAAGGCTGTTGGTTAGATGAAGGGATAGCCCACAAAGCTTTGACTCATTTCCACGCACTACAAAACCCGGTGAGTGTTGAGCAGGTGAATGCCTCTGTAGGGCTGAATGTGTTTTTATTGCTTTGTGCCTGCTACCGAGAAACCAAAATTCCTTTTTGGCCTTGTGGAAATCCACTCAACTTCACAGAATTCAATCCAGAGGCTTTAAATGTTCTAATTGCCAGAACAACCGTTTTGCACAAAAGTGCTTTTGCAAACCGAATCAAGTCTTTGGCTGGACTCAATTTATCAGGAGCCTCTTTATTACAAGTAATGTTGACTAGGGTAAATCTTGAGCAGACAAATTTATCCAATACGGAGTTAATGGGGGCGAATTTGGTTGGAGTAAACCTGCAACAAGCAAATCTGACAGGTGCAAACCTCCAACAGGCTAACCTCGCAGGCGCAAACCTCCAACAGGCTAACCTTACAGGCGCAAACCTCCAACAAGCTAACCTGATAGAGACAAATCTTAATTTAGCCGATCTCACCAACGCCTGCTTATTTGATGCTATCCTCGATGATGCTGACAAAAAATTAGCTGCTGATAATGGTGCTTTATTCTCCAAAGAGTCGTTTCAAAGACTGAAAAATTTGCGATTGCAGCAACCCTTCTTAAATACTGTCCAAATTACGGCCAGACCAGATAATAATTGGAGCAAACTTCCTGCGATCGGAATAATTGAAAGCTCGGAAGGCACAATTCTACCTGTAGGTTTATATCATGATGATGTCGATGATGAAACAGTCTTTGGCAATAACTCTATTGGGGAATAGGGAATGGGGAATAGGGAATAGGGAATAGGGAATAGGGAATGGGGAATTAAAAAGAATATTCTTAACTCCTAACTCCTAACTCCTAACTCCTAACTCCTAACTTTCATCATTTTGCACATTACGGTAGCCAACAAAATTAATACTGTATTCAGTAATCCGCACTCCTGTTTCTTCTTCAATTTTGCGGATCAAATCTTCTGGTAGTTCTACATGAACATCAAGAATTTGATTGGTATCCACACAGTTTATATGACTGTGAGAGTCACTGATATTGCCGTATAAACGCCCATCACAGCGTTCAATACATTCAATAATGCTTTGACTGGATAATGCTTCTAAATTCTGATAAACAGAGGTATGGCCAATTTCTTTGCCCTCTTGGTTCAAGCGATCGTAAATCTCTCTGGCAGAAAGATGTTCATTTGCTTGCCAAAGTAACTCAAGAATAAAGCGACGCTGACGACTGACACGCATACCGAGTATTTGACACCGATCTAGCGCATCTTCTAGAGAACGAATTGGTTTTGTAGAAATTGTTTGTTTTTGCATATTACAGCTTTTTAACTGTTGAGGGAATTTTCCCATTTAAATTTTTATTGTTTATTTAATATATGCAATAATATTGCACACCATTGTTCTACCTGTACTTATGTTTTGGCTTGTGATGCTGCGGAAGTAACAGGTGGCGATAAATAATAATCTATTTTTTGCTTGTTGATGGCTACTTTGTCAGACCTTAATCTAAAACAAACTCATTACAACTTTAACTTAAAATTGCTATAAATGTCCACATTGGGGTAGGCGTTGCCTTTCCCAAGTTGGCTGATGCTAATGGCATACTATGTAATCGGTGTAGTGATTTTTTAGTTAAATACTTAAATACAGCACTTACCGAAGTTATGAGATACACTAATTGCTCGAATTATCGTTGATCTGGGGTAAGAAAGTTCGTAGTCAGGACTTCAGCCCTGATTTTCTAAGCACTAAAATGCTTAGTACAAACCCATTATTAAAAAAAGCTCAAATCCAACCAAAAAGAGTTGGATTTGAGCGCATTTACAGTATGGGTTTACTGTACAAAATATACAAGAGCCAGACTAGAGTTTCAGCGCGTATTTAATCAGGTCGGGCATATCGAATTTCTCCTTTTTGCCAATTTGAGGTGTCCATGTAGGTGCTTGACGCAGAAACGAGTGACTGTCATGTAAAAGCAAGCCTACCAATGTCTCAATGACTATCCGGCTACCAACTTTGCCAAGGCTAACTGGTGTTTCAGTCCTACCGCCTTTTTTTCGCCAATCATGGGCAGCTTCAGCCAAAATATAGTACCAGAGGGGAGCCTTGCCAATAAAGTCACTATGGATACAATGCAGAATTGGCAGTTTATCAAACTCATCAGCATTAGTGGCTTTCCCTACCCTCATATCTTCATCACTAAGAGGCTGATAGCCCATTGCCCTAGCGACATCTTGCCCCGATGGTAAACCCATAGACATCCCCCGAAGAAGATTACGGAATGCAAGATTGTTAATCATCGGTTTATTTTGTCTATCTAGCTGAGGCTGAGGCTGAAGCTTACTGATGTTATCTAGTGGAGGTTGCTTATTGATTTGAGAAAATTCTGGTAGAAACGCCAACGGATTAACCAGAGAAGAATCGATTTTGTAAGCAGGCTGAGTGCGATTCTTGTTTTTACGAGAATCTTTATCTTGTGTTAAGTCGAAAAATAAATTCCAGTCAATTCCCCATTCTTTTGGAAATTTGTCGAAGCCATTAAGTCCACGTTCTTTTAGACCAGCAAAGATGAATTGCCGTCCGTCAATGCCTCGTGCTTTCTCATTAGGAGCGGTAGTATCAGGATTGTTGCCGCCTGTAAGCTTAGTATTGAGACGATAGATAGGGCGCACCATTGAATGTCCAAAACGATAAGCCGCAACTGCAAACTCAACGGGCATAAAAGCATCATTATGCGGTTTATAAAAGTGTAAACGTGGAGGATAATCGAAAATTGAACCACCATTACTTAAGTGGGGGAGGATGTTTTTATATACATCAGAACAGGTAATTTTTGGTAGAAAATCGTGAAGTACTACATATTGATAATGCCAGCGTACCTGACGCTGAATTTCGGCAAAATCCCAATTTGAATGAGCGTCTGCAAGTCGGTTATGGAATTGCAAAAATACTCCGTGTAATTGAGAAACAATGACATTTTCGTCATTGCGCTTGTCTCCAATGAGGGCGCGGTTATGTTCACCATCATCATCAGTCCAGGTATGACGTGGTAAATCCTTGCTAATAGCTTTACCCCCCAAACCTTCAAATAGATCGCGTCCCAACTGAAATTTGCGACCATTTCCCGTATATATATAGGGTTGATCGTCAGGGCCACTGCCATAAACAGAATCGAGGTCTAAGGCTGGGGTTCTAAAATCTACTAAGGCATTGACATCATTACGTTGCTGTAAGCTGCTGGCAGGATCGAAGGTAATGTCGTGGTCAATAAACTGACCGAAGTAAGTGTACCCTGCATCAATACCACTGTTTTCTTCATCATCATGAAGACGACTTTGACGGGCTTTACCTGTTTCGTCAACGTCTTCACTAGGAGCTATCGGTAAATTACGATCGTTTTTTTCTGGCTCTGCTGACATTCGATTTTCTTCTTGACCATCGCCAGCTAGCTTTTTTAGAGCGTCTTCAGACCAAGTGGCTGGGGGTAAGCTGCGGAAAATTCGTCCAAAGCGTCCCTCAAATTGTGGAGAACGAGGATTAAAGTCTGCCCCACGAACTCCGCCGTGTGAAGAACTGGTTTTGCTTGGTAAGTGAGTACCCATATAATATTCATTCCTTAAAAACTAAGACAGTTGTTAGATTATTTATCAGTATTCAAGAGCTTGAGACTCAAATACAACGCGAAGTTATTAATGTTGATTGATTAAATTTTGTATTGCGCCTACCACAAAACCAAAAAGTCAACCCTATTACATTTAACAGGGGTTGATTGAGGCATTATGCCAAAGCATTTGAAGTAACCAGACTAAATCTAGAAAGCCAGACTTGTCTATAGCAGTTCTCGGTTGAGTGAGGTACACCTGTAGCAGGGCAGTGCAGTGCCCTTACACTTCGCTATTAATGTTGTATCTTAATGGGAACCGCTATATAAACCTTGTATTAGGTTAATTAATTATCACCAAAAAAGTAAGTAGACGAGAATAAATCAAAGTATTTTAATTATAATTTACACTAATCTACTTATTAATAAATACTAATTTACGAATTACGTAAAGCCTGCGGCATAGCTTCGCTTAACGCGGAGCGTGCCGGAGGCTCTATTACGAATTGTTAATGTAGCGTCAATGCCTGAAAGCTGCTACTGTAGATTCTCGATCCTACAGTTGAGCAAAAAAAAGTGGCTGCTGAGTCAAAGACAATTGCGATCGCACTCAATAATGACTTCATTAACAATCTTGATCTGTCGCCTGCCTCAACGGTGATTGAACAAATGCTGCAAGATGGGGTTGCATCCCATGAACAGCAACTACGCTTTGATATCAATTACAATCTCGAAACTGGCGATCCACGAGAACTCTCAGAAATTCCAGAGGTACGGCTGTGGTTTGTGCGTCTAGATGCCAAATATCCCTGGTTAGCATTTTTACTAGACTGGAAAGCTGGAGAATTTGCTCGTTATGCCGCCATGCTAGTACCACACCAGTTCAGTACCAAAGATGGTATTCAGTATAATCCTGAAGCCTTAGAGATATTTTTGATGCACAAAATCTTTATTTTAGGTGATTGGCTCAAACAGCAAGATATCCCTAGCCTCTCGCGGTTGAAGTCTATGGCCCAAATGCTGGGTTATGAATTAGATGATGCTTTTTTTGAGATGTTTTAACAACCGGAGTTCTGGGATAATTTATTTGTTGGAAGTCCCTAGGTATGAAACCTTGTACACACTAAACAGTTGTGTATAAATAATTTTGTGCAACTTCCTCTCGCTAGTGCGTTCTAAAAAATTAGCCCCCTCCTTACTTGTAAGGAAAGAGCTAAATTAATCTTCAAATTTAATTACGAATTACGTAAAGCCTGCGGCATAGCTTCGCTTAACGCGGAGCGTGCCGGAGGCTCTATTACGAATTACTTAATATCCGCCTTCTTCTTCGTATTCTGGCTGTCTTTCCTTAACTTTTTTAGGAATATTCACAGGCTTCGGCTCATCTTCCCAAGCATCACCGTCTACGTCGTCATAATCATCGTATTCATCAACATAAGGCTTGCTGTAAGGCTTGGCATCATATTTTAGCGGCTGGGGTTGTCGATACCTGTCGTTACCTGTTGCTTCACTCCAGTTATCTTCTTCCTCGTCTTCTTCATATTGAATAGACTCATACTGCTGTGCCTTCATTACCTGACGCTGTGGCCTTTCCTCTTCCACATAGTCTTCATTCCATTCCTCTTCCCGCGCTACGGGTTCGGGGGCGCGAACTTTTTGTCTGGGTGGCTGCAATGGCACTCCACTAGGCAGTTGATTGGGTGCTGCAATTGTACGCGGTGGAGTATAACCGTATTCTTCCTCTGCATCCCTTTCCCACGGCGCTTTACCAATACCCAAACGCTCTAGTAAACCAGTTGTCAACTGATTAACCCGTTCTTCGGCTCCTTCAAACACAATCAACCGATTGGGGCCAGTACTAACAATTTCATCCACTGAGAACTCGTAAGTACTCAAAAATTGGTCGGGAATTTGGGGGATTCCTAAAGAAGCGATGACTATAGAGTTAAGCTTCCCGGTTTCACCGTTGAATTTGAAGCCCCGAACTTTGCCTAGTACTTCACCTGTTTCTGTAATTACTTCCCAGTTAATCAGATTGCTGAGAGATTCAACTTCAATATCTTCAATTACATCTTCGTTATCAACCAAGATGACATCACCAATCTGGCTGATATTGTTGAGGTACATGTAGCGCGGTATGCCCGAAATGGAGATCAGGCTGTCTCGCAAACCAAGAGCTACAACCTCTCGTTGATCTATATCTACCCAGACTTGACTGATGATGCCTAGCCGCTTGCCGTTGTCGCGGGTAATCACCTGGGTGTTTAATATATCGGAACGCCTAATTATCTGTTCGGAGGTCATTCTATACCGAGTCCTGATCTCGAATCCGGTTTATCCATACACTATTATTAACAAAAAATCAAGCAGATGTATTGGATGATTGTAACTTAATCCCCAAAACTTGAGTGTAAGCTCCTCGTGCTTGAGTAACGCCGATTGTGCGTTCGGCTGATTCTATCATCGGACGGCGCAAACTCACAACTATAAATTGCGCTTGTTGTGATTGTTGCTTAATCATTCTAGCTAATCGTTCTACGTTTGCTCCATCTAAGAACATATCTACTTCGTCAAAGGCGTAAAAGGGCGATGGGCGATAGCGTTGCAGGGCAAAGATAAAGCTCAAGGCTGTAAGTGATTTTTCTCCCCCAGACATGGAAGCTAGGCGCTGTACGGGTTTACCTTTGGGGTGTGCGACTAAATTTAGTCCACTGCTAAAGGGATCTTCGGGATTTTCGAGTTGTAAATAGCCGTCGCCGTCTGAAAGAATGGCAAAAATTGATTGAAAGTTTTCATTGACGGCATCGAATGCTTCTTTAAAGGCAAGTTGCCGCAATGTGGTAAAATTCTCAATCCGCAAAAGTAATTCGGTGCGTTCCCCTTCTAGTGTTTCTAATTTTTGCGTCAGTTCTTGGAGACGGTTTTGAGTGCGTTCGTATTCTTCCAACGCCAGCATATTCACAGGTTCCATCGCCTGTAAACGTTTGGTAAGCGATCGCAATTCTTTCTGCAATTCTTCCAAATCTACTTTATCTGGAACTTCCGGCAAGGGATTTGGTAATTCTGCTCCCATATCCCGTAACTGGCTTTGCAGTGCAATTAGTTCCTCTCGCCGCTTCTCTTGGGTTTCTTTGAGTTTTTCGATTTCCCATTGCAATTGTTGTTGGCGCAAAAGGTGCGATCGCACTTCCAATTCTGTAGTGTCGCGTTTTTGTTTTTCTTCTCCTAAATTTTGTTCCATTTGAGTCAACATCACGCGGGTTTCGCCGATTTGCTCGACTATCGTTGTGATTTGTGTGGAAACGCGATGAATCGCGTCTCTACAAGTGATTTGTTGGGTTTCGTATTCTGCGATGCGTGTCTCTGCTTCTTGGATTTTTTCTTGCGATCGCTGTTGCTGATTTTCTAAATTTTTTAATCTTTGTTCAGCTTCGCGTAATGCTGTCTCCCGTTGTTGCAATTGTTGCTCTTGAATTTTAATTGTCGCCTGGATTTGTTGCCATTCACTGGGAGTTTGGGATGCTTCCAACTCTGCTAAAGCGTGTCGCAATTGTTGCAACTGAGTTTCTTGTCCCGGTAATTCCCGATCTAAAATTTCCAATCGGGATTGAGCGGTGGCTAACTTTTCGCTGTTTTGGGCAAGTTGCGATCGCGTCCCCTCTAATTGCGCTGTTAAACTCTTAATGTCTTTCTGCAACTGTTCCAATTGCAATTGCTGTTCGCGCCGCGCCTGACGCGCTTCTGCGAGTTCTTGGGTGAGTTTTTTGGCTCTGGCTGATAAAGTTGCGATCGCTTCCGTACAACGCTCTAAAACCCGTTCAATATCCACCAAACGACTTCTCAAAGCGATCGCTTCATCAGATTCTGCCGCTTCCGCATTGCCAAACCGCAATGCTGAACGATTGCTGTTACTACCACCTGTCATTGCACCACTAGTTTCCAGCAATTCCCCGTCTAAGGTGACGATGCGATATAACCCTAAGTTTTTCCGCGCCGCTTCAAGGCTGGCAAATACTACTGTGTTACCAAAAACATAGCTGAATACATCTTTGTAACGGCGATCGCAATCGACTAAGTTCACAGCATAATTAACGAAGCCACTAGCGAAACGCAGCGTTGCATCTTGAGTAAATTTCGGAGCGTGAATTTTATTCAGAGGTAAAAAAGTCGCTCTCCCTGCACGTTTCTGTTTGAGTAATTCAATCCCGGCTGCGGCTACACCATCATCTTCCACCACAATATGTCCCAAACGTCCACCAGCAGCCATTTCCAAAGCTAGTTGATGCCGAGGTTCCACCTTTGCTAACTGCACAACTAAGCCACAAAGTCCAGGCATTCCCGATTGTAAAATAACTTTACTAGCTTGGGTTCCTTGGACTTCTTGCTGTGCTTGCGCTTGCGCCTCGATTTTATCCAACTGGCGTTGTTTTTCCCGTTGTTCAAAAAGTAACCGTTTTTGCGTTTCCTGTTGGATTTGCAATTCTTGTTCTGTGGCTGAGAGATTTTGGGCTAAATTTTGGATGGGTTCACTAGAGGCGTTAAATTCTGTTTCAATTTGACTACAGTCAGTTTGTTTTTGGGCTAATAGCGGTTCGTCGCGTTCAATTAACTGAGTTTGTTCTGAAATTAATTGCTGTAACTGATTATTGCGTTCCGTGAGTTGTGCTTTTTCTGTACGTTGCGGTTCTAGAGTTTGCAGCAGAGTTTCAATTTGACGGTTGAATGCCGTTTGTTGCTGCACCCACGCTTCTGAAGCCGAGGCGATTTCGGCGGCTGCTTCGCGGGATGTTTCTAAGGCTTGGTACGCTTCGTTTCTTTGTTGTTGTGAAGACGCGATGAATCGCGTCTCTACAATTTGTGTTTTGGCAATTTCTTCTAGGGAATGACGGTGTTTCTGAATCTCTTGCTGAGTTTGAGTCAGACGTTTGGCGGTTTCTTGGGAAGCTGTTTCTAATTCTGTTAGCTGACGTTGGAGTTGTTTTCGTTCTGCTTCTTGGGTGGCGAGGGTAGATTGTACCGCTAAAAGTTCATCTTCTCCCAATGCTTTGACATGGGTATTGAGTTGTTCAAGTTCAGCAGTTTTTTGGACGATTTCGGAATTTAGATTTGTGAGTTGAGTTGAGAGTTCACTAGAATTGCGATCGCCTGCTTGAATTTCGTGAACTAACTTTTCTTGTTGTGTTTGTAGCGATCGCCATGATAAAACAGCTTCCCAGGATTGTTTCGCCAGAAATTCTGTGCGAAGCTTTTGATATCTCTCAGCTTTAGCCCGATCTTGGGAAAGGCGATCGCGTTGTGCAGTTAATTCTGTTTCAATAATCCGACAGCTATCTTCCTTTTCCTTCACCTCATCTAAAGTTGACTTAGCTTGAATGATTTTGCGATCGAACGCCGCCACCCCCGCCAATTCATCAATAATTTCCCGTCGTTCCCGCGTATTCATCGAGATAATGCTGGTGACATCCCCTTGCAGCACCACATTGTAGCCTTCAGGATAAACCCGCAGGTTACTTAGTTCTTCGTGCAGCTGCGTCAGCGTGCAAGCTTCACCATTGATATAGTAATTCGACGTGTAACTCCCTTGGTGAGTTACTCTCAGCCTTCTGGTAACACTCCACTCTGTCGATTTTGGATTTTGGATTTTGGATTTTGGATTTTCTTCCTCATCTCCCTCACTTTGCACCTTTACGGATTGAGGTAAGATATCCTCCCCAGATAAATCAAATGTCACAGTGACACTAGCTTCAATAGAAGCCCGTCCTTTGGAGGTTTGGGTGTTATTTACCAAATCTGGGAGGCGATCGGCTCGCATTCCCTTAGAACTGGAGAGTCCGAGGCAAAATAGCAGTGCATCTAGAATATTAGATTTACCGGAACCATTTGGCCCAGATATGACAGTACATCCCGGCAGCAAAGGGACTGAGGTAGTACCGCCGAAGGATTTGAAGTTGGTAAGTTCCACGCGCTTGATATGAACCATAGGCGCTGGTTAACTGGGCTAATGAAGAACAAGTGTATCAACTAATTAAAAATTCGCAAGAGGGTAGGGGGGAAAATTAGGGATTATCGAACCGCAGAGGCGCAGAGAACACAGAGGGGGGAAGGAGAATAATGTTTCAGAGAAAAGCGCAATACTGCTAGAGTTGGTACGAACATGAGATTTAATTACACGCGCTCAACAGCAACTAGATCAACTGATTCCAGTTTTATTTGATATAAGTAACTGTAAAAATAATTCAACAAGTTGGCGTTGTTAAAGGCATTATTATCAGTTAATTCCCATTTATTGCAAGAGTATCTTAGAGGGTGTTTGAAAAGTTTTGGGCGAATATAATTCGCTACTATACAAGCAAAGTCCACCTCCGTAGACTAACCAAAAATCAAGGTTTTTAACCCACGAAGGTGGGTTTTCTCTGTGTAGCCGCGAATTATATTCGCCCAGGCAAGTAAAAATTTAGACTTTTAAAACATCCTCTTACATACTTTATAAGATAATTTTATAGGTAAACATAATAAAATAAATTATGCAACCAAGTTAAGTTGGTAGGAATAAACAATGAAAAAAGCATAGGAGAATGACTCTCAAATATCTGCTGGATGAAAATGTTGCCCTCTTTATCAAGTTCAACTTCAACGAGGAAAGAGTAAATCAATGACAATTACTGTAGATGCAAGAAATCTTAGGCTGAAAGATGTTCAAAGCCTTCTGAAATTAAAAGAACAGTTAAATGACTCATTTACATCATTACTCTCGCTAAAAAATATTACAGAATTTGAACACCAGGAATTACAGGTAATCCGTAAGACATACCATGAATACTACTCAGAAGGTAAAATTTCCGAAGGACAAGTAAAATTTCTCTTCCTTGCACCATTAATGAAGTTAGCTGGTTTTTATCAACCCATTATTAAAATTACATTAGAAGAAAATATTGCTGACATCTACGTAGAAGATGAAGATACGAATATCAAAGGAAGGATGGATATTTTAGCTGTTAGTAAAACTCAAGAAAAGATAGTAACTACACCTTTTTGGATACTAGTGATTGAATCTAAAAATAGTACATTTAATGCTTTAGAAGGATTGCCACAATTGCTCACCTATGCGTACAAAAGTCTAGAAAATCAAACATCAGTTTGGGGGGTGACTACTAATGGTATGGATTACCAGTTTGTCTATATGCAGCAGGGGAATCCTCCCATTTACCAATTATTGCCAAAACTAGATATAACTCGCTCTACATCTTCAATTGAGTTGTTGCAAGTCCTCAAATCAATCTGCCAGTTGTAGTTCAATTTTCTTCTATCTTTTTAAAATCTATAGTGAGGGGTTTTCTCTTACTAATTTCTCACCCTTATTTAAGTGAGATAAACAGGATTTACGTCTGCGTAAGTCCTGTTTATTTTTGATAACGATGACAAGCTGATTTAGCTAGTCTAGTATTAACTAAAAGCTTCAGTTATTCTTTTATGGCTTTTTTACAGTTTCAACTTTTGCTTCCACTTTCACCGTTTTCACCCCTTGAACTTCTTTAGCCAAAGTTTCAGCTTTCTTGAGTTCTTCAGCAGAAGTTGCTGTACCTTTGAGGATAATTTCACCCTCTTTGTTTTCAACTTGTAACTTATTGCCTGGTAAGCCTTTGTTCAACTTTGCGCTAACTTCAGTTTTTAAGTCACTTTTAACTTTTGTTGCTGCTGTTTTTTCAGAACCGGCTTTAACTTTAGTATCTGTGCCAACTGCTAAAGGAGTTGTTTGTATTCCTGGAACTTTGGCAGTTTCATTTGTTTGCGAAGCTGGTTTTGCTGGTACTTGAGCAGCTTCATTAGTAGTGCCAGGAGTTTCTGAACCAGTTTTAGGAGCCTCTTGGCAGCCAAAAGAACCAACTACCAAAATACCACTAACTAGTAATAGAATTAGCTTTTTCATTATCTATCTCCGAATTGATTACTGGAAGCAATTAATTTGTGTGTCATGGTGAGGAGCAGATGTTAAAAAGCAATTAAATGTGAAGTAGCAAAAGTGCCCAAGCAATTACTCAGTTTACTGGAAATTAAAACTTGGACGATTTCTTTCGGCTAAGATTTTGCAGCCATTTTTGAGAAGCGCCAATTCAACTTTATTGACGGTTGCTAATCAATATGGTTCCGTATGCGGTCTATAGCTTTCTATGAATTTAATGTAGATGCGCTATTTGAATGATAAACTATGCCGCCTTACAGTAGTGACTCGATGTTATCAGATTTCAGTCAGTTTGGCGATGTTGAAACGTATTCAACTCAAAAATTCAGCGTTTTTGCAATCCTGTGCCAGCAAAATTACCAACAAAATGTTACTTTAGAAAACTATGGCTTACTTACAATGCCCTAAATATCAGGAAATATTAGCCAATGCCATATCTTACTTCCGCCCGCGAAATTAGTGCCATTGTTGCTGAATATACCAATGCAAAAATACTGTGGATCGATACAGAAGTCGCCGACTATAAAAGTCGTAATCCTAGACTATCACTGATTCAGGTGTTAGATGATTCTCAAGATATGAGTGGCGATCGCGTCTACCTTTTAGATGTGTTAGATCAGCCCCATATTATAGCTGAATTTATTGAAAAAGTTATGATAAATTCTGCCATTGAAAAAGTTTTTCACAACGCCAGTTACGATTTAAAACTTCTCGGTAATAAGAAAGCTAAAAATATTACTTGCACTTTGGAAATGGCAAAAAAAATTCCCTACTATCTTTTGCCATTACCTAATTACCAACTCAAAACCATAGCTACGGCACTTTGTAGCTTTAACAATATCGATAAACAAGAACAAACAAGCGATTGGGCAAAACGCCCCCTAACAGAAGAACAGATAGAGTATGCTTACCTAGACTGTATTTATCTTGCTCAAATCCACTTAAATTTGTTAGGTTTACAAGCTCAAGCCAGCCCCGAACCCATTACAGAAGATTTAATATCACTAAGTACTAGATATTCACAAATTGAACAACAATACAAGTTGTTGAATTCAGAATTTGAGCATTTGCAAGAACGCATCAAAAAAGCCATGCAAGCTCAGAATATATCTGAAACTTCTTATCATAAGCTGACTAGTTACGATCGCACTACAATCAAAGCTACTTTCTCAGAATTGGCAAGGCTAGCCCAAACTCAAGATATTGATTTAGATTTTCCTGTCACACTAACTCAGAAACTCCAAAAAGATTTAGGGACAAATCTGGAACAACTGTCTGTAGATATTGAAAAAACTACCTATTGGCGACTAACTTCTAAAACTCAAGAGAGCGAAACAGAAGATGAGTAAATTGTCTATAAGGCTACAAATGTCAGAATTTATGGAGTGACTATTTAAAACAAATCTTAATATTTCAAATATATTTTTTCAAAAAGTATCCTAAAAAACATGACTAACAGTAGTTTTCTGTTCAGAAATCGATTGTCAAGAAGTAGAGTGATGACAATAACAAAAAGTAGGATTGACAATTTTTATACTTTATAATTCAGATTTTTTATTTAATATAACTATGAAAGAAATATATTGAATATCAGGTAAATTTGTTAATTGACTTTAAATGTCTATCAAAAGTTAGAATGACAATTGAGTTAAAGAATTAAAATCTAGATTTTTGTACTAAGTGTGTTCCGGTGTTATGGCAGTTTATATTAAATTATGAGACGGCGTTTATTTAGGCAAAAGCGAACAAGGGTAAATCAAATATTTACCATAGCTATTTTTACTACATTGACAGCAATTAGCAGTGTTTCTTGTAGCAAGAATGATAATGTTTTGGTGACAGAAATAGGAGTTAGTACACCTAGCCGTCGTTCAGCTACAGCTTCCAGAGGTGGGGAATTCTATCTTCAGGGAAAGAATCAGCATTTGAACGGCGATTTACAAGCTGCGATCGCATCTTATGGTAAAGCAATTAGTCAAAACTCTCAATATGGCGCAGCTTACAACGGGCGGGGATTAGCCTACTTTGATTTGGGAGACAAAGAAAAAGCGATCGCAGATTACAATCAAGCCCTCCGCATCAATCCTAACGACGCTGAAGCTTACAATAACCTGGGAAATGCCCGCGCTTCACTAGAAGGTAACAGAGAAGCAGTGAAAGATTACAGTGAAGCGATTCGCCTTAATCCCAACTACGCCGAAGCCTACAATAACCGAGGAAATGCCCGCGCCACCAATGGAGACAAAAAAGGGGCAATAGACGATCTCGATCAAGCGATTCTTCTTAACCCCAAATATGCGATCGCTTATAATAACCGAGGAAATGCTCGTGCTGCCAATGGAGATCCAAAGGGTGCGATCGCAGATTACAATCAAGCCATCCGCCTCAACCCTAACTTTGCCCCTGCCTACAATAACCGAGGAAACGCCCGCGCTACCAATGGAGACAAACAGGGCGCACTCAAGGACTTACAACAAGCAGCAAGCATTTTTCAAAGTCAGGGTAACAACGACTTGTATCAACAAGTGATGAAAAATATCAAAGAGCTTGGACAGAGTAGGCAAACAGGGCAGTAGGGAGTAGGAGAAGATGAGGGAGAAGAATCAACCAATGCCCAATGCCCAATGCCCCATGCCCCATGCCCAATGCCCAATGCCCAATGCCCAATTCCCAATTCACATCCCAGAACCAATGTGAATGCGATCCTCAACTTCTGCAAATTTTTCCTGTGCTTGTTGTTCAGTAGTCAATAGTGAAACGACAATTGCCACAATAAATGCTAGGGGAATAGTAATTAGTCCCGGATTTTTTAGTGGGAAAGGTGCAGAAGCGTGCTTGAGAATCGTTACCTGAATAGTAGGTGATAAATAAATCAGCAGCAACGAAGAGAAAGTACCGACTAACATACTCGCAACCGCCCCGCTAGTGGTGAAGCGTCGCCAAAGCATTGATAGCAGCAATGCTGGGAAGTTGGCACTAGCTGCGATCGCAAATGCTAAACCTACCATATAAGCGACGTTTTGTCCTTTAAACAAAATACCCAGAAATATCGCCACTAAACCCAAAACCATTGTCGCACCGCGAGCTACCTTCAGTTGTTCTGACTCGTCAGCATGACCAGATCGCACCACATTCACCCACAAATCATGAGACAATGCAGCCGCCCCTGAGAGTGTCAACCCCGCTACAACCGCCAAAATTGTCGCAAAGGAAACAGCAGAAATAAAGCCTAAGAAAGCATCACCACCGAGAAATTCTGCCAACATCGGTGCAGCCATGTTACCACCAGTCCCAATTTGCTTGATAGCATCTTGCCCTACTAGCGCCATCGCTCCAAAGCCCAGGATGAAGGTAAGGAGATAAAAAACGCCAATAATAGCTGTGGCGTAAGTAACAGAGACGCGTGCTGCTTTAGCGTCTGGTACTGTGTAGAAACGCATCAAGATGTGGGGTAATCCGGCAGTGCCAAACATTAACGACATCCCCAAGGAGATGGCATCAAAGGGATCGGAAACCTGTTTCCCTGGAGCTAATACACCTGGATACTTGTCTGCGGCGGCGGCGAAAAGAGCGAGTGGGTTAAAACCAAATCTTGCCAGTACCAAGATAGCTAGCAAGATAGTTCCGCCCAGCAACAGAACTGCTTTAATAATTTGCACCCAAGTGGTGGCAATCATGCCGCCAAAAATCACATAGGCCATCATCACACAACCGACGATGACCACGGCTAATTCATAATCAAAGCCAAATAGTAGTTTAATTAGCTCCCCAGCCCCTACCATCTGGGCAATTAAGTAAAAGCTAATCACTGCCAGCGTTCCAATGGCAGATGCGATGCGAACAGGTTTTTGTTGTAAACGATAAGCCACTACATCGGCAAAGGTGTATTTGCCTAAGTTACGTAATGGTTCCGCAATCAAAAACATCACAATCGGCCAGCCCACCAGGAAGCCAATAGAATAAATTAAGCCATCAAAGCCGTTGAGTGCAACCAGCCCAGTGATACCTAAAAAGCTAGCTGCACTCATAAAGTCTCCTGCTAGGGCTAGCCCATTTTGGAAACCACTGATATTACCGCCAGCCGTATAGAAGTGGGCAGTATTTTTGGTCAGCTTTGCCGCCCAAAAGGTAATACCTAGAGAACTGACAACAAACAGAAGAAAGAAAGCGATCGCTAACGGGTTAAACTTACCAAGACTGGTAATATCCGCCGCTAGTGGCAGATCCAACCACACACTATTCATGCTTTTTTGGTTTAGTATTTTGGATTTTGGACTAGAAATTGCTAATAGCTAATAGCTATTGGGCATTGGGCATTGGGCATTGGGCATTGGTAAAAAATAAATATTCTTTTTTCCCTACTCCCTCATCCACCTCATGCCCCATGCCCCATGCCCCATGCTCAATTTTCACTTGCGTGTCAGCCTTGCAATTTGGTCGTCGTAACTGCTATTTGCCCAACGCACATAGATAAAAATTAATACCCATGCTGAGACAATTACCAGCGCCCCTAGTAAAATTCCCAGGCTGAGGCCAGGAACTACTAATGATCCCAATAGGGGCTTATTGAATGCGATTAGTAAGATAAAGCCAAAGTAAATCAACATCATGGCTCCACTGAGAATTAGGGATACCCGCCAACGTTCAGCCGCGAGAGCCTGAAGAGCCTTTGTGCGATCGTTCATGTCTTCGTTTAGGTTGAGAAGATTAGGTCAGATTGTCTCATTGAAGTTGATTTTTGCATAACTTTCTTAAAGATTATTAGTAAATATATTGCTATTTCAGGTAATAAAATTAACCTTGCAAAGTGATGTAACAAAATAACAAAACAATAGCGCCTCTGTTTTGAGGCAGAGACACATAAAACTATAGATGCAGTTAGACACAAATAAAGCTGATCTATCTGTAATTCATGACTTCTAATCGTGTAGTCTATTACACCACTATATTTATTACAAAGCTCAGTACAAAATCTTTATATACTAAAAAATACAATAGATACGTAGTTGCCACCAGGTTTTAAAATCCTTCAAGTGTTATGAAATATTTTTTTAAGCTATCAAATCAACTGAGATTAATAAAAATAGTAAATTTTGATTCCTAAAATATACCAGAAATCACAGTAGTCGATTAAGTAAATATTCTAATAACATTTATACCAGGAGCTTGTTATTGCACAAATAGGGCATTACCAAAATTTAGTAAAGTATGTTTATAAAAACACTCATCACAGAGCCGATTCTTTTTTTCAGAATCGTTTTAATTGTCATATTTTCCATCACTTTGCATGAACTTGCTCACGGCTGGGCTGCTATGAGTCAAGGAGATAATACTCCACAAAAAACTGGTCATCTTACGCTTAATCCTCTAGTTCACATGGGCAAAGAATCGATTATTTTTCTGTGCCTCATGGGTATAGCTTGGGGACAAATGCCCGTAAACCCCTCTAATTTTCGCTCTCCCAAGCTAGGTAATATTTTGGTATCCGCAGCTGGGCCATTATCAAATCTGGCTTTAGGCATTCTATTTATTTTAGTGCTGAAATTTATCTCTAATCAGAGTCTTACAGGATTTTTCAGTGAGGAATTTATTTACTTAGCGGCTCGGATAAATTTGACCTTATTTCTGTTTAATCTGCTGCCAATTCCACCACTAGATGGCTTTCATGTTTTCAGTGAGATTTTTCCTCGGCTAAAGCCACTGCAATATACTCAATTCGGAATTTTTGCAATGATGTTTCTATTTATAATTCCAGAATTTGGGACGGGACTTAGTGATATGACTGATTTAGTTATCCAGTCGGTGCTTGGGGGATAATCAGCAGCTTCTTTAAGTAAAAATAGATTATTTATTCATATAGTAATTTTATTTTTTTGGGATAATTTAAACCGAAACAACCCCGATTTTTTAGTCCATCGGGGTTGTTTTTGTTTATGAAAGATTTAGGATAGGCACATTTTTACTGTAATATTCAGTTTTGGCATAGATGCTGATTATACTATCACCAACTGCAAAAAAACTGCCATCTTGCTCATTTTTAGAAAATTGCAAATTTGGGTATTTAACAGTAGCTTCTTCAGCAGTCATAGGTTTTGCTTCTATTTGCTCTGGCAATAGTCCTGTACAACCAATGTAAAATACCAAAGGAGAAATTTTATCTTGGTAGATATTTTCTACATATTTCTCTAGCTTGTTATTCGCTGCCGTCAAAGCTGCGATCGTTTCCTCTTTGCTGATTTGCTTACCAGTTTGTTTATCCTGAAATAACTTCGCCAAACTATCAGCACCAACTTTCTTAAGAATACCTAAAACTATGCCATTTTGTTCAAGCCCAAGAAAATCATCAAAAATTGGTTTCATTAACTCGTCAACTTTCGTAATCTTGGTACGTGATGAAAGTAACCTGTGCCTAACAGCAATATTATCATTAAACATCATCTCAAAACTCGGATTAATAATAATTTCTCCAGTTTCCCGATCGTAAAGACGATACATTCTATTCAGAAATTTGTTTGCCGAGGGGAACTTACTCAGGTTTAGAATATCTTGAGTGCCGATATCAATTTTATAGCTCAATCTTGAGTCAAGAGTACCATTAAACAGAGCTTCATGGATATTTGCATATTCATTAGTTGTAGGGAAATTGATGTAAATATTCTTGGAGAGATAGTGATTTTTAAACTCATCTAACTGTGGTGCTATAAATACATCTGATTCCTTTTTTAAGTGAGCAGAAATAATACTAGTAAGCACTTTAATTTCTGCAAGTTGATGGAATACTCCATCAATACTACTGTAACGACTATCAGAAGCTACAAGCGGTAAGTTATCTAGATGGATAGAATATTCAGTATGGAAGTCAAATTTTTCTGCATCTAAAACACCCTTTTCTTTGAGCAAATCAAAAGCTTTTTTACTACTAATTTTGACTTGTAAGGACTTTATGTTGATTTTACCATCACTTACAATTGTGTAGTTATTAAAACTATTGAGATTATTTACCAGTAAACCTGCTACTTCAAGAGTGGGGGTTTGATCTTCAGATTTGGCAAGTCTGACTTTCCGTTTGATAAGCATATTGATAGTAGCAGTATTTCGGTTAAACTGAAACTCTCCCATACCAACATACTCAGCATTATCTATATATTCTGTTTGCAGCCAAGGTTGAAGCAGTTCTCCATTTTCGTTTCTCACACCTTTAACCCGTTTGATGCTTGTTCTTTGATAATGTTCTTGTAGATGTTTGATGTTGACGATAATATTGTTACGATATTCTGCAAAAATCCTGATGAGTTCTAGCAGACAAATTTGATTATTTGTCATATTGTCACCTTCCATCTAAAGGTAAATAATCACACAGTAAATTCATGCCAAATATATGCTAAGACAAAGGATAGAATACCCTTCTTAAAGGTAAGGCAAACTTCCGTCTAGTGGTATGTCAAACCCATTTTGACACTTGGAGAGACGCGATAAATCGCCGTCTCTACAGAAGATTTATTCGTCAATTATTTCTTGATAGACTACTAGCTACTATGAAGGTTTACTTATTACAAACTTTGGGCATTTCCTGCCAAACTTAGCATTACATACTCACCGGATATTCATTGCTTTATGGTACAATTATACTATAAAATGTTGATTTGTGTCATATTGCCCTGGAATGAGGTGTTATGGCGTTAGCACCAAAATAGATGCTTTTACGCTCCAGGTTTGAAATAATCAAAAAGGCGATCGCCTGAATCTGCGCGAATCAATGCTACAACTACATCTGGTAAGGCAGCTAAACTGGGGTAAACTAAATAACGCGGTTCCCAGCCGGGGCGGAATTTGTCTTTGTAGGCGTGTAGTCCCTTGAAGTTGTAGAAGCGATTCAAATGCTCGTAAAGATAGTGCAATACTCTCTCTAAGCGGCGTGATTCTGGGTTATCTCCAACTCCCGCCAGGGCGGAAAGACCGAAATTAAAGCTGTCGTAACCACACTCTTTAAAATGCTGAAGTAGGGAAATAAATAGAAAGTCCATCGTTCCATTCTCAAGAGATGAGCAATGTCGCATCATGTCAATAGTTGCTTCGTTGAGTTGGTACTCGCGGAGAATGTTGGCAAAAGCGCTGATATTACCTTCAGGATTATGCACCACAGCAATCTCACACTCTCGTAAGTAAGCTTCGTCAAACCAACCTAAAGAAAATTGTTTTTCCGAACCTTGTACCATCTTTAGCCATTCATCACTCACAGGTTTGAGGAGGTGCAATAAATCATTGGCGATGGGCGGTTGGTAAAATTCGATTTGATATCCCAGTTTAGTTAAACGATTGATTGATGGTCTAAAGTTTTTACCTGCCTTACCTTGTAATGTAAAACTTTTTAGATCAACGATCGCTTCTTCTCCAATTTTGAGTACCTTAAATCCCAATGACTTGTAAAGCTCAACATCATCGGGCAAAGTTTGGTAAAAGCCTGGATACCAGTCATTGCGCTGGCAAAACTGCTGGAAAGCAACAATTGTCTCTTTGCGTTCTTCAATAGGGCCGATGGGATCTCCTAATGCGATCGCGCCCCTTCCCTTGGGAACATAAGCTATTACACTATTACCAGTAGGACTAAAATAATAACTCTTATCATTTAAGAGTGCGATCGCTGCTAAAGAAGAACGTCCATATTGCTCGACAATATCTTTAGCTCTTTTTCGCTCATTTGATGTTGCTAAATTACGCCAAAACACAGGTTGCAATAACATTACTATTGCATACGTAATAGTAACTGCGGCAATAATATAGATAGAATTAGCAAAAAATTCTCCAAATCGGCTCTTTGGTTGTAGTCCCCAATTATCCTCAGTGAAGAACATCGCTAAAGTCTGAAGTACAGATTCACGCAAATTAAAATTTTCTGAAAATTTGTTGTCTAATAAGTAAAATCCAATAGTTCCGTATGCTAGGGTAAATAGCAAAGCACTGACCAGCACTCTAACTCCCCGTGCGATCGAAGGACGGTCTGATTGCGCGGTGAAAGAATGGCGCATCAAAATCAATTGCATCAGCAAAACTCCAGAGAGGAGACTTTCTTCATAGTCCAATCCCTTAAGTAAATGGCTGAGAATAGAAATTACTAGTAAAGCAACGGTCAGTAACCAAGCTATTCTTTTTCGGCGTAATAAGTTAGTAGCAAGTGTGAGTAGAATAAACCCCGTCAGTGCTGCAAATACATGACCAGTGGCACGAATTTCAAATGGTAAAAATTCTTTCAACCAGTGATTCCGCCCATAGAGGTTAGGTGTCACTGCTGACAACAAATTTACTATTCCCACTAAACCTGTAAGGAAGGCTGCACTCCAAAGTCCAATCTTAGTTTTTAAATTATTAGTCATTAGTCATTAGTCATTGGTTTTGGTGTTAAAACAGACGCGATTAATCGTGTCTACTAACTTTTTTAAATTGTTCACCTACATAGAAGAGGGAATCTTTAAGATGCTTGTGGAAGTAATTCCAGCCTATATTAGCACCAGACAAACCATGACCTCCTGGAAATGCATAAAATACGTGAGCAATGCCTAATTGATTTAAGGTTACGCTGAAGGCTTTGGTAGAAGCCAACAAATTAGTATCGTTCAAACCTGCATCTAAGTAAACACGCAATTGCTTTCTATCTTCAATTGGTAGCTGTTGCACAATTTGTTGGGGACTATTTTGTGAACCGCTATTATCAGTAAAATAACCGCTATGGCTAAACAGAATATGGAAAGTGTTGAGATGGCGTAATCCTATATTAAAAGCTCCCCATCCCCCAGAAGACAAACCTCCCAGCGCCCAAGACTGGGGTTCTTTTAAGGTGCGGTAGCGCGACTTGACAACTTGCACTAATTCTGAACCAATTAAAGTTCCTATTTTGCCATTCGGGCCATCATAATAATCGGGGTCGTATAAAGGACTCGAACCGCGATTATCATTACCATCAGGTGTAATCACAATTGATGGCGGTAATTTTCCATTTTGATAAAGTTCATGCAGTATATCTAAAATTGCATACTTGTCAGCATAAGCACGGGCATCATCATGACCACCATGTAGCAAGAATATCACAGGGTAACGCTTTTGCTGATTTTTGTTATAGTTAGGCGGCAAAATCACGCCGTAGTTGCGGACTGCACCCATCGCTTGAGAGTTGAAGGTTGCTAATTGAAGTTTTAGCCCGGTATTTGCCTCTTCTTGGGGTGGGTCTAGTTGTGGCGCACCTAAGATAAATACATAATAATAACCAACAGTAGTCAGGAGTGCGATCGCTCCTAGCAAACTAATTAATAATTTAGAAATCTTCATATTTATTTAACATTGAAAAAAACACCTTCATTAGAACTTACTATAGTTAACCTGCTGACAAATGGCAGCATAGTTTTCTAAATTGATGTTTAAATATCAATATTTTTCTCAAATAAAATTATTTATCCTGGAAATTGCTAATTATTTGGAGTCCTTTTCTTTTGATTAACACCTAAATTACCAGTCATGTTTGCTATTTGAGCAGATTTAAACTGTTCCCCCACAAATGTCAAAGAATCGGCTAAATGTTCCCGCCAGTATTGCCAAGTGTGACTCCCAGGAAACTGACGAAGCAAATTATAAACTTTTAGTTCGCTTAGTACGTTAGAAAAGTTTTTGGCTTCGTTGATTTCTTCAATATCTGCTGTACCTGAATCTAGGTAAATTCGCAATCTTTTTGTAGCTGATGTGGGAATGTTTTTAATATAAACTATTGGGCTATTTGTAGGGCCGCTTTTATCTTGAAAATAACCACTATGACTAAATAAAATTGAGAAGTGTTTCAGGTTGTGTAACCCCACATTCATTGCACCCCAACCACCAGAAGATAAACCACCTATTGCCCAAAAATCAGGATTATTTATTGTCCGATAACGATTTTGCACAACTTTTACTAACTCATCACCTACGGCTGTGGAGACTTTCCCGTTAGGGCCATCGATATATTCGGGATCTCGGTAGCGACTAGAGCCGCGTTTGTCGTAGCCATCTGGTGTAATAATGATGCTGGGTGGCAACTTACCTGTAGCATAAAGTTGTTCCACTGTTTTGAGAGCTTCTCCCTTTTTTTGAATAAACCAATCACTGGGATAACCATGTCCGCCGTGAAGGAGAAAGATTACAGGATACTTTTGTTTTGGGTTTTGTTCATAGCCAGGGGGTAAAGAAACGCCGTAAGTGCGATTTGCACCCATTAATTGACTATCGTAGGTTTCAATTTTATAAGTTAATAAAGTTGCTGAATCGCCAGTATTAGACCGATTTGGAAGAATGGAAGGTGTTGTAGGTAAATCTTGCTGTTGCGGTGGTTTTGCTACGACATTTTCAGATAAATTACAGGCAACTAGGGTTAAGACTGAAACTAGCAAAAGAATTTTTGATTGTTTATAGTTCATCTTTGAAGGGCATTAGACAATCTGTGATCATAAACATTAACTTTACGCAAGTAATTTGTCAATGTTGTGTCAACAGGATGGAAACTTTGCGACTTGTTGTAAGTTAAAAGTTAAGAGTTAGGATAAGTTTCTTTAGGATGCTTAAAAAACTACAACTTAATTTCAGCACACTGTTCGGCTTATCGCTGTTGGTGATTTCTGTGGTGGCGATCGCTAACGAACTGCACGAGTATAATTATCGTGATATCCTCAACTCTCTAGCTGCTATCCCCAAAAGCCGCTTAAGCTGGGCAATTTGGCTGACAGCCTTGGGCTATCTAGTGATGATTGGGTACGATATTTTAGGTTTTAGTTACATTAATCGTTCCCTAAACTGGAACAAAATTGCTTTAACCAGCTTTATTAGCTCTGCCTTTAGTAATACTATTGGTTTTGCCCTACTGACTGGTAGTGCTATCCGTTATCGATTTTATACTACTTGGGGAGTGTCAGCAGTTGCGATCGCACAAGTAATTGCTTTCGCCAATTTTACTTTTTGGTTGGGGATGTTTGCCGTTGCAGGTTGCTTGTTCCTCATCAATCCGCTCAAAATTCCCACTCAACTACATTTACCTTTTGCTACTGTGCGTCCCATCGGCGTGATTTTTCTGCTATTAGTCGCTGGTTATTTGCTAGGAAGTATTTTTATTAAACAACCGTTAATAATTCGTGGACAAGAATTTCGATTTCCTGATTTTAAGATATCCCTTATCCAAATAGCAATTTCTGGTTTTGATTGGATTTTAGCAGCAGCAGTTCTTTATGCTGTGCTTCCCGGTAATATATCTTTGTCCTATCTGGACTTTTTGGGTATCTACTTACTAGCGATGTTTGCAGGTGTTGTTAGTAATGTCCCCGGTGGTTTGGGAGTATTTGAAACTATAATTTTGCTGATTCTCTCATCTAAAGTTTCGGCGGCGGCAATTTTGGGTTCAATGCTGGCTTATCGGGGAGTCTATTATTTTTTACCTTTGTTAGTAGCATCGGGTTTGCTAGGAATTTATGAAGTTAGATCCGGTAATTTAAAAAATATCAATAATAAACCCTGAAGTCTAGTTTCAGTATAACTACGAGCAACAAGATCCCCGACTTCTTTAAGAAGTCGGGGATCTAAGATTTTTGTTTATTTTAAATGCGATATCTTCACAACTAACGGCGAAAATTCCTAATTTTTGCTGAGGCGATCGCTAATTCAATTCCATAACAATAGTAATTAGTTGGAAGCTTTGAATTAGATTTCCATAAATCATCATCAAAATTCCGTTTTACTATTTGAGGATAGAAAGAATCATGAAAAATAAAGTATTGTTTGGTGCTATTTTCATGGCAACTTGGGTAGGAACATTAATACCTGGCGCTTTAGCTGCCTCACCCTGTTCTGTGGGACAAAAGGCTGAGGTTTTTTGGAAGGAAACATGGTATCCAGCAACGGTACTTAAGGTCAAGAATGAGCGTTGCTATATTACTTATGAAGGTTATAGTAGTTCCTGGAATGAATGGGTTGGTACTCAACGCTTTCGGGCATCATTTCAATCTGGAGATGCAGTGAGAATTTTGTGGAAGGGGAAATGGTATAAAGGGAAGGTTTTAGAAGTTAATAACGATCTTTATAAAATTACTTATAATGGCTACGATAGCTCTTGGGATGAGTGGGTTAAACCTTCTAGAGTAAGCAGATAGAGAATATTTCACTTTTATAATTCGGGAGGGACGATTTCATCTGTTGGAGTCGTCCCTTTAATTTGTTTTATAGTGGTTCTCCGTTGAGTAGGTACTGAACCTCACCCCCAACCCCTCCCCGCAAGCGAGGAGAGGCTATGATGTACCTTCTATGATTAGGAAACGCTATATAATTCATTTTGTTATTTGCTGCTATATAAATGCTAGACAAGTCTAGACATTTATTTCTTACTTCACTGGGAGCATGGGAGCGGTTATCCCTCAGTAAGCTTTCAAGGTTTAGCCAACCTCGATAAATTTATTGCTGCGTTTAAATCCCTGTCCATTGAATGACCACAACTACCACAGTTATAGGTTCTTTCCATAAGTGGCATCTCTTGAATATGCCCACACTTTGAACAGGTTTTACTGGACGGATACCAACGGTCAGCAATTATTATTTCGCAACCAAATTTTTTAGCTTTATATTCTAACTGGCGCTTGAACTCATGGAAGCCACAATCAGCTATCACCTGAGCTAATTTATGGTTGGCTAGCATACCAGAGATATTCAAATCTTCTACTACTATTTTTGCGTGGTTTTTGCATAAGAAAGTAGTGATTTTATGGAGAGTATCTTTTCGGAGGTTTGCTACCCTAGCATGATGTTTAGCGAGTTGAATTTTAGCTTTATATCTGTTGTTAGAACCTTGATTTTTTCTAGCAAATGTTCTAGATAACCTTCTGAGCTTTTCTAGATTGGTTTTGTAATGTTTGGGATTAGGAAAAACTACGCCAGTAGATAGCGTAGCTAGTTCTTTAACGCCAACATCAACTCCAACTACCTCATGTTGTTTAATAGTTGGAGTATGATTTTGTTCGTAAGCAAAAGCAATAAACCAACTGTCAGCAGTCCGAGAAATAGTAATATGAGTACAAATAGTATGTGGCAAGCCTTCGTAAGTTTTGACCCATCCGATTGTAGGCAGTTTTATTGACTTACCTCCAACAGGGATAGGCTTACCACTAGCATCAATAGTAAAAGAATCGTGATGACCTTTCTTTTTAAACTTAGGATATCCGCCTTTACCACTAAGAAATCTAGAGAAAGCATCCCCCAGGTTGTCGAAAGCGTATTGAGTTATCTTTTGGCAAACTCCCTTTTCTTTAATCCATGAAAACTCAGGTTTAACATGATTGTTGAAGAACTTTTTAAGAATATATTTATTAGGCTTCAATCCATCGCTATATAAGTCTTTCCAAGTAGCTAAACCCCAGTTGTAGGTAAACCTAGCAATCCCAGCATGTTTACACATTATTATTTCTTGGGCTTTACTTAGTTTTAACTTTGTTTTGATGGATAAAAGCATTGTTTCGACCTCAACACTGGATTTCTTTGTTGTCTAATTCTGTAATATCTTGTATGGGTTTGTCAATAGCCTTTTCAAAAGTATCTTTAAGTTCTTTAGAATAGTTCCTTAACCCGTACAAGCGACAAGAAAAACAATGAATAATTGCCATTAAATCTTCTACAAGTTCTTGTTGAGGTGAAAGAGATTCTTGATTCGCTACCACTATTTCACAACCTACTGAGGTTGCTAGTTCTTGAATAAATTCAAAGGCAAATCTGCACAAGCGATCCTTATGGGCTAATACGAGGATAGAAACTTCACCTTTAAGAATTGAAAAAATAATAGATAAAAATTTCTTTCTTTTAAAATTCAATCCCCCACCAATCTCAGAAATCCAATCATCAACAGCTAAACCGCGATTTAGGCAGAATATTTCCATTGCTGATATCTGATTTTTTAGTTCTGGCTTTTGACCACTAGAAGACACGCGACAATAAACAATTACTTTTCGCTTTGCAACAGTTGGCTTTAATCCTTGAGCTACCAATAAATCATCTTCAGTATAAAAACGATGTCCCGATAAAGTTCTCAAGGCTGGGAGTTTTCCTGCGGTATCCCATCTCTGTAAGGTTTTAACGGATACTCCGATCTTTTGTGCAAACTCATGAGGCTTAAACATAAAAACACTTATAGGTTTGTCTATAAGTGTATATGTTTGTCTATTTTATTGCCAGCTAAGTTAACTCTCTTCATTAGGTGTTTTGAGGCTGTTAAACTGAGAACCATAAGTAAAATCTCGTGTGTTTTGGGAAACTTATGGAGCCAGTATCACTTACAGCAGCTGCGATCGCAACCTTGGTCATCACCAAAGCCTTTGAAAAAACTGGTGAAGTTCTGGGTGGAAAGGTTTTAGAGCAAGGCGGTAAATTATTCTTACTGCTGAAACGTAAAGCACCTAATACGGCGAGTGCTATAGAACTGGCTCAAACACAACCGCTAGATTATAGTCAAGCTTCTTTGGTTGAGCAGGTAGAAGAAGCGGCAAAAAAAGACCCTGAAATTGCTCAAGCTGTTGAGGCGGTGGCGGATACTGTTAAATCTCAACCTTCTATTATCCAGAATTTTACGAACACCGTTCATAAAAATTATGGCGGGAATGTCGGGAACGTTGCTAATGACAACCGCAATCAAACCTTTAATTTCTGACTAAAGTCGCCTGAAGGGGAACGGGCAAAGTTAAATCCCCCGACTGGAACACCGCAAAATTTACCCCTGAGTGGGGTAGTTGATTTTGTTGGGCGTGAAAAAGAATTGCAAAATCTGCACCAACTTTTGCAGGATAATAAACAAGTAGCCATTGCTGCGATCGCTGGGATGGGTGGAGTAGGTAAAACAGAACTCGCCTTACAATATGCCATTCAGCACCGCGAAACATACAACGGTGGGCTTTGCTGGTTGCTAGCAAAAACTGGGGATGTGGGCATTCAAGTTGTACAGTTTGCCAGAACGCAGCTTGATTTAAAGCCGCCAGAAGATTTTGATTTACTCGCCCAAGTGCAATACTGTTGGCGGCGTTGGCGTGAAGGTGATGTGCTGCTAGTGCTGGATGATGTCAGCGACTACGAGGAAGTTAAGCGTTATTTACCGTCGTCATCTTCTCGGTTTAAAGTGCTGATGACTACGCGCCAGAAGTTGGGACGCATCGCACAATTATCTTTAGATGTGCTGCAACCAGAGGCGGCGCTAGAGTTATTAAAGTCTTTACTCAAAGAAACACCAGAGCGAATTGAGCGAGAATTAGCTACAGCAAATCAGTTGTGTGAATGGTTAGGATATTTACCTTTGGGTGTGGAATTAGTGGGGCGCTATCTGGCGCGGAAACAGGATTTATCTTTAGCAGAAATGTTGCGGCGATTGGAGAACAAGCGATTAGATGAGCGTTCCCTCTCTAAATCTAAGTCGGAAGCTGACATGACAGCACAACGAGGTGTGTTAGCAGCCTTTGAGTTGAGTTGGCAAGAATTAGAGGACGATGATAAGCAATTGGGTTGTTTATTGAGTTTATTTGCCGCCGCACCTATACCTTGGAAGTTGGTGGAACAGTGTTTACCAGATGAAGATGTTGGAGATTTGGAAGAAATTAGAGACGATTGCTTGCTGAATCTGCATTTACTTCAGCGTAAAGGTGAGGGAATTTACCAACTGCATCCACTATTGAGGGAGTTTTTTCAATATCAGTGTACAGGTTTAGAACAGGCAGAGGAATTAAAGCGATCGCTTTGTAGGGTAATGGTAGCAGTTGCTAAAGATATTCCTGAATTCCCTACTCTTAAACAAATCTACAATGTTACTCCCGCCATACCTCATTTAGCAGAAGTAGCAAAGAATCTCATTCAATACGTCAAGGATGAAGATTTAATTTGGGCTTTCATCGGTAACGCTCAATTGTATCAAGATCAGGGATTGTATAATCAAGCAGTATCTTGGTATGAACAGTCTCTAACAGTCACTAAAAAGCGCTTGGGAGAGTCAGATGTATCTGTTGCCCAAAGTCTGAACAATCTGGCAGAACTATACTACTTACAAGGAAGATATAGCGAAGCTGAACCCCTGTTCTTGCAAGCATTGGAACTCAGGCGACATTTGCTGGGAAAGGAACATCTAGATGTTGCACTTAGCCTCAGTAACTTGGCACAACTCTACAACTCCCAAGGAAGATATAGCGAAGCCGAACCCCTGTTCTTGCAAGCATTGGAACTCAGGCGACATTTGCTGGGAGAGTCACATATATCTGTTGCCCATAGTCTCAATAACCTGGCGGGACTCTACAATTACCAAGGAAGATACAGCGAAGCCGAACCTCTGTACCTGCAAGCTTTGGAATTAAAGCGATGCTTGCTGGGAGAAGAACATCCAGATTTTGCCCATAGTCTCCACAACCTAGCGTTCCTGTACTACTTACAAAGGAGATATAGCGAAGCCGAATCCCTCAATCTGCAAGTTTTGGAACTAAGGCGACGCTTACTGGGAGAAGAACATCCAGATTTTGCCTATAGCCTCAACACCCTGGCAGGACTCTATGAATCTCAAGGAAGATACAGCGAAGCCGAACCTTTAAACCTGCAAGCATTGGAACTAAGGCGACGCTTACTGGGAGAAGAACATCCATCTGTCGCAGATAGTCTCAACAACCTAGCGCAACTCTACCGTTCCCAAGGCAGGTACAGCGAAGCCGAACCCCTTGACATCCAAACTTTGGCACTTAGGCGCAAACTGCTGGGTGAAGAACATCCACATGTCGCAATTAGTCTCAACAACTTAGCAAAACTCTACTACTTACAAGGAAATTATGCAAAATCCGAACCATTGTATCTGCAAGCATTAGATATTTTTGAGCAACGGTTAGGCGCAAATCATCCAAATACTATTACTGTGCGTGAAAATTTGGCATATTTGCGCGATCGCCTCCCCCCAAACCCAGAATAGGCAAGTTCTGTGCAAAGCCTACCATGTTAAAAGCTAGATTTGCGATCGCGTAAACTAAAATTTATATCAAGCTAAGTAAAAATCCCTGATTACTTACTCAAAATGGCGTTTGACTTACTCAAAAAAAGCTTTTGCTTTCTCAAACCTCAGTTTGCTTACTCATTTTGGTGTTTTCCGCAAGCAAAATCAACTTCTGCTTTCTCAAAAGAAGCTTTTACTTACTCAAACCCCAGTTTGCTTACTCATTTTGGTGTTTTCTGCAAGTAAAATCAACTTCTGCTTTCTCAAACCCCAGTTTGCTTACTTATTTGAGTAATTCACGTATTCATTTTGGAAGCGATCGCTGTTGTCATCAGACATCGCTTCTCGCCAAATCTTAAAAGCTATTCCATTCTTCTAGCGTGATTTCCCGCTCTAGAATAACCTCAACTTCCCCAATCATCATCCGCAATTGGGGTACAGAATATTCATCATTAGAGGGAATAGTTAGGCGACATTCCCCGTAAACCATAAACTGATGTCTTGTTCCAGAAAAAGGCCCATCAAAGCCAAGCCATCGTAATTTCTTTACAAAATCACGACGCTTACAGGGTATCTATCGGCTCAAGAGTCGGCTCCTTGTTGAGGTCAATATTATCAATTACTGGTAGAGAATGTCCCAGCTTTAACCCAAGCAAAATCCAGTCTTCTAGTATTGAGCGTAATTCATCCTCACACTCGCGCAAAGTTGATGCAAAGGCTATCACTCCTTTGCAAACAGGAATCCTACCTGCAAACGTACCATCTTTGAGCTTGTCATAAATTGCCTGAGCGATCGCTCGGTCAACATAATCGCTCAGAATAAACCTTATGGCCATGAAGTCTCGTGTTGTGCTACCAGTTTAATCTTACATTTAACCCTCAGTTTTTCTTAGTCCGTGGAGGTGGACTAAGCCTATATAGGCGTGAATTCTATTCGCTTGGGCTATAAAAGCAACAAATTGCGCCATCCACGATTAAAATCAATTTGCTAAGGTACTCAGCTAAATTAATATTCTGGAGTTTTGTGACTCTGTGCTTACTCAGTTACCAACTATTAACGTCCTAAAACAGCCCACTAGCTCTGCTTGGGTTGAACAAGCGATCGCTAACTTAGACATCATCTTACTCGATCACTCCCACTGTGAACGCAAAGCAGCAGGCGTGGCTTTGAACATGATGTTTCGCTACCCTTCCAATACTAAAATGGTTCGGGAATTAACTGCGATCGCCCGTGAAGAACTAGAACACTTTGAGCTAGTTAACCAATGGTTAGAACGCCGGAACATTCCCTTAGCTCCTTTACCCCCACCTCCCTACGGCGCAGGTTTAAAGGCTCAAGTTCGCCCTAAAGAACCTGAGCGATTTTTGGATTCCTTACTAGTCACTGGTTTAATCGAAGCTCGCTCTCACGAACGCCTGGGGCTATTAGCTGCTCACTGTCCAGAACCAGAGCTAGCAAAATTTTATCGGGGGTTAATGGCATCCGAAGCGCGTCACTACGGTATATATTGGGTTTTAGCTGCTACTTATTTCGACAAAGAAATTGTCATGCAACGGCTTGATGAATTAGCAATTGTCGAAAGCGAGTTGCTGGCGACTTTGCACTCAGAACCAAGAATTCACAGTTAGTAGATTAAGGTAACAGACATGAAGCTTCAGTTAACACACCTGAGACTGCTTGTATCCAACTACAAAGATTCTTTTCTGTTCTACCGGGATCTGCTAAAATTTGATGTCGATTGGGGCGATGAAGATAGCGGATATGCTGAGTTTAATACCGGATATCTCAAGCTGGGTTTGTTCAAAAAAGAATTAATGTCTGAAGTAGTTCCAAGAATTGAACAGCCTTCATACGTCGTGAATCGAGATAAGATTGCCTTAATTTTCGCAGTCGATAACGTAGATGAGGTTTATCAGCAAGTAAAGAGTCAGAATGCGATCGTTGTGACTGAACCACAAGATCGTTCAGACTGGGGAATTCGCACGGCTCATTTTCGCGATCCTGATGGCAATCTTATCGAAATCTACAACAATCTCGGAATTATTAGTTAAAAGTTTACTCTTAGTTTGATTTATTATTACCCGATTCATATAAATAGGGGACATATTTGCAATACGTCCCCCTAGAAGTTTTAGGCATTTATAACCTTCTAAATTTTTGGTCATTACAGCACTTACTGCTGCTATGAAGTACAGATACTTGGGATGCTATTAGTATTCTGTCAAGCTAGTAATAAAAAGTTTGTAGTAAGCACTTTAGTGCTTAGAAAATAAGGACTGAAGTCCTTACTACGAACTTTCTTACCCAACTATAAGCACAGAGCAAGGATAATTCTATCAATTAGTGTGCCTCATAACTTTGGGAAGTGCTGTAAAGCTAGAATAATGTTTAATTACAGTTCTAATCAGACTAGCTTCAACTATTCAGGTTCACTGTTTATGTAGATGCTGGCTTTTTCTTCAGGACTCTATTCACAAAACCAAGAACCAGCAAACCAAAAATTGCACCAGGTTCAGGAATAGCAGTTGCAGTCAACTTACCCCCAAGATCCAACCTACAGTTTGGGTATGTATTGCATACTTCTGGTGAAAGGTCATCCTTCAAGAATATTTTAGCCGTTGGTAATCCTTGTTCGGCATTTAGATAAGTATAAAAATCTAAACCTGTCACATCAGTTGCAAAGTCAATTCCTAAATCAAAACCATTAGTTGCGTCAAAGTTGCCAGTTTGTAGAACAGTCTTTGTGACTGGATCAAAGTTGAAATTAAAACTGCTATCCGATTGCGGAAAATTGTAGTTAAAAGTTTGTAACAATGTTCCCTGTGGGTTGAAGAAAGAAATAGCAAAATCAGTCAGTTGATCCTTGGTAACAATACTTCCCAGAAAACTATCATCATAGCTGAACTCCCCCTTAGCTGAATAGCCTTTATCTCCTAGCCAATCAAGCTCAAAAGAAGCAGCATCAGCACTGGGAGCTTGAATTAAACTAGCCATAGAGCTAAAAGCAACAACAGCTACAGTAGCTTTGATTTGGTTACGAATGCTTTTCATTTTCTTGGTATTTGATATCGTAGTTAACTGCAAAATTTTCATCAGCATTGCAATCAATACTGATTATTCCTTCAAAATGTGAACTTTAGAAACTTAATTCATGTACCTTGTTAGGCACTCTAAAAGGCAGCATAATCTATGCTAGTTGGCTTAATTCCTCTTATAAATAGAGGTTTTAGGCTCTGGAAATGACAATAAACTATGACCTTTGTTATCCGATTTGTTTCTGAAAAACCTTCAGGGAAATTGTATCACTTAGATTCCAATTAATCATGATATTTTTTGGTTACTTTTTCATATAAAAATATCAAAAAGCATAATTTATTCTCAGAGGATTATATTTATTTAAATTAAACAAATCTTTAAGTCTTCTTAATCAAGTGTTGCTCTATTGCCAACATACAAGCATTTTTTACTTTATATAACTTTATCTTTTGTTAACTAACCCTAAATTAAATAAAGCATTACCCAAAATTAATCAAAATCAAATATTTTCTCTTCAGCATTATGTAAGTAACCAAATCATCCTCATGACATTCTCAAGACGTAAATTCTTTGCAATAGCAGGTACAACTGCTGTCGGCACCTTGATGGTGTCTCCTTTAGAAGGTCTGCTTGCCAGAAAAGCTTTTGGACAAAAACTTGGTAAAGGATATGGGCCACTTTTTCCAGGTGCTGATGGGATTTTAGAAGTACCAAGGGGATTTCAGTATCAAGTTATATCTCGCACAGACACCCTAATGAGCGATGGGAATCTAGAGCCTAGTAATCATGATGGGATGGCAGCCTTCCCTGGGCCTAAAAACACAACAATCTTGGTTCGCAATCACGAACTTAGCATCACTTCTAGTACAAAAGTACAAGTGCTAAATCCCTACGATCCGATTTGCAGAGGTGGCACTACAACCTTGGTTGTTGGGCCCAATCGCCAGCTGATAAAACAGTTTGCCTCTCTCGGTGGAACCATTCGTAACTGTGCTGGTGGTTTAACTCCTTGGGGTTCGTGGATTAGCTGTGAAGAAGATGTCACTATACCAACTGCAACAAACGGAGTTACTAAGCCACATGGTTATAACTTTGAGGTTCCAGCTAGTGCCACTTCTCCTGTTCAGCCATTACCTCTAGTTGAAATGGGACGATTTAATCATGAGGCTGTAGCTGTAGATCCTAAAACTGGGATTGTTTATCAGACTGAAGATAATGGGAGTAGCCTCTTCTATCGCTTTATTCCAAAACAGTATGGCAATTTAAAAGCAGGAGGCACTCTCCAAGCTTTGAGGATTAAGAATAGACTAGAGGTTAACACCATTACCGGTTTCGTAGTTGGAGAGAAATGGGATGTAGATTGGGTAACTATTCCTGACCCAAACCCCACTACTGTAGATAATGTTAGAGTGCAAGGCCGGACTTTAGGTGCAGCGCGGTTTAGCCGAGGGGAAGGCATCTGGTATCACAAAAAAGGCAAAGGCGAATTTTACTTCACTGCAACAAGTGGTGGCCCTGTAGGTGGTGGTCAGGTCTGGCGCTACATTCCGGGTGAAGAAACAATTGAATTATTTGTCGAGTCTCAATCTAAAAATGAACTCGATATGCCTGACAACATAGTTGTGGCACCTTTTGGCGATCTGATTCTCTGTGAAGATGGAGATGGTGAAAATTTCTTAAGAGGTGTGACTCCTAAAGGCGAACTTTATAATTTTGCACGCAACGCTTTCAATGATAGCGAGTTCGCTGGTGCTTGCTTCTCACCTGATGGTCAGACTTTATTCGTCAACATTCAGACCCCTGGTATTACTTTAGCTATTTGGGGCCCTTGGAATAGTAATAGAGGCTGATTTTAGTTGTAATCTCAATTCAGCGATATAGTAGCCCGCCGCACGCTACTATATCGCTGAATCATGGTTGTTGAGCAGACAAGGGAAGGGGAAAATAATTCCTCTTCCCTTGTCCCTTTATTGATACCTTGAGAGTGCCGCCTAAAATCAACTCTGCAAGAATTGCTATTTGCTGGGTAAATTGGGATATAGAACCAGAAAATTTTCTGTGTAAACTTGACCAGCAAATGGTAATGAAAAACTATTATCAAGATTTTATAATTCGTGATTGGGTTGCAAGCGATCGCACAAGAGCCGCGGAAGTCATCAGTTATGTATTATCAGAATACGGTATCGGTTGGGAACCAAAGGGCGCTGACCAAGATGTGCTGCGAGTCGAGGAATGTTATTTGGCTACTGGGGGAGAGTTTTGGGTAATTGAACACCAAAGCCAGTTAGTAGGAACTGGGGCATACTACCCCATACACCGAGGTGAAAAAGCTGTAGAAATCCGCAAAATGTATCTTTTGCCCAGCATTAGGGGTTTAGGATTAGGGAAATATTTGTTACAACAGCTAGAAGCAGCGATCGCAAACCGTGGTTTTCACGAAATTTGGATTGAAACCGCCAGCGTTCTGGTGGAAGCAGTCAAGCTGTATGAAAGCAACGGCTACACACCAGCAACAGGAGTAGAAACACCACGCTGCGATCGCGTGTATTTTAAGTCATTAGTCATTGGTCATTAGTCATTGGTCATTGGTCATTGGGCATTGCTCATTTCATTGGTCATTAGACATTAGCTAACGACAAATGACAAGTGACTAATGACAAAGGACAATTCTAAAATGCACCCTTGGATTAAAAATCTCACAGGCTTACTCAATCTTTTTCTCCAATCTCATTGCCCTCTATGTCAACGCGCAACTTCCCAAGAATTTTGTCAGAACTGCACCAGACAACTGCAAAAATGTCAACGGAAAGACCAGATTTCTCTATGGAAAGAGCCAATACCAGTGTTTGGCTGGGGAGAGTATGGTGGCCCAGTTAAACGAGCGATCGCGGCGATGAAATACGAAAATCAACCCCAAATAGCTCGCCCCTTGGGTCAATGGTTAGGAGAAGCATGGTTGTTAAATTCACCAAGGGGAGATAGCCAGCCTGTGGTAGTTCCTATTCCAATGCACCCTCGCAAGCAAAAGCAACGTAAATACAATCAAGCTGCACTAATAGCACAAAGCTTCTGCGAAATAACTGGATTAAAATTGAAACTAAACGGTTTAGCCAGAGTGCGAGAAACTGAAGCGCAATTTGGCTTATCGGTATCTAAACGAGAAAAAAACTTGGCTCAAGCTTTTGCTGTTGGACAAGAATTTCGCGATCGTCCTCCAAATGTTCCTGTGCTGTTAGTGGACGACATTTATACTACTGGTGCTACTGCCAGGTCTGCTGTGCAAACACTTCGTCAGTATGGAATAGTGGTCTTAGGATTAGTAGCAGTAGCCACTGCCGTCAAAGACGGATAAATCCAGACTTCATGAGTTAATTTGAACATATAAACGTATAAATTGACTGAATCACCCTATTTTTATGGAAAAAATTGCTTGAAATGTATGAATAAAGTTTTTGCGGCGGGTTTAAAACAACTCATGATTATTCCTGCCACATTGCTGGCAATAGGTATAAGTACAAGTGCAGCTTTTGCTCAAAATAAGTTGTATAGTCCAATTCCTTTATCTAACAGTACTGAAATTACTGATACTCTCTCAGATAAAGACATTCCCACAGGTCAAGGTGGCTTTGCTCGTGATTATACTGTGAAGTTACAAAAGGGTGATAATTTAGCAGTTGACCTGTCATCGGAAAACTTTGACAGCATCATCACACTGCTAGCACCTGATGGTTCAACTCTGGCAGAAAATGATGATGGGCCTGATGGTACTAGCAATTCTCTACTGTTTACCCGCATCGTAGAAACAGGGAATTATGTTATTCGTGTCCGGTCTTTTGGAGAAACTGGGGTTGGGGCTTTTAAACTCAAGGTGACAAAGCTGCAACCGATTAAGTGAATTGGGGATTGGGGATTGGGGATTGGGCATTGGGCATTGGGGATTGGGCATTGGGGATTGGGCATTGGGCATTGGGCATTGGGGATTGGGCATTGGGCATTGGGCAGCAGTTATTCTCCCTCATCTCCCTCATCTCCCTCATCTCCCCCACTCCCCACTCCCTACTCCCCCACATTTTAAAAAACGGTCATTACGCAGAGAAATAAGGCTTCAGTCCACTCGACGACTGCGCCGTAGGTGTCTCCGGTGTGTCCGCCTAATTTGTGGTTGAACCATGCACCGGTTAGAGTGGCGATCGCACTTCCGGCTATTATCATTCCTAGTGCGAGAAATAATTGCTGTTTATCTATCAGCACAAGTAAACCACTCAAACCCAACAGCAAAAGCAATCCTGGCAATAAATCTTTGTAAGAACGAATGGCTTGCTTGTGAAATGCACCTTTGCCAGTTGGTTTGAGATAAGGATATCGCGCGATCGCTACCTGTTGTCCCCAACGTCCCCAGCCACAAGCAGCCATCAATAATAAACAACGGTTTTCTGGCATATCTGTTAAGGCTGTGATTTTGAGCAGGACTAAGGCGATCGCAGTCATTGCCCCAAATGCACCCGTAGCACTATCTGCCATCACCTCCAGCCGCCGTTTTGGATCGCCCACTGCCAAACCATCGGCGGTATCCATTGCCCCATCTAAGTGCAGTCCTCCAGTTATGGCAATCCAAACACTTACTACCAAAGCACTACGAGTTAACACTGGCATACCAAGATAATCCATCCCCGCATCCAGTAACCCTAAAATTCCCCCAATCATTAACCCTACAAGCGATGCAAGACGCGCCACTCCCTGAAAGTCTAATCCGTTAAAATACGGCAATGGAATACTTGTGTAAAATATAATACTAGCTGCCAGCCTTAACAGCAGCTTTTTCCACCACTGTTGCTGTTTCGTCATCTGAGTTACATTAATATTTGGTTAATTGCTGGATAATCATCACAATTTGACTACAATTGAACATATCAGTACACTTTAAAGCTTTAGATAAGATTTACTTCTGTTAGAGATTATCACTGAAAATTTTGTTATGCTAGTCTAAGTAGCGTGTAAAAATTTCGGGTAGTTTTTTATACGCAAAACAAATGATTCAGGGGATTAAAATTCCATCAGGAATCAAAATTTGTGTTTTGTATTCGTTAACTAAAAACTTACTCCAAATTGTTAGACGATTGCCCCACAAAATTGATATTTTTTTAAATGTAGGGAGTAAACAAGCTATTCAATTATGACAGTTTAGCTTTGTTGTCGCTCTCCTTAGCTCAATCGCTATTTTCCTATGAGTCACCATCTACCCGACACCAGGATACCAGCTCCGTGCATTATTAACACGGGCATCATTGTGAATAAGCTCGACATCCGGCGATTGCTGGCAGATTTAGGTCGAGTCCACTACATCTACACCCAAGAAGATAAGGTACTGAGCGAGGGTGAAGGGGATGTGATGGAAGTTTTTGCTAATCCACAAAGGTCTACCTTAGTGGCTAACCATGCGCTATATTTGAATGTCTGTAGTTTTGATTACTTGGAACTCAAACAGTCATCGCAACAAGAAACTTACTTCGATTTGATGCAAGAGGGAGTGTGTCTGCGGTTGATTCCCCGCTCAACCCCCATCCAAGAGCGACGAGAGCGAACTTTCAATGTCAGCGCCATAGAAGCGATGATGGAGCAAGTCCTCTCAGCCAGATGGGATGCAGAAATTGACGATGACTGTTCTGATTCTTTCTAAAATAACGACTACTATAGCAATTTGATGTAGGGGCAATTCATGAAAAACTCCACCCACAAGGGGATGGAGTTTTTGGGCATGGGGAACAGGGCATGGGGCATGGGGAAGAAGTTACCAATGCCCAATGCCCAATCCCCAATGCCCCAAGCGACGGGGCGACTATCCCTCTACAGACACCTGGGGATGGAGTTTCCCGTCGCTTTCAATGAATTGCCCCTACATCGTATAGTTTTGCATAAGTCTTAATAGGCGCATCTTCAAAAATCTAAAATGGCATGAGTGCGAATTTTTCCTTTGAATGTCTTGCTTGCTGTAGTCAGACAAAAGCTAGAGCCGGAGTGTTTTATACTCCTCACGGGGTTGTAGAAACCCCCAGATTTATGCCAGTGGGAACGCTGGCAAATGTCAAAACTATTACCCCAGCCCAGCTACGAGATACTGGGGCGCAAATGGTCTTATCTAATACTTATCATCTTCACCTCCAACCAGGGGAAGCGATCGTGGCCGGGGGTGGTGGATTGCACAAGTTTATGGGGTGGAACGGCCCAATGCTCACCGATTCTGGTGGGTTTCAGGTGTTCAGCTTAAGTGAGATGCGAAAAATTACTGAAGAAGGTGTAACTTTCCGCTCACCTCATGATGGACGAATTATTAATTTGACACCAGAACGCTCCATTGAGATTCAAAATACTTTAGGGGCAGATGTGATTATGGCCTTTGATGAGTGTCCGCCCTACCCAGCGACTCGCCAAGAAGTTGAAACTGCAACTGAGCGGACTTATCGTTGGTTAGAACGTTGTATAACGGCTCATCAACGCAGTGAACAGGCTTTGTTTGGGATTGTGCAAGGGGGCGTGTATTTGGATTTACGTTGCCGTGCGGCTGAAGCTTTGGCTAAGTTAGATTTGCCTGGATATGCCATTGGTGGCGTGAGTGTGGGAGAACCACCAGAATTGATGGCTGAGATTGTAAAAGTGACAACACCACTTCTACCGCCTGAAAAGCCACGTTATTTGATGGGTGTAGGTACTTATCGGGAAATGGCGATCGCGATCGCATCTGGTATAGATTTATTTGATTGCGTAATTCCCACTCGCTGGGCAAGACATGGAACAGCAATAGTAAAGGGCGGACGCTGGAATTTAAAAAATGCTAAGTTTCGTGAAGATTTTACGCCATTAGATGAAACTTGTCATTGCTACACATGTCAAAATTTTAGCCGTGCTTACATTTCTCATTTAGTGCGATCGCAAGAAATTTTAGCTTATACCTTGTTGAGCATTCACAACATTACCGAGCTAATTCGCTTTACCCAAAAGATTAGAGAAGCAATATTAAGCGATCGCTTCACCACAGAATTTGGTCACTGGTTCAACAAAGAAACGCAAGATCAAGAGTGCGAAGTAGGTGAATAAGGAAGAATGCCCAATGCCCAATCCATGTTAGGATACTTTTCAAGTATGAAAGCTGTGTTGAATAGGTGAATTTAAATAAACATGGAAGCAGCACTTTTATTAGCAAAACTGCCTGAAGCTTACCAAATCTTTGATCCTTTGGTAGACGTTCTCCCAGTCATCCCTGTATTCTTCTTGTTGCTTGCTTTCGTTTGGCAAGCAGCCGTAGGATTTAGATAAGTTAATCTATTTTTCAATTGACTAGGACAGGTGCTATACCTGTTCTATTTTTTTGTGGCACTATATTTTATAAAATTAATATTTATTAATATTTTGCAATGATTTAATATAATAAATAAGATATGAATCAAGCCATGTCAATATGAAGCCTTGAAAGCCAAGCTTAGAGTCAAGGAGGAATCAGTTATGGGTAATATCAAATTCGTTAAAGAGAATAAAGAAGTAGTGGCTGCCGATGGTGCAAATCTCCGGCTCAAAGCGATGCAAAATGACATTGATATATATACATTTATTGGCAAGATGACCAATTGCGGTGGTAATGGTCAATGTGGTACTTGCATTGTTGAGATAGTCGAAGGACTAGAAAATCTTTCTCCCCGCACAGATGTAGAAAACCGTAAATTCAAGAAAAAGCCGGAAAATTACCGTCTTGCCTGTCAAAGTTTAGTGAATGGCTCAGTCAGCGTAGTTACGAAGCCTTAAGTTATCAAATCTGCCATTGCCTGAATTTCTATCCAGTCAGTAGTCAAAATACTTACCAAAATTGAGTTTATTCATTTTGAATTTTGAATTTTGAATTTTGAATTGGTATAACTTGTCATCGATAATGGTATCCTAATGTTGTTGACTGGAAAACTAAAAGAGGCTTTCTTGCCATGCAAGTTAATGACCTGGGGTTCGTAGCGAGCATTTTGTTCGTATTAGTTCCCACTGTGTTTTTACTAATTCTGTACATCCAAACTGCTAGCCGCCAAGGTGGAAAAGATAGTTAAGAATCTGTGTATAAAATAAATAACCCCTGCACTAGTGGTGTGGGGGTTTTTATTTTATACACAGGTAACTAATAGCATTCCTTTAGGGGCAATTCATAAATTGCCCCTACAGTCTGGAGTTTTGCTATCCTATAAAAAATACTGTGCTGGCAAAGTAATTGATGCTAAAAGAGCTTTTGTAGAAGGTAAATTGTTTGTTCTGCCAATGGGCTACCCAGCAATGATGCTAGGGGATGGCCAAGTTTACAGATATTTACTTTCTTTTTATAAGCCAAGAATTTTAAATGAGCTAGGGCGTGTCATCAATTAAGACAGTGGTTTAACCGCAAAATACAGTTATGTTCTTTAAACTGTTAATACGATTAGTTTATGTCCTGTTTGGGATCGTGACCTTGCGGTTGTATCGGATAGGTTGGATTTTGTCGAGGAGCTACTGCTGCTTTCGGAATTTCAATAACCGGGTTATTTAGTCCCACCATCAAAGGGGAAGGTGGAATTATAGATGCTGAGGAAGTTTGAATCGGTTCCTTTTGTGGTCGTTGCGCCAGTTGGGGCACATTCAAACCACCGGATACCAAGCTAGATACTGCACCGATTACACAAGCAGCAACAGCTGCACCTCCCGCCATCCAGTTTAAACGAGAACGGCGGCGTAAACGTGTCAATACTTGCTGAACTGTTGCTTCTGTTGACTCTTGGGCTGTGGGCACTGGGAGAGTCCGCAAGCCTTGGCGCAGCTTTAACAATCGAGCATACAAGCATTGAACGGAGACATCATTTGCCAGCCATTCTTCTACTTGCCTGCGTTCAGGGGCTGTGACTTCACCATCAAGATAAGCACTCAATAACTCGAAGCGATCGCGCTTCACCATATCCATAAGACCCGTTGATTCATTGGTATGCTTGGCCATTCCGTCTGAAAAATCTTGAGGAAGTTGCAAAGAAGAACGGTCGTAAAACTGAGAATCAGTAGTCATCTTAACATTATTACCAATTCATACACGGTTAAACTGGGCGGGAATTTCGGGAAAATTAGCCATTTTTCCTTCTTAAGGCAGAAGTAATCTACGTCTTTATCGTAATTCTTAATCTATGCTTAAATTCTGTCATTGGGCAGAGGCAAGATCCTGTAAATTAGGAGTCTAGATAATTCTGCAAGTGAGCTTGCAGCCTCGATCTAGCTCTGGCTATTCTTGATTTCACAGTTCCTAAAGAAACTCCAGTGATTTCAGCAATTTCTTCATAAGCCATACCCTCGATTTCTCTCAGGACAATGGTAGTACGAAAAACTTCTGGTAAATCCGCGATCGCTTCCCGCAATTGCTCGTAAAATTCTCTAGTTGTCAGTTCTTCTTCAGGGCCTGGGGTATCGCCGGCGATTTCCCAATCCATCTCGCCATCCTCTAACGAGCGGGGAGCATCCAGTGACAAAGGACTAACAACCCGCTTGCGTTTGCGCAACTCATCGTAAAACAAGTTGGTGGCAATGCGGCTTAACCAGCCCCGAAATTTAGCAGGCTCTTGTAATCGGTTAATATTCCGATACACTCGAATCCAAACTTCTTGAGCTAAATCGGCTCTGTCAGACCAATCTGGAGCTAGGTGGTATAGAACTCTATCAACCTGACTTTGATAGCGGCGTAATAGTTCTGAAAACGCAACACGATCTGGCCGCAGTCCAGCTTGACAGCGCAAAATCAAATCGTGGTTAGGGAGTTTGTCAACTTGCACTGATGCTTCTGGATACTGTGCATCAACCGTTGACCAGGATACAGTAATCGACTGACTCATAGATCGTACTGGCTCTAAATCATCCCTATCTATTAGACCTGTTAATGGAACAGAAGTTCCATGCTAAGGTGACGGATTTATGACTGGAACACGGAAGCAGACAATTTTGGATACATTTGTAGCAATAAGCAGAACCACTTTTTCCTTATACTGCTCCCATAGTTGCTCAAAACCCATTAATTTATAAAGGCGCGGCAATATGCACATTTTAGTACTTTTAGCAACTGGGTATATACGCTTGATAAAAATAATTAAATCTGGTTATTAAGAATGAAGATAAAAATTTTGTACTTCTAACTTCTTGATACTTTTAAAATTCAGGTAATAATTTTTGGGAGTTCGGTTGCTGCGGTTACTATAATGGTGATTTATTTTTTCGATTTTGTAACCAAAATAGTTGCTGATTGCTCTAGCTGTAACCCGTAAGTAGCACTAGTGTTATGTTGCTCTGGTACGCGAACTTGAAAAAACAAATTCAGGGAAAATGTAATTGTGACTGCTAGCAATAGTTTTTCAAACATGATTTTTCTCCCACCTACGCCACTAATCATTGATTGCTACATTGCAAAAGTTCTGCCAGAAAGTCCAAGTATTGGCTTACAACCCCCAGAACTTTGGAGGAATGAGGTTGCTCGCTTGGAGTTCTTTTGCTGGGACAATTTGCATAGTCTTAGTTTGCCCAGAGGTGTTGGCAGATTTATATCAGAAATGATAAGTATTGATAAATTTTTGATAATCGGATGATGAACCCATCCAAATGCTCGGCTGGATATGTCAGGGATAAACAATAGGCGATGGCAATGGCAAGAAACGAATCTGTAGGGCGGATGGTAATGTTGCTCTGTTTTGGCACAGCATTTTTATCTTTAGCTGTCCACTGGCGGATTACTACGGCGGAACAGCAGTTTACAAAGTCTGCATCTACTTCGATGCGGCGAAATTCCACTCTCACCAATCCGAAAGGAAGCCGATCAGAGGGAGTCTACAGGAATCTCTCACAAGTGAGTTTAGGAGAAATTGCGCTGGGTGCATCTGTGACACCTGGTGAAGTGGCCCAAGGTTCAACTGTCCAAAAGAGGGTTACACTAAATTCCTCTGCTCTTAAGCCTGGAACTAAGTCGAAACTAATTAAGAAGAATGTAGCGAAAGCAACGACTCGGAGAGCTTCTACACTCAAATATTCTGCTCTTAAGTCTGAAACTAAGTCAAAAATAATTAAGAAAAATGTAGTTAAAGCAACGACTCAGAAGAATTTTAAACCAAAGTCTTCTACTATTAAACCTCAAACTCAGCCGAAAAAAATTAGGAATAATGTAGCTGAAGTAACTGAACCACCAATTAATACGCAGATGGTGGCGCAAACAGAAAAACAAAATCCAGTTGCAGATAGTTGGCCAAAAGGTCTATGGTCTCAGGCTTCAGCCCAACAAGTACCATCTAGTAGGGTAGCAGATGGCAAGACGCAGGTGGTGGTTGATTTAAGCGATCGCCGCACTTATGTATATGCAGGAGATGAGGTGATAGCCAGCTACCCAATTGCCGTAGGTAAGAAAGGTTGGGAAACACCCACAGGTTCTTTCCAGGTGATCCACATGCGACACTATCCAATCTGGCGACACCCAATTACAGGGAAAGTATTTGAGGCTGGTACGGATAGCCCCTTGGGAGACAGATGGATTGGTTTTTGGTCAGATGGACGCAATGAAATTGGTTTTCACGGCACGCCAGATATTGACTTAGTAGGAACGGCTGTATCCCACGGCTGCTTAAGGATGCGTAATTCTGATGTCAGAATGCTTTATGAGCAGGTGAGTATAGGGACAACAGTGTTAGTGCGTAATTAATCGATAGAGTCATTAGTCATTAGTCCTTTGTCTAAAACAAATGACAAATGACCAATGACCATTAAAATTATAATTTTTGCTCAAAATTAGGTGCATAAGTTTGGAGTAAAGCACTAACTTGGCGTACAACCTCATTACCAGTGTTTTTGCCTAAAGCTTGCCGTTCTGGGAAGAAATTGGGTCGATCTAGGTAACGGTTAATCGCTTCACTTACTTGCTGAGAAATTAAGTCTTGTAGTTGTGCTAGAGCGGTTTGGCGTTGGAAGCTAGCACCCTCTTCTGTAGTAGCATACAAAGGTGGTAGCCGATTGAGGGCGTAAGCAGCAATATCACCGACATCTAGAGAACTTTCGCTGGTCGCTTCAATTTCTGCAACTCTGGCGATCGCTTCTGTTAGTACTAATTCTTCCATAACATTAATGAATTGTTTGCGAGGTACCGCCACTACCTCACCGGTCAATAGCGCTCCCATCAGCCTATCCAAAGCCATGTACTCTTCAATTGAGAGTTCTGAAGCGTTGTCACAGATTCTACCGACTTCTGCTTCCATTGCTGGTGTCAAATAACCATCCTGGAGAGCTTGTTCTACAATTTTTTCGATACTCATAACACTTATCATCATTTATGTTAGCAAAGCTTGGTAGGGACGGTATCAATCCAATTGATTTTGCCTAATCTTCAGCAAAAAAAACACAAATTATGCACAGACGCGATCCATTCCGCCTCTACTAATTAACGACCTTAGTTTGCCAAGGTGTCGGGTCAACAGATTGTCCGTTGACATACAGACCCCAGTGCAAATGTGGCCCCGTGGCAGCGCCTGTTGAACCAACTGCGCCAATTACTTGACCAGCTTTCACAAAATCACCTTCTTTAACGTTAATACGACTCAGGTGCATGAAAATACTGGTTACTCCTTGACCGTGGTCAATGCCAACTACGTTACCGTGTATCCGAAACCCTTGGGATACCCTACCTACCAAAGCAACTCGCCCAGGGGCTGGGGCAATTACCGGAGAACCGGCAGCACCAGCGTAGTCAAGACCACGATGATAGTAGTCCTTTGCAAATGTACCATTATAGTAGCGACGTACACCATAGGTTGTACTCATTCGTCCTGCATTTGGCTTCAGAAATACTCCATTCCAATACTTTTCTAGTGTTTGTAATGCTTTAAAAGCTGCGACACGCTTAAGTTCGTATTCTGTGGCATCCACTCCGGCTTTGCCAGGTGGTAAAGTAATGCGTTGTATGGGGAACTTGCGATTAAGCACATTCACTGCCAAGTTTTGTACTTGACCATCCCCTGCAACCCGAAGTGTTCTAGTTCCGGCCTTTTCTAGTGGAGTTGTGGGAACAAAAGCCCGATACTGATTGGGAGAAATTTCAAAGGCAGGGTATGTATTCTTACCCGTAGCTACTGTTGGATTTGTACCATTATCTGGATTAACTAGATTAATCTCCACCGAGAGGGTATCCCCTAATTTCGGAGTAGTTGGAGTCACCTTTACTTGTAAAGCGTCTACAGGCAATGCCAAGGTGATAGGGAGAACAGCAAATATTCCCTTTAACACATTTATTACACGGTGATTGGCTGTCAAACTTTTGACATCAAAACCGAGCAACTTCTTGTTTGAACTACTAGCGCTATTCTCAATAATCATAGAGCTACAAAATATTCCTTGCTTGTATTGGAAAATAGACTAGCTTATTTCTACTTGTGTTTGTTGTTTTTAGTAGATGTTGTTGAAACCCCTAACTTTTGGCAAACTCTACAGAGACTTATAGACAGCAGACGTACAGAAGTGGGATATAAGGCAGAATGATTTGTAACTGTAGTTTAGGAATTGGTATTAACTTTAATAACCAAGTTGTATTACATTGGCAATAATCTTAAAATTTAACTAGATTGATGGTAAAGACGCTTTTGCGCTTTGCATATAGGAATCTGTTGTTAGGCAACAAAAGAAACCAGTTCAGATTATAGCCATTACATAATAATACTTGAAGGAAATCTTGGAATCAACTGGACACTTGTTCAACTGGACACTCATACTACACCGTTAATTTAAAGTTAGTGTAAGTAAATCACGCAAACTATAGGATTACTATTTGATTTTTGAACAAAGTTAGGTATTGTAGAGTGTCTTAAGCTGTTCTGCATTTAATTTGTATGATTAGGGCGGGCAAGATTCCTACCCCACAAGAGTTTTATTTGATTTGATTATTCAATTTAGATGATTTTCAGCTTAGAACGGAATTCGTAACGCACTATTCTCAAGGGTTTGATGCGTTACTACGTATATTTTCAGAAATCAAACCGGATTCCTATAGGTGAACTAAGGGCAAGGTGTCAAAAATAACCCCCTAAAAGTTAGGGAAAGCTCGATTTAGTAAGCAGTTGAGTATTTAATTTACACAAGCAGGGTGGGAATCTTACAATTAGCGTCAAGTTAAGAAAAGTTTCCCGCCCCAAGGTAAGGAAATAGAATGACAGTTGATTTAGCCTAAAGAGCAAAAAGTAAAGATGTCTCCACGTCTCCTCAATTCAATCCCAGTTCTTCTTTTAATGCCTCCGGTACATTAACTGCTTTCTCTAATCCGCGCACACCCTCCCACTGCTGCTTTTTGCCCCAGGTCATTTTTTCCATATTGGCATCGCTAAGGTCTGCACCACCAAGAATGGCAAAGCTGAGGTCACTGTTGCTCAGATTCGCACCATTCAGAATAGCACCACTGAGATTACTGCCACTGAGGTTAGCCCTATTAAGATTGGCATAACTGAAGTCTGTACCGAAAAGGATAGCGTCGGAGAGGTCAGCATCACTGAGGTCGGCTTCGCTGAGAATCACCCCACTGAGATCGGCTTCACTGAGAATCACCCGACTCAGGTCTACGCCACTCAGGTCTGCACCTAAAAACATTGCGCCGTTAAGTTTAGCGTTATTAAGTTTAGCACCATTAAGTTTGGCATAGCTGAGGTCAGCAGCGATGAGGATGGCATCACTAAGATTCGTACTGAAAAGAATTGTGTCGCTGAGGTTAGTACCGTTGAGGATGGCATGACTCAAATCAGCACCACTGAGGTCGGCGCGGCAGAGATCAGCATGGTTAAGGTTAACGCTGTTGAGGTTAGCTTCACTTAGATTTGCACCAAAAAGGATGGCATGACTCAGGTCAGCATGGCTAAGGTTGGTGCTGTTGAGGTCGGCGCGGCTGAGGTCGGCGCGGCTGAGGTTGGCGCGGCTAAGGTTGGTGCTGTTGAGGTCGGCGCGGTTGAGATCGGCGCGGCTGAGATTGGTACAGGTGAGGTTAGCACCACTAAGGTTTGTGCTGCTGAGGTCGGCACCACTGAGGTTAGCACCACTGAGGTTTGCACCACTGAGGTTTGCATCGCCAAGGTTTGCACCGCTAAGGTTAGCACCGATGAAGTTTACGCCAGTTAAGTTGGCATCGCCGAGATAAGCAAGGCTGAGGTCAGCACCGCTAAAGTCTGCCCCGGTGAGGTTGGCATCGCCTAAGTAAGCACTGCGAAAGTTACCGCCTTTGAGAAATTGCCCGACTATACTGCTAAAGTTACCAATTTCTAGGGCATCGCTATAGTTGACGATCCGTAGTAGTTGGGATGTGAAAAAATTGTCTGTATCGGGTTGTTCTGATGGATAGAAGGTGATTTTTTGTTTGAGTTCGTCTTGCTCTTGGGCATAGCGGTGTAACTCTAACAGTAAAATAAGTACATTTAGCCCTGTATATATGTCTACCTGTCTCAACCCAAGAGCAATATTTTGTGCCGCTAGCTTTAACCTTGTTTTCTGAGGTAGGTTATCATCTGGTGTCCCATCGATAAATTCTCCTTGACACCAACGACGATAAAAATCTTCTAGCTGCCAGAAAAGTACTTCTAGGCTAATTTTTTGATTAGACACAACAAATTGAATTATTTGTTGGACTATTTCTGGTTTTAGCGCTCCATTGCCTAGTAAATCATAAATCTCTGTATGCATCTGGCGATGTCCACGATGGGCTACGCCTACGTACCCTCTCATATATAACTCTGATGGTGGCGTGTCTAATGTGCGATCGCCTATCTTAGAACTCCAATCACTCTTTGGTATTGTCCATTTTTCTAAGCTTTCTTGCAGTCTTTGAAACCATAAATCTTCATGCAAATTATCTTGAGTAAATTTACCACTTTTGTCTAGTTCTTTAATACTTTTTGCTAGGGGTAAAACTGCTTCAGTTTCCACAGATGTCGTCTTTGGCATCTTTTGTAACCTTACATCCCTTACATAATTTCTCAGCAGTTGCCAGACTTGAGATAAATATGTTGACATTTCCGTGTCCGTTGTTACATTTTAATTACTGTTTTGATAATTTTGAACTAAAATTTTTTCTGTGCTACTTTGCTTATCATTGCCAAAAATAAATAGTATCAATAAATACTACACGAAAAATATCATGTGTTGGCATATCTATGATGGGCTATACAAATGGCGTTCTTGGATGCCGACTTCTGTCTAACCCATAGTTACCTCAAGCTTCTTCTCTTGATGCGAGTAAAGTTTCATCGGAAAAAATCTTTCAAAAAGCAAGTAGTTTTTCTACTTTGGCTAATTTGTTATACTTTCTTTCCCAGATATTTACTAAGCGATCGCGCATTTAATTTGCACAGCTAGGGCGGGCAAAATGCTTACCCCACAAGAGATTCATTTTTTTGAGGATGCAAATTAAAAGATTTTTAGCTTAATCTGGTATAAAAATAATACTTACTATTTGTAAGAGACACAACTGTTAGGAAAAATCATCCTGTACAAGAGTGTAACAAAGGTAGAAAAATGGCAACAAAAACTGAGTCTAAAGTTAGCTGCTTTATCTGAAGCAGCTAACAGAATTGGTAAAAAGCAGGCTATATAGCTTCGCAGAAGTTAAAAGTTAACTACGGTATCTTGATCGGGGAAATTGATGCGATGAACAACAGATTAACCTTTTATATTATTTTGTTACATGGGTTGTTTTTAGGAATAGCAACGGCTAACGCCAAGTCCCTGGCTGTGAATGGAGCTGATACAGAATTTTCAGCTAACCATAAGGCTGTGCGGGTTGTAGAAGCCGTAGTTAAAGCCAATAGTCAGTTAACGACAGAAACTTCTGCAACTAATATTTCAGCATTATCATTAAATAATATTAATATTCCTCAGAAACAGAGGCTACCGTCAGGGCAAGTTTGGGTGGTTAATCAAAATAAACTTGCAGAGCCTCAACCGTTTATTTGGATAGTAAAAGATCCTAAAAAAGCATCCGAACAACCATTTTTACAAGTTGCAAAACCCACAGAAAAGCCTAAACCTACTAAAACACCAACAGCAAAGGAGGAGTTAGAGGTGTTTGATGAAGTAGTGAAAGGAACCCAAAAGTCAGGGGGGCTGTTCACTCTTTATCGCAATAAAGAAAAGAATAAAATTTATTTAGAAATTAAGCCAGAGCAACTTAATAAGAATTATTTAGCTACGGCAACTCTGGAATCGGGCATTGGCGAACGAGGTATTTACAGTGGTATGCCTCTGCAAGATTTTTTGTTTTATTTCCAACGGGTAAATGATAAATTAAACTTTGTTATCCGCAACGTCAATTTTCGCACTCGTGAGGGAGATCCACAAGTGCGATCGCTAGTCCGGTCTTTTAGTGATTCTGTTCTCTACAGCATTGCCATAAAAAGCATTCATCCACAACGCAAAACTATTCTCGTAGATTTGGGCGATTTATTACTGACAGATTTAGGTGGATTAGCTGCAAGTTTAGGAGTCCCAAAAACTACAGATCAGTCTTATTTCGGTACTGCTAAAGCTTTTCCTCAAAACTTAGAAATTGAGTCAGTTTTAAATTTCTCTGGTGCTGCTAGCGGTGAAACCGAAATAGCCAACCTTGTATCGCTACCTGACAACAGGGGCTTTACCCTGCGTGTCCATTATAGTCTCTCCCAACTACCTGATAAAGGTTATCGACCGCGCATTGCTGACGATCGCATTGGCTATTTCATCACCGCCTACCAAGATTTATCCAAAGACGATCGCGGCGATTCTTTTGTCCGCTACATAAATCGTTGGGATTTGGAAAAACAAGACCCGAAGGCAGTAATTTCTCGCCCCAAAAAACCGATTGTTTTTTGGATTGATAACGCTGTGCCTTTAGAGTACCGCGATGCGATGAAAGAAGGCATCCTGATGTGGAATAAAGCCTTTCTCAAAGCGGGATTCAAGGATGCAATTGAAGTCCGCCAAATGCCTGACGATGCAACATGGGACCCAGCAGATATTCGTTACAACACAATTCGCTGGATTAACACAGTCGATGGTTATTTTGCAATGGGGCCATCCCGCGTTAACCCCTTGACAGGGGAAATTTTGGATGCAGACATTCTCGTAGATGCCAGCTTTATCCGGGCACTTAAGAGTGAGTATCGCAAAATTGTCCAACCCAGTCAGGCACAAAGCCAGACTACCTTATCAGCTTTGATGCAAAATCGTCTACTTTGCGCCAATGGTTTAGATGGCAAAAACAATGCTGTACCCAAGCAGATGCAGGGGCAACAAGGGTTGTTGAATAGTTTATCTAAAATGGCAGGAGAGTACGATTTATGCTATGGGATGGAAGCTGCTAACCAGTTTGCTCTCGGTTCACTGGCGATGTCACTACTGCCTGATACAATGGCAACTCCAGATCAGGTGAAAGAATATATCAATCAATATTTACGTTTAATTATCGCTCACGAAGTTGGACATACTCTTGGTTTACGCCATAACTTCCGTGGTAGTACTCTGCTACCCCCCCAGGAGATGAATAATACGGAAATTACCAAAAATAAAGGTCTGACAACTTCCGTAATGGACTATATTCCTCCAAATATTGCCCCTCAAGGGACAAAACAGGGAGATTATTTTCCTAGTATGGTGGGGCCTTATGATGAATGGGCGATTAAGTACGGCTACATCCCAATTCAGACATCAACCCCCATCGCTGAAAAGCCAATTTTGGAAGAAATTGCTGCACAATCCTATAAGCGAGAGTTGAGTTATTCTACAGATGAAGATGTGTATGACCTTGACCCAACAGCTGATGCTTGGGATAACAGTAGTAATGTGCTGCTTTATTCTCAGTGGCAGTTAAATAATTCGCGGGTAATGTGGGAACGTCTTGATAAGCGTTACCCATTGGCTGGTGATAGTTACAGTGATATTAGCGAACGTTTTAGCACAGTACTGGATAACTATTTTCAGCAAATATACTATACGACTAAATACATCGGGGGACAGTCTTTCTATCGTATTCACCCTAGCGAGATTCCCTCTGGAGTTGGGCAACACCGATTACCATTTGAACCAGTACCAGTTGAAGAACAACGGCAAGCTTTAGAAACGCTACAAAAATATGTGTTTGCGGAAGATGCCTTGAGCTTTTCACCAGAACTACTGAATAAGTTAGCACCTTCTCGTTGGCGACATTGGGGAAGTTATCCGCAAGTTGGGCGTTTAGATTTTCCAATTCATGACTTGGTGCTACTTATGCAGGGTTCTGTGCTGCGAGATTTACTCTCAGGCGATCGCCTCTCTCGCCTCAAGGATATTGAACTTAAAACTAAGCCGGAAAATGCATTGACTCTACCAGAACTATTTGACACTTTGCAGTCAGGTATTTGGACGGAGGTAATTAAACCAAAAGGTAAACCAATGAAGATTACCAGCTTACGGCGAGGCTTGCAGCGCCAATACTTGGACATTTTAACTGCTATGGTGTTGCGAAAAAAAAATGTCCCAGAAGATGCTCGGACTCTAGCTTGGTATAAACTCAAACAGTTGGATGAGAAACTCAAAGGGGTAAATTCCGAGGATGAATACACCAAAGCGCACTTACTAGAAACACGCGATCGCATTGAGAAAGTCTTAAATGCTCCATTGCAAGGAAATTAAAAGAGTTGGAAGAGAGGCAGGAGTTAAGAGTAAAATTCTTAACTCCTTATTGATAAACTGTACGCGACAGATATCTGGATTGCTCAATTTTTCCCAATTACAGCAGATTGCAACTTGGTGAGGTATAGATCATCGTAGGGGCACAACATGTTGTGCCCCTACCCGTGTACTTTGTTTATGTTATTTACAAAATTAAAAACAATTTAGATTACATCTATCAAGATTATCGCAAAAGATTTGACATCAAGAGTAGCTATCGGCTTAAAAATATTTGTCGAATTAGAACGAATAATAAAAATCCAGTATTGAGATTACTATTTGTTGGTATCTCCTTTCTTTTAGTTAATATTTGGCTTAATCTACTTTTGGCTTAGAATTAGTCCTAAAAGGAAAGGCAGCCGATTAATTTATAGCAAATTTTTCATACTCAAACAGATGTTAGCCTTTTTATCACAAGCTATTGAGCGTAAATATCAAGTAGTTGAAAGCGTTTACATCCAATCAGGTTAATATTGACCATCATCAGCTAGCTAATTATAAGTAATCATAATCTATCTTATGTCTGCTACTTAGAATACTTGCTATGTACAAATTTTATAAGTTACATACGCTTGCGCGATCGCTATTTAGAGAAAAACTTTTTAGTTTACTGATGAATGATGCAGCAAAAAGATATCTAACAATAATGTATCATCATTGTAAAAAGATTTTGCAGAGCATAGCGATGTGTAATTAAAACACATCGTATATACAACTGGAATCAAATAGATAAGGAAGACTAATTTATGACCTCAACCACAACTTACACTTACGATGTTGATGGCAAAGTGATATCTGAGAGGACAGATAACAACAGTGATGGCATAATAGACTCAGTTATTACCTACCGCTATGACCAGATATTCTCTATATCTGACAGAAACGGCGACGGGGTAGTTGATTCTGCCCAAACCTCTACTTATGATGCCAAGGGCAACCGGACATCCAATAGCGTTGACAACAACCTCGACGGCATACTTGATTCTGTCCAAACCTCTACTTATGATGCCAACGGCAAGGAGACATCCTATAGCGTTGACAGAAACGCCGACGGCATAGTTGATTTTGTCCAAACCTCTACTTATGATGCCAACGGCAACCAAACATCCACTAGCGTTGACTACAACGGCGATGGCAAGGTTGATTATGTCCAAACCTATACTTATGATGCCAACGGCAAGGAGACATCCTATAGCGTTGACAGAAACGGCGACGGCATAGTTGATTCTTATGTCAGAACCTCTACTTATGATAGCAACGGCAACCGGACATTTTATAGCGTTGACAACAATGGCGACGGCATAGTTGATTCTGTCGAAACCTCTACTTATGATGCCAACGGCAACCGGATATTTTATAGCGTTGACAAAAACGGCGACAGCATAGTTGATTCTGTCGAAACCTCTACTTATGATGCCAACGGCAACCGGACATTTTATAGCGTTGACAACAATGGCGACGGCATAGTTGATTCTGTCGAAACCTCTACTTATGATAGCAACGGCAACCGGACATTTTATAGCGTTGACAACAATGGCGACGGCAAGGTTGATTCTGTCGAAACCTCTACTTATGATGCCAACGGCAAGTTGACATCATATAGCCCTGACTACAACGGCGACGGCATAGTTGATTTTGTCTACACCTATATTTATGATGCTAACGGCAACCAGACATCCTTTAGCAGAGACAACAACGGCGACGGCATAGTTGATTTTGTCTACACCTCTACTTATGATACCAACGGCAACCAAACATCCTATAGTCTTGACAGCAACGGCGACGGCAAAGTTGATTTTGCCACAACCTATACTTATGGACGCGCATCCGCCAGCTATGACTTCAACAATGATGGTGTAATTGATGCAATTGGCATCTACAGCTACGATTTTAGCGGCAAGCTGACATCACAAAAAATTGACAATAATCGTGATGGCATCTTTGATGAAGTTACCGCTTACAGTTACAACGCTAACGGCAAACTCGCTGCACAGGTTGCTGACAAAAATAATGATGGCATCCCTGACGAGATTACCACTTTCAATTACGATCGCAATAACAAACTAATTTCCGCAGATATTGACAACAACAGTGATGGCATTACTGATGCAGTTACTACTTATCTGTATGATACCAACGGTCAATTAATCAGCAATACCACTACAGAAGCAAATGTGCCAAACATTACCTTAAAGGGTGGTAACTGTGCAGATGAACTCAGTGGTGGGGCTGGTAACGATCGAATTTTCGGCAAAAACGGCAACGATAAACTCTTTGGATTAGCCGGAAATGACAAATTAGTTGGTGGTAATGGTAATGACATCCTCAATGGTGGCGCTGGGCGTGATACCATTACGGGCGGTTGTGGCGCTGATAAATTTGTGTTCAGTAGTCTGAGTGATTCGTTGCTGTCTAGCTTTGATAAAATAACTGACTTGAATATTTGTGAAGATAAAATTGATGGGCTGTATGCAGTTAGCGCTGCTAATTTAGTTCAACTTGGCACTGTTGCGAGTCTAAATCTTTTGGATGTACAACAGATATTGACTGCAACTGCTTTTGTGGCTAAAGGTGCGGCAACTTTTACCCTCGGTACAGGCAATCATCAGCAGACTTTTCTGGCACTCAATGATAACACTAATGGATTCTCTGCGCTCACAGATGCAGTGATTGAGATTAGTGGCTATAAAGGCAGCTTGAATAATTTAGCCGTTATCTAAGAGACATCTCCGAAAATTAAATATGCATTATCTGAAACGCTTTGTAGGGACAATTCATGAATTGTCCCTACGCCTTTTCTGGAGATGTCTAAGGTTTTGGCGAAGGTATTGCAGCATTTAATGGTATTCTAGCCTTTTGAAACACCTGCTCAACAGTAAATTCCAGTCCCTCGAATAGGGAATCTGTAAGTAATTCGTCTCCCATATAAGTTTGTGGTGCTGCATCTGGATAAAAAACAGTAATACTTCTGACTTTACTATCTACCACCCACACCCGTAGAACTTTAGCATCCAAATAGTTTTTGGCTTTAGCTGCCATTTGTCCAAAACTTTGTCCAGGTGAAATAATTTCAATCACCAAATCGGGAGGAACAGGACAAGCTTCGTTTTCATCCCAGTTGGACGGTAAACTTTCATAAGAAATGTACAAAATATCGGGAATTGGCATCCAATCTTGCCCCCGACGAGTTAATGCAATAGACCATTCCGGGCAAACTTCTCCTTTTCCCTCGCACGATTTCTCAATCAAATTGAGAAGGACACGGGTAAGTTTTGCGTGAAAAAATTTTGGTGATATTTTAGGAATTGCTTGACCATCAACAAGTTCATAAGTTATGTCTCCTTCACCTGGTGGAAGATTTAGGAACTCTTGCACAGTTAATTGATTTTTGGCTTGGAGTATCATGGCTCAATAATTCGTAATTCGTAATTCAATTCTGACTCCTGAATTCTTCTTGAAATTGTTTACATTCCTCGCAACACTTGCCGAATAATATCTGATGGCACTTCGTCGGTAACTGTAACTACACCAATCTCTGTTGGTAAAACAAATCGCACTTTTCCTGCTTTGACTTTTTTATCTAACTGCAACGCCTCAATAATTGCTTCAATATCCACCCCAGATGGTAACTGAGTCGGTAAACCTGTTTTTTGAATTAAAGCATTTTGACGTTCGGTGTCTTCCTTTTGCCACATTCCCAATTCCACGGCAATTTGACCGGCTGCTACCATGCCAATGGCCACCGCTTCACCGTGATTCACTAAACGATAACCAGTCAAACTTTCTACTGCATGACCGATGGTATGCCCATAGTTGAGAATCGCCCGTAATCCGCCTTCTTTCTCATCTTTGCTAACAACGTCAGCTTTCGCTTGACAAGAGCGCATTAATATAGTCTTTATTAATTCAGGTTTTACATAGCGAAGTTGGTCAAGCCGTTTACTTGCTTCCAACTGGGCAAACAATTCAGCATCCCAAATTACACCGTACTTAATAACTTCTGCCATTCCTGCCCGAAACTCGCGCATAGGAAGGGTTTTTAACACATCTGGGTCAATTAATACTAGACGCGGCTGATGGAATGCCCCAATCAAGTTTTTACCGTGGGGATGATTTACGCCAGTTTTGCCACCAATTGCCGAATCTACCATCGCCAAGAGAGTTGTAGGCACTTGCACAACATTAATACCGCGCAGCCAGGTTGCGGCGGCAAAGCCAGTCATATCGCCAACCACACCTCCGCCCAAAGCCACCATCGTAGCAGAACGTTCTAGGCGGTTTTCTAAGGCGACATCGTAGAGTTTTTGGATGGAATTGAGGTTTTTGTAGCGTTCACCAGGTGGTAAGGTGCAGCTAGCAACTTCAAATCCAGCAGATTTCAGGGATGTAATTGCTCTTTCGCCATAATGCTTAAAAATCGTCGGATTAGAAACTAGCAGTACTTTCTTGCCTAGTTTCAAATTGGCCATCTGTTGACCGAGTTGATCTAAACTCGAAGATGCGTTAGCGTCGCTCAACGAAGTTATCGCAATCTCATAAGACCGCTCTGGTAAATTTACATTAATTACAGAAGTCATTGCTTAACCCCAAAGAAGCGCCCGTGGGCAGTATTCTATCGCAATCTGGGCATTGGGAATTGGGTATTGCGAATTGCGAATTGGGAAGAAGCAAGGGAGGAGGGGGCAGGGGGCAGTGGAGAAAGAAGTAATGGTAATTTTAATTCTCCTCTTTGCCCAATGCCCAATGTCCAATGCCCAATGCCCAATGCCCAATGCCCAATCTTCAACAACTAATGATTCAATAGATTTAGGAAGTATTGTGGAGAAAAATAAATGTTTGCAATTGCAGCTTACATCGGCTTTTTAGCTTTATTCTTTGGTTTATCAGTCGGTCTGTTGTTCGGTCTGCGGACTGCCAAGATAATTTAACCAAGACTCTTGTGGGGCGGGCATCTTGCCTGCCCTCAGTCAGGGACGGGTGAGACACCCATCCCTGATTGAAGATATTTATCCGACAACAGCTGGACTTGCTACTTTTTCCTGTCTTTGGGAAGGTGGACGCATCCCCAAACCAAGTAAATTCAGCATTTCTCGATCGCTATCATAATCTGGACAGGGAGTTGTCACTGTCAACATTTTGTTGTCGTCGCTGGAAAATATAGAATTGGCTCCTGCCATAAAGCAGAAAGCTTGTTCAACTTCAGAAAGTCTAGCCCTACCAGCACTAAGACGCACATCAGAAGCTGGCATTAGAATTCTGGCTGTGGCAATCATTCGCACAATATCCCAAACAGGGACATCAGGCTGATTTTCTAAGGGTGTGCCTGGTACTTGTGAAAGAATATTAATTGGTACTGACTCTGGATGCGGATGTAAATTTGACAGAGTTTGTAACATCCCAACCCGGTCATCGACGGTTTCGCCTAAACCAAGAATACCGCCGGAACATACGGTAACATTAGTCTGCCGGACATTCTCAATTGTATTCAAGCGATCGCTATAAGTTCTCGTGGTAATAATTGTGTTGTAATATTCCTGCGAGGTATCTAAGTTATGGTTGTAGGCGTAAAGTCCCGCTTCTTCCAGTTTCCTGGCTTGATTTGCCGTCAACATACCCAGAGTGCAGCACACTTCTAAACCCATTGCGGTTACATCCTTTACCATTTCCAGAACTTCCTCAAATTGTGAGTTATCCCGGACTTCCCGCCAAGCAGCACCCATGCAGATGCGACTAACACCAGTTTCTTTAGCTTTCTGGGCGATGTTAATTACCGTTTCCTTCTCTAGGAGTGCTTCTGCTTTTACCTCTGTTTTATAGCGCGAAGATTGGGCACAGTAGCTACAATCTTCTGGACAACCCCCCGTTTTAATGGATATAAGCTTACAAACTTGTATTTTTGTTGGGTCATGATATTGGCGATGCACGCTAGCAGCTTGATAAATAAGCTCTAGCAATGGCATATTGTATATCGCCCGAATCTCTAATTCCTGCCAATCGTAGCGTATTGCCACCACATCACTATCCTTCTTGTAGACTGGGTTGAATCTTGAGCTTTCTTTTGGTTGAATTTCCTGCGGTACAGCGTTTGGGCAAAGCGATTTTATCCAAGTTACGCCCCGCACTGTGCTTTATCACCCATTGGCTCTCAATCCTTCCGCTCTAGATATTAGACATCAGCTTATCAAGATTTTGGTGGAATGGCAGATTAGCAGTAAAAATACTTACGCTGTCTATTGTACAGGGCAGTGGGCAAAACAGTTCCGAGTTAGGAATTAGGCAAAAATACACCCAGTAGGGGCAATTCACGAATTGCCCCTACCCTTTAACTGCTCTGCTAAACCGGAGGTATGAGACAATTTATAAAATTTAGAGAATGTGCTGGGAATAGCTCCCGTCGATTATGATATCAGAATTGCCACTAATTACTAGCGATCGCCTATTATTACGAGCGGGGATTCATGAAGATATACCCCAAATTCTCAAATACTTTATTTATAACAAAATCTATCTCACTCCATTTTACCCTCTATGGGTTGATGGTTTTTTCACTGAAGAATATTGGCAGTATCAGATAGAGAATAGTTTTTTAGAATTTATTAATGGGCAATCATTAAAGCTATTTATTTTTACCAAAAAAAATCCTACCGTAATTATTGGAACGGTCAATTTTAGTAATTTTGCCCGAGGAGCCGCTCATTTTTGCTATGTTGGATATAGCCTTGCTGAAAGTAAACAAGGTAAAGGATATATGACAGAAGGGCTAAAAGCTGCAACTGAATATCTCTTTAAAGAGTTAAATTTTCACCGAGTTATGGCTAATTATATGCCTCACAATCGGCGTAGTGGCAATGTCTTAAAAAGACTTGGTTTTGTTATTGAAGGATATGCTAGAGACTATTTGCTAATTAATGGGCAATGGGAAGATCATATTATGACAAGTTTCACAAATTCTAACTGGCAAGCACCAAAATTTTAAGCAGCTATTCTCTAACTCTGTATAGATACTGGACTTATTTGAGAACTTGATTATCTGTGTATTATATTTATTTATACACAGCTAATTAACAAATTTGAGACGTAAGTTCGCAACATCTAAAAATTCATAGTAAATCCATAATAAATACACAATAACTCCACAAGCAAATGCGAGAGTAATATTTGTTCACCCTCTGGCTTATCAGCCAATGGGTGCATTTTTTTAGATGATTGAGGAGTTTTTCAAAATGTCTATTAATTCTATAAAGGGCTTATCTGTATTTTCTGCTACCTTCGCTTTTGCTACCATATTGCACGGAGTAGTTTTGGCAGCACCAGTTCCCACTTCCGCCACTCCCACTACTCCAGCGTTAACAACTCAGAATAGTGCTACAACACACCAAAAAATCAAACTCACAAGCCAACAGCGTCAACAAATCGAAGTAGCACGTCAGCAAAGAGATAAAGATATTGAGGCTCTATTAAACCCGTCCCAAGATACTAAATTTAAGGCAGCACTACAATCACGCCAGAGAATCAGGATGGTGTTAAAAACTTTGGATTTGAATCAAGTTCAAGAAAAACAGGTTCAATCAATTTTGCAAGCGTATAACCAGCAAGTAAAACAAATTCTCTCTTCACAGGCATCGCAACCAACACCAAACTCTGTAGGTATTACTCAACCACCATCACAACCAATGAAAAAGTAAAAAGCCCAGTTTGATTTAATTAAGGTTAAGTTTCCGAAGACTGGCGAATTTGATGCAAACTTCGGTTAAGCCAGTCTTCATACCAATCATCAAAACTCAAAGGCTGCTCCTCAGTAAGTAGGTAGGGATAATTAAATATAAGATCAAACCTCACCCTCAATCCCTCTCCAAAGTATCGGAGAGGGAAGCCGGAGGCAGGGTGAGGTTTGATATTTAATTTGACCCACTTACTTATTCTTGACAATCAAATCCAAATCATTCTACGCTTCTGTTAAAGAAAAAGGTTTAGAGAGAATTTCATAGTTATCTTGGTATAGTTTTTCTGGGATGACATCTTCATTTCAATCCCCGATAATACATATCCTGGCCCCGCACCACCATTGCCAATTTCTAATAGAAAGTTTTTATATTCACTTGGTAGCGTAATATTGTATCTAGTAGTCTGTCAAACCCATTTTGACGGTTAGAAAGACGCGATAAATCGCCGTCTCTACAGAAGATTTATTCGTCAATTATTTCTTGACAGACTACTAGACTCAAACACTTGAATATCTTTCTTACTCAAGCAAGGTTTTAATTGATACTAGTGTGATTCTGAACCAAAAACCTCAAATGTAGCGTCTAAAATACCTAATTGAGTTAATTTTTTCTGGAACTGCAAAACTTTATTCATTATCCGCTCTAGATTTTGATGGTGACGCTGCCATATTTTAGATATGAGTCGCTTTTTGCGTCTATGCTGATGCTGAAGCCAGAGGTACTATTAAGGGAAGAATGAATTAAGCTTTGCTCGTAATGACTCTGGCTGAAACCCCAAACTACAAAAATTCTAGCAATCCTCTTCTCTCCCTCAACTACGAAAGCGCCTTAGAATCTCTAGGCGATGACTACTACGACGAGGTTGCAGCAGAAGAATTTCCCCAACACCTCTTGCGCTGGCGTAACGATGCACTATTACCTCTTTTAGGTTTAGACACCCAAGCAGTCAAAGACGAAGATTTCATCACAGCTTTTGGCCGGTTTCAGGGGCGCAAACCCTTGTTAGCACTACGTTACCACGGCTATCAATTTGGTGAATATAACAGACAGTTGGGTGATGGCAGAGGCTTTCTCTATGGGCAAGTACGCGCCACTGATGGCGAATTGTACGATTTTGGCACAAAAGGCTCTGGGAGAACGCCCTACTCCCGTGGTGGCGATGGTATGCTCACGCTTAAAGGTGGGGTGCGGGAAGTTCTGGCTGCGGAAGCACTACACCACTTGGGTGTACGAACCTCGCGCTGTTTGAGCATGATTGAAACAGGTTTACCTCTGTGGCGAGGCGATGAACCTTCACCTACCCGCTCATCTGTGATGATTAGAATGAGCAGTTCTCATATTCGGTTTGGTACTTTTGAGCGACTGCATTATTTCCAGCGTCCAGATTTAACTAAGAAGTTATTAGACCACGTAATTGAGCAATATTATCAACACTTAAGTAGTGAAGAAGATAAATATGTTCTGTTTTACGCCGAATTAGTTAAACGAGTTGCAGAATTAGTAGCGCAGTGGATGGCGGCGGGCTTTTGTCATGCAGTTCTGAATACTGACAATATGTCGATTACTGGAGAGAGTTTTGACTATGGCCCTTATGCGTTTATCCCGACTTATAACCCATCCTTTATAGCTGCATATTTTGACTATTATGGACGTTATTGTTACGGGAATCAACCAAGTATTTGCCACTTGAATTTACAAATGCTCCAGGAACCTTTAAAGGCAATTATTGATAAAGCCGAAATGGAAGCTGGATTAGCTAAGTTTGATGAGTATTATAAAGCTGAATACAGTTCTTTGATGTTGAAAAAGTTAGGTTTTGATAATTTGCCGCATCCAGAAGCATTGGAACTATTGAATCTAACGATTGAATTTTTGAAAGAGAGCCAAGTTGGTTATCACCAATTCTTTTATGAGATGGCTCGGACTTTTTCATCTAAATGGCGAGATGAACCAGGTTTTGTGATGAATAGTTCAGATATTGTTCCAGTACCGGGTGCATCAGGAATTTTTGATGATTGGTGTATATTGTACCATAAAATTTTGAACGATTTGGATACCAAGAACACCGATGTAATTGCTCAGACTCTAGCTGTTCATAATCCAAAAACGGTATTATTAAGACCTGTGATTGAGTCTACTTGGGAAGCAATTGCTCAAGAGGATAATTGGCAACCTTTTTATGAGTTAATCAAGGCAATTCAGTCTAGGAAATAGTAAGATTAGAACTATTTTCTTTTTCATAAAGACAGACTGTTGAGACGACGAATAATGTAATAAGAGACGTTGTAATACAACGTCTCTAGGACGCAATTACGACTAGTTGGGGAGTAACTAACCACAGAGGCGCAGAGAACACGGAGAGGGGAGTATCAAATTCTGATGTCGTTAGGGCGTGGATTGCAAAATTACCAAAGCCTAAAAAGACTATATCTGATTAGATTTGAATATAGTTTGAGTAAAGTTGTTCAATACCTTCGATGAAGGTTTTCCAAGCCTCAACTAAAAAACTTCTCCACACATCTAACAAATATTTCGACACCCATTCCCAATGCCGTCTCGTCAAAATCAAATCGGGGATGATGATGAGGATAGGCCAAATCTTTCTCTGGATTCGCAGAACCTAAAAAGAAATAGCAACCAGGAATCTCTTGCAAGAAAAAGGACATATCCTCAGCAGCCATAGTTTGGCATTCTGGCACAATTCCCAACGGCGTTTCTACCACTTCTTCTGCTACAGTTCGCACTAATTCTGCTATCTTAATATCATTAATTACTGGTGGATAAAGTGACCAGTATTCCAAGTCATAACTCGCACTATGACTTTGACAAATTCCAGCAATAATCTGCTCGACACGCTGGTTAAAAAAGCCTTTCAAACTAGGATTAAAATACCTGACAGTAGCACTCATTCTCGCTGTATCAGCAATCACATTCCGCTTGGTTCCAGCATGAAGTTCGCCCACCGTTACCACAGCTGAATCAATAGGATTCACATTCCGAGCGACAATGGTTTGCAGAGCATTTACAATTTGGGCAGCAACGACTACGGAGTCAACAGTTTGATGGGGTAGTGCGCCGTGTCCACCTTTGCCCAAAATTGTGCAGTTAAAGCACTCTACAGCAGCCATCAACGCCCCAGCCCGTACACCCACTGTTCCCAAGGGTAAGTTATTCCACAAGTGCAAACCAATAATTGCGTCAACATCAGGATTTTTCAGAACTCCAGCTTCAATCATCGGCTTTGCGCCTCCTGGTGATTCTTCTGCTGGCTGAAAGATAATTTTGACGATACCGGAGAAGTTTTGGCGATGCTGCTGAAGATAGTAAGCTGTACCTAATGCGATCGCAGTATGTCCATCATGTCCACAAGCGTGCATCACTCCATCATGCTGCGATTTGTAGGGCACTTCGTTAAGTTCTTGGATTGGCAAAGCATCCATGTCTGCCCGAATCGCTAAAACTTTCTCTGTGCCTAGTTTGTTGCCCTTAATAGTGGCAACAATACCAGTGTCAGCAATACCAGTTTGATGCTCAATTCCCCATTCTTGAAGCTTTTGTGATACAAACTCAGCCGTCAGTTTTTCTTGAAAACCCAATTCTGGCTGTTGATGCAATCGCCGCCGCCATTCTACTAATTGCGGTTGCAATGAGCGAATTGCCAGTCGGATGCGAGATAGATCGACAGAAGATGAATTGGGAAAGGTAGAAACCATTATGAAGACAAGCTAGTTTAAGTACAGCTAACTTAGTTTATCGTAGGTAATGGCGAAGAATCATCATCAAAATCTTCTTAACCAGTTAGTAGGACTAACAAGGAATTATGCCTAAATATGTACTCTGGGGAACTTACTGCGAAGACGTTCTCGAAAAACGCACCCCCCACCGTCAAGCTCATTTAGACGGATTAGCAAAACAGAAAGAATCCGGTGTGCTGATTACCATTGGCCCCACCAAAGATGTTACAAAAGTTTTTGGAATTTACGAAGCCGAAGACGAAGCCACTGTGCGCCAGTTGATTGAAAACGATCCCTACTGGAAAAATGGCATCTGGACTGAATATTCTGTCAAAGAGTGGATTCAAGCTATTTAAATTGGGCATGGGGCATAGGGCATTGATTATAATTCCCAATGCCCCATGCCCAATTCCCAATTCCCAATTCCCAATTCCCAATGCCCCATGCCCAATTCCCAATTCCCAATTCCCAATTCCCAATTTATGAAAATTTGGCAGGTTGACTTTTATCGTCGTCCCTCACAAGATGCATCGGGACAAATTTTATGGGAGTTGTTGATTTGTGATGCAACTCGCAGCTTTGAGTATGAAGCTACCTGTCTCCAGTCAGCAGCAAATTCGAGTTGGGTTGCAGATCAACTTGAGTTAGCGGCTGGTGAAAAATTGCCAGATGCGATCCAGGTGTTTCGTCCTCAGTCTCTAAGCTTAATTGAGGCGGCTGGACGCAATTTAAGTATAAATGTCGAACCTACCCGCCACACTTTGGCACTGAAGCAGTGGTTACAAGAAAAGCAGTATCCCTCAACGCTGGATAAACCACCCCCAGTACCATTACCAGAGAACCTCTGGGGAGAACAATGGCGTTTTGCGACTCTAGCTGCTAGTGATGTAGAAACAAGATTTAGCGATCGCCCCATTCCCATTTTGCACATCCCAGAATATCTTAAACCCATCAATTTGGGTTTAGCATCAACAGTGCCTGTCCCTGGTGTGGTAATTTATGGTGGACGGCAATCGATGCGCCTAGCACGGTGGTTACAGCAAGCCCGTCCTGTGGCGTTAAACTACATTTCTGGCGCACCAGACGGCTTAGTATTAGAAGCTGGCTTAGTAGATAGGTGGATTGTTGCCACTTTTGAAGATCCAGAAGTTACAACAGCAGCCCAAACATATCAACAACGAAAAAAGCATTGCCGAGGATTGCATTTTTTGTTAGTACAACCCGATGATTCCGGGATGACTTATAGCGGCTTTTGGTTATTACAGACAGAAGATTGATATTTAAAGTACATCGGCTTGGCAAATTCTAGTAAGATGATAAAATCATACTAAATAGTAAGGCTAAAAAATAGTATAGATGCTAAAGGTCACAATTACCTTAGAAAAAGACATTCTACAATTTCTAGATCAGTATGCACAGGGAAATCGTAGTGCATATATTAATACACTTCTGACAGAACACCGCCGCCGAATTTTGGCAACAGAAATGATTGCAGCCCTCAAGCAGGATGCTGAAGATCCAGAGTATCAAGCTGAAATTGCTGCTTGGGATAGTGTTGTTGGAGATGGCATAAATGCCAGGGAGTAATTTAACTTATCTGCGAGGAGAAATACGTTGGGTGAATCTTGAGCCAACAGTGGGGGCTGAAGCAAAAAAAATCCGTGCTTGCTTGATTGTGCAGAATGACATCATGAATCAGTATGGGTTGCTAACAATTGTGATGCCATTTAGACCTGGAAATAAACAAGCTCCCTACGTTGTGAATGTGAAAGCAACACCAAATAATGGACTAGACCAAGACCGTTTTATAGATATCGGACAAATTCGTGCTGTTGACCATAGTCGTGTTTTGGGTTTAGTCGGTGTGCTGGAGTTAGAGTACTGGGAATTTATTCGTACAGCTTTAAATGTAGTTCTAGGATTTGTGGTTTAAGGGTGTTAAGGAATAAATTAAAAAGTAAAAAGTAAAAAGATAATCCCCATAAATAAATCTAGGGGATTTAAAAAGGATGCATAAACAAGTAAAAAGATAAAAGTAAAAAGAAAGATAAATTCAATATTTCTTTTGCCTTTCTACTTTTTACTTTTGCCTTGTACGGATGCCTTGTTTCACAGCATGTCGTGTCGCACTTCGTGCCGCTACGCTAACGAAACAAATCTTTATTTCCTTTTCTATAAATAAATTCAGGGGCTTCAAACCGATTTTATTCCTCTTTCTTTTTACTTTTTATTTTTGCCTTGTTCGGTGATTGCCCAGATTTATCTATCCCACATTCTGCACTTCAATAAGTAGCATGAATAAACTACATAAACAAAAAATGGGCTGATGAGAATTTGAACAATCAAGTAACCAGAAAATAAATAAATTATCCACATACGAATTCAAGCTTTTTACACCATAAAAAAGCTGGTTATTCAATAATATTTAATTAGGATTTTGCAATCAGTTAGGAAAACATCAGATTAAGCAATACTGAATTAGAGAATTCAAAACTCAGATAATAAGTAATACTTTTGACAATCGTAGGATGCAACAGCTTCTTCTAATCTTCCTAACTGCTCCAGCACATAACCTAAGATTTATAGGTTTACTTTATGGCTACTTTTTGGTAAACATCTACTGTTTGAGCAGCAATATTTGACCAGTTCAAATCTTGTTGACAACGTATTAAAGCTGCTTTTTGTATTTTCTGTTGTAATTGAGTATCACTTAATAGCCGAATAATAGCGTTAGCAAGACCACGGACATCACGGGGTTCTACTAATAAGCCATCTTCTTCATGCCTAATCATCTCCGCTAAACCGCCAAGATTAGAAGCAATTACGGGTGTTCCTAGAGAATACGCCATCGTCGCGACACCACTTTGTGAAGATTCAATATAAGGGAGAATTACTGCTGTACTTCTTTGGAATAAAGGTGCTACGTCTTCATTGAGTATGAAACCGCTTAAGAGTTCGTAGTATTTTTTGTCAGTTGCTTGTAATAAGTGATCAATATTTTCGCCCTGTCCAGCAATAATCAGCTTGACTTCTGGAATATGTTCTGCAACCAAAGGTAGAGCCTGTATGAGATATTTTAATCCTTTGTAAGGCCAAATGCGTCCGAAGAATAGCAAAGTATAAGGTTCACGTTCCTGTATCTTCTTCCCTGAAAAAGATTGAAACAAACTACCTAGTTCACCATGAGGCAAGACATTAACTCGTGCGGACGGCACGTGGAATTGCTGGACAAGAGCATTTTTTAGCAAGTTAGTATGGACAATCAACCGTTGGGAACGATAATAAGCTATTTTGCGAGTATATTGGGTACCAGGAATGAGATCGCGATCTCCAGGGTGCGCAAATACATCATGAATTGTTGTCACTAAAGGCGGCATTGTATTACCAAGGAGCATTAAATCATACCAAGGATCGTTATTTTCTTGGACGTGCAGTACATCTGGTTTTATTTCTCGAATCATTCGCATTATTGCAGACATTACAAATATATTGCGTGGGTTGCGGATACGTGGTTTTTCAATTTTAATGATATGAATACGCGGATCGATAAAATCTTTATATTGAGAATATATTTTTTCTGAGTGAATGAATGTCAAATCAACATAATTTACTAATTGATTTGCTAATTGAAGAGTATAGCCACTAAAGGGAAAATGTAATAGAGTAACTTGCAGCATGGTTATTGTTAATTTACCTAATTTAAGTGAACTTTTTTAAATGAATATTTAGAGTTACCTCCTAAACTAGGGCGTGTCATTAATTAAGCCAGATAATAGTAGCAGCAAGGTAAGTTTATCTGAGAAAGTTGATTTATCATTTATCATAACGTGTGGCGATCGCTCGATATTATTTGAACCCCAAATCGAAAAATAGAGAGCAAGTTGATTAATTTATTCTGAGAAATATTTCTACAGATACTACCTACAGGCTTACGACCTCGGAGAATTACCGAAGAAGAATTCAGGAATCAGGAGCCAGAATGGGCTAAACCTTAGCTATCCGCTAACAGAATTGAATTCTGTGCGAAAAAGTGGAGGAGAAAAAAGTATTCCTTGCTTGAAACCCCTGACTTCAGACATGGGGTATTCTGACTCCTGAATTCTGACTTCTGACTCCTTTTCATTTGCCAATTTTTCTTCTTGATGAGGCTTTGGAATTTAGCTACAGTAGTGCCATTGATTGTATTGCCTTTCTCCCAAGTTTTTAAGCTGGCAGAGTCACGCTGAACTTATATCCCCCGAATAGAATTCAGGGATATTAAGCCTGAATTCTTCTTCATTTCTTAAACTCGCTCGAATAAATCAAGTCGATATTCTTCCTCTCGTTGACCTTTTAAATGCCGCAGTTGATTTGGGGCCAACTCAAAAAACGAGTTATGAACTTCATCCCCACTCAACGGATGATCACGCCAATAAGGTGTCCAATGAACTAAAAGTAGATGTCCTCCAGGTTCTAGGTGTTCTAAAATGCACTGTTGAGATTTTTTTAGGTCTTTCCAGCTCCAGTAATAGCCAACTTCCGAGACTAGAGTCAAATCAAATATCTCATCGGGATATTGCTCTGGGACACGCATAATCTCGAACTTGACATTGGAGAGATGCTGACAGCGCTCTTTTGCTCTATCCTGCGCCAGTTGTGACATATCAACCGAGAGGAGTGAGTCACAACGCTTTTGTAGCTTTTCAGTTAAAACGCCAATGGAACCGCCAATTTCAAAGGCAGACCGATAGCGCTCTTTGGGTAAAGCTGCGATCGTCGCAGCATATTTGTTAGCTTCGTATTCCCTTGTCTCGTACTTCCACGGGTCGGGATCTTTGCTGTAGAATTGATCGAAATAGCTGGCTGGTAAGGAGTCAGATTGTAACAAGCTCAGTTTATAACGACCAAAAATCAGTTTATTAATCTTGTGTTTAAGTTGTTTAAGTTGTTTAAGTTTTAGCATCAATCTGCCTTAGTTACTATTGATACCAAATATCAATGAGATGTAATATTATTCATCTCCTTGTTCAGACTGATTATCAGCAAACAAATATTAAAAGGATTTGAGAGAAAAGTCAAGAAGAAGAGAAGACCGAAATACGGTCATGAAGAGACAACTCGAAATGGTATTGAGCCGAGATACGTGTAAGTGCGATTCGTTCTGGAGAAACCCATAATTTGGTGGGATTCCAGGCTTTGGTAGAGTAACCCTTATTGGGCTAAGTCCGCACTTTAATCATCTACTGATGACAACTTGATATCCATGTAAGTGAGGCGACAACTGAGAAACCAATTCTTACTGCCCTGGTGCGGGGTTAAAAGCACATAAACTACCAATGATGGTAGCCCCTACGGAGAAGACTGACTATCCCGGATTTCTCACAAAGCTTGAAGAAGTAGGGGTTAAAAACTGCCAAAATGTATATTGCACAACAATTACAGCAGTTTAAAGTATGACCCCAAGTAAAAATGATTGTATACCAGAACAGTTCATATTTGAACAAGTAAAGTCATGTCCAGTTGTAGTTAATTTCAAGGGTGAGCCTGTAACATCGGATGCAGGATTAACATTAATTGCGGAACTGGACAGAAAAAGAGAAATAACATCACGACTGGCAGCATGTTTCAAAGACTACCGAGAGCCTTTATTTTCTGGTTACTTGATTGTTCAAATTCTCATCAGCCCATTTTTTGTTTATGTAGTTTATTCATCCTACTTATTGAAGTGCGGAATGTGGGATATATAGCAATTCTAAATCATTGGTGAAAAGTTAGATCCCCGACTTCTTAAAGAAGTCGGGGATCTGGATACCGTCAATTTCCACAAATAATATAGTATTGTTGCCCACCCTGCTAACTTTGTTCTCACCACTGCCCTGAATTATCTTCCTGTTGCAAACCTATCAACTGTCGCCGCTTCCAAGCATAGTGAAGAATATTAATTCCAAGTTCCTGGGCTGTACGAATGGTCAATCTGGGTAAATTCAAGTCTCTATCCAGACCCCAAGCGGTTGCTAAATCACCAATTACTAAAATAATTCCGCCACCAATTAACATTTTAATTTGCTGTTGATTAACCATTGGCAAGGCAGCAAATAAGAAAGGTTTTGTCCTTAAAGGATGACTCCGTTGCAATTCTTCTAAAGGTCTTAAAGGACTTTCTAACTGTTGTGCTAATGCTTGAGTACTCTCAATTAGAGCATTAGCATTTGGTGGTGCATCAACGAGAAGCACGCCACCTAAATTTAAGTAATTTTTGAGGGATTCAAATTCAAGACTATTTAAAGAAATAGCCTGTCCACCTGTTAAATAAAGTAGATCATAATCTTGAATATTTTCCGCTAAAGAAACCTGGCCTGGTTCATCAGCCCCCCGCAAACTGGGATATAGGGGTTCTACTGCTTGTAATAAGTAGGAAAGGCTGAAAAAATTACGCGCACATTCAGGATCGCTATGATTCGCCTGTGCCATACATACAAGTGCTTGAGGACGCATTTGTGCCTGACGGCGATAACGCAAATCAATATTGTTATATCCAGGGAAGAAAGCATCCGCAGGTTGGGTGATTTCGTTATTTCCTGGTTGTAGAAGTATGCGGCATATTTCTATTTCTGAACTGATTGGTACGGAGTTTCTTTGGTCAATTCTATAGGTTTCTTGAACAATATCTCTTTGCTGTCCGCGCCGCAGTTCGTCAGGGTCTACATAGCTAACGACTAAGTAGATCATGAGTGGTTCAGAACTTACTACTTCTACATCAATAGGAAAATCATAAGAGGTCGGTATAACAATTAGATTACCCGCTAAATCAATTGCAATACCAGGTTGAATTTGCACCCAACGCCCATCTCGATATCTAGCTTCTACTTGGCTTGGGGCTGTCACATCTCTAACGCCTAAACCACAGACAATTCCTGGTTGGTTTAAACTTTGATATTGGGCATTTTGTCGATTCCGATGATAATCATGGGCTGTACGCCAGCGTTCTGCATTGATTAGTAATCCGTCTGCGGCTTGAAGGCGTTCAAGAGATTTGATTGGTGGGGGTGGGAAAGGATGAGACATAGTGATTTTAGATTTTGGATTAAAAGTAGATGTAGGATGTGTTATGCCAAAGGCTAACGCACCTTTAATTATCGATGGTGCGTTACGCTAAAGCGACAACACACCCTACAATTTAATTTGAAATTATTTAATTAGAAGGATTTTCAATAGATAATTCATAAGTGCAAAAAGCAGGTTTTTCTTGTTCTATGATTCTTTGGATAAGTTGCTCGTTAATGATGCCACTAGAAATATTTGAACGCAAACGTACTATAAAATGATATGGTTGGCCACCTGCTAAAACTGCATTTCCTAATTGGGCATCTCCGATGATGAAACTTGGGCCGAAAGGTTCTGTAATACTGATATGTTTATCAGCTTCATTAGATAAATCTTCGTCGAGTGGTAAACCAGTATATAGATGTAAATAGAGACGCAATCCTTTACGAGTTCCGCGCCAACGATAAAGTTCTACAGCCCGACGAATTAAACGTCGTTGTTGCTGGAGATCCCAAACGGAATCTACTTGCCAAGCAACCCAATGAGCCATAAAGGGTAGTAGTGCTTGTGGTGCTGTCAAAGGATCGAGGTTTGCCCACATGACATTATAACTATCAACTATTGGTTGAAAAGCTTGCTCAAATATCTTCATGAAGCGACCAATAAAGTCTACTTCTCGATACAAAATTGGCAAGAATTCCATGTAGGCGGTGTAGGGACGGATATATAAATCGAAATACTCGCTTCTCTCGATTTGTTCGTTGTCCGTACCTGAGTCTATATGTAAAGTAATTAGGCTGCGAAAATTGAGTGTTAGTTTGTCTTTTTTCCCTGGAGAAATTGCTTCTTGATCTTCAAAAAATGTGTCGGGAATTGAGAAGTAGAGAACAGCATCCATTTGTCCGCGAGGCGGTATTTCACTGCCCTCTGTGCCAATTTGACACCACTGGGATGGGAAGTTTCCGTCAACGCTTAAGCTTACCCGTAAAGGACGTTGTTCTAAGTTTTGTATTTGCACAATCATCTCGCTGGGATGTCCAGGATGCAAGAGTAATGTACGTCCACCTACATCCATATCCGCATTTGCAAATCCTAAACCCGCCACAGGTAAAGCTTCGGGTATTTGCATTGGTGTTAATTGAATGCTTACAGCCGGACTAGAGCGACTTTGAACCATAGGAGTGGGGAGTGGGGAGTGGGGAGTGGGGAGTGGGGAATTGGGGATTGGGGATTGGGAATTGGGGATTGGGAATTGGGGATTACGAATTACGAATTATTTGGATGTCGTGATTTGAACGTAGATTGGTATCTGCCCAAGAACATATTAAACCTTCCGATCCTGGGTCAATTAGTTGTTCTGGTGATGGTTGTCGTCGCCAATTTTCTCCTTGCTTGCGGATGGGAAACAGCAGGACGGGGCCTAAATGACGCACGCCTGGGGTTTGTTGCAGTAATGCGACAATATCTGATGTATAAACTGGTCGCCCAAATGGCCAACCTTTACCGTCCATTCCTCCAGTTAATGGATTTAAATATTTATACAGCGATACCCTTAAATTCCGACGAATTTCTTCGCTGGCAAAAGGGTTGTTGTATGCTGGCTCTAAAGCAACTTCCGTCTGTACCGAAACACCTACGTAATTTGGTTCTTGTAATTCTATTTGCACTCCTAGTAAGCGTCTTTCATCTAAGTAACTCAAAATTTGCTCTTGGAGGGCATTACTCAGATTAAACTCTTCTGGTGTTATGCCATTACCTTGCCCGATCGCATCTGTGTTTGCATAAGGAACTACCAGTAAACTAACTATACCAGCTTGTCTACGAGAATTTGCTGGCAAACACCGGACGCGAGCGATCGCACCAGCACCCGCCTGTTGAGTCAAAACTTCAAAATCTTCGGCAGTGACGGCGCGATCGCGTGTGCGGAGGATACGGGGAGCCTTCATCACAGCCTGCTCTAACGATTCGGCATCTGCACCATTGATTGCAGGTACACGATTGACCACACTAGTAATGTATGGATACGCAGACTTCAAAAACTGGATTGCCCCAGTTTGCACATTCCCTTCTCTACCTCCACCTGTACGATAAGTAACCATTTTAATCTCTGCGCCACGGGGAGGGATCGCCCCATATTGATGTTCCGACTGGTTATTTTCCAGAACTTGGACAGATGTCTCGTCTAGTGATGGTTGCTGAATTCGCGTTGGCGGAGCCTGCCGCAGGCCTCGCACCTGGGTATGCTGTTTAAGTTGGCTAGGTTCCCGAATCAACGGCCCGAACTGGATTGTACCAGTGATGGAATCGATGGTGTAATGAAAATTATGTGGCCCAGAATCAGCAAAATCTCTCACCTCAGTCCACTTCTGAGGCAAACCACCACTGGGAGTAACTAGAATATACTCATTTTCTCGGCGTTCTAAAATTGGCGCTGTTTGTAACTGGAAACTCTGACCGGGTGTACCATCACTAATTCCCAATCGCTCATCTAGAATCAGCGTACTGTGACTAGCCCTAACAGTACCGCCAATTGACCGCGCTGCTAAACCAATAATTCTTGGCGGACGGTTGTAACCAGATTCATTTTCTCTACTAATAAAACTACAGCGCAGCCAGCGACCTCGGTAAGAGGTGAAATTAGCCACGGGCCAAACTTGAGGTAAATGCAAACGTACCTCTGCACCTTGAGATGGGTTTCCACCCTGTTGGGCCATTTCATAAAAACTGAAACCGCGAGTTTTATCATCTGACTCTTGCAATAAAACTGCTTGCCAATTTTCTCCATCCCAGGCTTCCCACCTCCGGGGTGGTTGATTGGGGTTAATACCCGCAGGGGTAGCCGCAGCCCCTTGGAAAATAATTTCTAAAACATTAGCGTCTAAAGGGTCGTCAGAATTAATTGCTAAATAAAAACAGTTACCAGGCTGGGGTTCCTCTTCAAAAATCGGTTGTTCGTTACCTGTCCAGAAACCGTTAGATTGACGAGTCCATGCAGTTGTGACTCTTTCGCGCAGAGATTGGGGAATATCTTCGGTAGTTTGGGCAGTTAAGAAATGTTGGATGCGGGGGTTGCCGATAATTAAAGGAGAATCTGTACTAAAAGTAATCGCTTCTGTAGTTTCAGTGCGGATAGTTGAGGCTTCTAATCCGGCTGGAATCGTGTAGGCTTCGGGTAGTGCAGCGCTTAAATAAAAAGTTAATTCCGTGCGGGCTGGGGCGGGAGGCTGGAGACGAATACCCAGTAATTCTAGGAAAGCGACATAATTTTTGCGAGGTACTTGGTTAAATCTGAGCAACATTTGGTCAGTTAACCAAGCAAATAACTCAATTAGCGTAATTCCAGGGTCGCTGAGATTGTGGTCTGTCCATTCTGGACAGTAGCGAGGAATACGCATAATACATTCTTCCACCAAATCATCGAAGGCGCGATCGTCTAGATTGGAAGAAGGTAATTTCGGTAAAAAGTCAAAGTTCATACCAATTTAAAAAAGAATGTGACAGATACAAGCCTAGAAACCCAAATAAAACTTAGTTTTCTGAAATTTTTAATTTTTAATTTTTAATTGGTATCACGATTCCTCCCCAGCTGACACCAAATAATAAGGATAAACAAAACTATAAATATCGGGGCCGTCTTTAAGTCGATAATTGATGATGATGTCCACTCTGCCACGCACAGGGTCAGGATCGGTAACAACTTCATCGATAGTAATGCGTGGTTCCCAAACCTCTAAAGCTTCCAAGACATAAAGACGGATTTGCAGTAGGGTATTGCTATTCAAAGGTGCAAACGCCAGTTCCGACAAGCGCGAACCAAAGGTAGGTCGATAAACCCGCTCACCTACTCCCGTGCGGAGGATAATCCAAATAGATTCTTTAACTTTTTGATCTTCATGGCTAAGTTGTATCCCACCTTGCACACTTAAATGCAGTGGATAAGCCCAACCTGTTCCCAAATAGGCTCGTTCACGACCATAAACCATATCTGGCACTTAGACAGCTGTTACATGGATATCTTCAAAGATATCGGCACAGAAGGTTTAAGCCTATTCGCCAAAGGTCGAGATTGAGGAGGCGAGAGACTGGGGACTGGGGACTGGGGAGTGGGAACTGAGGACTAGAGTTTAAATCTGTGCTGCTTCCGCAAGTAAAAAACACTCATTAATGGAGTTCTAAGCCTCATTAATGGAGTTCTAAGCCTCATTAATGGAGTTCTGAGCCTCAAATTACAGTTACAAATTATTCTGCTTCTGCCCTCTACTTCTCCAATCAGCCGCCAATCAAAACAGTTATATCACCTTTGATAATTTTATTCGGTGGCCCTAATGCTTCTATAATAGTATCGCCCATCCGAGAGGCAGGTAGGTTGTTAATCAGCACAGTCTGACTACCGTCAATCACAACCCCAGGCCCGTGGGGAGGTAAGGGTAAAGGTGTGGCGCAATTATGAATATCAGCACCTGCGGCAGCAGCTGCGATCGCACTACCCATAGTAGCTGCTGATGTTGCCTTTGTAGTTTGCTCAGTAGCTAAAGCAGCAGGTGCGCCTGGTGTCCCAGCCGCCGCTAGAGTAGCAGCCTCAGCCGCTTTGATAGCTATATCAGAAGATGTTTTGGCAGACTGCAAACCTGGTACTGCTGCTGCAAGCACACCCCGCCACGCAGGTAAAGACCCAATCAACACATTGGGACTACCCGGCCCTCCTGTTAAAACTGGGGGTAAGGGATGCGCCACATTATCAGTAATTCTTGCTGCCGGTTTACCCATCACAACCTCCTAATAGTGTCTTTAATCTCTTGCCTCTGTGTTCTCTGCGTCTCTGTGGTTGGATAAATTACTTTGAAACCACAGAGGCACAGAGAGCGCTGAGAAAAAACATAGAAAATTAATTAAGGCGAATCATCGCACCTTTAACTGTAATCACGCCGGTGGCTGAAATATCTATATTTCCAGCAGCATCTAATGACATATTACCTGTTGATTTCACCGAAACAGATTTAGCCATATCATCCATTTTGATTTTATGACCGCCTTTAGTTTCAATCTCTATACACCTTTGACTATCATTGAGATATATTTTATGACCGTCTTTAGTTTCAACGCGAATACCTGTTTTACTACTGCCTTTATCCTCTTCAACAAACTGTAAAACATGACCAACGCGAGTCTTAATGGTGCGTAATCTTACACCACTTGTAACAGAATCACCCACCTTTTCTGGTGGTGCATCCTTGCCGTTCCATACCCCGCCAATGACGTAAGGACGATGAATATCGCCATGTTCAAAACCTACTAAGACTTCATCATCTACCTCTGGTAAACAGTCGAAGCCTCTGTTTGGCCCTGCTCCCACAGCTACAACTCTTGCCCAGTCACTTGTATGTTCTTCTGTGAGAGTGGGAAACTTGACTTTCACTCTGCTCATTTTCTCTGGGTCTTTGTTATCAGTTACAATTCCGACTAATAAAGTCTCAGACGGCTGTAGACGTTTTTCTGGGGATAGAGTTGTGAATAAATTACCAGAACGTAGTCCTCGAACGCTGAAATCAGTTTCATAAACGCGCTGACTGAAGAAATGGCGCGTTTCTGTAACATAATACTTACCACTATAGCGATCGCCCATACCCTCAAGACTAATAACGCGTCCAGGACGAATCTCAGGATTCCCTTCTGATTTGGCATCTGCATAAACAAATTCTCCTCCTAGTTCATCACACAACGCCTGAGCCATCGTCTCTGCTTGTTTTTTACTGGCAACAGGTTTATCTACAACAATCATTTTGGGAGACTTAAGATTAGAAAATGCGTTACTAGTACTACTTCCTAGCTTATTGCCTGTCTCGGTTATTTGCTTCTCTTTCTTGGCTGTTCCACTAATCAATTCTTTCTTGGTATAGTCCCAAGCGCGTACTTCCACAGAACTTATCTGTTCAGCACTGGTAACGCGTGTACTAAATTTATTAATATCAACTAGCCATTTTAGTGATAAAGCACCCTGAGTTTTTGGTTTGCAAAAATTTAGTTTTTCCTCTGTAATAAATAACTCAAAACCAATACGGGCAGCCCTTTCTCGTAAAAATTCCATATTAGTTTGATTTTCTTGGAAGACATACTTATGAACTTCACCAGTTGCCTCTATATTGCCAGGTCTTATGCCTACTTCTTGAACTATTTTTTTGACTATATCGCTATCAGTTTCATTTAAAAAAGAACGATTGTAACGACCTCTGTGTAGACGATGAGAAATATCATAACCGCGAACAATGATATCAGCTTCAGATTTTTCATTAAAGTGAACTTCCATCGCTGTAATTTCGCCTTCAATGATAAATTCTCCTACTTCTTTTTGAAAATTATTATCTAGAGTCGTACTGGAACTAAAACCCAACTTTACTTTGTTGCCAATCTTAAACAACTTCTCATGTCGCCAAGCCTTATTTTCTGGTCGCTCAGATGTGGGAATATAGCTGTTATGGATTACTAGCGTAAACATTGCTGGTAAATGAAGGCTTTCTTCGATTGTGATCTGCAATATATCCTTCATTAATTCAGGAGAAGCTGGTTTTCCATCTATCTGTATTTTAGGTTCGCTTAAATAAAGGCTTTTTTTAGGAGGCATAACTATTATTTGATAAACTATGAAATTTTAAGAGCAGCCTTTAATGACAAAGTAAATACTAATTTACAACTTTACTTATTATGTCTTACTCAGTGTTTGCCCCTTTTGATCTCCCTGACGAGCTTCGCCTGTAGAGGCAGATTCACGTCCTCCGGGAAGGTTATTCTTATCTACTTCTTGCAAGGCTATATCTACCAGCGCCCTGACTGGTGTACCATCACTCAAAAACATGTTTAAAGTGTAGGTTAAGCTCGTGATTACACAATAAAAATACTCGTTTCCCCATGTAAATATATAAACAGGTGGACGTTTGTCAATTCCTTTACTGATAGTTTCTACACCTTTTTTGATATTGTCTATATATTTTTTCATCACCGACTCTTTCGTTTCATAAGTATCATAAAGTAACTGTTTAAGTGTAAACTTGTAAGGTTCAACGCCAGAAAAGTTGACTTTTGGAAGTAGAGTAGTTCCTCTATTACCATCCTTACTTTCCCACTTAACAGTCCGAGTAAAACTAATATCTGTGGGATTAAACATTAATTCAATATTTGGTGCTTCACTGTTATAAGCTACAAGCTTGGCTTTCTCAAGTTGCGGTTGACGCTTTTGAATAACAATAATTGCTGGACTTGCCATTTGAATATTCTCCAAAAATTAATTATTGAATGGAAATTTACCAAGGTAATCTACCTGAATAACCGCCATGACGTTCTCGCTCAATTTCTATCCGTTGTCGTAATCTGTGATAAATTTCACGGGCTAGAGCTTCGAGATCAGCAGTATCATCTTTCTTACCTTCTTCAGAAGATAAAGAAGTGTTATTTATCGTCTCAGTGACAGGTTGTATTTCTCTAGATATATCGGGTGGAGTGACTTCTCCACCATTAGCAAAGCCTCTAGGTGCAGGAAGGTGTTTAGCAAAAACTTGTGGCGATTCTGAAACATGAGAAAATTCATAATTTTGGCTATTAGATTCCCCATCATTAAAATTAAAGCTAGTAGAATCATCATTATTTCCATTTAGTAAATCTTCCACACTTGACCATTGAGAAGGTGTATTTGACCATTGAGAAGATGTATTAGTTGTAGAATTTGCTTTTCGGAAAATTAGGGGAGGCGATGAGTATTGAGGTGAAGCTTCACCGACATCAATTGTTTCATTTTGAAGAGTATGAAGCTGTGGAGAATTGAGAATCGAAAGTTTCTGTTTGCTAATATTCAATCCCAAGGAAGAAGGAATTAAAGAATTGGATATCTCAGGTGAATCAGTCTCAGTGCTTTTTAGCTGTAATGAAGTGTCTGGAAAAGAATCGACTTTAGTCGGAGTCTCTGGAGAAATCGTTTCTTCTGGTTCTGTAGAATTGGGTGTCTGTAAACTTGGAAGGATAATATCGTGCGGTGTTCCACCAGTGTTGATGTGATGTAGTAGGGGTAAATTCTTCTGTGCATCCCTGGTATTAATCACGAACTCCCCAGGCGTTAGCATTGCAGGCACTGTATCTGAGGGTGCTATGTGCTGGCGATTTTCAACGTGGGAGTCTGTAACATGACCACCAGTAGCATAACCTTTAGGTGCGGGTTTTTGTGCGATCGCATTCTGCTCACTTTTAGGTGCTGTGCTTACCTCATCTTGTAAAGAAGTTGGGTTTTCTAGAATCTCTGGATTATCCCAGTTATCAGCAAAGGTTGATATTTCAGGATTTTCTGACTCTACTGTTTGTTCATTATCAATAATTTTTCTAAAAATACTTGCTTCTTCAACAATTTCAGGTGATGTGGCGCTAACTGTTGGTGTTTCAACAATTTCAGGTGATGTGGCGCTAACTGTTGGTATTTCAACAATTTCAGATGAACTGGCGCTAACTACCGATACTTCACTAATTTCAGGTGATGTGGCGCTAACTGTTGGTGTTTCAACAATTTCAGATGAACTGGCGCTAACTATCGATGCTTCACTAATTTCAGGTGATATGGCGGTAATTGTCGGTGTTTCAGAAATTTCAGGTGATGTGGCGGTAATTGTTGATGCTTCAGAAATTTCAGATGAACTAGCACTAACTACCAATGCTTCATTAATTTCAGGCAATGTGGTGGTAATTATTGATGTTTCAGCAATTTCAGGTACTGCTAAGATGGGCTGACTTTCTGTAAACTCGCTGGTAGTATTCTCAACATTGCTATCACGTTGTAGTGAAGCCACATTTGCTGAGACATCTGAGACATTAACCACCATAGCAGACTGTGATTCTGAAGCTACTAATTGTTCATCGAAAGCGGCGGGAAACTCCATCCCCAGGTGTCTGTAGAGGGATAGCCGCCCCGCCACTTGGGGCATTGGGCATTGGGCATTGGGCATTAGAGGCTCTTGCCCATCCCCCATGCCCCATTCCCCATGCCCAAAAACTCCATCCCCTTGTGGGTGGAGTTTTTCATCGCTATCAGAGTTGCTGAATAAATTAGGTATGTCTTCAATCTCTGCTGAGGTAGGTGTTAACTGAACAGGCGCACTGTCTAGAGACTCACTCGTAATAATAGAATCAATTTCTTGACTTTTCACAGAATCTATAAAACCTCTACTCTGCAAGGGCAGAGGCTTTACATTCTCTGGTATTAAAGGGGGCTGAGGGGGTAAATTTTGCGTTGTCTTTTCTACATGGTGTGAAGAGTCAGGAGCAATTTCTCGTTGTACTGTAATAGGATTTTTTGCAACTGAAGACTCAGAATTAGGTGAAGTAACATGCGTCTGTATGGTATTTTCGTCATTCTCTAAAGAATGGAAAAAAGTTGGTGTATCATTAACCTCAGACGAACTAAGTTCTGAAGAAAAAGTTAAAGAACTATCATAGATAGCATTATTTGGTACAAAATAATTTGTGCTTTCTTCTGAAATTAAGTCGGATTCAATGGCTGTAACTGCCTCAAAATTGGTATTTAGTGATTCGGCTTCTTGCAATGAAGAGTTTGATGTTGGTAAAATCTCTTTTGCTTGGATTGAATTTGTTTCACTTACGCTGTTTTTATTGTCAACTATAGAAGAAAATTGGTCTATTTCAAGGTCTTGTTTTGGTGGCGTTTGGCTAACTGGCATACCTGACAAATTAACTGATTCTGATATTTCAGGTATTAGCTTTTCTTCGGCATTTATAAAATTACTATCCGGTATAAATATTTCTTCTATATTATTTTCCGAAGGAAGTTCTATATATGAACCATTAACTAATTCAATTGTGTTATTTTCTAATTCAAGATTTTTATTTTCTTCCCATATAAAAATATTGTCTGTTAAAGACAAATCTGTATTAGGCAAACTAGATATTAGCTCAGAATTTACTGGCAGATCATCGTTAGCAATATTCCTGAGTAAATTAGATTGATCTTGAAAATTAGGCGAATTGTATGCCGTTATGTTACTAACATAACTATGATCCTTTGCAGAAATATCTGATGCAATATCCAGTTGTAAATTTGGTGTTTCCAAATTAGTCTCAAGAGGTAGAGAGTCATCTGATGTTAATGATTTATCTTTTTTAAGATTAATAGGAGCATTATTTTTATCTACAACTTGCTTAATATTTTTAGCAGTAGATGATTTATCAGGTTTCTTATTTATAGATTTTAAAGTTGACTTTTTTTCTGATAGCTTTTGAGACTTCTTTGCTTTTTCCGACTTAGATTTACCTTTTATATTTACTTCTTGTGAGGTGTCATTACTCGTATTTACCTCGCTGGGAGTTGGCATTATCTCTGGAATACTATTTCTTACTGATTCATTACTATTTTCTAGTGCAGTTATTGAATCAGAAGCATCAAAATCAATCAATGGGAATTCACTATTTATATCTTCAGTATCCCAGCTATCCCAACCTATTAATGGTTGAATTGATGGTTCATACTGACGAGACAAGAAAAATTTAGAGGATGTAGCTAATGGTGGTTTATTTTGTATTGTACTGATAAAATTACTTCGTGAATGCAAAGAATTAGATTCTTTTTTCAATATCATTTTCTGAGGATTAGATAAAAATGATATTACGCCAAGGGGATGAATATTATTTCCTAGTGGAGATTGAAGATTTTGCATAGTTATAGTTGAAGAATAGCCAATTAACTAGAAACAAAATATCCTGTCTTTTGATTTCGTTGTACAGAAGTACCTCCTCCTGTAGACCTTGCAATTTGTAACCCTTCATAAGCTAAAGTTAATTCTTCAATTGCAACTGCTTTCCCATCTGCTTGGAGTGCAGGTGTTTTCCAAGTTATAGGAATAGCACCAATCAAAGTCCAACTCATCATAGTTTCACCAGCTTGATTGAAAATCAGAATATTGACATTACGCCGAGATGTTTTCTTTTGTTCGTCAAAAACTGCATTCATCCAGTTCCAAAAACCTGGATGATCGGTAAATCCTCGTTTAAGAGTTATGTCTGCAAATTCTGTATGACCTAAATAAATTCTTTGTTGGTCGTTGACACCACCTTCCTGAAAAACATTTTTCTTAATTTGAACACTTAATCCTGAACATTCAGCGAAAGATGCAGCAATAGAACTGTCTATCTCTACGTAGAAACGATTAGTTGTGACATAATTTAATTCGTGAGTAATGTTGCCATTGTTAGCGCCTGTAGCCATCACAACCACCTTTGAGAATCATAACTACCTACCCTTTCACGCTGCGATCGCAGGTCTTGTAGTAAAAGTCTATATACTTGTTCTGTGAGTTGGTTCATCAGCCGTGAGTCGTTGAGATATTTACTTGCCGTTTTAGCCGCCTTACTAGCATCAGATGCAGCCGAAACCCCGGCGTATCCAGCAGTACCGCCAACATCTCCATCGAAAGTGAAAAAACTTTGTTGCTGTTTTGAGTCCATAAATAAAAAACCTCTCCTAGAATCCAGGCTAAAGGTACTGCATCAGAATCAAAAGTAGCCAAAAGTCGAACTTAGTTTTTGCCTGGATTGCTTGATGAATGCGATCGCAGTACTCTAAATATTAGTAACAGTAGAATATCTAGTTAAAACTTGGGCAACAGGAGAAGAAAATGAGAGAACACGTCAGCCGCAAGAAAAAAACTACTACAAGTTTCTCAATTCCATCCCTGAAACACCCAACACCCGGTTTTCGTTTGGAATCGTCGGCAATTTCACGCCAACCGGTTCCTGAACTACAACCACTCGATAGATCAGTTACTCACGATATCAGTCGCATACCACTGCGTAGGCAAGCAAAACTCTCAATTAGCCAGCCTGGAGACATTTACGAACAGGAAGCTGATAGCGTAGCACAGCAGGTAATGCAAAGAATGGCGCAACCTGTAAATCGTCAGTCTATCCAACGAGAAGCAGTGCCAGAAGAAGAATTGCAGATGAAACCTCTGGCAAATTCCATCACGCCTTTGGTGCAACGAGAAGAAGTGCCAGAGGAAGAGGAAGAAGAATTGCAAATGAAATCTCTGGACAATCGCACACTGCAACGAGAAGAAGTGCCAGAGGAAGAGGAAGAATTACAGATGAAATCTCTGGATAATCGCACACTGCAACGAGAAGCATTGCCAGAGGAAGAGGAAGAATTACAGATGAAGCCGATGGTGCAGCGTCAGGCTGGGATGGCTGCTACACCAGACTTAGAAACGTCCATAAACCAAGCAAGAGGTAGTGGACAATCCCTTGCAGACAACATCCGCCAACCGATGGAACAGGCGTTTGGCGCAGATTTCAGTGGCGTGAAGGTTCACACAGATGGTCAATCTGACCAGTTGAATCGGTCAATTCAGGCGCGGGCTTTCACGACGGGACAGGATGTGTTCTTTCGCCAAGGGGAATATAATCCTGGGAGTCGGGGCGGTCAAGAGTTGTTGGCGCATGAGTTGACCCATGTTGTGCAGCAGAATGGGGGGGCGGTGCAGCGATCGCCTCAGCCTCTAAACCAGCAGCAACACCACCGATCCCCCAAAATTTTGTCGTCATCGTTCGGTTCGGTAGTGCAGCGAGTCAGTGTACCAAAAGTACAGATAAAAAGTGCGATTCAGTCATTACATCCAGGCTGGAAACTAGGTACAGCAGAGCGAACGATAGCGGTGTGGGAGATCGACCGCATACAACAGTGGGATTTTCATTTTTCGGCAATGTTCGATCCAACCGGCGTAAACATGACAAAGTTCCATTTTACAATTAGGAATGGGGGCAAAGGAGACGATGCTTTTGCATGGTTCAATGTAGACGGGCATAACAGGACTGCAACAGTCGGAATAAGGGAAAACGCAGGGAATACTGAGTATTATAATGTGGGAAGCAATGACTATAAAAAAATCCCCCGAAAGATCCGCAGTCAATTCACGCTTATTGATGGGTGGGCTAACAATCTAATTACTCAGGCTGCCAGCTTCTGCTCGTAGTGCGATCGCCCGATCTTGTAGGGTGTATTAATGAAGTGCGATCGCGTTCTTGTCGCTTGGGTTGAGGAACGACCTAACAAATGACCGTTATAATATTTCAAAGATTGAACAATCACTCAACCCATGCAATACGAAGCCCTTTATGAAAATGGTCAAATAACGTGGTTAAGCGAAAAACCCCCTCTTAAGTCCGCTCGAATTATGATCTCAATTCTAGAAGAGATCCCACCCCAACCTCAAAAACGCCGTCAACCTTCACCCTTGATTGCTGGTAAGGGAAAAACATTAGGAGACTTGGTAAATGCACTTGTTAATGACCAAGATTGGGAATGTCTGAAATAATTATCCTAGATACTCATATCTGGATTTGGTATATTAATCGAGAATTAGATCAATTTCCAACTTCATGGTTAGAAATAATAGAAACAGCCAATCAGGTGGGAATTTCGCCAGTATCCTGTTATGAAGTAGCTTTAGCCCAACAAAGAGGACGTTTATTATTACCAAGTCCGGTGAATCAATGGTTTCAGGAAGCCTTAGAACCTTCGGGAATCTCTCTTTTACCCTTAACTGCGGCGATCGCGTCAAGTGCTGTTAATTTATCACCCATTCATCGAGATCCTTTTGACAGAATTATTATCGCCACAGCCATTGAACATCAAGCGAAATTAGCCAGCATTGATGGGTTTTTCTGTAAATATCCAGAATTAGCAACTTTGTTAATGGTTTAGAATGCGTAGTGCGATCTCTTAAGATATCCGCAAAGTGCGATCGCCTTATCTAGTAGAGACTGTCTTAATAGTCTTGCGATCGCTGTTGTCGGGTGTGTTAGCTAATTAATCAACTTGGCCAAAATTTAGACTTTGGGTGAATTGCTTGATGAGTGCGATCGCAGTACTCTAGATGTATGTTGGTATTAACAAGATATTCGCCCCCTTACTGCTCGGTCATCAGGAGAATAAAATGGGAGAACGCTTAGGACAGCACAAAAAAGCTACTACAGGCTCCTTCTCAATACCTACACTCAAACAACCAACACGCGGTTTTGGTTTAAATTCTCCTGGTGCTTCATCTCAAGCAACTACTGAGGTGCAGCTTAAAAAACCTCTAGGGCACGACATTAGCCGAATATCATTGCGCCCACAAACAAAACTCACAGTTAACCAGCCGGGAGATGTTTATGAGCAGGAGGCTGATAGAGTAGCGCAACAGGTGATGCAGAGGCAGTCTATCCAACGAGAAGAATTGCCGGAGGAAGATGAAGAAGAATTACAAATGAAGTCCCTTTCCAATGCCAATATTCCCTCACTACAACGGGAAGCTTTGCCGGAGGAAGATGAAGAAGAATTACAAATGAAGTCCCTTTCCGATGCCAATATTTCCTCACTACAACGGGAAGCTTTGCCAGAGGAAGATGAAGAATTGCAAATGAAATCTCTCTCCGATGCCAATATTCCCTCACTACAACGGGAAGCTTTGCCAGAGGAAGATGAAGAAGAATTACAAATGAAATCCCTTTCCGATGCCAATATTCCCTCACTACAACGGGAAGCTTTGCCGGAGGAAGATGAAGAAGAATTACAAATGAAATCCCTTTCCGATGCCAATATTCCCTCACTACAACGGGAAGCTTTACCAGAGGAAGATGAAGAAGAATTACAAATGAAGCCTCAAGCAGTTGGGATGCAATTCCTAAACAAACCTCTCACCCACGACATTAGTCGAATGTCACTGCGTCTACAAACAAAACTTACAGTTAACCAACCTGGAGACATTTACGAGCAGGAGGCTGATAAAGTAGCGCACCAGGTGATGCAGAGGCAGTCTATCCAACGGGAAGCTTTGCCAGAGGAAGAGGAAGAATTACAAATGAAATCCGTGGCGGGTTCCATTACTCCTGTGGTGCAACGTAAGGGTGGTGGAATGGCAGCAACCTCCGACTTGGAAACCTCAATCCAAAAAGAACGAGGAAGTGGACAGCCACTCACTGATGATGTCCGGCAACCAATGGAGCAGGCGTTTGGTGCTGACTTTGGTGGTGTCAAAATCCATACAGATAGCCAATCTGACCAACTTAACCAATCTATCCAAGCGCGGGCTTTCACCACTGGGCAAGATATCTTCTTCCGTCAAGGAGAATATGCTCCTGGGAGTCACGGTGGGAAGGAATTACTAGCCCATGAATTAACTCACGTTGTCCAACAAAATGGTAGTGCCCTTGGGCGTAAGTTGCTTCCCGACCAAGGGATTAAAAAAAACAAGATCCAAGCTAAAGCCCTGCTTAACTCCCCTTCTGGGTATCAACCAGTAATCCAACGCAGAGATAATCCTCCTTCACAAACCGAGCCAGATAAACAGGTACAGCCAGAGCAAACAGCTAATAAGGCTAATTCTGAACAAGGACAAGGGCAACGTCAAGCGATCGCAGATAAAACTGTGGCAGTAGCTTCACCTCCAGCAAATGGGGCTGGTGCAGGAACAAATTCACCTCCAGCAGACGCTTCTGGGAATCCATCAGTAAACCCGAATAAAAATAAGGCTCAGAAAGAAACTCAGGCAGATAACCAAGGGCAGTCAAAGCCAGCAGTTAATCAGGCTAATGCTGAACAAGGGCAGAATCAGGCAGGAAAAGTCGCAGTTGTAGGTAAGCCTGGAACAGAAGCAGGTGGTGAAAAAGCTCCCGCTTCTGCTGAAAATGACCCAGCATTCCAAGCAGTAGTCGGCACAACTAAAGAAGTCGCAGGACAGCAGAAGAAACACGAACCCGCTAATAGCAAAGCCCAGGAAGCTCAAGCTGCCGCCCAAGCCCCTGGGAATGAAGTAGACAGCAAGGCACAAGCCAATCAAGTTGGCGAAATGGGGCAGGCTGAAACCCCACAATTTGATGCTGCCGCTTTCAAAGCCAAACTGATGCAACGCATTGCTGATATGGCTCCCAAGAACTTGGAAGAAGCGGACAACTTTAAAAATAATAATAAACTTGACTCAGTTAAGAGCGATTTGAGTGGCCAAGTCAAAGACGAGCAGAAAAACTCTCAAGAACCGCTAGAAGAGAAAACCAAAGAAAAACCTGACACCAGTGGCATTGAGGCAAAAAAAGTAACGCCACTGCCACAGACTAACCCTGGACAACCGCCGTCAGATATCGGTGCAGACAAAGCAGCACCTAAATCTAAGGGACAGGCTGAAGTCGAAGCCCCATTGCAAGATGACAGTAAAAAACTTGACCAGCAGATGAAAGAGGCGGATATTACTGAGGAGCAATTGGCCAACTCCAATGAACCGGAGTTCCAAGGGGCACTTGCAGCCAAGAAAGATGCCCAAACCAATGCACAAGAAGCGCCGCCCAAATATCGCCAACAAGAGCAAGGCATCCTCGCAACCGCTCAAGCTACGGCGGAAACTACAGCCCAAAAGCATCTGCAAGCAATGCATGGTACACGGACTCAAAACCTGGGTCAGGTTGGAGATCAGCAAGTGGGAACCAAGGGCAAGGATGAGCAAGCACGGACGAAAGTTGCTGGTGATATTAATAAGATTTATGACAATACCAAAGCCAAAGTTGAAAAAACCCTGGGTGAACTAGACGGGCAAGTTATCCAAGCCTTTGATACTGGTGCTGCTGACGCGAAGAAAGCCTTCGAGGATTACGTTGGCAAGCGGATGGACAAATATAAGAGCGATCGCTATAGCGGCATTTTAGGCCCAGCAAAATGGGTGTGGGACAAATTGTTTGGTATGCCCTCAGAGGTGAACGCTTTCTATCAAGAGGGACGGCAGCTTTACATTAATCAGATGGATGGTGTAATTAACAATGTTGTCGCCATTATTAGTAAAGGACTAACCCAAGCCAAAGCAGAAATTGCCAGTGGGAAGTTGGAGATTCAGAATTATGTCAACAAACTGCCGCAAGACTTGAAAGGAGTTGGTCAACAAGCCGCCGCAGACATTGAGAGCAAATTTGAAGAATTGCAACAAAGTGTTGACGATAAGCAGGATGATCTAATTGACACCCTAGCGCAGAAGTATAAAGAGAACTTGGAAGCTGTTGATGCCCGCATTGAAGAGATGAAGGAGGCAAATAAAGGTTTTATTCAAAAAGCTTTCGACTTTATCGTGGGAGTCATCAAGACGATCATCGAACTGACCAAAATGCTTTTAGAAGTGCTAGCGCGAGTTGCTGGCGTAATTGGGCAAATCCTCAAAAACCCGATTGGTTTCTTGAGTAATTTGATTCAGGCACTGAAGCAAGGCTTCCTCAACTTCATGAATAATATCGGGAAGCACCTCCAGCAAGGATTAATTGGTTGGCTGACTGGCACAATGGCAGAAGCTGGGATTCAAATGCCAGAAAACTTGGATCTCAAAGGGATCTTTAGCCTAGCAATGCAGCTTTTGGGCTTCACGTATGAAGCAATTCGCGCCCAAGCTGTGAAACGATTGGGTGAAGAAAAGGTTGGCCGATTGGAACAAACTGTTGAGATATTTCAAGTCTTAGCCAGTAAGGGAGTGGCTGGGATGTGGGAGTTTGTCCAAGAGATGATGGGCGATCTCAACGCCTTGGTGATCGAACCCATCAAGAACTTTATCATTGAAAAGGTGATTACAGCCGGGATTGAGTGGGTTATCGGCTTGTTAATTCCGGGTGCAGGCTTCATCAAAGCTGCTAAGGCGATTTATGATATTGTCAAATTCTTTATTGAACGCGCCCAGCAGATTGCCGATTTAATTAATGCTATTTTAGATGCCATTGGTGCGATCGCTAGTGGTGCGCTCGATCAAGCAATCAAAGGTGTTGAAAATGCCCTTGCTAAATCTTTACCAGTTGTCATCAGCTTCCTAGCAAGTCTTTTAGGCTTAGATGGAATTGCCGGCAAGATTCAGGCAATATTCAAGAAACTGCGGAAACCGATGGAAAAAGCAGTTGATTGGTTAATTGATAAAGGTGCGAAGGCGTTTAAGAAAGTTGGTAACAAGGTTAAGAATAGCAAAGTAGGTAAGAAGGCTGGAGAACTGAAAGATTCGGCGAAGGAGAAATATCAAGCCGGTAAGCAGTGGGCTGAGGATAAAAAGGAAGCTGGTCAGCAATGGGTTAATGATAAGAAAGCAGCCGCCGAACAGTGGGTTAATGATAAGAAAGAGGGAGTTAGTAACAAGTTCAAGAAGAGCAAGTTCGGCAAGAAAGTAGGAACCTTGACAGAATCAGCCAAGGAAAAATATAAAGCTAGTAAGCAGTGGGTTGAGGATAAGAAGGAAGCTGGTAAGCAGTGGGTTGACGGCAAGAAAAAATCCGTCAAGGATAAGTTTGATAAGTTTGGCAATAAAGTCAAAGATAAGTTTGGATTTGGTAAGGATAAGGATAGTCAGGAGAAACAAGCCAAAAATCACAAGGCCAATGAACGCACAATTGATCAGAAGAAAGCTGATGTTGACAGAGCTATCGTCGAAGCTGAGAAGATAATGGAAGAAAAGGGTGCTACGCCTGATAGTGTTAAAGCGAAATTACCAGCTATCCAATCAACCTATAAATTAACTTCAATCGCGCTAGTAAAACAGAAAAACAACAAATACCATATAGAAGCAAAGATTAACCCTAAAAAAGATTCAAAGTCCGGACCTCTACAGGATGGCCAGCGAAAATCCGCAACGATTAAGAAAATATTGTTTGAATCTAATAAGAGTAAGAATAGCAACAAGGATGAAGCTATTTATGGTGATTGGCTTAAAAAACAATTTAATAGTTTTGAGCCTGGTTTATTGGATACAGAACTAAACAAGAGAAAGCAGACTTACGACGAAATCAGAGGTGAAGACAAGACATGGACAGAGCTACAAGGTGTTATTTATGCTCCTTTCATAGAGGATAATCAAAAAGCTATCAATAAGCTTCAAGAAAAAATGAAAGATTGTCGCTATTTACTGAGCCTTGAACGTGGAGGATCATTCTTAGCAGATCAGCTAACAAAAGGAAACAAAATTCCTAGTCAAAAAATTGAAAAAAGATTACTCACGAGAGAAGAAGTTATACAACTTAATGCGAAAACAGATAAAAATTACAAAGTTCAGCAGCAGTATGATCTTAAAGCTAAAATTCGGGAAATTATGGAGGGCCAAAAAAATGAGAATATTACCATAGCCATAGCAGAGACACTAGTAGGCGGTGGCTCTAGAAACGCCTTAGTCCAAACCGCGAACGAAATACTAGAGACGAATGAATATCCTAACCTTAAATTTAAACTTCTTCTGCTACAACAAACAATACACACAGAAGATGAAGGAGAAGGTATAGTTAGGCAAGGGGTAACTAAAGTTAGCGGTATAACGAAAGCAAATCAAATACAACTTGTGACTGCATCAACAAGATATATCCTTGGAGAGGATGTAGGTTATCAGTTAGCTAAGAGTGGCAAGACTTCAAATAAACCAGTAATTGTGTTTCAAGGAACTGAAGCAACGCTGGTTGCTTACCAAATAACTCCAGAAGGGGAGACAACAGCAAGAGACATTATAATAGACCTCAATGCAGGACTCTATGCTGGTCTTCTTTCACCTATTTTGTAACTCGTTTAAAGATGATAAAACCTTCACCTTTATTGCTAATAAGCAGTGAGAGTTTGGATAAACTTTTCGCGATCGTAGTCAGTAATAATCCAGGTTTTTGTCCCAGGAGATAATTTTGCTCCCCATTGTCCATGATGGCAGTACAGATCAACTTCAGCCCAAGTCCCAATAGATTCATCAATAGCACAACAAGCAGCTAAAGGATCGTGAAACTTTTTCCCCCCAGGCTTCTTTTTTAGGTAAGCATTCATCCCCTGCCAAATGTAGGTAAGAGATTTACTTTTGTCCTTGATAGTCTCAAAATGTTTGTGGATCTCTTGGTCATAGTAAACTTTATGACATACGTTTTTAGACACAAAACGTCTAATACCAATACCCGAATACTCTAAAGCTGCCAACGCCGATTTCGGATCTCCGTTGAGGTTATAGCTAGGGCAAGTCACCATCCCCTTGAACTTCTCCAATTGCCGTTCAGGAGGAATCACACCTTCACCAGCAAATCCCCCTTGGGTAATTAAACGACCCAGTTTCAATACTTCTTTGCCTGGTATTGAACTAAGGGTTATAGCGACACCAAGGTTCTTAAGAGGCGCACCCGTAATCAGGGTTGTATTCTCGTCGCAGCAACGCAGCAGAACCTCACCTCCCGGTTCAGCATCATAGGAGGGAGGTATGTTTCCATAGACTTTGTAGTGCCATCCAGAAACGCACTGCTTCCCATGCTCAAGGTTATAAGCTCCCACGGGGATATTTAAACCAAAGCATTGGGTGAGTGCGTGTCGAACTAATCCAATTTGATCGGGTGTACCAGGAGTGACGGTTACTGCCTTAAGGTTAACCTGGGGATGTCCAATTAAAAAGAGTAGAGTTAGGAAGTCATCAGGATCGCTGGTTTCCATGTCCCAAACTACATTAATCACTCTTACCTCTATGTGGTTTAAAGATCAACTCTTATGTAATCTAACTCTTCCATTAACTGATCAAAGTCTATCGGGTTGTTTTCAACAGGCTGTACGAAGGCATAAACGAAAGGAAATTTGCTTTTTGTAACTTCTTCAAATTTATATTCTATTAATTTTTCCTCAACATCAATTGTATTTTCTATTAAAAGTAGTTGATAACCCATTATTTTATTAGTGTCATAAAGCGGTTTGATATTCTCCTTTGTCTTTTGAATAGTTCCTTTGCAATTTACTAAATTCCCAATAGAATTAAAATGAACATATTCATGGGCTAATTCATCATTCATTTTATTTTGATCTCTGTTTTTCATGGCTATCTAAATCCTTGCTATCTTTAATATTAACCAAAAATTTTTAAACAGGATGACCAATAACTTTGAACATCTCCAGTTAGAAGGAGACTTAACCCTACACGACTTCTCCAAAACCCCCCTAACCGTTCGTGCGATCGCTCTATCCCTCACCACACAAAACAACGAAGTCATCGCGTGTCGCCTCACCTTCCAAGTCAACCCGCAACTCTACGAACGCATCGACACCGCCGCCTTATTCAATCTCAAACCAGATGTTCGTAACCCTCTATCATCTGGGAAATTCCTCAGCGAACCAGACATTACCATTGAAACCAGTCTGAAACCAGATTTATTACCACTATTAGCAGAACACGCAGTCAACATTGATGAAACTGCAAAATATATCTTGAATTTAAGCCAAGAACAACCCGCTAACCAAATTCTCTCTACCGAAAGTTGGTTGGGTTTATCTGTTAAACAGCAACAAGAATCAGGCGAAATCGGCTATCTTACTCTTTGGTCTTATATTAGTCCAGAAAATCTGGCTCAAACAAGTGTCAATGGGGAAGGAATTGCTGAAGGTATTGTCAACTTTTTTAAAGATTGGACTGAAGCTAATTTATCTGTCAAAACTCAGAAAACATCTGCCAAAATGTTGGAAGGAATCGAGAAATTTTTGACAGAGTTAGCTGATAGTAATTCTGATGACATAACACAAAAAATCGAGGCAAATTTTCCACTATCCCCTACAAATGGTAATATTTTTGAAGCAATAATCAATTTCTTCACAGCCGACGATTGGCCTTTTGTACAACTTCCCGAACAGCCAGCTTTACAAATATCGTTCCAAGGCGAAAATGGCAGATGGAATTGTTACGCTAGAGCCAGAAGTGAACAAAATCAATTCGTTTTTTACTCAATTTGTCCAGTGAACGCACCAGAAAGCAAGCGGCTGGATATAGCAGAATTTATAACTAGAGCTAATTCTGGCATGATGATCGGCAATTTTGAGTTAGATTTTATCGACGGGGAAATTAGCTACAAAACTAGTATTGATGTCGAAGGCGATCGCCTCAGTTTTGCACTAATTCAAAGACTAGTTTACGCCAACGTCACGATGATGGATGAATACCTGCCAGGGATTTTGTCTGTGATTTATGGTAATCTCTCGCCAGCAGAAGCGATCGCTAAAATTGAAGTGTAGTTAATCAGCCATTATTCATAGTGATACCGACAAGTTCCTGCTCAATCCCCAACTCCTGCTGAAGTTCTGCGATCGCTTGAGGTTGGATTTTTCCTGTTTTCGACTCCTCTATTGCATCCAGTAAACGACGCGCATTAGCAGGCGATGGCTACGCCAACGTCTGCGACGAACGCAAAAGATAAACTGTCTCAAGCAAACTTACCAAATCTGACTCAGCAATCAAGGCTACATTTTCACCATCACGGCGGTTAATCATATACACCTGATGATTTTCTGCTACCAGTTCTAACAACTTAAAAAAGTCATTTCTCGCATCGGTTGGGGATGTGATTTTGTAAGGCAACATTAGTTGATGTACATAAATCTGTACATATATTATAAGCTGATCGCTAGCCAAAATTTAAGGGTAGCTGATCGATCAACTACCCCAGGAAATTTGATATCTTTTAACTACACAACATACACCGTAAAATTAACTAGATTATCCTGACCAAACCTCAGTACATCACCATTAAGCAGACGATATTGCATTCCAGGATTTAAAGGATTGTTGTTTAAATAAATACCATTTGTACTCATGTCAACAATCATGTATGCATTTTGTGACCAGTCCCAATCGACTCGCGCATGACGACGAGAGACTATTCCCTCGCTGGGGATGCCGGTCAAGTCAATTTCTGGCGGCGCTATTCCTGGACTCTGACTGCGACGACCAATATAACCTCCCTCGCCAACGAGTTGAAATTCTCTCCCAGTGGTATGAATCAGCTTTAAGGCTGGCGCTCTTTGAGGCGGAGGGGTATAAGCAGGCGGTGTTGGTTGATAGGAAACCCGTGGCTGATAGACTGTTGAATAATCAGCAGGGGCTTGTTGGGGAGGTTGATAGTTAGGTTGCTCTGTAGGTGGCCGTTGATACTGGACAGGTGGTGGTTGACTAGGTTGTTGTTGAATAGGCGGTGGTTGACTAGGCGGTTGTGGTGTGGGGGCAACTACATTACCCACAGGAGTGGAACACCAGGGACAAACCTTAGCATTGTTGGGTAGGGCGCGGTTAAAATATTCGCAACTAGGATTAGGGCACCGATTTGCAGGCATAGGAATTTATATCATCAGGCATAGGTTGTAAAGCTACAAGACCGACTTTGCTAAGTAAACACTGACCCTGACGAGTGGTTAGCATCTGGGCAAATGTAGAACCACCAGGCAGGCGACTGGTGTCTTTAGGGTACACTACAAAAATAGGGTATCCCAACGGGTAGCTCTGGAAAGTTGTGACATCAACATAATAATCATCATGTTGACACAAATCATCTGAGGGATTAATTGAGCGGCGATCGCGCCGTTGAAACAGAGGTTGAATCGCTGATTTTTTGCCATCTGCGATCGCTAGCGGATAACCAGTACACTGACTCGAAGTTTTACTGATAATACCAAAACTTATAATACCAGTAGTTCGCCCCTCTGAAGTCTCACTGCGAATCTGATTTTGGGTTTTTGTTGTATCAAGTTTAGTAACATTTGCTGCAAATAAAGCTTCGTCTTGAGGGACATTTTTGAGAACTATTTCTTGAAATTTACTGATTGCTTCTGGTTCAGTTGGGGCAAAAGGTTTCACTGGTAGATTTGGAAGTTTGGAACTAATTTGTTGCCAATTGGTAATTTTACCTGTGTAAATTTGACGCAATTGCTCAAGATTTATTTGTCCCCCAAGAGCATTAGCAAGATTTGAATCTCTCTTATTAAATGCTACAAAAACAAGTAATCCATCATAAGCAACTATTTTTTTAACTAGTTTATCTGTGATGTTGTCTCCCAAACTAGTAATTGCAAAATCTTTTTTGTTTATTTGGACTTCTTCGATACTTTTAATTGGATTATTTACATTTAATGACAAAACAGATTCATAGTTAAATGTTGCTGTCGCATCTAACTTTGGTCTAGTCAATAACTCTCCTAAACGACTGTTGTCTACTGGTTGCGTTAAAATATAACTCCACGTACTGTCTTTTTCTCCTGTGTAAGTAAATTGTCCAGAAGGAACATTAGAGACTTCTGAGAAATTCCGCACAAGTTTAGACCATAGTATATATTGATTAGAATTATCTGGTTTCTTGCTCAAAAACCAATATAAAATTCCTCCACCGAGTAGTAATAAAGCCAGGATTCCGATCAGGATTAAAGGCATTGGCAAACGTTTTTCTATTGCTTGAGAAGCTGGAGAACGCACCGAACTTTTGCCATCATCTTCTTTGGGAAGTTGCAGTAATGCTTGACGAGCCATTTCAGCATTCTCAAAGGGAGTTTCTAACCCAATTAGGTGATAAATAAACTGCTTTAAATGGCTATCTGTATCTGGCCAATTTTGATTATCTCTAGGATCAAGAGGCTGGTTGGATGAAAAATTAGTTGTCCGTCCTACCCATAAATAAAAGGCTAGTAATCCTAATGATTCTAAATCTTGCTCAGGTCTGGCGGGTGCTGGTTGGGGAATAATTGGTGGAATAAATAAGTTTTCCCAGGTAGCTAAATCACAAAAATATATAGAGAATTTTTGATTATTTTCTACTTTAATTAAAATACTATCTAAACTAATATTGCCGTGAGTTATACCCAGTTGTGTTTGATTGGAGGGAAAACGCAGCTTTTGGGTGTGGAGAAACTGGAGAGTTTGCAAACCTTGATTTAGTACCTCACGCACATCGGGAGATGACATTGCGCCCTTCTCGATAAGAAATTTCCCTAAAGTTTGGGATGATTCTATACCTTGAGTGATAATATAGCAGCGTTCTCCCTTTTCATCTGCGATCGCTTCTTTAGTTTCCACAAGACGGAAATTTTGAATTCGACTATCGGCTAAACTTACCCCGCCTACCCGCTTGAAAGTCTCTTTGCGCTTCAAAGTCTCGCTTTCATTAAAACAACGATTGGGTAGCAGATATTCTTTGATGATGACGGGTTGTTTGTCTTTGAGTTGGATGCCTGAGTATAAGCGGCCTAAACCCCGCACACCGATAAAACTAGCTATTTTATAAGTTCCCTGACTTCCTTTAATCTCAGCCTCCTGTGGTAAAGTCGCCGGAAAACCACATTCCAGGCAAAACTTAGCCCCCTTAATTTGCTGCGCCGTTTGAAAAGGGCGATCGCAATTTAAGGGAGAATTGTACGAGCAGGGGTATTCTTGATAAAAAGATTCAAATGAAGGCATATAAACAATTCAAAATTCAAAATTCAAAAAGCTATCAAGCGTGAACTAATCCTAACTTGAGGGCAGCTACAATAGCTTGAGTCCGACTAGTAACCTTCAGTTTTTCAAAAATACTGGTGAGATGCGCCTTAACAGTCGCAACTGTTACATATAAATGTTTAGCGATTTTTTCATTAGAAGCACCTTGAGTTAACCAGTATAAAACTTCTTGCTCTCTTTCGGTTAAATGCACTTTATGACATGCTTTCAGGCAAGAGTCTGAATAAGCCTGAAAAAACCGGAAAAATCGACTAGCAACCTCTGAAGGTAAATAAATCTCCGATCTTGTAACAGTCTCAATCGCCTCACACAATTGTGTTGCTACACGATTTTTAAACACATAACCTGCGGCTCCCGCCTGCATTGCTCTAAAAATCCAGTCGTCTTCTTGATGAGCCGACAACACTAAAACCTTGCCAGTATAAGCAGTTTCCTTAAGACGTGCTAGAACCGTAATTCCATCACATCCCTTCAATTGCATATCCAGCAAAATTAAATCTGGACACTTCTGGGCTGTAAACTTTAAAACCTGCTCTACAGAATCTGCATCACCCATAACTTCTACAGGTAACGCAGAATTAATACTATAGAAACTGAGAAGAGTACGTAACCCTTGCCGGAACCGTTCTTCATCATCTACCAGCAAAACTGAAAGTTTCTTATTATCATTATTCATCTTTATTAATTACGAATTACGTTCGCGGAGCGTACCGGAGGCTCTATTACGAATTACGAATTAATTCACCCTCCTTGTCCGAGGCAAAATTACAGAAAATTGCGCTCCACTTTCTGACAAAGCTTGTGCCCAAATACTGCCTTGATGATCCAAAACAATTTTTTTAGCAATAGTTAAGCCTAGTCCTGTACCTCCTTTCCGCCGAGAATAAAATGGAGTAAATACTTTTTGTAAATCCTCTTGAGATAATCCTGGCCCTTGATCTGAAATTTTAATTAAAACTTCATCTTGAAAAATTTGCCAGTTACAGGTAATAGTTGCTGATTTAGGACTGTAATGGACGGCATTACTGAGGATATTATCAAATACTTGTTTCATTTGTAATTTGTCTATCCTCAGTATTGTCGATGTATCAGGAATCAATATTTTGAGTTTTTTCTGATTAATTAGAGGTTGTAAATTTGTAATACTTTCAACGAACAAATTTCTCAAATCTTGAGATTTTACTCTTAATTTTGCTCCTTGTCCACAATCAATAAGCTCATTTAAATTAGTATCTAAATCTTGTATACTTTCACTGATGATTGTTGCTTGCCCTTGCCAAGGACTATCCTCCAGCCCTAAGCATAAGTTATGAGCATACAATCCTATAAGACCTAGAGAGTTACGCAATTGATGGCCTATCCGATGCAAGATATCTTCTAGGAGTTGAATTTCAGTTTTTTGTCTTCCATAGTCTAAGTAAATATCTACATATTTACTCAGGAGGATAGCAGAGCGTTTTACGTATAACTGCAAATTCTCTGAGAGAGGTTTATGAGTAATGATTTGAATGTATTCAGGTTTTTGATTTCTATAGGCGATAGGACAAATGTAAGAAATAGATGAAAAATCCTTCAGTGTAAATTGATGCAAAGTCAAAGCAGGCGGAAAATCTGTTAACCATGCTTCTGAGCGCAAATAAGCTAAAGTTTTGTGGGAAAATGGAGCTTGGTGTTGACTATAATTAATAACTTCCTGATGATTTTTCAGCAAGCAATCATGATAGACAATCCGAGCGCAAAAGATTGGATATTGACTAGTTAACTGCTGAGACTCTAGCTGACAAAAGCTCTGAATATCTGAGGAATTCAAATAATTCGAGCCATTCTCTAGTTTTTGTACAGAAAAGCCTAGTGTCATAGCTTCACTCGCTTTTTGCAACCAAATATTTTACTCTTCTGCTGACCAGTATAAAATTATGCAGTCTCGGTAATGTTTATTTTTTTGTTAAGTTATCTTCTTGGATGCTTAATACAAAGAATTATTAAGTTTATATTCATAGGCACTTCTTATCAATCTAAGTATATATAGCTAAGTAATACTTATTATTTATCACACTGAAATAAATCTTATGAGGATAAGCGTATCGCCCGCCCCACAAGAAAAAATGTTGTGCATTCGATTAAGAATTGCCCCAGGCTAATCTACAAACTGAAGTCCGTACTTTTCGGATTTTTGAAAATATAATATCTTCCAGCCCTCCATCATTTAGAGAATGGGGAATGGGGAATGGGGAATGGCGAAGAAGCAAGGGAGCAGGGAGCAAGGGAGGCAGGGGAGGCAGGGGGAGAATAACTATTGCCCAATTCCCAATTCCCAATTCCCAATTCCCAATTCCCAATTCCCAATTCCCAATTCCCAATTCCCAATTCCCAATTCCCAATGCCCAATGCCCAATGCCCAATGCCCAATGCCCAATGCCCAATTGAAAAATATCGACAAAAGTCTAATTAACTTTAGAAGACTGATACATATACTGTAGAAGCATCTGGATTAGCTACCAGCAGAACACCTTCATGCTTATCTTCGTTCTTCAAACTTTAGCCGATATTCTAGCTGGAGGAACCTCACTTACCAGTACAGAGCAAATTGACTTTAGCCATCCTGGTAATCGAAGGGAAGAGGGAGCAGGCCCGACTCTCAATTTATACATTTTTGATATACGTGAGAGTAAGCAGGTACAACATTCTGGCAGGCAAGTAGAGCGCAAGCTAACACGCGCTCTACAACCTGCTACCGTAAATTGGGCACCCGCTTGGTTTGATGTTTCACTGCTATTAACAGCCTGGGATAGAACAGCTTTAGGTGAGCATCACTTTATTAGTGAGGCGTTGGCTGTGCTGTTGCGCCATCGCACCTTAGAAGAGGAGTTTTTGGTTCCTGAGTTACGGGGCTATGGTAATTTGAACATGACAGTTGCCCTAGAGCCGCCAATTGAAATTGGCTCTTTGTGGAGCGCTCTCAATGTGCCATTGCGTTCAGCCTTATATTTGACAATTACAATTCCCTTCGAGCCACAACCGACTCCAGTACCTTTGGTTTGGGAGCGGATTTTCAATTTGCGGAATCAATTATCTCGTGATAGTGACAGTTTAGTTCTAACTAGGCGAGTTGCGATCGCGGGTATTGTCAAAAGTGCAGTGACAAATCTGCCACTGGTAGCGGCAGAAGTAGCTGTGAGGGGAACTGAAAAATCCATATTAACCACTAAAGAAGGGCTGTTCTTTTTTGAAGACCTTCATTTAGGTAATTATGTTTTGACTCTCAATCATCCTGGCTATTTACCCCAAAACGTCAATGCATTGGTAGATAACCAAAGTCATACTTTCAAAGAAATATTTCTAACTTCTGAATAATTAGATTTTTACTGACTTGGAGAGACTTTCATGGCTAGACTTGATTACTTTGCTCCTGGTGTCTATATCGAAGAAATTGACCGGGGTAGCCGACCAATTGAAGGTGTTAGCACAGCAGTTGCCGGATTTGTCGGCTTTACAGAAGACGTTCGTGGTGGGGCTGAACTATACAAGCCCATGCTAGTAACCACTTGGACGCAATTTTTAAACTACTTTGCTCGTCCCAACTCTGACGGCTTCACCGACTTCAACGCCTATTTACCCTTTTCAGTCTACGGCTACTTTATGAATGGTGGCGGTCGTTGCTGGGTAACAAGCATCGGCACTCAGTTACCAGGCGCACCTAGACCGGCAACACCAGAACCGGCTACCCTCAGAATCAACTCTAGAGGTAATCGTCCAGCCCTCCGTTTTACTTTGCGTCCTGAGCAAGCATCGGGCGGATTAGTAAATCTTGTCATTATTGATGGTTCGCCCCGCGCCCTACCCGAAGGTACTGAAGGAGAAGCGCCTCCAAATACGGGTGAATATTTCACCATCCAAATTCGTCGGGGAGATGAACTTCTAGAGCAATACGAGAACTTGACAATGAACCGCGAGCCTGCTGCTCAAACAGCAACTTATGCGCTGGCGGCATTGAGAAATTCTATGTATATCACTGTAGAAGACATAACTCAAAGTGGACAACCTTTAGCTCGTCGTCCGGTGAATGGTCAATATGAACTAGCACCACCCATTGTTGCCGCCCCACCCGATAGATTTTCGCAAAATTTAGAAGGCGTTCGAGACGATCGCACCGGGGTACGCGGTATCTTTGAAGTTGATGAAATCACGATGCTAGCCTGTCCTGATGTGATGCGGGCTTATCAAGAGCAGATATTGAATTTAGATCAAGTCCACGGCATCATCGAACTGATGATTAGTATGTGCGAAGGTTCTGCCAGTGGCGATATTCCCAATCCGCCCAACCGTATGGTTGTACTGGATGCGCCACCGGATGCCGTTAAACCTCAGCAAGTAGTTGAGTGGTTGAATAGATTTAACCGTCGTTCGATGTTTGCGGCCCTTTATTATCCTTGGATTAAAGTACCCAATCCACGCGATCGCGGTAATCCAATTTTAATACCTCCTTGTGGTCATGTCATGGGTGTTTGGGCCCGCACCGACGAAACCAGAGGAGTTTACAAAGCCCCTGCAAATGAAGTTCCCAGAGGCGTAATCGGTTTGGGCTATGACACCAACTTCCGCGAACAAGAACTATTAAATCCTTTGGGAATAAATTGCATTCGCAGCTTCCCAAATCGAGGAATCCGCATTTGGGGCGCACGCACTTTAGTTGAGCCAGATAAAACAGAGTGGCGTTACATCAGTGTGCGGCGGTTAATTAGCTATATCGAAAAATCCCTAGAATTGGGGACTCAGTGGGTAGTTTTTGAACCCAACGACCAAGATTTATGGGCGCGTGTAACTCGCACCGTCAGTAATTTCTTAGAGCGCATCTGGCGTGAAGGTGCTTTATTTGGGGCATCTCCAGCCCAAGCATTCTATGTCAAATGTGACGAAGAATTGAACCCACCAGAAACCAGAATTTTAGGACGTTTGTACATCGAAGTCGGTGTTTGTCCCGTAAGACCAGCTGAATTTGTTGTTTTCCGCATCAGCCAATGGAATGGTATTGAAGATAGCGAATAGGGCATTGGGCATTGGGCATTGGGCATTGGGCATTGGGCATTGGGCATTGAGGAAAGAATTCTTATAACTCCCAATTCCCAATTTCAAAATTAATCACACACAAAGGAGTCTAAAAGCATGGCAGGCGAATTTTTAACCTCTTGTAAATTTTACTTTGAGGCTGATGGAATTACTGATAAATTCATCAAAGAAATTAGTGGACTAGGTGTTGAAAATACTCCAGCGCAAGAAGTCCACGGTTCATCTAAGGGCGCTAAAATAATGCGTCAAGCTACACCAACTGTTGTTAAATTTACTAACATCACAGTAAAAGTCATTGCCACTGACGATATAGACCTTTATAAATGGTATCAAGATTGTAATGAAGATATGGGCGATCCTCGTAAGTGGTCACAAAAGCGGAAGACTGGTTCAGTGGTTGCTTACGACCAACAAGGCTCTGAAAAAGCACGCTGGAACATTGTCAATTGTTATCCCTGTAAATACACTGGCCCGACTTTAACAGCTTCTGGTGGTGATATGGCAAATGAAACAGTTGAATTGGTTCACGAAGGAATTAAACGAATCAAATAATTAGCTTATGCAATAATTAACAGTGGTACAATCCGCAAGCAGAATTCCAGAAGTTCTTACAGCCCATCGGTTCTATTTAGAACTGACACTAGAAGGACAAAACGATGCCAATTGCTTCTTTTTGGAGTGTCAAGGCTTCAAAAGAACACAAGAGGTAATTGAAATTTGTGAAGTTACTTCTCAAACCTGGGGTAAAAAAGGGCAGTCTAAAGGTCAGGTAGTAAGAACTAAGCTTCCTAGCAATTCCAAGAGTGGTAATCTCACTTTGCGTAGAGGTACCACTAAATCTATGGATTTTTGGAAGTGGTTTGAAAAAGTTGAAAAAGGTAATTGGTCTGAGCAACGTAGACTTGTTGCTTTGTCTATTTATAATCAGGCAAATGAAGAAGTCGCTAGATTTGAATTAGCCGGTGCTTGGCCTGCAAGTTACAAAATTGCTGATGTCAACGCCCGCAGTCATGACATCGAAATTGAGGAAGTGGAGGTTGCTTTTGAGGAATTTAAGCGCGTGAAGTAATTAGGAGGAGTATGTTTCCTACAGAGTTTGAATTTACACTGCCAAAAGGGTATCTAGACTCTGAAGGCAACCTCCACCGCAAAGGTGTAATGCGGTTATCAACGGCGATAGATGAGATTGCACCCTTGCGTGATCCCCGCGTTAAAGCTAATCCTGTTTATGCCACAATTATCATCTTGGCGCGAGTGATTACCCACTTGGGTGCTTTATCAGAAGTGACTCCTGCAATAGTAGAAAACTTTTTTGCCCAAGATTTAAATTACCTCCAGGATTTATATCGTCGAATCAATGGTTTAGAAGGCGAAACTTCCATACCAGAAGAGACAATAAATTCCTCCGAAGCACTCCTTCATAATTGAATTGCGAATTGGGGAATGGGGAATAGGGGGATAAGGGAGATGAGGGAGATGAGGGAGATACGGAAAAAGAACTATTGGCATTGCTGAATTAAGAGATGATTCTTGTGGGGTGGGCATCCTGCCCGCCTTGAAATACAAGGGACGGGCAAGATGCCCATCCCACAAAAATAGTAAAATCATCCCGCAAATATGCAACGCCGAACTATTTCCCAATGCCCAATGCCCAATGCCCAATTCCCAATTCCCTAATGCCCAATTCCCAATGCCCAATGCCCAAATTAAACTATGCCCCGTAAAAAAGATACTCTCTGCACAGAATTTGCCTTCACTCTTCCTAGAGGGTTGAGTGATAGCGAACACCGAATACATCGTCATGGGGTGATGCGTTTAGCCACCGCCAAAGATGAAATTTTGGTACAACAAGAGCGCAGAGTTCAGGAAAATCCAGCTTACGGCGTATTAGTAATGCTTGCACGGGTTATTACTCGCTTGGGCAGTTTAAATTCTGTTAGCCCTGATTTACTTGAAGAATTACTCTTACATGACATTGCCTATCTCCGAGAATTTTATAATCGAATCAATCAGCAAGGCGATATACACATTCCGACACAATGTCCCCAGTGTAATACTCAATTTTCAGTGGAGCTAGAACTAGCGGGGGAGTCGTAAGCTACCCCTCTGATACTTTATATGAGGAGGTAGCTTTTATTGCTTATCATTTCCACTGGTCACAAGATGATATTTTAAATTTAGAACATACTGCCCGTCAGCGCTGGGTAGTAGAAATCAATAAAATTAACCAGAAATTAATATGAAAGTAAAAGTTAGTTACTCACCAACTCTCAGTGAAGTAAATGAAGTTGACCTTACCACAGAAACTACAACGAGAGGAGAATGGTTAATAGGTCGTTCTCCTGATTCTGATTTAGTCTTAGACAGTCCTGATATCAGTCGGTTACATGCTAAGTTTTTTGTTAAAGGTGGAAATTATTACTTTTCTGACCTTGGCAGTAGAAATGGCTCAATATTTAACGGGAAACAAGCTGAAAAAGATCGACTATATTCTTTGAGTGATGGAGATATTATCAGAATTGCAGATTATGTTCTGATATTAGAAGCAGTTGCTCCTGCTTATGAGCAACCAGAGACAGTCTTTAGAATTATAGACCCTTCACTGTTTTCTCGGCCGCGATCGCCTGAAAATGTCAGCGCTGCCAATATTAATAATCCTCCAGCCCCAGAAGTAGTTAGCGAAGTTCCAGCGCCTATTACTCCCGAAGTAGAAGCACCTCCCCCAGAAGTCAGCGAAATCCGAGAAGTTGTTACTACTCAACCGGATGATGTCATCCCTGAAAACATCATTCATTCACCAGAAGCAGTTAGCGAAGTTCCACACGATGTCCATGATGAAATTGGTGATTTGCAAACGTTAGTTGCACCAGAAGTTAGTGCGGATGCTGAGGAAGTTTCTTTTACTGTAGCTGATGATGCGATCGCAGCACCTGAAAATATCATTGGAACTCCTGAAGAGGAAAGTACAGTTCCAGAAGCCACTCAGGATGATGTTACAGACTTTGAAGCAGCGCTAGCCACAGAATCTACTTTTGTACAACGGCGTGATACAAATGCCATCCCCGAAGCTACATCTGATGAAGATGCAGAGTTAGAGGCCGCACTAGAAGCAGAAGTCACCTTTGTACAGCCGCGTGACATTTTCCACCAAATTCCTGCACCGATTGGCATTCCCGAAGCTACTTACCATGAGCAAGCAGAAGTCACCTTCGTACAATCCCGTGACATTTTCGGCGAAATATCTGATGAGAAAATTACTACTCCTGAAGCTACTGATAATGAAAATGAAGTAGTAGATTTAGATACACCAGTTGCAGAAGAAGTTAATCAAGTTCCTGAAAAAGAGGAGATTCAGCCCCCAGAAACATTGAGCCAAGTTACACAAGATATCAATGATGAATTGCTAGACTTAGAAAGGTTATTGGCAGCAGAAAAGAGTGCAGATATTGAAGAAGTAGAATCTAATTTTGCTGTTGATGAAACAATAAGCGAGGTTTCTGAAACATCAACTGTACCAGATAATATAATCGCGGAAGTTTTTAGCAATCAATATATTAATTCGAGTAATACAACTACCGAAGAATCTAGTGTAGACCTTGATGATACTGTTCCAGTAAAAGAAGTTCCTGATTTAGCTGATATTCCATCTTTGCTAACAACAGAAATTGAGGCTCCTGAGAGCATAAGTCAAACTATTGAAGAGACTTCTGAAGTAGAAGCAACTCAATATGATGAAATTCCAGAAGAAACAAATGTAAATGAGCCTCTGCAAGAGATTATTGAAAGAAACATAGTACTCATTGCTCATGAAAGCAAGAAATTAGAACTTGCTGAATTTGTTTCTCAACATCAGGAATTTTTCTCACAGAGCTTTACAATTACCTGGCCATCTGTTGGCGAAGTATTACATCAACAGACAGGAATAACTATTAGTCAACAAACCCCCGCACCAATTTCTGGAGGATATCAAACAATTGCTTCATTGGTTGGAGCCGGAGAAATTGTAGCAGTTATTTTCCTGAGAGATTTGTTGCAACCTCAGCCTGGTCAAGCAAATGAAGAAGCACTGCTAAGATTATGCACTATCAATCAAGTTTTACTGGCAACTAATTTGCCAACAGCAGAGGCGATCGTGCATTATCTTAAACAGATATAGCCCTACTTCATTATTCGTGATTAACAAGATGCCCGACTTCTTATAGAAGTCGGGCATCTGAGTATTTTGAGAAAAGTTGCAAATTGCATAGAATAATTTCAATGATAAAAAATATGTATATTTTAAAGTAGAATCTATTTAAAAAAATGCTTGTAAACTTAAAAAAATTATTTAGACAGCCAGTTATTCTTTCAAGTGCGATCGCTACAATTTTACTAGTAGGCATTCAAAAACTTGGGGTTTTCGAGCCTCTAGAGATGAAAGTCTACGACCAGATGATGCAATTACGTGGCGATTCAGGCCCAGACTCTCGTCTATTGATTGTTGCTTTAACTGAAAAAGATATCCAAAAATGGAATTGGCCCCTATCTGGTGAACTTCTAGAGCGACTATTAGGCAAACTTGAAGAATATCAACCACGAGCCATTGGTCTAGATATTTTTCGTGACTTACCAGTACAACCTGGTCATGAAAAGTTACTACAACGCCTACAACAGAGTGATATCATCATTCCCATCTGTAAACATTCTGATTCTGGTTCTAACAATCCGGGAATAGCACCTCCACAGGGAATTGAAGCCGAGCGAGTAGGATTTAATGATGTTGTAGAAGATACTGATGCTACAATTCGTCGCAACCTATTATTGGTAAGTGCAGAAAAGTCAGATTCCTGTCAAAGTACTTATTCTTTTAGCTTACAACTAGCACTTAAATACTTAGAAGTCGGAGGCATCCAACCAGAATTTACCCCAAAAAAGGAACTACGACTACGAGATACTATATTTAAACCCCTAAAAAGTAACGCTGGCGGTTATCAGAAAGCGGATACAAATGGCTACCAAATTCTGCTTAACTACCGTTCTGGCCACGAGATTGCCCAGCAGGTAACTATTACACAAGTACTTCAAAATCAAGTTAAACCAGATTTAGTAAAAGACCGTATCGTTTTAATTGGTTCAACAGCCACTAGTTTAAATGATATTTTTAACACGCCTTTTGCTACTGGGAAATCAGATAATTCCGGCAAAATGGCAGGAATTGAAATTCATGCCCACAGCGCTAGTCAAATTCTCAGTGCTGTTCTTAACAAACAACCTCTATTTTGGTTTTTACCTGAGTGGGGTAAAGTCCTTTGGATATGGGGATGGACTGTAGTTGGTGGATTGCTAGTATCGCGGATTCAACATCCATTAGGCTTAGGGCTGGCAGGAGCAACAGCCCTTGCAGTATTATTTGGAGGCAATTTTGTCATTTTTACCCAAGCTGGATGGTTCCCAGTAGTACCTCCGGCTTTGGGGTTAGTATTTACCGCCGGGAGTGTTCTTGCCTATAGTTCTTATAAAACGAAACAAGAGCAACAAGAAATTACCCAACGGGTTCAAGAACACCAACAATTAATTGTAGAACTGCAAGGTCTTTTACGGCAGCGTGGCAATGCCTTAAATGAAGCACCAACTGTAATTACAGATTCCATCGGGCAAGAAATTTCACAAGGAACTTTACTAAATAACCGCTACAAAATTACTGAGGGCTTGGGTTCTGGGGGATTTAGTAATACTTATTTAGCTGATGATATCCAGCGTCCTGGTAATCCCCAGTGTGTGGTTAAACAGTTACGATCCCCTCGCCAAGATGCAGAATATTTAAATGTCGTCAGACGATTATTTGACGCGGAAGCACAAATTTTAGAAATTTTGGGTAAGCATCCACAAATTCCTCAACTGCTAGCTTTTTTTGAAGAAAATCGCCAATTTTCTCTAGTGCAAGAATTTGTGCGAGGACACGCGATGGATAAAGAACTGACCTCTGGAAAGCGACTAAAACAAGTTGAAGTTGTTGAGATACTCAAAGAAGTTTTAAACGTGCTTGTTTTTGTTCATAGCTATGGCGTAATTCATCGAGATATCAAACCTAGTAATTTGATTAGGCGAGAATCAGATCGGCATATTGTTTTAATTGACTTTGGCGCTGTTAAGCAAATTCAACCTCAGCAGCAAGAAGCTCAGACAATTTCAATTGGTACTCCTGGTTATGCACCTTCTGAGCAAATGAGTGGGTTGCCAAAACTGAACAGCGATATTTATGCGTTGGGAATTATGGGAATTCAAGGTTTAACTGGAGTAGATCCTAGAGAGTTTCGCAGAGATATAAATACTGGTGAAATAATTATCGAAGCTGATGGCAATCAACAGATTTGGCAACATTGGCGTGAGCTAACTGAGGCTACAAACGATTTAGTGATTATTTTAAATAGAATGGTACATTTCGACTTCACTCAACGATATCAGTCAACAGCAGAAGTGCTAAAAGCTCTCGAAATTCTTTAGTAATCAATTAGCTCACCCGAATGGGTGAGGAATAAATCAACCGATCGGGCGATCTAAGTGCAGGAAGTTAAGACTGAACAAAAAATGAGAATCTATTACTCAAGAAGGCTAATTGCACTTGACTATAAATAAAAATAATTTTATGAAACTCTCAATTTTGATAGATTCTGTATTCATTGTAACTTCTATTGCTTTATTGCCTGGAATCGGTGGCGCTCAAACAACTATTAACAATAGTGGCAAACCTATAGCTATTAACTCTAATAATCTACCCACTTCTTTTACAAAAGTCAGCTACCTCAAACTCATTGATGCTGTATTTCTCGCTCATCAAGAAGGAAAAGCTTCTGTTTCCCCTAATCACCATCCCATTAGCAAAAATTAATTTAACCCTTCCAATCTTGGAGGGGTTTTTAGTTTGTGCTGGCTCTAGTGCATTGGTGTCAAGTTAATCTAAAAGCGATTCTAAAATAAGCTTTTATAGGTTGTCTGCTTCTCAGTCAGAGACAGAAAAGGAGGAACGAAGAGATTTTAACTATTAACTAAATACCAACGCTGTAGTGCCAACCGTTGAATTTCACGCCAGGCAATATTATGTTTTCGAGCTAACTCTGCACAATCTTCATATTCTGGCTGCACATTAGCAATAACTTTTTCTGGTAATTGTCCATTCCATGCTATTTTGACACGCACTTGGCCATATTCAATTTCCACTTGTTGAATTTCCCGTTGTAAAATGGCGCGTTGCTGAGTTGTTCGCCGAATGCCCAAAGTTGTAGTTTCACGGAATATAACCGTTTCACAACTGAGTAAATTTTCTGGATGACAAATTACAGTTAGCAAAATCCCTGTACGAGACTTTTTCATTGCGATCGCTTGGGTAAAAACATCTACCGCACCAGCAGCAAACAACGCGTCAAACACATAGCCGAACGCTTGGGGATTTAAATCATCAATTTGGGTTTCTAGTACCGAGATGGTTTCTAAATTTGAGCTACTATCTTCATAATCGCTGAAATTTGACTGAAAAGTTGTGCTTTCACCCAGCCAGAGGCGTAAAATATTGGGAATGGGTAAATTTATGGTTCCTGCTCCCAATCCTATCTGCTTGATAGCGATCGCAGGTGGTGAACCAAAGTCTCTTACCAAAGTAGTAGCGATCGCGGCTCCTGTTGGTGTTACCAGTTCTCTATCAATGCCGTTACTATAAACTGGACAACCCCGCATTTCCCACAGCTTTAATACTGCTGGTACTGGCACTGCCATCTGACCATGTGCAGCCCGAACAGTGCCGCCACCAGTGGGGAATGCCGAGCAGTAAAGTAGGGGCCATCCTTCGTCATTACTCTCAATTCCTAACCAATCTAACCCCAGGCAAGTACCCACTATATCTACGATCGCATCAATAGCACCTACTTCATGAAAATGAACTTTTTCAGGGGAAATTCCATGCACCGCCCCCTCTGCTATCGCTAGCTGTCGGAATACCGCCAAACTCCAAGCTTCTGCTCGTGATGGCAACCCCGCTTTGAGAATCATCTGCTCGATTTCTGGCAAGTGGCGTGTGTGATGGTGACTGTGTTCGTGGCCGTGGTGGTGATGGTGATGATCGTGTACTAAATCCACATGGACTTTAGTCGCCTGCTGTCCATTGCGTTGGACAAACTCCGCCCTTAACTGATATTCGTGTTCAATACCCAACCCATTGAGTTTTTCAATTAAATACTCCACAGGAACACCCAAACTGACCAAAGCACCCAGGCACATATCACCAGAAATTCCTGTCGGACATTGAAGATAAGCAATTTTATTCATAATAAATTTGTCATTGGTCATTTGTCATTTGTCATTGGTCATTTGTCATTCTCCTCAGTCCCCAATCCCCAATCCCTCTATGGCAAAAATTTTCCCAGTTCATCCGGATAATCCTCAAATTCGCCGAATAGAGGAAATAAAGTCGGCGCTTTCTAGTGGCGCAGTCATGCTTTACCCTACTGATACAGTTTATGCGATCGGTTGTGATTTGAATGCTAAGTCGGCGGTAGAACGAGTGCGGCAAATTAAACAGCTAGCAAATGATAAACCACTGACATTTTTATGTTCCTCGCTTTCAAATGTGGCAACTTATGCCTTCGTAAGTGACACAGCCTATCGGATTATGAAACGCCTAATTCCAGGGCCATACACGTTTTTGCTCCCAGCAACTAAATTAGTACCGCGATTGGTGCAAAGCCCTAAGCGGAAAAGTACTGGAATTAGATTACCAAACCATACTGTGTGTTTGGAGTTGCTGGCAGCTTTGGGCAATCCGATTATTTCAACTTCAGCACATTTGCCAGCAGATGAAGCAGATAATGGCATGATTCGGATAGCTCCAGAAACAGTTCAGTCACGGGTAGAGCTATTTGACCGTTTGGATAAGTTGGTAGACATAATTGTAGACACTGGCGAAGAACCTACTTATGAAGTATCTACGATTTTGGATATGACGGGAGACGAAGCAACAATTATACGGAGGGGTTTAGGTTGGGAAGCAGCAGCAGCATGGGTATAAGAATGAGACTTCACAGGCACACCTCTCCGTTTCGGAAATTGCGATCGAAGTGACTCCAGTTTTTAAATTGTCATATTTCAAAGCGATGTCTACGACGGGCGCGGACGCAATAACAGGATGGTGGTAAAAGTCGGTACAGCAAGAGATTTGACAACTTTCAGAAAATGGTGGGTACTAATGTCCCCGCTTCAATGTGGTGGCTTGTGAACAAACCGACACATTGCCATAACTATAACTCTCTCGTATTTCCTACAGTTTTATATATGAGCTTTAGATGTGAGCATTATATACGGCAAGCCTTAATGGATGAATGCCCAAAGATTCTCCAGTCAAGGCCAGCCTTGATTGCTGTCTCTGCGTTGTAATTACGGTGCAATACTACTCCCTGGAAAAGTCATGAAATCTAACGTCGTTAATCTACCAAACTCTACACCCATTTTTGATAACCACCTTTCGACTGAAGAATTTTCAGACAGCAGCAGCGAAACCTTGATTGAATTGCTGTGTCAGGAAATGCAAGCACAAGTGAAAGCAGCACCCAAGTGTGTAGAAGCTTTAGCAAACCGCATAGCCGTAGAAGTAGAACGCATTTGCGATAAAAGCTCACGTATCCAAACATCTGGGGAAATCAAATCCTGGCAGATTACGTTGGGAAGACATCGGATGCACAAGTGCTTACGTTATTACCAACTAGGTTCCAAACAAGGGCGGGTGGAATTACATAGTAATTTGGGTGCGATGGTTTACCGCCATGTAACTATATCCGGTTCTGAGTTGGGTTTTGATGCTCGTTACAGCCTAATTGAAGATTTTTTACAAGCATTTTATATCGAAGCTATCAAAGCTTTCCGCAGAGAAAACGAACTACCTAACGATCATACGCCGCGTACTCAGCTGCAATTAGCTGAATACATGGCCTTTACAGAACAATACGCCAAACGTCGCATCAATTTACCTGGTGGTGCAAATCAACAATTAATTATCTTACGCGCCCAAGGTTTTGCTCGTCGCCAGCCCCAAGAGACTACCGTGGATATTGAAATGGCGGTAGAGTCAGCTAAGGGTGAAGAAGCAGAATCTTATCAGCGTAACTCGGCGGTGCAACAACTGCGATCGCAGATGATTGCCCAAACTAATTTTGATCCATCAGAAGAGTCAGAACGCGATCGCGTCATCACTGAGTTGATGAAATACCTGGAGTCTCAAGGTCAATCTGATTGTATGAACTACCTCAGATTGAAGCTTCAAGACCTCTCAGCCCCAGAAATTGACCAAATTCTCGGTTTAACCAGCCGTCAGCGCGATTATCTCCAACAACGGTTTAAGTATCACGTAGAAAAGTTTGCCAAGCAACACCATTGGCAACTAGTACATCAATGGTTAGGTGCAGGTTTAGAGCAAAAATTGGGTTTATCTTCCCAGCAGTGGGAAATTTTTGTAAATCAACTCACAGAACAGCAACAGCAAATATTACAATTAAAAACTGCACGGGAAAACGACGCTGCGATCGCTAAAACCATCAAATGCACCCCCAAACAGTTACAAAAGCGCTGGACTCAACTGCTAGAACTAGCATGGTCTATCCGCAACGGTCATACTGAAGCACAGACTGGTTGAAGCTAAGGTGAAATAACTAAAAGACATTATCGAAGCTTATGACTGGCACAAGAAGCGCGAATTTAGCTCATAGACTAAATACAAAAATTCTTTGCGTACCTCTGCGCTTCCCTCTGCACTCCTTTGCGTTTAAATTTCACCCCTCAATTCCCCACGATCTTCCATAAATAACTCCTATCTGAATTACTAACTCGTTCCTTATCCAAATCATTAATACATTTGTATTCACATAGTACAAAATTACCAATATCTTCAGATTTTTTACCCATTAATCCAACCTTGTTTAGTCAAAATAAAAAATTCATATTAAGCAACTGGCCCTTTTTTACTGCTTCTGTGAAATCCTGTAATCAGTAGGACTTTTGGCAGAAGGATTTAGGATGGCTCTGACTCAAGGCGGACGGGCAAATAAATCTGGGAATATTTTAGAAGGAAATGTAGAAGCAATCTTAAATGGACATAATTATTTCCAAGTTGGGAACTATGTCTCAAAAGAATTTATACTAAATGCTGCTTTATTACCAAAACGTTATGGAAAAGAAGTTTATATTGGAACTGGAATTTATCATACCGATTTGAAAGTTGATTTTTATGTTGTTGGCTCACCTGCAATGCCATCTGGTTTAATTTTCGAGTGCAAATGGCAAGAAAGCCCCGGTTCGGTTGATGAAAAGTTTCCTTACTTGAACATGAACATCCAGAACTATTACCCTGCACCAACTATCGTCATTTTAGGCGGTGAAGGAATGCGAGAAGGCGCAAGCAAATGGCTAAAAGCAAGAGTTAATGATAACCATAATTTATTAGCAGTTTATAGCTTAGACAGATTTATTGCTTGGGCAAATAAAAATCTTTAAAAGATGTAATTAATAGTTCGTCAATCATGCCTCTATTTTTTATATTGGAGTTAATTGATCGGGCTGCTTTGATTTTGTAGGTTTCAAAATTGATATCTGTATAAATATTTTTAATAAATTCGCTACCAGAATTACATACCATAACTTTGACACCACGACTTGCCAATTCTGCACAAGTATCTCTTAAAACTTCTTGGTCTTTCTTACTAAAACAATTTTGACTATAAGCGGTGAAATAGCTAGTGTCACTGATAGGATGATAGGGCGGATCAAAAAATACAAAGTCATCACTGCTAGTCGCATGATTTAGTACGTCTGTAAAATCTACTTGTTTAATTTCCGCATGAGAAAGTACTTTTGATGCTGCTTTTAGTAAAACCTCAGAACAAATATTAGGGTTTTCATATCTGCCTAAAGGCACGTTGAACTTTCCTTGTGAGTTGACTCGATAAAGACCATTAAAACAAGTCTTATTAAGATAAATTAGACGAGCCGCTTTTTCTATATCAGTGCCACCAGAGTAGCTTCTGACACTATAATAATAATCTTTGTTATGTCTAATTTTATGCTCTTTCAGTAGAGAGATTAATTCCTCAACACGATCTCTAACACAACAATAAGTATTAATTAATTCGGCATTTATATCAGTTAAAATAGCTGCGTTTGGTTGGAGATAGAAAAAAACAGCACCACCGCCTAAGAATGGCTCATAGTAATTTTTATAACTCTTGGGAAAATAAGGAATATATTGCTGTATCAACCTACTTTTACCCCCCGCCCACTTCAAAAATGGACGCGGGCTAGTTTCCTTGGGGATTTGAATTACCATTTACTTGCAATTTAACTGAAAATAATCGTGACTAAATAAAGCCAATATAACCGACGAGCCATATTTTATATTAGCTGGCTAATTTTCCGGCTGCATAGATTACAATTGAGTTGATAAAGCATATCAAAACAAACGTAAGTATATAACAAGGCAGTTTACATTCAGATGTTTGACGGATTTTGGGATAACGTCTTTCGCTACCCACGGTACTTAATTACGATCGTTTTAGGGCTGTTTCTGAACACCTTTGCGCCATTTGTGCCCCTCTTGAAGCGCCCTGTCACTTTGATCGCCATCTTGGGTTTATTTGTGAGCAGCCTAGTCTTCTTAACTTTCACCCTTCGGGCAATGCTAGGCTTGAGTACAATCTAGACTAGCGCTATATCGGAGCTTTGCCCTACAGACAGTTGCTCTTGGCGTTGCTCCCGCTAAGTACTGTCTACCCAACTTGCATCTATTTTTGTCGTATAACCTCTGTCAGGAGGCAAAATTTTTATGGCTACAAATCGCCGGGTTTCCCGCGTTGCTGAATTGATCAAACGGGAAGTTAGCCAAATGCTACTCAACGGCATTAAGGATGACCGTGTGGGTACAGGAATGGTAAGTGTTACTGATGTTGATGTTTCTGGCGATCTCCAACACGCCAAAATCTACGTCAGTATCTATGGTACAGATGAAGCTAAGGTAGAAACAATGGCAGGCTTAAAGTCAGCCACAGGTTACGTTCGTAGCGAACTTGGGGCGCGAGTAAGGCTACGTCGTACACCAGAAGTCATCTTTCTTGAAGATCGCTCCATAGAACGCGGTAATAAGGTACTGGCACTACTAACTCAACTCAATGATGAGCGCCCGCCAGAAAGTCTGTTAGCAGGAGAAGACAGCACTGATAAAAATGATGGGGAATTCTCCGAATAAGTAACTAAAACAACAATGTAACTTCAGAACAATTAATCTCAGCAAATCCGCCAAACACTTTACAGACGTGACTAGATCGCGTCTGTTTTAATGTAACCATAACCTAGTTCAGCGATCGCTAGTTGCCTACCTCCTACTTCCTTAAAATTACGAATCAGCATTCCTCCACCCTTCTACAGATGTTTATCAACAGAAAACTGTGTAAAATTAGTGTTTAGAATAACTAAGTAATTGTAATTTTACTTAAGAAATTGTTAACAGATCCCAGGGTAAAAGACTTCGTAGTGTACTTTAGCGGTTATGTTTTGCAACAGTTTATACCCTAGTATCTGACAAATATTCTTGTGTTGTTTATCCTTAGATAAATACCAGCAGTTCTAGATCCAGCTTTAAGGTGAGTAAGTGATTATTTGATATGTAAACGATGCCTACGGCGGGTTACGTCTACGTAATATGAATTCTTTCTACCCACTAAATCTTGCCTAAATACAGTAATGGCAAGACTTTTAGGCTTGTTGCATAAAAATCATACAGCCGCTATAGCAGGTTAGGTTCACTACTCGGAATTTTTTTTGTAAAGCGGATTCTCGGCAAATGTCAGGATTCGTTGACTTTCTTAACATTTCTTGAGATAATTTCAGGAGATGTAGCGTCAAAATAAAAATAGTTCCGTATAGCAAACTACAAAATACTAGCCACAAGTCTAATTTCTGTAATGTTTGTTCCTAATTATTAACGGGAACACTATCGTAAGTGTTAATTTGTGAGTAAAAAACATGAGTGTGAATACGGTGCCTTCTATCAATTACTACTCTCTCGATTTGATTCAAGACGAAGCACGCCGACTGGTGCAAAAGGGAATGATTAGCCGACAACAGCCGATATATACCCTCTGCCAATACATTCCAGCGAGAGAGTGGGTTTGTGTTGAATGTGAATTAGAGAAATGTGACTTTTTGTTACGCGATCGCATTGGCGACCTAATTGGTCGTGAACAGTGGGACAACGACTAAATCAATGTTTGATTTCGGGTTTGGGATTGGGAGTTTATTTTCGATGTGTGGATGTCACAGTCAACGATCCTACGCCCAATCTGGGGGATAATCTCTGGTTTTTGATCGGCATTGCCCCATATAGAATCTTGCGTCTTTCACTAACACAAAAGTATTTGAGTCTGAATTTAGACAAATTCTCAAGTTAAAGAAGGCATCAGAAGCATTTTTTCTGTACATCTTCTGGTGCTAAAGCTTGAGTCTGGTGTGTAGATTCGGTGAAGCTCCTACATTTATCTGTCTGATATAAGTGTAGGAACTTCACTTTTGACTCGCAATTCACAGCATCGCCTGCTTTTCAAAGCCAAAACCCGTTTTGAGAAGTTTGCTAATTCGGGCTAACCGACAGCAGTTGCGACAATAAAGGGAACTTTCGCAAAATCCCAAATTTGTATAAGATTATTTGTTAACAAATCTCGAAAAGCATAGAAAAATTATATAAACTATTATCCAACTTGCTCTAAATATTGATTAATGTCTTCAATAATACGAGTAAGTTCAGCTTCAGTAGTCAAGCGAATGTTGACATTGCGGACAGTCAGCAAAACTTTAGCTGCGAAAGGCGTTGGCCAAATATTAGGATTACAGAAAATTTCTAAAAATACTTCACCTGTATAACGATATTCCAGTGGAGGCTGGGGAGTGACTCTACCGCCGCCAGGAGTGGGTTTTGCGGCGACAGCTTTCAGGCGATCCATTAGTTGATCTGTCGCTGTCTTTAATTCTCGTGCTGATTGGGGTGAAAAACTGAAGGAGACAGAACCTTCAATTAGGTTCAATGTTAGAGGAATTGAAGACATAAGTTTTTTATTAAAGCTTATTGATAAGTACTAATTTTACCGGAAGAAGAGACAAAGCTGCCGAGTTTGACAGAGGCGAAGCCCACTTTTTTGAATAGAATTACGCAAAAAGACATTGAAACCCTCGATTTACCGTAGGAGCAATTCATAAATTGTCCCTACCTGGAAATAAGGGTTTGGGTTATTGTTTGCGTAAGTCCTGAAATATTCACTCTTTCCTGTGGAAAGCGGCTTTGCATCTACGTTAATGCTAAAAATCTGCTGTTATCTCTAAAGGCATAATTAATACCTGTATAACTTGTAGCTGTTCTTAGTTATAAAGAATCTCAATAAAACAGTATAAAACATAGAGCCTATAGAGAGACTTAATTCTTACTGCGTAAGACTTTGATACATTTCATTTGTGTTTATTTATGTTTTAAGTTTTACATTAGAAGTCATAGAACTTGATGTAATAAATTATTCATGATTTACGATAACCGCGCCGAAGTGCGAAAGGTTTTAATTATTACCCTATTACTCAACCTGTTCGTACTGGGATTGAAAGCAGTTGTGGGTTACTGGACAGGTTCCTTGAGTTTGCTAGCTGATGCCTTGCATAGTGTGACAGATAGCGCCAACAACGTTTTAGGATTAGTTGCGAGTAAATTTTCTTCTCCACAACCCGATCGCGAGCATCCCTACGGACACGGCAAGTTTGAAGCTGTGGGAGCTTTAGGAATTGCCTCATTTTTAGGAATAGCCTGTTTTGAAATTTTGCAAGGAGCAATCGAGCGAATTCTCAAAGGTGGTGGTGAACCTGTGAGAATATCGCCACCTGAGTTGTGGCTATTACTAATTGTGCTAGGCGTGAATATTTTTGTGGCGTTTTACGAACGTGCTGTAGGCAGACGCGTGGGTAGCTCAATTCTGATCGCTGATGCAACCCATACGATGAGCGACATTTGGGTGACAATCTCTGTAATTGCTGGCTTGATTGGAGTTTGGCTAGGTTATCAATGGATGGATTTAGTGTTAGCTTTTCCTGTCGCCTTGTTAGTATTTTGGAGTGGCTGGTCAGTTTTAAAAGAGAATTTGCCTTGGCTTGTGGATCAAATGGCGATCGCGCCAGAAGCAATTCATGCGATCGCAACTTCTGTTCCAGGTGTAATTAACTGTCATGATATTGCTTCTCGCGGTGTTCTTGGTCGTCAAGTGTTCATTGAGATGCATTTAATAGTAGATGCACCAGACGTAGAAACGGCCCATCACATCACTGAAGAAGTAGAAAGTCGATTAGAAGAACGGTTTCGTCCAGTGAGGATTTTAATTCACGTCGAGCCACCAGCATATAAGTCTGAACAAATTAGCTTTGAAGCTGGAGCAAATTAGTCTCAGCAATTCCAAATCATGCCCTGTTCAGATGCTCGGAAACCTTATACTCGTAAGATATTACGAATGACTAATTATTTTAACGTGTCGCGGAAGTCCCCACCTTCAATGTACTCATAAGGTGGGGATTGTGAGCGGGGGGTGAGGATTGCATCCAGGATTGTTTTTAAGCGGGAAGCAAAATACAAATACTGGATGTATGACGAATCCCCAAAATTTTCTGGTAAGATAACTAATGTCTTGACCATCAATGCCGCAAGCGAAAACCAAGCTAATAGGTATATGTTGCAAGAGAAAAATTTGGGTCTTGGGAACCAGGACTCCTGCCCTTGGAGGGAATGTAAGACTTTTTAGTACTACGAAGTTCTGGAAGCTATTCCCGATGAATTGGGAAGCCCCGTCCGTCTTACGGCGGGGTAGTTCACTCCCCTTGCACGAGCTACTAGGTTTTACGGGCTATCACGTACATATTGACAGTTGTATAGTCTTCAAGTCCAGGAACTTTACTCAGAAGGCGAAGCAATGGCATCAATTTGGAAGCTCCTTCAAGAGCATTTATAGTCTCGCTAACAATCGCAAATCCGGCTTTATCAAAGGCTTGCAGCAACTCGCGGCGCTTGAGTTTATTGAGTCCAAGCTCATAGACCGAATGGCATTTCACTCCGGGATGGTAATTATTGTAGGCTGCGACAACACGCGCATCGCCAAGAATCAGATGCGCCCACGGTAGCTTGATGGGCTGTCCGATTGCGTGAAATCCATGATCGCCAAAAGGACTGTAGTAGAGTGGACTAAAACCAGTTATCAGCAAGCCTCCTTCCCGTAGAAGCCTTCTGATTGAGCCAAGAACTCTATCTATACCCATGATGTGTTCAAAAGTGTCTTTGGAAATTATGACATCAACCTTGCCGTCAAGCATCGTCATGTCGTCAATGTCCAACTGATGAAACTCTATTTTGTTGGCGATATTTGGGAAGCGTTCCGCTACCATACGGCGAGCAAATGTTATGCGTTCCGCAATTAGGTCAAGACCAATCACCTGCTGTACTCCCGAAATGGCTACATCAATGGATAAAGCCCCATGTCCACAGCCGATCTCAAGGACGACTTTCCCGGAGAAGTCAGGTCGGCCGCCGAAGCGCCGCCAGTACTTTTGCGAATCTATAATTTGTTCCTCGAAGTATTTAATTGAGAGGGAATCATCTTCTACAGCAAAATTCTTTTCATCAAATTTGTAGTTTGCAGAGTCATCTGTAAAAGTTTCCTTATTCATATAAATCAGATCCTTAGAAGCATGATAGGTAAAAAGCAGCTTGGGTTGATACCTAATTTTTTAACATGTGTATTGTAGACTATTCGTGACACGCTGAGATAAAATTCATTTTGTCAATAGTATTTATAATTAAAGTTAATGTAATGTATGGGTAATTAATTAACTTGTATACGTACTTCTTCGGGTCAGAATAAGCGGTGCTTGTTTTGATGACGCGTAGGCGAAGCCCGCCGTAGGCATCGCTAGCCCCAAAATTGTGTTTCCTACCCCCGTTTTCAACAAAATTTTAAGCACTATTAACTTATTGATAAATTGTTTATGAACTTACAGCACTTCTGGCGGCTATGAGGCACATCCTCAAAGCTGAAAACTATGATACGAGAGGGGTAAGAGGAAAACTGTATTTGACAGAGATTAGCAGCAAGCGCTGTAACCTGTCAAGATTGATTATAGACTGGCATTAAATCGTATAAGAAGCAACTAAATCAGCGACGATCGCAACTAGTTCCCCTGGATCGACTGGTTTAGCCACATGAGTCTGAAAACCTGCTTCTAGCGCACGGCTACGATACTCGCTATCACCATAAGCAGTTAAAGCGATCGCGGGAAGTTTTGCCCAAATATCAGACTTTAGCGCCCGGATCTTGCGGATGAGGGTGTAGCCATCTTCACCAGGCATAGCAATATCACAAATCAATACATCTGGTTGCAACTCAGACAGTACTTTAAATGCTACCTCCGCCGATGCAACTGCCCTAACGGTGCCTCCATCAGCTTCCAACACAGTAGTAATGTAAAAGCGGCTATCGTCATCATCATCAACTACGAGAATGTTTAAGCTAGCAAGGCGAAGAGCAGGTTCCATAAGAAAATATCTGGTAGTGTTGGGAACCCCGTCTTTTTAAAGCGGGGAGGAAAACACACCCAAGGGGTTAAAACCCCAAAAGGTGTCTACGCTTGGTACATAAAACCATCTTTTTTGTGGATGATTTGACAGTATTTATAGCTAACGCTATCTATGAGCCCTGTCTTGTCTGAGATGTTAAAACT
>NZ_JBALDM010000038.1:0-160947 GCF_036917435.1 Nostoc sp.
ACGACTAATATCGGTCGGAGTTGGTTTCGTCGCCGTCCGCTCACAATCCCCACCCTATGAGTACATTGAGGGTGGGGACTTCCGCGACTCGTTAAGAGGGCTTCTGCTTCCCTTACTTGGGGTAGTGTTTCGCATGGGAGATTAATGTAGATAGTTTAATGAACTTATGCAGCAATTATCTGAGTAAGTCTTTGTTGCCAAGACTCATTGTTATTAAGAGTTAAGATAATCCGATTATAGGATTCATCTCGCAATTGAATAGTTAAATAATTTGTCTCTCGATTCACATACCAAAACTCTTTACCTCGGTTAGTGTAATAAGTTCCAGCCTTAATCACTCCAGGAATAAAGCTACCAGGGGCACGTAATTCTCGCCAATTACTTTGGGGTTCGGCTGTCGTAACTTGTTCAATATGGGCTAGTGGTATTTGCCAAAGTTTATTCAAGCGAACAGCTAGCAGTTGCTCTTTAAAGGTAAATTCTATCTGCAATTTGTCATCAACTATGCTTAGGTTCACGATCGACTTCGCCGTCAGTAATTTTTTCTATCTAGAGAAAGTATAAGTATATCTAACTGATGGTGCGATGTCTACGATGGGCTATTGGGGGTTACAGCTTTTTGAATGTACCGAATTGGCACGCCCTATGCGATATTGATTAACAAAACATAAAACTATATTGTTTGTTAAAATTCATCACTAGACCCTTTAAGTAGCTATTAAGTTGTGTTGAGAGTCAAATTTATAGCTGATAAAAATATCTAATGACAGAGAAATTAATATTCATGTATTATTAGTAAGGATTTGGCAATTTGGCAGATTATAATTAAACAATTTTGATATATTGCAGAAATTACCAAGATGTTTTTACTTATTATACAGAAGACGGGCTAACCCCCGTCTTTTTTGTTGCTGATCTTTTGGTATTACATTACAATTAACCTGCGATATATTAGCTAAAATACAAATAATACGAACAAAAAGCTGTCAGTTCTAAGCTAAAAAATATCTAATTTATATAACCCAATTAAACATAACTCTTATGGGGTGGGGATATTGCCCGCCTAGTATACAGCGTATTGCGGGTAAATGAAGTACATGGGTAGGGGCACAACATGTTGTGCCCCTACGGTGGTCTGTACGTCACCAAGTTGCAATCTGCTGTATGAAATTTCAATGTGAAAAAGCTTATGATATTTATCTGCAAACAAAATTAAAAAGTAAAAGTACTCCGCAGAATGCCGATGGTAACTGAGTCATTATCTGGTGTGTTACCAGGCTCTAATAGATGAATTATTCCTGGTGTAATGCTGATGTTATCTGTTAGCTGGAAACGATAAAATGCCTCAATTTGAGTGGTTGTCCCTGGTTGTCCCCCTGCACGTCCTAAACCAGTATTAATAAAATCAGGGACATTATTCCCCACAGGTAAACTACTACTGGTGATTTTAGGAGGTTGACCGACATAAATTCCTCCCAAATTTCCTTTAGCAAATAAGTCAGGGAAATTCATAAACACCATATAATTCGTCGTTTCTACATTTCCTGATTGCCCAGGAATGTAAGATTTAGTATAACCACCCCACGCACCTGCGCTAATGCGGGGTGAAATTTGCCAAGTTACAGTTGCACCAACGGCATTAGTTTGTAAAGGTGCTGATTTTCCGGTAGTGGTATTAACTGTAGTTAAACATTCATCACCAACAAATGTTAGCAAACAACCATCTGAAGAATAATTATTAACGTAATATAAACTTAAATCTAGAGTATCAGTTGGTGTCAGCAGCAATTGCACACCTGTAGTAGTAGTTCCATCAAATAAACCGCTATCTTTACCGGGATTTCCTGGTTTATAACTAGTATAAATTGCCTGCAAACTAGCGCGTTTAGCAAATTGCCAATCAATAGCTATACCGCCGTGGCCATATCCTATATTTAAAATTGGATTTCTTTGGGCAAAATAGGACAGTGGCCCTGTTGCAGCACTTTCTACCCGATTTGGGCCTCGGAAAGCAACCGGCATACTTACGCCTTCTGTTCCCACCATTATTGCTAATTTATCTGTCACCAGCCAATGAAAATTGAGGTCACTTATAATCAAGCTATCTGTAGGAAATTCGTAGCCAAGTAAAACATCATTTCGGGAAACACTATTGGTAAATCTAGGCGAAGTTTTTCCTTTACCATCTAAAAGACCTGTAAACAAATAACTACGGGGAGTGATTTGACTAGTTAAATATAGTTGCGCTAGAGAGATAACATTAATGTTTGTTCCAGCATCATTTGTATCTTTTTGTCCATCTCTAGGATTCACATCACCACGATTATTAGTCCGTCCTTGAATGCCAACTATTAGTAGTCCACTGAGTTTAGTTGTTGTTGAGAATTGGTTAGCTTCAATTTCGCCAGTTCTGGCTTCTAAACTATCGACACGACCCCGCAAAATTGCTAATTCAGGGGCAAATTCTGACTGTAATTTTTTTAATGTTGCTAAATCTTCGTGGGTGACTAAATCGCTGGTGGCTGTAGTGATTAATTCCTTGACTCTATCTAAGCAAGCATTCACCCCAGCGGCGAATTCATACCGAGTTAAGGCGCGATTACCGCGATAGCTACTATCTGGATAGCCTGCTATACAGCCATAGCGTTCCACTAAAGACTGTAATGCTTGGAATGCCCAATCGTTGGGTTGTACGTCCTTGAGTTGAGAAACCGATGTAACTTGCGCCATCGGATTTATTGGGGAGAGGGGAAGAGAATTTAAATCTGTACTCTCTTGCGCTTGAGTAGTTTTTGTTTTGATATACTCTTGTGCTGATGCTTTTTGAGCAACTCCATTTACTCCCGCAATTAGTAACCATGCGAGCATCCAGATTTTCGCATGACTGCGGCTAATAAGTATACCTTTCAACTTTTTACACTCTGCTCACATACTTAAGTGAAGAGTGTATGCGCTATTGTTTAGCCTTCACCTGGGAAAATTTACGGATTTTGTTCAAAATTAGATTTAAATCTTTCTGGGCAACTTCTGAAAGGACGAGTATAACAGGGTATTGGGTATTGGAGACTGGGGACTAGGTACTGGGAACTAGGAAAGAGTTTTCTCAATTCCCAATCCTCTATTTCTAATCCCCAATCTATGGCAAATCGTCCACGCAAGCTGATACCAAAAGCCTCTAAACCAAATAAACCTCATGCAGATGTGACGAAACGCATCGCTAAAAAACCCCAGAAAAAGCTAAAACGGGGAAGTTGGTTCTCGTCAACATTAGCGATGCCTACGGTGGCAAGCTACGCAATTCTGGTAAGTAGTGCTTGTCTAATTATGGCTTTTGCCTGGATTAGCGTTCTCTTTATCTTCAATCCAGACCAGGTAAGCTGGCTAAATAAAATTTTACCTGCATGGGCGCAAATCCCCCTTGGTAAGCACGAACGCCCCAAAACTATCAAACAAATTCAACTCGATTTGAGTCAAAAAAACCAAATATTTGGGGAAACTCTGTCTTTAAATCAGAATGCGAAAAACTCTTTTTTACTACCTGTTTTTCAACAGCGTGCTAATTGTCAATCTGATTGTAAAACACTTGTGGAAATCAGGGTTTACGAGCGTTCAGAAGAGTTAGAGTTTAAATCCCAGTCAGAAAATTACTACTACCTAACGAGTCAACTATCTGTAACTGGGCCAGAAGAATCCTTTGTGATTTCTCCCTCACTTGATGAGACATTAGAACTCCAAGATATCAGCATTCCCTTACCTTTAACTGAAGTGCAACGCTTTGATAGTGGCACACCATCACCAGGGGTTTGGTTTAATTTGTGGGGTAAACGCCAACAAGGAACTGGTGCGATCGCTTACGGTTATATTGTATACTACAATCCAGAACGCACCAATTTACTACAAATGTTGTCTTGGAGAAGTCCTAACGGACAATTACCTAAATGGCAGCAGGTAACTGGTGATGGTACAAAAGAGTTAGTTATCGATCAAACTATAGGTTTAGAACCGTATTTACAGGTTTATCAAGTCAAGCCTGTGAAGTTATTACTCAAACCAATTGAATTGGAGGCGATTAGCCTCAAATCACCAGCCTTCAAGGATTCTGCATATCAAAATGCCCTAGCAATTGCTCGTAGTGGACTGTGGACACCAGCCTTTGAATGGTTGAAATTCATCAAGGAACAGCGCAAAGGAGTTTTTCCACAGACGGCGCAAGGGCAAATGGATTTGATTCGCTTGCATTCCCAAATTACTAAAACCCAAGCCCAGAAAAAATGGGCAAGTCCTAGTCAAGAAGTGTTAGCAAACTTGATTGATGGTCGCTGGGAGAAAGCTTTAGAGGTGTTTGAAGCGTCACCACATAATGTCCAAGAAATTGCTACTCTACTCAAAGCGGATAAAAACCGATTGTGGAATCGGACTGCTGCGGCGTTGCGAGTGAACCCAAATAGATTAGAGGTGCAAGCTTGGTTCGCCTTAATTTTAGCAGTTCAGCAGGGAGAAGAACACGCTAATTCTTGGTTAAAGACGCAACCAAAAATTACAAAAGATAATCTTGCCTATATTCAAGGTTTCTTAGCAAGACTGAATGGTGAGGGTGCAAAGTCGCAAATATCCTCTACTCACCCTAGTCAGATTGTTGGTACAGTGCAACCAATTTCTCAAGTTACTAGTAGCGAGTGGCTGCAACAAAATTCCTCAGCAGACTTGAAACTCACAGATAATCAAGTTTGGTATCAGGTAGAGGTGAGTGCATTTAATAATGGGAAACGCTGGTTAAATTCCCCCTTTGAAAATTTCAACCCACCCAAAACTGATATCGCCAAATTTTTATGGAAAACTTTGGGAATCACTTCTGACCCAGAAATCCAGATTGTAGTCTGGTTGCCAAATGGAGAACAACAAATTACTATAGCTGCTATCAAAGCGGTGCAACTACGGGGTAAAGTTTTGCGCCTATTAGCTGCTGGCCCAAAAGTTCCAGAGAATCAAAACGATGTTATCCAACCCAAACCTTTAGCCTTAACAAATGCAGCGTTGGAATGGGTACAACCATCTCCCATCACTCTACAACAACTGTATCAACAAAATCCCCAAGGGGTGAATGTAATATTATCGAATCTTTGGAAATCTTTACAGCAATCTGGTGAAGTTGCGGCTGGTGCTATTCCTAGCTTTGAGCAGATGCAAGAAAAGTTGGGTGATTGGCCCGTTCAAGTGATTGATTTAACAAATAACGCTCAACCAGAAATAATACTGACTATCTCAGCAGTAGCAATAGCATCCCTGAATCAGTCTGCACCTGAAATTCAGGGGGGAAATATAGAGCAACGCCGCGACCGGACTATAATTTTGTCCGATCGCAATGAAGTCATTTACACTGATTTTACAGGAAATGACTTACAAAGACTCTCTGCGATCGCCAAGCTTTCAGACCTGCAATCCTTAGCCTTATTAGTAGAAAATGCTCGTAACTACAGTTTGAGGCGCTGGTCAGAGAAAAATCAGCGCTTTGAATAATACGCCCCTCGATCAAAGTACTGGCCTAGGCGTAGCCCGTCGTAGACATCGCTATTTCCAAAATTGACTTATTCTTTTTGGCTAGTTTCAGCTAGACGTTGGTTCTTGAGGTTTTCTAACTGCTGCAACAGAGAGTCTACCTCTGCTTGTAAATGCATAAATTTAGCTTGCTGATCGTCTTGATAATAAGACTTGGTTAGCTTACTGACCCAGTTAGCGTGGGATTCGCGATCGGAAACACTAGATAAACAGGTAGACATAGCCTAATTAAATCCACAATTTAACTCACACCATTAGAAATATTATAATAATGCTCTTTTAAGCTTTATTAAAATATTGTATATTTTTCATCAATTACTCTAATGGATTTCAGGTTCAATCATCAGAGACGGCGATCGTGGTGGCTGTGTTCCAAAGAAAACACCACCCTAAATGACTTGGGCAAGTACTCGCCCAATGCTACTGCCAAGGAGAGACAGCGCATTGTCTATTTAACTGGTATTCTAAATAAAAATGGCAAGTGAAACACCTGCACCACAAAAAATAATATTCTATAAGTAATATTCTTTTGGAATTCAAGGGCTAGGACAGGGCAAAGAAAAATTAGCTTTCTTCCTCTTCCGCTTCCATCTGCCACTTTCTTTAAATATCCAATCCAAAACATTAAGAAATTTTAAATCCTGTGACTTTGAGCCTGTCTGTTGCTAAATCTTATCGCCAACCCTGGCCCGGGCTGATAGAAGCCTATCGCCAATACTTGCCTGTCAGCGAAAACACACCGGTTGTCACTCTCTTGGAGGGCAACACACCTCTAATACCAGCGCCAGCGATCGCAGAACGTATTGGCAGACAAGTACGGGTTTTTGTAAAATATGATGGTCTGAACCCTACCGGCAGCTTCAAAGACCGGGGGATGACTATGGCAATTTCCAAGGCCAAGGAAGCAGGGGCAAAAGCAGTAATTTGTGCCAGCACGGGTAACACCTCAGCCGCCGCCGCCGCTTATGCAAGACGTGGGGGGATGAATGCCTTTGTATTAATTCCTGATGGTTATGTGGCACTGGGCAAATTAGCCCAAGCATTACTATATGGTGCAGAAGTATTGGCAATTAAAGGTAATTTTGACCAAGCGCTAGAAATTGTCCGTGAGATGGCCGAAAGCTATCCAGTCACTTTGGTGAATTCGGTCAATCCCTACCGCCTAGAAGGGCAAAAAACAGGAGCCTTTGAAATCGTTGATGCGCTGGGTGATGCCCCAGACTGGCTGTGTATCCCCGTTGGTAATGCGGGAAACATCACAGCATATTGGATGGGCTTTTGTCAATATCATCAAGATGGAAAGTGCGATCGCTTACCCCGAATGATGGGATTCCAAGCCGCAGGTGCAGCCCCATTAGTACATGGTCAGCCCGTGGCGCATCCCGAAACCCTAGCAACAGCAATTCGCATTGGCAACCCTGCTAGCTGGGAATTAGCGATCGCAGCCCAAACCGCGAGTCAAGGAAATTTTCACGCCGTTACCGATGCAGAAATTCTCGACGCTTATCGACTTTTGGCATCATCAGAAGGGATCTTCTGTGAACCTGCTAGCGCCGCTTCTGTAGCCGGCTTGTTGCAGGTGAAAGACCAAATTCCGACAGGAGCGACGGTAGTTTGTGTCCTCACTGGCAATGGTTTAAAAGACCCAGACACAGCTATTAAATACAATCACAGTCAATTTAAACAGGGTATTGCACCAGAATTGGGCGCAGTCGCCGAGGCAATGGGATTTTAAGCAGCATAATATCTATAAATTGCCCAAATGACTCATAAAATAAGATTGTTTTTTCTCTGCGTTCTCCGCGCCTCTGCGGTATAAAAATAATTTATTTAGCCAATCCAGACGCGGAGTACACGAAATAAAGAGCATAAAGAAGAATTTGGGGATTGTTAATTTTGAATTCGGAGCGAAGCAACGTGACTCATTCTACTGATATTGCTACCTTAGCCCGATGGATGGCAGCTGATTTTAGTAATCAAGAACAAGCTTTTGAAAATCCGCCTTTTTATGCCCACATTCGCGTGTGTATCCGTCCCCTTCCCTTGGAATTGTTCTCAGGGGTAAGTTTGTTTCTCGAACAAGCTTATGATTTTATGCTCAATCAACCCTACAGGCTGCGGGTAATGAACTTGATTCCGGCAGAAAACCACATTATTATTGAACACTACACCCTTAAAGAAGAACAAAAATTTTACGGCGCATCTCGTGAACCTGAACGTTTAAAAGATTTATCCGTTGACCAATTGGAAAAAATGTCAGGTTGCAACATGGTTGTAGAGTGGACAGGTAAGAGCTTTAAAGGCAGAGTTGAACCCGGTAAAGGCTGCATTGTGGTTCGTGACGGCAAAAATACCTATCTAGATAATGAATTTGAGATTGACGCTAAAGAATTTTTCAGCCTCGACCGGGGAAGGGATTTAGACACTGATGAGCGTCTGTGGGGTTCCATCGCCGGGCCATTTCACTTTGTTCGATGGGCAAATTTTGCCGATGAAGTCAAGTTAATTAACGCGCTTGACGCTCACATTTAGCCGCATCGCAATCTTCCTAGACCAACAGAAAGCCCGAACAAGAGCGGGTAAAGATATGCTCAGTTATGCCTATGTCATTATGACAGAAGTTCTGATTAGCGATCGCTAATCCAGATGTAACGAGAACCTGGATGGTGACAGCAATACTAAAGACTACCAAAAACATCCAGTTAACCCACTATTTGTACCCCACAATCTTGTGCTACTATTGTTAAACTGACCTATATGCTGTTTAAGCTATCAAGCGGTAAGCAAAAAGCTCTATAGTGTGGGTGTGGCGGCATAGCCAAGTGGTAAGGCAGAGGTCTGCAAAACCTCCACCCCCGGTTCAAATCCGGGTGCCGCCTTTAACAAATTAATGTCCGTTTTGAAGCATCTTACATCAACTAAAACCCTTGTAAAGCAAGGGTTTTATTATGGTCTGAAAATATCAAGTGAGGTAAAACTGGGGTAAATTCCAACCTTAGCTGACTATCAAAATGACTATCGCTACCTGTTTAAAACCCTTGCCATTCTTAGCCGTATTATGTCAAATGTAGTCACAATTTTTGCTCCAAAATGGATATTGATCGGAAAATACAGCAGGCGAACGATCAGCTAAAAGCCAGGGGAACAAGGGTAACGATTTACAGGCGGGGCGGGGGCGATCGCTTAATAGCATCCAAAGTATTTGTACCTCATAGCAGCAGGAAGTGCTGTATGGTGTAAGCTCTCGGTAAAATGGGTATGTCGGTAACGAAAAAAAAGACGCATCCATAACCAACCTTATGCTCACAACAGCTAATTTTCTTCAGTACACCCAATGGTCAGGCATCGCTACCTTGGTATTCGCTGCTTTAACAGTTTTGGCTTTTATTCTCAAATGGGGCATTCGCTTTCGACTGGTGGGTACGACTGGCTTTATGCTGGTACTGACAGGTGGTTTATTTGGACTGTCAATAGTCCCCTTGAGCCGGACTGTGATTCCAGGAGCAACCAAGTACACTTTAGTTTATGACAATGGCTCAAACCAAGCAGTGATTGCTACATCACCCCAAATTACACCCACACAATTAGAAGCAACTTTACGTCAAGCAGCTAGTAATCTTTTTTCTTATGGTCGTTCCGGTACACGAGAAGACGAAAATTTGACAGTTCGCGCCCGCACCATTATTCACCCGGAACCAGGGGCTTCTGTACCAGTTTACTTGGGTGAGGCCAAGCGATCGCTAGTTTCTCACCAAAATTCACCAGTCACAGTGGAAATTTACACAGACAAATTCGCCCAATTGCCAAAACCTAACGTTTAAGGGAATAGGGAATGGGGAATGGGGAATGGGGAATAGGGAAAGAATCAGGGAGCAGGGGGAGAAGAACTATTAATTATTGCCCAATTCCCAATTTCCAATTTCCAATTCCAATGCTTGTTATCAGAACGACATAATTTATTTTGTATTTACTGATACATTAATAGTTATTATTAGATTAAGATATTCAAACTTTCGTGGTTTTACTGTGGAAAAAGATCGATCGGTGTGCGTGTAATGGATACTGACAGTTGTAATTTGTCAGATGTTATCCTAATTGCCACTGTTGACATTTTTACAACTTTTTGCAGGAAAAGGAACAGCGTGGGAGTATACATTTCTCTGACGCACGTATCCCTAGCTGGAATGGCCACCATATAGATGATTCAGTTCTCAATCACTTTTCTTGAGAATCTGAGAGTGGTAATGTTAACTAATTATACGGTTATTCAAAACTTTGATAGTTCGGAATTTCAGGCTAATGGACATTACAGATTGGAGCAACGTCGTTAAATGGCTTAACGAGTTGGCGCGACTATATCGGTTAAAACCTAGTTGAGTCAGATATAAGTTTGTAGCTATTTGGCAACAAGCATCTCTAACTGTAAGTCTATTACATTAAGAAATATCAAGGTTTTGGCAAACTAGATTATATGTCTAATCAAATTTCTACTCAACCTTCCTTGTCTACTCAAACCTCTAGTTCATTATTTACGCTCACAATTGCGCCAGCAAAAGTAATCCGTGGTTCTGGGGTGTTGCAAGCAGCCGCAGCAGAGATCGCCCGTTTGGGAAGTCGTCCCTTAGTTGTGGCAGGTGAATGTACTCTCGCCATCAGCCGAAAGAATTTACAACCAGTTTTAGAAGCGCAACAGTTACATATTGCCCAAGCTTCTTATGGTGCAGATTGCTGCGAAGCTAGCCTGAAATCTTTACAGAAGAAGGCAAAAGAACATAAAGCTGATGTAATTATCGGTTTTGGTGGCGGCAAAGCCTTAGATACAGCGAAATTACTCGCGCAGCAGTTGCAGTTACCAGTAGTGACAATTCCGACATCAGGGGCTACCTGTGCCGCTTGGAGTGCCTTATCGAATGTTTATTCGGAAGATGGGGCCTTTCTCTATGATGTAGGGTTGTCTCGTTGTCCCGATTTATTGATACTCGATTATGACTTGATTAAAACTGCACCACAACGGACTTTAGTAGCTGGAATTGGTGATGCGATCGCTAAATGGTATGAAGCCTCGGTTAGTAGCGGGCATTTGCAAGACACTTTAATTATTGCTGCGGTGCAACAAGCAAGAGTTTTGCGAGATATCCTCTTGCAAAAGTCAGTCGCCGCCTTAAATGAACCGGGTAATGAAGTTTGGCGAGAAGTCGTAGACGCAAGTGTTTTATTAGCTGGGGTAGTTGGAGGACTTGGAGGGGCGCAGTGTCGCACAGTTGCAGCCCATGCCGTGCATAATGGTTTAACGCACATTTCAGGACATGGCAGTATTCATGGCGAAAAAGTTGCTTTTGGAATTTTGGTGCAACTGCGTTTAGAAGAAATGCTACAAGGCAATCAACTAGCAGCATCGGCACGACAACAGTTGTTAAAATTCTACACAGAAATTGGACTACCCCAAAAATTAAGTGATTTGGGATTGGGCAATATAACATTAGGCGAGTTACAAACAGCCGCCGATATTGCTTTAGTTCCTAATTCTGACATCCATCGACTACCCTTTAAAGTCGCGCCAGAACAGTTGATGGCAGCAATGGTTTCCACCACTGCACCTATAGATAGTAGAGACATGAATAGAGTTTCACCCAAGGGAATCAGTGACGAGGTTGAAGAATGAGTTTAAATTGGATTGTCCCAGCAGAACGCATACAAAAACTACCACCTTATGTATTTGCCCGTTTAGATGAACTAAAAGCGAAAGCACGGGAACAAGGGTTAGATTTAATTGATTTGGGTATGGGAAACCCCGATGGTGCAACGCCAGCACCAGTTGTAGAAGCGGCGATCGCTGCCTTGAAAGATCCCGCCAATCACGGTTATCCGCCCTTTGAAGGCACAGCTAGTTTCCGCCGCGCTATCACCAATTGGTATCATCGTCGTTATGGTGTGGTTCTCGATCCTGATAGTGAGGCTTTGCCATTGCTGGGTTCTAAAGAAGGATTAACCCATTTAGCGATCGCCTACGTTAACCCTGGCGATTTAGTTTTGGTTCCTTCCCCAGCTTATCCCGCCCATTTTCGCGGCCCTGCGATCGCAGGGGGGAAAATCCACAGCTTGATTCTCAAACCAGAGAATGACTGGTTAATTGATTTAGCTGCTATTCCTGATGAGATTGCAAGACAAGCTAAGATTCTCTATTTCAACTATCCCAGTAATCCCACTGCTGCCACCGCCCCCCGCGAATTCTTTGAAGAAATCGTCGCTTTTGCCCACAAATATGAGATTTTGCTGGTGCATGACTTGTGTTATGCCGAGTTAGCTTTTGATGGTTATCAACCCACTAGCTTGTTAGAAATTCCCGGCGCGAAAGAAATTGGTGTAGAATTTCACACCTTATCTAAAACCTACAATATGGCTGGTTGGCGCGTTGGGTTTGTGGTGGGGAACCGCCATGTAATTCAAGGTTTACGGACATTAAAAACTAACTTGGATTACGGTATTTTTTCTGCCTTACAAAAAGCAGCCGAAACAGCTTTGCAACTTCCAGATGTGTATTTGCACGAGGTACAACAACGTTATCGTACCCGCCGCGATTTCCTCATTGATGGGTTAGGAGAGTTGGGTTGGGATATCCCCAAAACCAAGGCGACAATGTATCTTTGGGTGAAGTGTCCCGTTGGCATGGGTTCCACAGATTTTGCCTTGAATGTATTGCAGCAAACTGGTGTTGTTCTTACCCCAGGTAATGCCTTTGGGGTTGCAGGTGAGGGTTATGTACGGATAAGTTTGATTGCAGATTGCGATCGCTTGGGTGAAGCCTTACACCGCTTCAAGCAAGCAGGTATCCGCTATCAACCTGCTACATCAGAAGCGATCGCCGATCTCGTTACTTGATTGGAGGAAGGAAACCTAACATTTCTAATAATGCCGACTCTTCCAAAGTTCGGTTAAGTCGATGAGACAGTTCTTCGGCTAGGGTAATAGCTTGCTCCTTTTCCTCATCTGTTTTGATAACCTTGGGTTGATATTGAGCAAGCAAACTAGCATAAGTTTCACGGTTAAAAGTAAGGGTCATTTTTCCATTTATCCTTATCGTATTCTGCGTGCGTCAAAATGTATTTAAGATAAATTATTTGGTCGGTGTAAACTAAATCAACTATCAGACGATATTTGTTTCCTTTGATATTAAAAACGGTGAAATTCCCAACAGCTTCTGCTTCAGGATAAACTGCTTGCACTTGGGCAAGATTATTCCACGCACTTTTATTGGCAGCTTTTTACGACTAGATAATGTGCATTGTATCTAACTCAATTGTGCCACAAGTTGATTTTCCAAAAGCGTGTCATTGGTTAACAAGTCTTCAACGGTGATTCGCAAAAAGCGTTGCTCATCAACCTGAAAAAGAATTTTGATGCGATCGCTTCCAGGATATCCGGCTGGTGTGAGTTGGGCAATTGTCCTCGCGCCTTCTTGATCGTTTAGAGGTTTAACGCTGGTTTCGTTACCATCTAGACGACGGGTAATTAAGCGATCGCCATCAAAATAAACTTCAGTACTACCCGTATCTGCTCCCAATTCTCCCATAATCAATTCAATGCTGGGCTGATTTTCTAAAGAAGCACCTAAGACTAATTCCACTGGCTGACTCATTGGGTATGCTTGTCCCGCTTTAATCAGAGAATGCCATTTGTGACGCTGATTGCGGCGATCCCAGTAGCGGATACCATAACTATGATATAGAAAGTCTTTGATTTGCACACCTTGAGCTAGCTGTAATGCACCTTGAGCGATCGCTTCAAAGGGACGTTCGCAACGGATTTTTTCTGGCTCAAAATACTGTTTTATCCATGTCTGCACTGCTGGCAATTGCACTGTTCCACCAACTAACAAAACTGCATTAATATCAGGAAGTTCAATTCCTTGGCGTTTTGCTTGCTGCAATAGTGTTGTCATTGACTCATCCAATAACTCAAAAAATGCATGTTCTTTGAGGATATTTTCAAAAGTATCGCGGTTTAATTCCAATTCATAGCTTTCATAAGTTTCATCATCAAAATAAACTTCACTAGCTTGATTTTGGGTTGATAGCTGAATTTTCAACCGTTCAGCCAAGCGTGTTGTCAAGGAACTTATCGCCAACTCTTGAGTTTTTGCAAAGTAATCTACTAACCAATTATCAATGTCAGTACCGCCCAAATTTTGCCCTGCTTTCGCCAGGACACGAGCAGTTTTGACTTTTTGTTTTGAATCTTCAGCCAAAGACTTATTACCCCACTTAAGGAGAAATCCCAAGGGCTTTGTGGTTGCTTGCACGCTTTGATCCAACCGCACAAGGGACAAATCTAAAGTGCCACCACCGAAGTCAATCACCAAGAGATTTTCTTGATCTGCCAAGCCATAACCCAAGGCGGCGGCTGTGGGTTCATCCAGCATCCGCACCTGTTCCACGGGGAGGGCTTGACAAACTTTCCCTAACCAGTGACGGTAAGCTTCAAAACTGTCTACGGGCACAGTTAACACGAGAGAATCTAACCCACCTTGCAGGGGTGCTAGTTCTTCAATCACCTGGGTGAGGAACCATTGCCCTACTTGCTCAAAGGTGACAATTTTGCCATCGAGTTCGGGTAAGAAACCTTGGATATCTGCACCAATACCCCGCTTGAAGCTGCGGAAAAATCGCGTTTCGCCCTTGAGATCAAGACCGCGATCGCGTACTTGTTGCCCTACTAAGACTTTATTTTGGCTTGCGTCTTCAACATAAACCAAGCTGGGAATCAGTGGCGGATTGAGACTTTGTTTAATTGATAAACCTGGTAGACTCAGGGTTTCTGGCTGCTGGGTTACAGGGTTCCAACGAGCAATGACTGTGTTGCTAGTACCAAAATCGATTGCGATCGCCATATTTTATATTTATTATCTCGCACGAACAAGCCAAAGCTGCTTTATTTATAAAATTCTTGAGATTTCATTGGGGCATTGAGAAGGCTATGGAAGCGGAGGTTGTTTTTTGCCAATCCTCCGTTTCGGATATTTTTATTCTCGCTCAAAAATGAATTGGCAAAATGCTGCAAAAAGCTTAGGTAACATTTTGTAGCCTACTGGCAACCAAATCAACAGAGGCTGCTACATAAGTGGATCAAATTAAATATCAAACCTCACCCTGCCTCCGGCTTCCCTCTCCTTACTAAGGAGAGGGATTGAGGGTGAGGTTTGATCTTATATTTAATTACGCCTACCTACTTATTCCTCTTGCACATCAACCCAGATACTCCCTTCTTCCACACGAAGAGGAAACACTGGCAACGCCTTTGGTTGTGAAACCAAAGAGAGTACTTTACCTACCCCAGGTGGCCAAGAACACCAGTCTTGTACCTCACCAGTTCGCAGATCAAAAGCACTGTGATGGAAGCTACAAACGATCGCCCCATCTTTGATTTTGCCACTTTTCAGAGGTAATTTTAAGTGGGGACACGTATTATCTACAGCATAAAGCTGATTTTCGTGATTCAAAAGTAGAATTTTCCGGTTGCCAACTTTCACCACTTCTCGCGTACCTGGGGAAAGTGCTTCAACTGCAAGAACTTTAGTCCAACTCATTAGGTTCTCCTCTCCTAATTGATCTGCTTTCAGTTTCTCGCAATTGTGACCAGTGCGATCGCCTTTCAATACTGGGGAAAAATCAGTAGATCGCAAATTTTTCCCGAAAGGGTGATGTCTATGACGGGCTTTGCCAACACTAGTGGAATATTAAAGCTATAAAATATTACATTAAATTCTATTTTGACACTGAATAAAATTAATTTTGGGTAAACTAAACAAAGTACTTCCTATCCCAGCATCATAAGGCTTGTAGCCTATAACAACCAATTTTGAGAAATATAAAAAATGATGAAGACAAGTTACGAATTTGACCAGGCTATTCTTCCCGCAGGATCTTCATTAAAGACCAATATTCTGCTACGTTTTCGTGCTGACATAGCTGAATCTCCTCGACGCAACCTTAACCTTTCTCTTGTAATTGACCGTTCCGGTTCAATGGCAGGCGCTCCCTTACATCATGCACTCAAAGCTGCTGAGTCTGTGGTAGATCAACTTGAGCCTGATGACATTCTCTCAGTAGTTGTTTACGACGATGAAGTGGACAGCGTTGTACCACCCCAAGCTGTGACTAACAAAGCCACACTAAAAAATTCAATCCGCAAAGTCAGAGCAGGCGGTATTACCAACTTATCGGGGGGATGGCTCAAAGGCTGCGAACATGTCAAAGCAGGACTAGATCCGCAAAAAATCAATCGTGTTCTTTTGCTTACCGATGGTCACGCCAATATGGGCATTCAAGACCCCAAGGTACTAACGGCGACATCAGCGCAAAAAGCAGAAGAAGGCATCACCACAACTACATTAGGTTTTGCTCAGGGTTTCAATGAAGACTTACTGATTGGGATGGCAAGGGCAGCTAGAGGCAACTTCTACTTTATTCAAAGCATCGATGAAGCAACTGAAGTGTTTAGTATCGAGCTAGACAGTCTCAGAGCAGTAGTAGGACAAAACCTCAAGGTGACACTTGAGTTGGCTGATGGTGTCAGCCTTGTTGATACCTTAAGTCTAGCCAAAGTTACCCAGAATGATGCTGGTCAAACTGCGATCGCCTTGGGAGAGCTTTACGAGGGTGAAGACAAACTTCTCGGCTTAAGTTTAGTGATATCAAGCGCTCAACTTGGCGAGTTACCTGTGATGAAACTGCATTACAGCGCCGATGTTGTCCAAAATGACCTTATTCAAAGCGTCTCAGGCACAGCAGATATTATCGCTAAAGTTGGCACTGTTGAGGAAGCTGCTTTTGCCTCTACGAGCCATATCATTCTTGAACTGAGCCGCCTCACCATTGCTAAAGCCAAAGAAACTGCCCTCGATTTAGCTGAACATGGCAAACACCAACAAGCCGAAGAAATCCTCCGTACCGTTGTCAAAGATTTGCGGGATAAAGGGTTAAACGAGAATTTTGAAATTGCTGAAGAGATCGAGCAACTTGAGTATTTCGCAGGTCGAATCGCTCAAAAAGCTCTGGGTAATGCCGGCCGCAAAGAATTGCGAGATCAATCTTACCAAACGATGAACCGCAATCGCAGCGATCTGGTGGGGCGCGGTGTCACTGCTGGCGATGAAGTGTACGCAATGCCGGTTGTGAATGAAGTTGGTTCAGGGGTTGAACTGTATTGCGTTCGGGAAGGGGGTAAACTGCGGGTCAAAGTCATATCCGAGGGTTACGATTCTAGTAAGAATATCCAGTTTCCCCGGAGTATTCGGGCTGAGGGAGCAAGGTACGTTGTTGAAGGTCTGGAACTTTCAAGCGATCGCACTTTCTACCGCGTACATGGCAATATCACTCGTTTTGCTCAACCCGGTGAAGCAGATATCTTCGTTACTCCTAGACAATCAAATATTGCTAATACAGGCAAAGCCTCTAAAGGCCCTGCCAGTGCCGCCGACCTACCCATAACTGACACTGTAAAGGACGGAATTCTTGTTCAGTGCGTCAAAGATGGCAGCAAGTTACGTGCTAGGGTAGTTTCTGACGGATATGAACCCGATTGGAACATGCGTTTTCCGCGATCGGTTCGTGAAGAAGGAATCCTTTATGTGGTTGATGAAGTGAAAACAGCACCTGATGGCAAGTCTTATATTGCCTGTGGTGAAATTAAGCGATTTCTCCAACCCACTATTACTGTATCGCCGTAAAATTCTAACCAACAGCACTAAATCAGTTAATAATGATTCACTTTTGGTAACTTTATTTGACAAACCATCAATAGGTAGGCGTAATTAAATATAAGAGCAAACCTCACCCTCAATCCCTCTCCTTAGTAAGGCTGTGTATACACAAGTCGAATTACCCCCCTTAATCCCCCCTTGTAAAGGGGGGAAACCGGAAAATCCAGTTCCCTCCCCTTTATAAGGGGAGGGTTAGGGTGGGGTAAAACCTTGGTTAGTCAGGTATTTTCAGACTTGTATATACACCGTAGCCTTACTAAGGAGAGGGAAGCCGGAGGCAGGGTGAGGTTTTATATTTAATTTGACCCATTTACTTAAAGCCACTGTTTACCATAACTTAGTTTCAAAAGGAGAATATCTTGGATGGCTCGAAATAAAAAGAAATCAGCCGGGTTCAAGTATGAGGATGCACTTGATTCTAGATGCCCTATTTGTTGTATTGTCCCGCCCCATATACTGAAAAATGTCGTGGTGAATGGCAATCCCCAGCAGCGTACTTGGGCTTTTCATACATTAAATATTTCAGCACAATTTCTAGGACGGAGAAACGTCGTAGGTAATGTCTCATTTGCACCTTCTCCGGGTGAGAAGCGCCGTACCATCTACGATGCAAAATATGGCCAGCAACTTCCTGGTACATTAGTGCGCGGTGAAGGCGATCCTCCCAGTAGTGATGTCGCAGTGAATGAAGCCTACGATGCTGCCGGTGCTACTTATGACTTATTTCATGAGATATTCGATCGCAATTCCGTTGACGACAAAGGACTACGTTTAGACTCCACCGTGCATTATGGCGTTAAATATGACAATGCCTTTTGGAACGGCGACCAAATGGTTTATGGTGATGGCGATGGAGAACTGTTTCAACGCTTCACGACATCAATTGATGTGATTGGGCATGAACTAACTCATGGTATAACCCAGTATGAAGCGGGTTTACAGTACTATGGCGAACCAGGGGCATTGAATGAATCCTTTTCTGATGTTTTCGGTTCTTTGGTGAAACAGAAGATCAAAAATCACACTGCACAACAGGCTGATTGGCTGATTGGGCAAGGTCTTTTGGCACCGACTGTCAAAGGTACTGCCCTGCGATCCATGAAAGCACCGGGAACAGCTTATAACGATCCTGTATTGGGTAAAGATCCTCAACCAGCCCATGTAAAAGATAAATATACAGGTACTGATGATAACGGTGGGGTGCATATCAACTCAGGAATTCCTAACTATGCGTTTTATTTAGCGGCTGTTGCGATTGGTGGCTATGCTTGGGAAAAAGCAGGCAAAATATGGTACATAACCTTACGCGATCGCTTAAATGCTAAAGCAGATTTTAAAAAAGCTGCAAACGTCACCATTCAAGTTGCTGGCGAACTCTACGGTAATGGTAGTGATGAGCAAAAAGCTGTGCAGAATGCTTGGCAAAAGGTAGGAGTTATTTAGAGACGCGATTCATCGCGTCTACAGGAGTCATACCTTCCACTGCCTCACTCAAGACTCAGGACTGATAAATCTGTTGTTTGTTCTTGCTAAACTGGCAGATGTATAGATATCATCTGCCAGTTTAAGTATTTATTCAGACTAAATAACACAACGGAGAGCAAAAAATGCGGATATCCTTTGAACGCACAGGCGGCTTTGCTGGAATCAGCAAGAAGACAACCGTTGATACAGACACTCTCCCACCGCATGAAGCTGCCACACTTCCCCGACTGGTTGAGGTTGCAGATTTATTTAGGCTACCTGAACTAATTACCTCGCCAAATCAAGAGAGCGATCGCTTTCAGTATAAGTTAACAGTAGAAGATAACGGTAAGCAGCATACAGTGACTGTCAGTGAGTCAGCATTGCCAGGAACCTTAAGACCCCTAATTGAATGGTTACAAACCGCAGCACAAAAAAGATAAAAAGTAAAAATTACTCATAAATTTTTGTTACTCTAATCAAAAATAAAAAACATCAAATACCAATATGTATTAGAGGTAGAACAACGTTATGGCGTTTCCCTACCTAGTGAGTATACACCAATGGGCAAGCTACTGCCCATTGGTGTCATTTAAGGTAAAAGCTCTCTACCCCCCTACACACAAATTGAATTACCCCCCTTAATCCCCCCTTGGAAAGAGTAGAAATAGCAAATCCGGTTCCCTCCCCTTTATAAGGGGAGGGTTAGGGTGGGGTAAAAGGTATGTGGAATAAGCGTTTGAGCTTAAGTTTACACCAATGGGCACTGCCTATCGTGCCCCCACACCCCGCGACATAACGTTGTACCGCATCTAAACGAGAACCGCCATATACCCTAATAAACAATTTACAACCAATTAAGAACCGCTAAATTTTATCAGCATGATTATGAACAAACCAATCAAGCGAGCATTTTTAGATACTGAAGATGGGCAGATTCTTTACCGTATTGGTGGTGAAGGAAAACCTCTGCTTTTACTTCATCAAAACTTCCGAAGTGGTGACGAATTCCGCGAGTTGATACCAATATTTGCTCAAAAAAGACTAGTCATTGCTATGGACTTTTTGGGATTAGGAGATTCTGATAAACCATCCAAAATGTATTCAATTGAAGATTATGCAAAAACTGTTATTTTGCTGATAGACGAATTAGGAATACAAACCGCAAGTATTCTTGGGAACCATACAGGTGCTTGTGTAGCAGCAGAAGTTGCAGCAGCTTATTCTGAGAGAGTCGAAAAAATTATATTATGCAACATAGATAACTTTAACGAAGAGGGAAAAGCAGCTTTATTCAATAAATTTGAAAATCTCAAGATACAAGCAGATGGTTCTCATCTTATGAAAAGATGGTCAGCCAGGGCAAGCTATATAGGTTCTGCTGAGTTAAATCATCGTTGGGTTTTGGACGATTTAAAAGGTTTTGGCTATCCTTGGTATGCACCTTTAGCTGTTATCGACTACTGCCAAAGAATGGAAGCAAGATTTAGTTTAATTAAATCTCCAACTCTAATATTGTCTGGAACAGAAGACGTAAAACAATTAGAAAGGCTAGGTTTTGCTAATGCAGATAATAGAGAGTTTATTTTAACAGCAATTCCTCATGCAAAGATGATTGATATTGAAGGCGGAACAATATGTATGATGAACCAAATACCTGAAGAAATATCAAAGGTGGTAATTGCTTTTCTAGAATAAGCTAGTTTTTAAAACCAAGAGAATTTATAATCTTTTAATATTGCTCAAAATAGGGCAATACAACTGAGTAAATAACTATATACAGCCTCTAAAAGTTTTATGCCCAGAAAACACATTGAGTTTATTCAATCAGCAGATGTCCCCCAGAAATCTTGGGTTATTGATGGTCTTTTGGAAGGTGCTAAAACACAGATTCTGAGTTTCGATACCGAAAACGGTTCTTCTACAGAAATTGTTGAGTGGACGCAACACTGGAAAAGCGATTCTGGTTATTTCAATTGTGATATAGAAATTTTTGTTCTTAGTGGACAAATGCAAATTGGACAACTGCATCTTGGACAATACACTTACGGCTTTATTCCTGAAGGTGTCTGCATGGAAGCTTGGAGTACTCAAGAAAATACTACAGCCCTATGGATGCCAAGCGCTGAACCCATTTTTATAAAATCACTAACTGATGCACCAGGGGCAAAAAGACAAGATTATATACCTTCTTTAAATTCCTATCTAATTCCTTGGTCTCAAACTCTCACTCCAGGTTTTCCTCCAGGAGCAATGAGAAAAACCCTGCGTGCCGATAGTAACATTAAAAGAAGCACTTGGCTGATCGGATTATTACCACAGTTTGCTGAAACTTTTGGAGAGTATCATCCTATGACGGAAGAGGGATTTGTCCTCCAGGGAAGTATGAAAACACAGGTAGGTCTCTTGACTCCAGGTTGTTATTTTTCGCGTCCACCACTTATTACACACGCCCCAGCATACACCGAAACTGGATTCTTTGCTCTTATTCGTGGTGGCTATCCTCATCTTTCGTACCATGCCTGGGAACCACCATTACAAACGTACTATCCTTCGGGTTGGAATAAATAGATGCCAAAATATGAAGTAATTTTGTCTCTACTTTAAACCTGCAAATACTTTCATCTAGAGGGAGTTCTTCAAGACTGGGAGCGTTTCAAATACCTCCCAGTAGGTGAACCTAGAACTTGCCCATTGTTGTAAATCAAATTACCACGCAAAAAAGTACTCTTCACCCGCCCAGTTAACTCCACTCCTTCAAAAGGCGTATAACCTTGTTGTGACTCTGATTCAGCAGCACTTACCACAAAGCTTTCATTTGGATTTACCAGCACCAAATCAGCATCATAGCCAACAGCAATATCACCTTTTTCTAACAACCCAAAGCGCCGCGATGGGTTCCAAGATAGCAACTTAGCCATCTGATTGTAAGACATTCCCCGCTTGCTACCTTCACTAAATACACCAGAAAGTAAATATTCTGTACCACCAAAACCAGACTTTGCTAACCAAATATTATTCGGGTCTTTATTACTTCTTTTTTGTTCAGCAGAACAGCAAGCATGGTCGCTAACTATCCAATCTACTTGATTATTGAGTACAGCTTGCCATAAGTACTCTACATCAGCGCGGGGACGGATAGGGGGGTTGACTTTTGCCCAAATCCCATTAGGAGTATCAACATCTAATAACAAATGTCCGACAGTAACTTCTCGCCGAAAATTGATGTGAGGAAAAGCAGTTTGCATAGTCAAAGCTGCTTCCATTGCTTTCCGCGAACTCAGATGTAACAAATTGATATTTACACAGTTAGTTTCATTTGCCAAATAAGAAGCAATGCAAATTGCTAAACCTTCAGAATGAGGAGGACGCGCTGCACTGTAAGCGTGAAGTCCGCTAAGACTAGAATCATTTTCAACTATTTTGGTATAGGCGTTGAGAATTTCTGCAACTTCACAGTGCAAACTTAAGCTGATAATATCTCGCGCTTCTGGATGTTTTTCCATCAAGCGGGTTAGACCACGCATAATAAATTCAAAATGGGCGAAGTCGTATCTTTCCTCTTTGTTAATCATCAAAAAGAGATTTTGCTGGTCTGATAAACCATGCAACCCATAGCCGCCATAAAACATGAAGATTTTAAACGAAGATATACCGTATTCCTCAAACAATAAAGGTATTTCGTCAATATGCTGGCTAGCTATAGGTGCGATGTGATAGCCGTAATCTACAAAAAAATTACCTGCGGATAACGCCAACACCTCTGGAAAAAAATCGCGGTAGGAGCCGCCTTTGTTAAGATAATATTGCCCTGTGCGGATGTAATTTAGGCTGGTAGTCACGCCTACCATTGCGGCTGCTTTAGTTTCAGTCACAGCATCTTTGTCGAGGGGTTGATAGATACCGACGTGCATGTGGGCATCCACGACTCCAGGGAAGCCTAGTAGGTTTTTGCCATCAAATACCTGTTTGCCTGTGTCTGCGCTAATATTAGAGGCAATCTGAGCAAATTTTCCATCCTTAATGCCTAAATCAAGTAGTTCGATTGCATCCTGATGGGGACGAACTACCCGCACATTTTTGATAATTTGATCTAATACGGGAGTTTCAGACACAGTAGACCTCACACTAAAATAAGTTTAGTTAGGAATTCCAAAATTGAATCGGGACAAAGAGCAAATTTCATTATTATATAACGGTTTTTTATGAAATCATCTTCAGGAGAAAAGACAATGGAAACCTTTAATGAATATCATATAGATCCGAATAAATTTACTTTTCTCAAAACTTTTACGGATAACTGGCAAGTAATTAGAGAGGAATTTAAACGCTTTATTAACCAGGCATCTGATGAGGAGTTAAAATTTACTTACGATATTCTTGGCCCTAAAAGTAAAACGATTAAAACTAAGGGTAAATCAAAATACAGCGCTTTTGGGATATTGTTTCAAGGTCTTTTTATTGAAGAATATATTCAAGCGTATCAAATACAATATCCTGATTATGGGTCAGATGAGGCATCAAAAAACGCACTTGAATTAAGAGAGAAATATTTCCCTAATTTAGCTAATGTCATAAAAAATGTGAATTTTAGCGATGATGATATCATCAGAAACGTCTATTATGGTACATTCCATCCTGGTTTAGATATTAAACTGCATGTGAACTATAACCTTCATACGAATCGTGGTTATCTGGGATTAATCGTGCCAGAGGGAGATGTGGCTATGAAAATATGCCACGAACAACTTTATTGGCATGAAGGAAAATTCCTAGTTTTAGATCATAGTTATCCACACTGCCCGCATAATTATACCAATTATGATAGGACTGTTTTGGTTGTAGACTTTTTTAAACCGGATAAGCCTAGAGATGAAGTAATCCGATTTGAGAAAGAGCAAGTCACAGAAAGGATGCAAGATAATCCTTATAGCTTAGGTGTTTTTGGTAAAAGCGATAAAGCTAAAGAAGAAGATTTTATTAAGTATGGTTTAGCTCATCAGTTAGAGTGGGATAAAGCTTTGATTTAGAAATGAATGTAACAACCTACAAAAAGTTAATCGCAAAGCAACTTAATCAAGATTTTAAATCTGCCGTTGAAGTTGTCGAAATTCCTATTTCCAAACCTGCTGCTAATCAAGTTTTAATTCAAAACAAATTTGCTGGTGTTAACGGTGGATTTGATACCTTACTTTGCCGTGGTGATGTTCCATATCTTAATTTAATACCTCCCTTTGATTTGGGTGTCGAAGCTGTAGGGGAAGTTATCGCTATGGGTGAAAATGTCAAAGATTTTCAAATTGGTGATGCTGTCATAACTACAGCACGTGGTGGTGGTTATCGAGAATATCAGGTTATCGATGCAAACTTAGCGGTGAAAGTGCGGGAAGCCACGCCAGAGTTACTAACACTAATGCCGACAGGTGTATCAGCGTTGGTGGCATTGGAACAAGCGGGGGAGATGAAAAGTAATGAAGTGGTTTTAGTGACAGCAGCAGCAGGGGGAACCGGTCATATTGCGGTGCAATTGGCAAAATTAGCTGGGAATCATGTCATTGGTACTTGCAGTTCTGAGGCGAAAGCAAGCTTACTGAAAGAATTAGGCTGCGATCGCATTATCAACTATCGTACAGAAAATCTCAATCAAGTCCTCAAGCAAGAATACCCCAATGGGATTAACTTAATTTTTGACTGTGTAGGTAAAACTGTATTTGATACCTGCGTTGAAAACTTGGCAGTGCGGGGACGCTTAGTTGTAGTTGGTTTTATCTCCGAATACGCAAATAATATAGAACAAGTTACACAACCACGCCTTTATCACCAGCTATTTTGGAAAGCTGCTTCTGTGAAAGGCTTTCTCATGCCTCATTATAAAGAATATATGGCAGAGGCACGCGATCGCCTTTTAAATCTGTTCTACACAGACAAACTCAAAGTTGCCGTTGACTCAACCCACTTTAACGGCATAGAATCAATACCCGACGCTGTAGAATATCTCCTCAGTGGTCAGAATTGTGGCAAAGTAGTTGTGAGATTTTAAGTAAGACGGTATTAGTTTATATCCAGTCAGGGGTGAGAATGACACAAGATTCAGAAAATACTTTAAAAGTTGCTCGACAGGCATTTGAGAATCTTACGCATGGGATGGGAACCGGAGAGTGGGAACCATTGTTAGATATGCTCACAGAAGATTTTACCCTTTGGTTCCCAATGGGTAAATTCCACGGTTTGAATGTCGGAAAAGAACGAGCTAGAGAATTTTTCGAGTATGTTTTTCAAGCCTTCAGTCCTGGTTTAAACCTGACTGCTCTAGACCGTGTTACCAGCAACGAAACAACGGCTGTCTTTGAGTTTCGGGATGAAGGGCTTTTGTTCGGACAGCCTTACAAAAATCGGGTAGCAGTTTCTTTTGATGTGCGTGGAGACAAAATTTGTGGCTATAGAGAATACTTTGGCAGTGATGGAAAATCATATTAAATAACTTGTAATTACGAATTACGAATTATTCAGTTTCTCTCAGGGTTGAGTTGGTTGATTTCTTTGCATTTAGCTTCTGCCGCTTGATATGCTGCCAAATAATCTTGACCACCTAACATTACATCACCATAATATTCATAAGGTGGATCGCCATAAATTGGCAATGGTTCATCTTCTGGATAATCTTCTTTTGACTCTTCAATAATGGCTTTCAGTTTTTTAACTGTTAGCCTTTGTGCTGCAAAATACCAGAGTTCTTGGGGATTTTTGTTCAAATGCGGTAATGTGGGATCGATAATGCGTACTTCAGAGGTATCATCTATCTCAATCCAACTGTGTTCAATTGGTCTGTATGGCTTTCCCAAAAAAGTTAAAAATCCTTGAACATATCTTGCCCCTTCAGTAGACAATGCTGCTTTGTAAGCATTATCAAACGGAGTACTAGCTCTGCTGTTTATACGTTCAGCAGTTGTGATTGACAGCGTTTCATCCAGTAGTTTGTTCATTAATCGCAAGGATTAGAGCAGCCATGAGAATATATTATCACTCATTGGGAATTGGGAATTGGGAATTGGGAATTGGGAATTGGGAATTGGGAATTGGGAATTGGGAATTGGGTAGAAATGACAAAAAAAGAGCCAGAGAGTTAGTTCTCTGACTCAAGGTTGGAGACAAAAGAATCATCAAATAAACCTAACTTAGGTAATAACCTAAATTCTTCCCAGGTTATGCAGCCCTAAAACAGCGCCCACTCCTAAGATGTGGCCAAAGGCGGTGGTTGCTAAAAGGGCTGGTAAACCAAAACCACCAAAGAGATTAGCTGAAGGTAGTCCTGGTTCTGCGTTGGGATATTTGATGGTCGATTTGCCAAAGGCAATGGCAATGATATTAGCAATGATGATAATCAGTCCGACTGTCGGACTCCATTGCAAGGGTGTAGTTGCAGTAGCGAGTAAGGTTGAAGTAAACACCTGATTTGCTCCTGAAATTTATTAATGATTAAAAATATAATCTGAAACTTTACGAAGCAAATTCAACAAATTACCCGATTTTGCATCAATATTTAACAGTTATTCTTACTACTTAATACAACTTGAGTTCATCGGAGTGAGTTCAATACGGTTCGATTGAGGTTTTTTGATGAAAATTCTAGATCGCAAAGACGCGATAAATCGCCGTCTCTACGAAAGTTTTACTCCCAAATCCTATACTTTCGCCTGTTAAGTAGTCGGACACAATTAAATTCATTGGTGGAGATAGGGAACAGGTTAAAGGTTACAGGTTACAGGAAAAAACTTGTGTAATTAATTCTGTCTGATTACTTAAGAGTTCCCTTTTGAAAAACTCCAGTTTTCAACTTGGACGAGGTTTAATTAATTAGATTTTCATAAAAAAGTAAGAAAGTATAACTTTTTTTTATCAAAAGGATGAAAAGAAGTATGGATTTTCCTCTATCTAAAGAAATTAAATATCAATGCTTAACCCAAAATTATACTTTTGGTAGAAGATATAAAAAAATATTAGATGTATATAAATTAAAATAAATATTAATCAATGTTCCTAAACAATTCAGGGAAGTGTGTTATACACGAACTGGAAACAGCCTAAAGCTTTGTTAAAATCAGCAACACACAAACTATGACTACCACCGAAAAACGTATCGCCTTGATTTCCGTCCACGGAGATCCGGCGGTTGAAATAGGGAAAGAAGAAGCTGGGGGACAAAATGTTTATGTGCGCCAGGTGGGTGAAGCACTAGCGCAGCTGGGATGGCAAGTTGATATGTTTACCCGTAAGGTGAGTCTGGAGCAAGACTTGATTGTTGAACATAGGGACAATTGTCGAACTATTCGTTTAAAAGCTGGGCCTCTTGAGTTTGTGCCGCGAGATGAGATTTTTGAACATTTGCCAGAATTTGTGGATAATTTCCTCAAATTTCAAGTAAAAAATGAGATTACATACCAGTTAGTTCATACTAACTACTGGCTCTCTAGTTGGGTGGGGATGCAGTTAAAGAAAATCCAAGGGAGTAAGCAGGTTCATACTTACCATTCACTAGGAGTAGTTAAGTACAAGAGTATAGAAAATATTCCTCTGATTGCTAATCAGCGATTAGCTGTAGAAAAACAGGTGTTGGAAACAGCAGAGAGAATTGTGGCGACAAGTCCGCAAGAACAGCAACACATGCGATCGCTAGTTTCCACAAAAGGTAATATCGATATCATTCCCTGCGGTACAGATATTCAGCGCTTTGGTTCCATTGGGCGAGAAGCAGCCAGGGCTGAAATGCAAATTGCCAAAGATGCCAAAGTTGTATTATACGTAGGACGTTTTGACCAACGCAAAGGTATAGAAACCTTGGTGCGTGCGGTAAATGAGTCTGGGCTACGCGATTCTAATAATCTCCAGCTAATTATTGGTGGTGGTAGTACTCCAGGTAACAGCGACGGCATTGAGCGCGATCGCATTGAGCAAATCGTCCACGACTTAGGAATCAGTCATTTAACCATCTTTCCTGGTTGTCTCAGTCAACGTATTTTACCAACTTATTACGCAGCTGCCGATGTCTGCGTTGTTCCCAGTCACTACGAACCCTTTGGACTGGTTGCGATCGAAGCGATGGCAAGCGGTACACCAGTTGTAGCTAGCGATGTCGGCGGACTTCAATTTACTGTAGTTAATGAAGAAACTGGTTTATTAGCACCACCACAAGATGTAGGTGCTTTTGCGTCTGCCATTGACCGAATTCTCTTAAATCCAGAGTGGCGAGACGAATTGGGTAAAGCTGGCAGAAAGCGTGTGGAAAGTAAGTTTAGTTGGCATGGTGTCGCAACTCAGTTGAGTGAACTTTACATCGAATTGTTGGAGCCATCAGCAAAAGAACCTGCATTGGTTGTTAAATAACCTTTCAAGCAACATAATACACTTCGGATAAAATCATCGTACATACCGATAAATTCTGTAGAGAGACGCAAAATTTTGCGTCTCTATATTTTTTATGGGAGCATATTTTGCCTACATTAATATCAATATTAGAGATGATAGAAGTATACTGGGCATCGACCTTTGAACGCGAACGGCTATGCAACCAGTTGATTTCACCACCCTTACAGCTACTTGTAGCGAAATACGCGCTAACTGGCTGCCCTCGCGGATAGAACAGGTTTATCAGCGCGATCGCTACACTATTGCCATAGCATTACGCACCCTGAAACAGCGTGATTGGCTACAGATTTCTTGGCATCCCCAAGCCGCACATATTTGTATTGGCGATCCACCACCGCGATCGCCAGATACTTTTACCTTTAGCCAACAACTAATACACCAATTGGGTAGTTTGGCACTGGTGGGTATTGAAGCGATCGCTCCTTGGGAACGTGTTATTGATTTGCAATTTGCCCGTCGTCCCGGAGAAAGCGCCCTATATCATGTCTATGCAGAAATTATGGGCAAATATAGCAACGTCATTCTCACCGACGCTAGCAATATAATTATCACCGCAGCCCATCAAGTCAGTCAGCAGCAATCTAGTGTCCGTCCCATCCAAACGGGACAACCTTATGAAACACCACCAAAACTGACTGGAAGTGTCCCCAGTCTGAGCGAATCTCAAGAACGTTGGCAAGAACGGGTAAGTTTAGTGCCGGGAGGAATCAAGCGGCAATTGCTGAAAAGTTATAGTGGACTGAGTGCTGCATTGCTGGATTTAATGCTGCTAGAAGCAAATATCGCACCAGAAACATCTACCGATAGCCTGAGTCCTGACGATTGGCAACGATTATTTGAGCGTTGGCAAGAATGGTTGCAAGCCTTGGATTCCAAAAAATTTCAACCCGCTTGGACAAAAGATGGTTACACCGTAATGGGTTGGGGTGTAGTTGAAAAAGTTAAAGATATTCAGGACTTGCTCAATCATTACTACAGTAACCAAATTGACCAACAATTATTTTCCCAATTGCGCCATCAGTTGAGTCAGAAATTGAATAATATTCTGGTGAAATTACGTAATAAAGCTCAAACCTTTACAACGCGGTTGCAGCAATCAGATCGAGCCGATGAGTATCGACAAAAAGCTGATTTATTGATGGCTCACCTGCAAAACTGGGAACCAGGGATGAAAGAAATTATCCTGGCTGATTTTGAGACAAATTTGCCAGTAGCGATCGCTCTCCAACCAGATAAAAATGCTGTCCAAAATGCCCAAGGTCTTTATAAACAGCACCAAAAGCTGAAACGCGCTCGTGCTGCTGTGGAACCGCTATTGTTAGAAGTGCAGACAGAAATTGAGTATTTAGAACAAGTAGAAGCTGCGATCGCTCAAATAGACACCTACCAAACAGCAGAAGATTTACGAGCTTTAGAAGAAATCCGTGAAGAGTTGATTGGGCAAAAGTATTTAGAAGATCCAGAATATCGCAGTCGTAGCGCCAACGAACCCCCTAGTACCAACTTTCATCGTTACCTTACCCCTAGTGGCTTTGAAGTATTAATCGGCCGCAACAATCGCCAAAATGACCAATTAACTTTTCGTGTAGCTGGAGATTATGATATCTGGTTCCATGCTCAAGAAATTCCAGGGAGCCATCTACTATTACGGCTAGAACCCGGTGCTGTGGCAGAAGAAGCTGATTTGCAATTTGTAGCTAATCTTGCCGCTTACTACAGTCGCGCCCGTCAGAGCGAGCAAGTGTCAGTAGTTTACACCCAGCCAAAACACGTTTATAAACCCAAAGGAGCAAAACCGGGAATTGCAATTTACAAGCAGGAAAGTATTCTTTGGGGAAAACCGCAAATGGTTATTAGTCATTAGTACATTGGGCATTGGGCATTGGGCATTGGGCATTGGGCATTGGGCATTGGGCATTGGGCATTGGGCATTGGGCATTGGGCATTGGGCATTGGGCATTGGGAATAGTTATTCGCCTTGTCGCCTTGTCGCCTTGTCCCCCTGCTCCCTGCCCCCTCTGCCCCTGATTTTTGCTATCTATACCCAGCGATCTGCTGAATTATTCTGATAGATAGAAGCTTTCAAACTTAGCTAATATCTTTTTTTGATGAATATTCAGGAAAAATCTGTGTTGACTGTTACAATATTTGTTAAGAAAAGTTGCCCGTTGCATTTTCGGAACGCGCAATTGGGTTTTAACTCTCTTGAGAAGACAACGCAAAAAAATATTTTCTTGACCAGCTGTGGGAGGCTGGTCTTTTTGTATTTCGACTAACTATAGGACTCATATTTGATTTTTGAAATATACGTAGGGTACGTTACTCTACGCGATAACACACCCTATACATACTTAGATACTCAACTGAGAACCGAGACAACATAAGTTGAAATTTTTGGGAAGCTAATTTCTAAATTAATAATTTTAGTGTCCTGATTATTAATTGGCATTAAGTAAGTGGGTCAGATTAAATATAAAAGCTCACTCCTGCCTCCGGCTTCCCTCTCCGATACTTTGGAGAGGGATTGAGGGTGAGGTTTGATCTTATATTTAATTACGCCTAACTACTTACATCTGACTTGCGATATATTCTATCTCTGATTAATTTGAAATTGCAGTTTTTCTCGTAATTTTTGTGCTTGTTGATAAGCTACTGTCTGCCCTTTATTTGAATTAGGTATTCCTGCTGTTTCGCAAGTTTGAATAAAGTAACTCAAACGAGTTCTCATTGCCCAAATTCCCATTGAAGGAAACAGAGTTAAAGCAAGCATTATAGGCGAAAAAGGCAAGAATGGTAACTTGACTAGTCGTTGCAATTTCTGGAAATTAACAGCCCAAGGATGTAAAAATTCACTCCCGATGCAAACGACTGGGAGAATGGGAATATGATAGCGATCGCTCAACTTAATAAAACTCACATCAAACTTTTCTAGTTGATACCGTCTTTTCCAACCTTTCCGAGGGCCGCGGATACCTTCAGGCGCATATAAGATAATTTTATCTTCAGCCATAGCTGCCTCAAAATTATCTAATTCGGCTCGTACACCACCCAAAACCTGCGACCATTTCGGTGGTAGCCACCAAATCACCCAAGGATGCTCAAATAATGCTGGACTTGCTACGGGCTGTACCACCCATCCTCTAGCTTCACTTAATAAATAACCCAAAGTCAAAAAATCCCAAGGAAAACACATGCCTGCGTGATTCATCGCCACAATCAATGGCCCTGTTTGTGGCAGGTTTTCGACTTGTTGTAATTCTCCTCGAAAATAGTATTTGACGATGGGGCCGAGAACTTCTTTGCGAAAAGCTTGTTGATATTTGGGATCGAATTCACCAACTTCTGTTTGAGGTGAACGAAAACCAAGACGCAACCAACGACTCAGCAACGCCAGATAAAATCCGCCAGGAATTAAAAATAATCCATATTCGGGCCAGTTCCAACCGTCTGTATCAGTATGGTAGCGTTGCCAATGACGATTGAATAAAATTAGCCAGCCTGGAGGATACCAAAGGCAAAACCAATCAAACCAGCTAAATATATAGCCTTCACCTGGCGGATTTTCCAGCTGAGTGTCGAGGAGGTTTTCGGAGTGTTGATTAATCAAAATGGTTAAAGTTCAGGCAAACATTTGATTAAAATTTAATTATAGCTTTCTAGTTTTGCCATCGGTATCTGACTCAGGTTAAAAAGTAAGGTTCTTCAGTACCTGTTATGCCAAATTATTAGTTAAACATCAAAACTTGGCTTCAAAATCAAGATTAAAACCCTAAATCACCCCCAAAGCTCTAAAATGTTAGTAAATAATGTTCATTCTTATTGCATAGCAATAGTTTCAGGGTATTTACAAGGTGATTTAGCATAATATGTAATTAAGAGCCAAAAGTAAAAAGGCAAAAGAAATATTGAATTTATCTTTCTTTTTACTTTTTACTTTTATCTTTTTACTTGTTTATGCATCCTTTTTAAATCCCCTACATTTATTTATGGGGATTATCTTTTTACTTTTTACTTTTTAACCTGTCCTATCTTTAATCCCTCTCCTTAATAAGGAGAGGGACAGGTTTTGCATAGCAAAACCAGGGTGAGGTTTCTTAGGCGCTACCGCCAATCGCCTCAACAAAGAATTGTGTGTACACCGTAGCCGATGCTTTGGAGAGTGACAGGTTTTGCATAGCAAAAACTTTCTTGAGGTTTCTTAGGGGCTATAAAACTTAACTACAAGCAAGGAATGAAGACTAATAAATGATATTGGAATTTTACCAAAAGATGAAGTTGATATTAACTAATGATTCTGCAAATTCTTCCGAAAGTTGGAGCCAAATGGCGAGACACCTGTCTTACTCTTCTTATTATGGAATTAGGAAAGCCACTAAAAATTTCAGATTTAATCCGTGAACTTCGGCAGCAACTCGATCTTTCTCAGGAGAAATTTGCAGCTAAGTTGGGAGTTTCGCTGCGAACAGTCAATCGCTGGGAGAACGGATCTACAGTGCCTTCACAGATGGCACTCAAGCTGATTGAAGAAATGTTACAAAAGATGGGTGAACCAGGCAAAAGACTACTGAACGAGTATCTCCTAAAAGCAGAGCAATGGGAGGACTCTTAAGATAATGTTGAAAGTACCACAAAAAATTTTGATAATGCGCTCTTGGTTACTAACTTATGGTGTGATGGTTCTGGCAGTCATAGCAGCACTGGTGCTAACGGGACTATTGCTACCAGTCTTCGATCCGAGTGTATTTACATTATTTTATGCTGCTGTGGCAATCAGCGCCTGGTATGGCGGCATGGAACTTGGAGTATTAGCGATCGCATTATCTCTTACAACCGCGCTCTATTTTCTAATCGAGCCAATCTACTCGTTCGATTTTCTCAGGCTGAACGTCTTAGTACAATTAACCACATTCTCACTAGTATCCTTCTTAATTACCGCCCTCTCTTCAGAGTTGCGAACTGCTAGACGCAAGGCAGAGACAAGCCTGAAATTGTTGCAAAATAGCGAAATGCGGTTTAGCCGGCTGGCAGAATCCAACATCATTGGAGTCATTGTCACTGATATAAACAACGGCTCCATCATGGAAGCCAATGATGCTTTTCTGAAAATGGTGGGCTATACGCGAGAAGATTTGTCTGCTAACCAAATCAAGTGGCGTGAGATTACCCCACCTGAGTATCTTCTATTGAGTGAACGTTCAGTAGAAGAACTGAGAACGGTTGGAGTCTGTAAACCCTTTGAGAAAGAATATATCTGCAAAGATGGTACAAGAGTTCCCGTTTTGCTTGGTTCTGTCTTTGTGGAAGATAGTGAAGAAACTGTCATTGGTTTTGTTGTTGATTTGAGCCAACGCAAACAAGCCGAACAAATCTTGCGGGAGAAAGAAGAACGTCTGAGGTTAGCTAACGAGCGTTTTGAGTTAGCAGCATCTGCGGTTAACTGTCTTATTTATGACTGGAATCTAGAACAGGATACCGTTGAGAGAACTGATGGGTTAACCCGGATTTTGGGCTATTCCCTCGACATTGCTGAACCAACAGCTAATTGGTGGCGTGAACTTGTTCATCCAGAAGATTTGCAGCGTGTAGAAGAGGAAGCAGTAGTTGCTTTGGCAAATGGCGATCGCTATACTGCCGAGTATCGCATTCGCAACCAAGATAATCAGTACATCTATATATTGGATCAGAAGATAGTGGTGGAACGGGATGCTAATGGAAAACCAGTACGCATAGTTGGTAGCACTACAGATATTAGCGATCTCAAGCAAGCTAAAAAAGCGCTGAGTCAGACTCAAGAGCAATTTCAAGCTTTTATGGACAATATTCCAGCCGCAGCATGGATTACCAATGGAGACGGAGGTGTACTTTATCTCAGTCCAACTTATCGGAGCATATTTGATATAGCAACAAATAAAGCGATTAATAAAAATATTTTTGATTTATACCCAGCCGAAATCGCTCAACCCTTTCTCGATAACATTAGAATAGTTGCCCAGACGAATCAGGTTGTTGAAACCATCGAGTCTGCCCCACGCACAGATGGCACTCTGGGAGAATTTTTAGTATACCAGTTTCCTATTGCAAATGCATCTGGGCAACGTCTTGTAGGAGGGGTTGCAGTTGACATCACCGAACGGGAACGCATCCTTCGTGAACGTCAGCTTGCTGAACTTGCTTTGCAAGAGCGTAGTGAAAGACTCAAACTGCTCTCTGAAACCACCAGTGATTTGCTTTCAACCGAGCGCCCATTGGATTTAATGAACAGCTTGTTTAGCAAACTCTCGGCGCAGATGGATTTGCATTTCTACTTCCACTATCTAATTGAGACGCACGAAAATCAGCAGAAACTTCGGTTAGTAGCTTGGAACGGCATTACTGATCAAGTATTTCAAGCAATTGAATACCTGGAATTTAATCAAGGAATGTGCGGACTAATAGCGCAAGAACGCCGTCAAATTGTCATCAATGATGTACTGAATTCTACTCATCCAAATGCCCAGATTCTCCATTCTTTAGAAATCACAGCTTATGCAGGGCAACCATTAATTGCTCAGGGAAAGCTGCTTGGTGTTCTCTCCTTTGCCAGCCGCACTCGTACCCGCTTCACCTCTGGGGAAATTGCCCTACTGCAAGCAACCTCCGATCAGGTGGCGGTTGCTCTGGAACGCGCTCAGTTGATGGATTCATTACAGAAGCAAAAAGAGCAATTAGTCCAAGCTAACCGGATTAAAGATGAATTTTTGGCGGTTCTTTCTCACGAACTTCGCACGCCGTTAAACCCGATTTTGGGATGGTCAAAGTTACTGCAAACTAAAAAGTATGATGAAGCAACCACCACTCGCGCCCTCGAAACTATTGAGCGCAATGCCAAGCTTCAGACTCAACTAATTGAAGATTTACTTGATGTCTCTCGCATTTTACAAGGTAAACTGAGTTTGAATATTGCTCCTATAAATTTGGAAACTGCGATCGCAGCAGCAATAGAAACTGTACGTCTATCCGCCCAAGCTAAATCTATCAATTTGCGATTTACGATTTTAGATTTGGGATTAGAAAATTCTCAGAGAAATTTAGAATCTATCGATCTTAACAACCAAGCCGAAAATCTCAAATCCCAAATTCAATTTGCACCCCAAGCGCCCCAAAGGTGTAATTCAAAATTACTGGTAACAGGTGATTCCAGTCGTTTACAGCAAGTTATTTGGAATCTCCTTTCCAATGCGATTAAGTTTACGCCCGAAGGTGGACAGGTAGAAATTAGTTTAAAGTCTGTTGGTTATCAGGCTCAACTTCAAGTCAGTGATACAGGTAAGGGAATTAGTCCAGATTTTTTACCATTCGTATTTGACTACTTTCGCCAAGCTGATGGCGCAACTACCAGAAAATTTGGGGGATTAGGATTAGGATTAGCTATTGTTCATCATATCGTTGAGCTACATGGGGGCACAGTTAAGGCAGAAAGTTTGGGTGAAGAACAGGGAGCAACTTTTACAATTATGCTACCAATGATTAAGATTCATCCAAATAGCCAGCAGATTGATAGACAACCTGATAATTTACCCGATCTAAATGGGGTAAAAGTTCTGCTTGTAGACGATGAGCGTGATACACGAGAGTTAATTGCTTTCATTCTGGAACAATCTGGCGCGGTAGTAACTCAGGTAGCATCGGCTATGGAAGCATTACAAGCTTTGCCTCAGTTCCAGCCAAATCTGCTGTTAACCGACATTGGAATGCCAGAAATAGACGGCTATATGTTAATGCGTCAAATCAGAGCGATGTCACCAGAAGAAGGGGGGAAAATTCCAGCGATCGCTCTTACCGCTTATGCTAGTGAGGCTGACTATCAACAAGCAATTGCCGCCGGATTTGGTCAGCATATCACCAAACCTGTGGAACCAGCTAAATTAGTTCGAGCGATCGCAAACCTGATTTTCTAGTTGTAGTGTCTTAAAGCCTGTTTAAAGCCCTTTCTGCTTCATTAAACTCTTGCAGATGGGGGGAGAGTGAAAAACTACGAAGGAAGTTCTTGCTGAGTCATATAACTAAGCTGATTTTAATTGAATAATACCTTTTTGAACCTCGCATTGACGTAAAGTCACGCGATTCCTGCTTCATAGATCCCTGCCTAAATTGCTCCAGGTCTTATGCAGGGTTAGCGCATCTCAAACCCTATTGACAAGGGGATTTATTTGATATGTGGGAGGATGTTCAAGTGACACAACTCAAGGTAGGTTAAGAGATAACCCATCTAGCTGCTGTATCTAAGTAATGTCAACGGGATTTAAGAAGAAGTGCAAAACTAGAAAATCTGTTACACCCAGTGTAGACAGTAAAGAGATTACCAGTAACTTTCTGCAACATTTTACAGGAATAAAAGACCCTAGATCGGAAAGGACTCGATTGCATTTACTCACCGATATTATCACTATTTCCTTGTTGGCAGTCATAGCAGGGGCAGAAGGTTGGGAAGAAAGGTTTTCCAAATTCAGCGATCGGGAAATTTATTCTCGCCTCCTTGTGCCTCAACTTTTTGTATGTAGATTTAGCTAGCACAACTCTTCAACTTCTTCTACCGTAGTAGGGTATTGTTGTGTAGAAAAGTTTTTTTACAATAACTATGTTTTACAGTAACAGATCAGTAATGTTTTTGATTTGTACTTGAGTGAATAGCTTTGTTCAAATCCCGGAGCAAGTCTTCTTCGGCATCGCGTTCTTGCTTGAGTTCTCTAATCATTTCCTGACTAGAACCAATCAGCAAACCAGCAACTGCACCCACAAGGGCGTATTTTTGCTCCAAATTTTGATACATTTGACTCGTGTAAGGGCAAGGAAATAAACCAGCAGCAATAAAACCTATTCCTGCACCCACAAATGCTGTCACAAAGCCAGAGAAAGCGATCAGTCTAGCATTCATTTGCTTTGCTCCAATGCTTATAACTTTGGTGAACTATAGGAATCCGGTTTGATTTCTGAAAAGATTCGTAGGGGAGCCAGTCGTGTGGGCGGGTTTCCCGCGCCACTTGCCACAAACTCCTCCACACCCGCAAGGCAGTGGCTTGACTTGAGGGAACTGGAGTTTTGTTAACAAGGAGAGTACGGCACCAAACTCTTGATAATGATGCGTTACGAACTTCGTTCTAACACATCCTACAATATCTAATTTTGTTCAAAAATCAAATACGAGTCCTATATGTATATTCTCTCAGTGGTTCTCAAAGTTGCAACTTAATCTTTACCTCTTGTAATAGTATGCACAATTGCATAGACTAGTATCCTACTCATTCCAATGAACATCGCTAGATGCTGCAACTTGTATTTCGGTTGCTTGCAAATCTGACTTTTCACGGGATCTGGAAAACCTCTCTCTAAATCTCTCTCCTACAAGGAGAAAGACTTTGAATTTTCCCCCTTCCCGACACGGGAAGGGGGCTAGGGGGTTAGGTCTTTCATGGGCTTTTCCACATGACGTGAAAAGTCAGGCTTGCAAATCTGCGATCGCAGTTTGTAAATTATTTCTAGCTAAAGCTCCTTCTCTAACTAACTGGTAAATATCAAAGGTTTTTGAGGCTGATATAGCTAGGAAAAACGACGAATGCGAGTGCATCTCGTAGAGAAACAATCTCAACTTTTAGCGATACGCCTCTTTGATTCGGCTGCCCTGATGGGGAAGCAAGCTACGCGATCGCTAACGGTGATTTTGAATTGCTGGCTATAATTTTATTTTGGGAATCAATCCTTCAATTCCCTCAACATACCAATCCATCGCCAGTTGTCCGCGATCGTCCAAAACCTTACCCTGTGGCACTCGCACTACCCCTTTTTGGTCTTTTACTGGCCCATCAAAAGGATGTGCAGTACCCTGAATAAATTCATCGCGCTTTGCATTCACCAGTTGTTGCACATCCGCAGGAATCGCTTGATTCATCGGGGAAATATCCACCATCCCTTCAGCAATCCCATCCCAAACACTTTGAGATTTCCAACTATTATTCATTACAGCCAAGGCTTTATCTGTATAGAATTTGCCCCATTTGTTAATTACTGATGTCAGGTGGGTTATTTGACCAAACTTACTCATATCACTGTTGTAGCCAAAAGCATAAATGCCTTTTTCCTCAGCTAATTGGACAACAGCACCAGAGTCGGTATGCTGCGTTAGTACATCTGCACCTGAATTGATTAAAGCTTGAGCGGCTTCTCTTTCTTTAGCTGGATTGTACCAACTTTGTACCCAAAGTACCTTAACTTTTGCTTTGGGATTTGTTGAGCGCATTCCTTGAGTAAATGCATTGATTCCCCGAATTACTTCTGGAATTGGGTATGCACCAATAAAACCAACTACATTTGATTTTGTCATCTTGCCAGCAATCATGCCGGTTAAGTAACGTGGTTCTTCAAAGCGTCCTAGATAATTGCCAACATTAGCAGCAAGTTTGTATCCTGCACAGTTTTCAAAAATAACATCACCAAAGTCTTTAGCAACTTTAATTGTTGGGTTCATGTACCCCAAGGAAGTTGTAAAAATTAACTTGTTACCATCTAATGCTAGTTGACGAATCACCCTTTCAGCGTCAACACCTTCGTTGACATTTTCAACAAAGGTAGTTTTTACCTTATCGTTAAGATTGGCTTCCATATCTCTGCGTCCTAAATCATGGGCATAAGTCCAACCAAAATCACCCACAGGGCCTAGATAAACAAATCCCACCTTAAGAGGTTCATTTACTGCCACAGGTGACGCTGAGGGAAGCATCTCACCCTGCAATTTGGAATTTTTACCTTGAGCGCAACTCGTTAAGGCAAAACTAGATCCTGCTAAAGCGACATACTTTAGAAAATTCCGACGATCCATATTTTATTGATGGGGTTTAGTTGCTGAAAAATATTTTCCTAATTTCTAGTAATGACAGACACACTATTGACTTAATTTTAGCTCTTGTTCTTTACCCTCAACTGACTAACAAAAGAAAGCAAATAATGGTTGAATTGGGCATGGGGCATGGGGCATTGGGCATTGGGAATGTGTACAAGCAGAATAAGGTAAACAAAGGGAACAAGGAGGATAAGGAAAGGTTTATTTTCCAATGCTTAATCCCTAATCCCTTTTGCTAACAACTCCCACAAGGGAATGCGGTTTAATGGAGGTTTTTAATGAATTTATTTGAGCTTTTAGCAGGGGAAGACAATCATTTAGCCCTTGTTACACCTGGAGGGCGATCGCTAACCTATCAGCAATTGCGCGAGAATATTCTTGGATTGGTATCTCAACTCAACAGCTTTAGATTGAAACGGGGCGATCGCATTGCCATTGCTATGACTAATGGTTCACCAATGGCTATCACCTTTTTGGCTGCCGCACTGTGTGGCACTGCTGCACCTTTAAATCCCAAATACAAACAAGAAGAATTTGCTTTCTACTACGAAGATACCCAAGCAGATGCACTGATTACCTTGTCTGGGGAACCAGAAGCAGCTATTGCTGCGATCGCACCCAATATGATGCTGATTAATGCCAAGGTAAACACTGACGGCACTTTAAGCTTTGAATTAGTCAAAACAGGCTCAAAACCAGCAGAATCCTCGAATCCCACAGCCCCTAATGCCGACGATCTAGCGATGATTCTCCACACTAGCGGCACTACCAGCCGTCCGAAACGTGTACCGATTCGTCATCGTAACTTAATCGCCTCAGCCAACAACATCATTGGTGCTTACTCACTCACCGCAGCTGACACTACACTTTGCTTAATGCCCCTGTTCCACGTTCACGGATTGGTGGGCTGTTTGCTGTCAACCCTAGCATCGGGCGGCACACTAATTTGTCCTAATGGTTTTAATGCTCTAGAGTTTTGGAAACTGGTAGATACCTACAAACCTACCTGGTACTCCGCAGCGCCAACCATGCACCAGACAATTCTGGCCCGCGCTAGCCGCAACACAGAAATTGTCCAAGCTAACCGTTTTCGTTTCATTCGCTCTAGTAGCGCTTCTTTGCCCCCCATTATCATTGAACAGTTAGAGGCAACTCTCAACGCTCCCGTGGTGGAATCTTATAGCATGACTGAAGCATCCCACTTAATGACCACCAATCCTCTACCGCCAAAAGTGCGGAAACCAGGTAGTGTAGGTTATGGCTTTGGTGTAGATGTCGGCATTATGGACTCCGAAGACAACCTGTTATCTCAGGGAAGCTTGGGCGAAGTGGTGGTAAAAGCACCTAATGTCATTGATGGTTACGAAAACAACCCAGAAGCCAACGCCACAGCTTTTGTAAATGGTTGGTTCCGCACAGGAGATCAAGGTACTGTGGATGCAGACGGCTACCTCCACTTAACTGGACGCATTAAAGAATTGATTAACCGGGGTGGGGAAAAAATTTCTCCTTTAGAAGTGGATGATGTTTTGCTGCGTCATCCCGCCGTTGCTGAAGCTTTAGCTTTTGCTGTTCCCCACAAATCTTTAGGTGAAGATATCCACGCTGCTGTTGTCCTTAAGGGAGAAGCTAGCGAAAAAGAACTTTTAGCTCACTGTTCAACTATGTTGGCAGACTTCAAAGTTCCAAAGCAAATTCACATTTTAGATGAATTACCTCGTGGTGCTACCGGGAAACTGCAACGGTTAGCTATGGCGAAATTGCTTAACATCGGCTAAATCAGCGATACACTAAGGAAAATTCCTTGAGGAAGCATCAATGGCACGGCCAAACGGGGTTCAAACTGAAATATCTGCACAGGAATTGCCTACAATCTCAGATGAAGATACAGTGACAGTTGAAGATTTGCCAGAACAAGTAGAGGATGTGCAAGATATTGACGACATCTTGAACTCACTCAAAACCTTGCTGAGTAGCCTAGAAAAGCTCCAAAAAGTCCGGCAGGAAGTGGGCGATATCAAACCGTTAATTGGGCGGATGCTGGATGGGGAACTGGTTGCTGGTGAAGAACTTGAGCAACTTAAGGCAGGTGTGAGCAGTCTTTCTCGCCTTGTTCGGGCCTATAATGACCATCAAATAGCGTTGGCTAAAGCCCAACCTGCGAGAAATTTGCTAGATCAAGTCCTCAAAGAGCGGAAAGCTAATTGAGATAAGAAGCGATCGCATTTTTAATTTTAGGAAATGCGATCGCATCCCTAATTACCCAAATGTCTAAACGCACAGCGTAAAGCTGGAGACTCCTAAAGCTCTTGCTTTTCATGATATATCGCTGTAAAACCAAAGTGTTTAATAAATAGTAATAAATATCTACATGAATCAACAGTTAGAATTGCCTTTTAAGGAATTTTATTCTTGCACTTCTAAATCCTTGGACAGTTCATCTACATTCATTAATAACATGAAATTGCCAGTTCATCGCTGGTTTAGATTTAGTGCAGGTTTCTCTGCCCAATGGGTTGAAACTATAATTAGCCAAGCTAAAGAACGAGGAGAAATTACAGTCTTAGACCCATTCTCTGGTTCTGGTACAACCTTACTCGCATCTGAAAAGCTTGGAGTTAAATGTTTGGGAATTGAGGCTCATCCCTTTGTTGTACGTATAGCAAGAGCTAAACTTTTATATCAAACTGACGCTGATGCTTATCTTGAACATATACAAAAAGTTATAAAACGTGCCGAAAATGTTCAGCCATGTATAGATACATACCCGAAACTGATTCATGAATGCTTTAGTATATCTTCACTTGAGTCTCTAGATAGATTACGCCAATCTTGGGAAAAACTTGCTGATGATTCATCTGAATCTCAGTTAGTTTGGTTAACACTTGTATCAATTCTTCGTCATGTTTCTCATGCTGGAACTGCACCCTGGCAGTACATTTTACCAAATAAAAAGAAACAATATTCTTTAGATACAATGTCTGCTTTTTGCCTAATGGCAGAGAGTATAGCTACAGATATGAGAATTGCCGGAAAAATGGCGGCTTCTGTTGCTACACTTATTCAATCTGATGCTCGGACTTGCCAGGGTGTACCTGATAATTTTGCCAACTTGGTAATCACATCACCACCGTATGCTAACAACTATGACTATGCAGATGCTACACGTCTAGAAATGTGTTTTATGAAAGAAATTTCCGGTTGGGGTGATTTACAAAGTGCGGTGAGGCAATACTTAATTCGTTCATGTTCGCAGCACGTAACCAATAAGAATGTAAACATCGATGAAGTTCTAGCATCTGATGAATTATATCCAATCAAAGCTAGTATTATTGAAACCTGTCACAAATTGTCCCAAGAACGACATTTACATGGAGGTAAAAAGAATTATCACTTGATGATTGCCTGCTATTTTTTGGATATGGCTAGAGTTTGGATAGCACTTCGCAGAGTATGCAAAAGTCCTACAACAGTTTGTTTTATGATTGGTGATTCTGCTCCCTATGGTATTTATGTTCCGGTGATTGAATGGATGGGTTTATTAGCACAAGCAGCAGGGTTTAAATCTTTTAATTTTGAAAAAGTTCGTGACCGAAATGTGAAGTGGAAAAATCGCAAGCATACAGTTCCTCTTTGCGAAGGTTGTTTGTGGGTTTACGGATAAAGTAATCACAACAAAAATTATTTTTGCACGAATGTAATGGCAGAGTCATTTTCACATAAATGGGGTCAGATTTTAGGGCATTTCATCCAAGAATTTATTCGTGAGACACTTCAAAAAGTGGCTGATGAGCATGGTTTTTACTTAGATTTTCAGAGAAAGCGCAAGGCACGAATCACTAAAAAGGTATCATGGCAGGATCGTTACGGTAACTATCATGACCTTGACTATGTACTGGAACGAGGAGGTACAGAAGATACTCTTGGTCTTCCAGTAGCATTTATTGAAACTGCGTGGCGGCGTTACACCAAGCATTCTAGAAACAAGGTTCAAGAAATTGAAGGAGCGCTTATTCCTTTGGTAGACACCTATAGTCACCTTAACCCATTTTTAGGAGCTATTTTAGCAGGTGTGTTTACTCAAGGAGCGCTTGACCAATTAGAATCTAAGGGCTTTAAAATTCTTTATCTTAAGTATGAAAATATCGTTAAATCATTTACATCTGTTGGTATAAATGCATCTTTCAATGAAAGTACGCTAGAAGCAGACTTTCAAAATAAGATTGAGCAATGGAAAAAATTATCAGAGCAGGATATTACTAATATCAAGAATCAAATGCTAATTCTTGAAAAAATCCAGATAGATCAATTTATCAATATCTTAGAGCAGTCATTTGCTAGACTAGTCCAACAGGTAAATGTCATTGTCCTACATGGAATATCTCAACAAAGTGCCACTGTCGAAAATGCTATTGAATATATTTATAATTATCTAGATAATCAACCTACATTTGCCCCACCATTAAAATACGAGATTGATATTCGTTATAATAATGGTGATTTAATTCATGCCATATTTAACAATAAAATTGAAGCACTCAAATTTCTCAGAACATTTATATAAAGTGCTAATTAAATAATTCGTAATTAAGTAATGATAAACGTTGCACCCGCCATTGTAATATTAGGTAAAAATAGCGTGACAGTAGCACGCAAAATAATCAGCGTTCTACCAGGGGCGACGCTATACGGTCTAGAGGGTCGCACATCGGGAGTTGATGTCAGCTTTACTAATTTTGGCGAGACGTTGCGCGAGTTATTTGCCCAAGGAACGCCGCTAATTGGCATTTGTGCCGCCGGCATTTTAATTAGGACGCTAGCCCCTCTGCTTTCGGATAAACAACAGGAACCACCGGTGTTAGCTGTCGCTGAAGATGGTAGTGCTGTTGTTCCACTCTTAGGCGGACTTGGTGGAGTAAACGATTTAGCCCGCCGCATTGCCGAAGTGCTTGATGTCAAGCCTGCAATTACGACTACAGGCTATTTACGTTTGGGTACAACGCTGTTGTCTCCTCCCCCCGGATACCATTTAGCAAACCCAGATGATGCTAAAAAGTTTATTTCAGATGTGTTAGCTGGGGCAGAAGTCAAACTAGAAGGCATAGCGCCTTGGTTGAGCGATCGCAAACTACCCATAGATCCACAGGGAGATTTGACCATTCAAGTTACGGAACGTTTGGTGACTCCTACAGCCAACTGTCTTGTGTATCACCCAGCAACGATCGCGATCGCAATTAATGACACCATTGATAATCCAGTCACTTTAGTACAGCAGCTACTAGCTGATGCCAAACTAGAAAAAACATCAGTCGCGGGGATATTTGCACCCATGACCGCCGCAGCCAATCCCGCAATCCACGCTGTAGCTAGCGCGTTGGGAGTACCTGCCCGCTTTTTTACCCCAAATCAGCTAGAAAGTCTGTTATCACAAGGTTATAGCCGCGCCCAAGCAGCAGCGATCGCAGCTACAGGCACATCCCCCTTATTTTCGTCATCTCCTGACGTGGCGATCGCTATTGCCTCCCAAGCAATTGACCCCAACACCATCGGTCAACCACGCGGACGATTAGCGATTATTGGCACTGGCCCTGGTGGAGCGCAATGGATGTCTCCAGAAGTGAAGGAGATACTGAAGTCGGCAACTGACTTAGTGGGTTATAAAACTTACTTAGATTTAATCGGTTCTCTGGCTGATGGCAAGCAACGCCATGAGTCTGACAATCGTGAAGAAGAAGCACGAGCAAAAATGGCTCTTGATTTGGCAGCATCAGGGCGATATGTAGCTGTCGTTTCATCTGGCGACCCTGGTATCTATGCAATGGCAACAGCAGTTTTTGAAGTGTGCGATCGCTATGCCTTACCCGAATGGGATAGTATCGATATTCATGTAGCACCAGGTATTTCAGCTATGCAGGCAGCCGCAGCAGCAATTGGTGCGCCCCTTGGACATGACTTCTGTGCTATTTCCCTCTCTGATATCTTGAAGCCTTGGTCTGCGATCGCACAACGAATTGCTGCTGCTGCGGAGGCTGATTTCGTAATCGCATTTTACAATCCTGTTTCCAAAGAGCGTACCTGGCAATTAGCAGAAGCAAGAAATATTTTACTCTTACATAGAACACCAGATACTCCAGTAGTCTTGGCGCGGAATCTCGGCAGACCTGGACAAACGGTTAAAGCGATCGCACTTGACCAGCTAACACCAGCAAGCGCTGATATGCGGACAATTATTCTCGTTGGTTCCACAAAAACCCGAACTATCAAGCGTAGTGATGGTAATATCTGGGTTTATACACCGCGTCGCTATACCAAAGAGTAGGTATAATAAGCGCCCTCAATAAATAACTAAGACTAGCCTTTTCAAGGTGACTTCTAAAATAAGATTGTTTTTCTCACTGCCGCGCCAGTTGCTACAACGGCGAGGCAGCGCAGTCTTCTCCCAAAGGGAGCTACAGCGTACACACAAGTCATCAAATTGCCCAAAACAAAAACCTCACCCTGTCAAGAAAGAACATCCCTCTCCTTACTAAGGAGAGGGACAGGTTTTACGTAGTAAAACCAGGGTGAGGTTATTTTTAACCACAGAGGTGTAGAAAGCACTCAGAAAAAATAAGAGATTTTACCGAAAGTAAGCTGACAAAATTTTTCACATAATGAAAAAGTGTAAATTTATGTTACATTTAGTTACGAGTCGGGAGTCGATCGCAACCAATATTTGACACCAGACTAATTTATCAAACCTTCCCATAGAACTCACAAAATGACTCTATCGATTCGTCCCGATCTAACTTCTGCCGATCAGTTACTGTCATCTTTAGCTACTGGGCAAAAACAAACTGTCACAGAAGCCCAAATGATGCAGGCTGTGCGTACTTTGTTGATTGGATTAGGAGAAGATCCAGACCGCGAAGGATTAAAAGATACTCCAAAAAGGGTGATGAAAGCTTTACAGTTTCTTACCAAAGGATATGATGAATCTTTGGATGAACTGCTAAACGGAGCAGTGTTTACAGAAGAAGCCAATGAAATGGTATTGGTACGGGACATCGATATTTTCAGTTCCTGCGAACATCATATTTTGCCAATTATTGGTCGCGCTCATGTTGCTTACATTCCTAATGGCAAAGTAATCGGATTATCTAAGATTGCTCGTATTTGCGATATGTATGCACGACGTTTACAAGTTCAAGAACGTCTGACGGTGCAAATTGCTGATGCTTTACAAAGATTACTTAAACCTCAAGGGGTTGCAGTGGTAATAGAAGCGACTCACATGTGTATGGTCATGCGTGGTGTGCAGAAACCTGGTTCTTGGACTGTGACTAGTGCAATGCGCGGTCTTTTTGCAGAAGATGTCGGCACTCGTCAGGAATTTATGAATTTGATTCGGCACAATTCTAATTTTCGTTAAATAGCTTTATTTGACGAAAATTTAGCAGTTTTTAAAATGGGATTTTAACTGGCGTTTGCCCCTCAAAACTGTTTAGCTTTTGAGGGGCAAATTTTTGGCTTTTCAGGCTAAAATTTGATTATTTCTCAGCCTGCCGGCCCATGCATCAGCAAGAAATGTAAGAGTGATATTCCTGATAGGCTTTGCTTGCACTGTAAGATTTAATCGGATAATCTGAGCGATCGCAATTGTTTTCTAAAAAAATTAATGAACAAATTCCTACTGAGTTTGCTTTCTTCTCCTGTGCTGATTACCTCCATTCTCTCTATGGGAGTTATGCTAAATCAAGCACAAGCTATAGAGCCACAACTAGTAGCCAAAACCACAGACCGTCTATCTTGTATCCGCAATAAACATAAAGTGGGTTTAGTGTGTGCAAGGGCTTCTGTATTGGCTCAAATTCCTAACTATCAGCGTGAAATAGAGTTTTCTCAAGAAGATGCTCCTATGCTGGAGTTTAATGATGAAGAAAGCAATGTGGCAATCAACTTATTTGGCTGCGATTGTCCCGCCTGTATAAATTCTTTACGTCAGATGCGCGGTGCTACACCCTTGGTATATTAAGACTTACGCAAAACTACAGGTGGTAGGGGCAATTCATGAATTGCCCCTACATGGAAATAGTGGTTTCGGCTATTTTTTGCGTAAGTCCCATACTTTATGCAAAAGAAAAATGCTGTAACAATTTATTTATATGACTCTTAGCCAATCTCACCCATATCTTTCACCAGAAGAATACCTCGAAACTGAAAAATCTAGCCTGATTAAACATGAATATATCCAAGGGCGGATTTATGCAATGGCAGGGGCAAGTGATGCTCATGTAACAATTACCGCTAACTTAGTCACCTTACTGAGAAATCACATTCGCGGGACTGGATGTCGTATTTACGTTGCTGATATGAAAGCACGCATCGAATCTCTGAATCTTTTCTACTATCCTGATATCATGGTAACTTGTGATCAACGAGATACCAATTTTGAATATTTTAAACGCTATCCCAGCTTAATTATTGAAGTTCTGTCACCCTCCACTGAAGCTCTAGACAGAGGCGATAAATTTAGTGATTATCAAGAATTAGAAACATTGCAAGAATATGTTTTAATCAGTCAAAACCGTCGACGTGTTGATTGTTTTCGACGCAATTCACAAAACAGATGGGAGCTTTATAGCTATAGGGTAAATCAAGAATTACAGTTTACCAGCCTGAATTTTTCTTGTTCTCTCACTGATGTTTATGAAGATGTCTTCTTTCCTGAAACTTTTAATCCTACTTCTGCTTAACGGGAAAGTGTCAAGGCTAATGAATCTTTGATAATCGTTTAAAATAAGGGATTTCCAAGGAATAAATTATCCTAAAAAACGAACCACAGAGACAAGGCAGCGCAGTCTTGGGGGTTTCCCCCATGAGCGACTGCCGCGCAGAGAACACAGAGAGAGGAGAGATTAAGGAACGTGGATTAAATAAAATGCAAAACTTGTATCCTGTCTCACGATCCCTCTCCTTTACAAGGAGAAGGATTGAGGGTGAGGTAAGCCAAAGACATAAACTGGATGTTATTTAATTCTTATTCCTAAGAGGATTTTTGACTCAGTTTTGGAATATTTTTTTATTTGGAAGTCCCTAATTACGCTGATTTTTCCACTCGCAAACCAAAGTAGGTCAAAATAAGCTCAGTTGAGCCACTATTGAGAACTTCATGTACTTCTCCCGGTTCTATAGCTACGCAGTTACCTGGAAGTAGTGGGTATTCTTTACCATTAATATGAATTACTCCCGAACCAGCTTCTACAAAGAATACTTCGCACATATCTTGATGTGCGTGGGCTGGTGCGGTTTGTCCGGGAGCAAAACTTGCTTGAGAAAAGTTGGTGAGATGAGGCAAATCGCCGAAGCGTAGCATCACTTTTTTCTTGATTTCGGGATTGTGAGAAACAGACTCTTCTGGCAAGTCTTTCAGAGAATTGGTAATCATTGGGGTCTTAAATCGTTAGATAATTCTACAATACCCCTAGATCCATCAATCCTCACTCGTTGACCATCTTGCAAAAGCCATGTAGCGCCCCGAACATCCATCACAGCAGGAATACCATATTCACGAGCCACGATCGCACCGTGAGAAAGTCGTCCACCAACTTCGGCAATTAAGCCTCCAGCCCTTAATAGCAAAGGGGCCCAGCCGGAATCTGTGTAAGGTACGACTAGAATTGTATCTCGGTCAATCTCAGGCACGTCTTGTAAATTTCGTAACACCTTCACTCTGCCTTCAGCTTGCCCATGACTGGCTCCAATACCTTGTAAAATTTGGTCAGAGTAGAGTGCAGAGGGAGCTAAGGGGTGAGGAGGTGTATTGCCGTAGACTAAAAGTGGTATTTGAATGAACTCGCTATCTTGAACGAATTGCGATCGCCTCGATTCCACTAACTTATCTAATTCCTCAATTAACCTAGAATCGTCACCCCCAATTAAACGTTGCACTTCATCAAAGTTGAGGAAAAAGATATCTCCGGTTTTCTGGAGTAAGCCTGATTTTAACCATATCTTCTCTAAAGCTACAAAACTCCAACGCAATTCAGCTAAGAGTCGTGAATAAACTTCGGTAACTCTCCCCTTGATATCCACACGCCGTTGCACAAATCCCCGTTTGTACTTACTAGCCAAGATGCTATTAATCGCGTCTTTAGCGCCTGATTGGGGTTCGTTCCCCTGCATTAACTGCACAAACATCTGCTTAATCATCTGGGGATTTTCCCGCCAAGTGGGAACGGAGATATCAGTCCCTACTTCACTTAAATAGCCGTAATCCTGAAGTAATTCATCAAAGGCTTGGAGGATTTTTTCTCCCTCTGGGGTTTGCTTTAACTGCTCAAATACTTGCTGTGGATCAAATTCAACCAATATCTGTTTGGCATCTGTTGCGATCGCACTGAGCGATCGCAATGCTGCTATCTCTGGAGTCACGCTATTATCAATTTGGCCATCCTTGACGCGAAAAATCGCCTGTCGCAGGGCGGCACTTAAGGGGGCTAAAATGCTGTAATACGTTCCGTGGCGCAGCAACTCCAGAATAAAGTCAATTCTGATTAGTAGCTTGGCTGGTTCCAAATTATCTACATTGTCTTGCGCCAACTGCGACAACCCAGCAATAAACCGTTGATGATAATCCCGCTTGAAGTCTTTTTCTAAGTTTAATTCTCGCTTCAGCAACTTCCCTAGTCCTGGTAAATTCTCCCAGGTTGCCTGCAAGGATGGTTTACTTAATTTTGCTCCTCTGGTTAAAAATTCCAGACTTTCCGGCGGCAATCCCATACGGAGAAAAATGTTTCCTAAGAGGGATGCGTTAAAATAGGCTCTGGAATAGTGCAGAGTTGCTGTCTCATTAAAATCTAACCCTAAAGCGCGATCGCCCAAAACTAGAGTAAAAAATTCTCCCCAAACTCCACAAGTTAAGGGACGATTAATTGACCATGTTAAGGGGTGAATTACTCCGGGAATCACTTCGGCGGCGATTTTGCGTGTCCAAATTGGTAGTAAAGTGGTAATGGGTCGAGATTGCAACACCCACAGCGTTTGACCGTCGTAACTCCATTCGATATCTTGAGGAGTGCCGTGATAGCGTTTTTCGAGTCGGTAGGCTAAGTATGCAACTTGCTTAATTAATGCTTGCGGGACTCGTCCAGTACCTTCTAATTGCACAGAGGAAGATTTTTCGGCTTCAACGACAAAAGCGCGATATTGTTCCGGTGTGACTTTTCCTGAAACGATTTGCGTGGGGCTACCTGGAAGGGCTTCAATGATGATTGCATCACCTTGTTGAGTAATGGGATCGCGGCTGAAAGCAACGCCAGAATAAACACTTTGGACTTGTTGTTGAATTAACACAGCCATTGCTGTATCATTTGAACCGCGATCGCGCCGATATTGTACAGCAGATGGATGATTGTAAGAAGCTTGAACTTGAGCGATCGCTTGCTGTAATGCCTCTGAGCTAGTAACATTTAAAACTGTTTCATACTGCCCAGCCGCAGAAGCCTGTTCTGAGTCTTCGCCAATAGCAGAAGAACGTACAACCAAGGGGGATAACTCTGATGGCTGGAGAAATTCTGTCAACACTTCAGCATCATCAACTGGGGCTAGCACCCACCCCTTTGGGACTGGATAGCCCCAGCGCTTAATTTGGGATAGTGTAGCCGCCTTTTCTCCCACAATGGCAGCATCCAAATCTTCATCTAAAGAAACCATAGCGCTTTGGCGTAGCCCGTCGTAAACATCGCCACGTAAAAATTCCAACATCGCTTGCGATTCTGTTTGCGCCTGTCGAACTGGTAGGTTCATATCATCAGGAATTTTTGTATAAATCCATCCCATTAAACCAGCTAAAGCAGCAGCAGCTAACATTCTGGGGATATCGCTAATATGCAAAATTGCCACAAACAATGGAAAAAGCAGTAAAACCCCAAATTGGACTATCTTTTTTGATTGCAGAATTGTAAAACTAATACCTGCCAAGAAACAGAGAAATATTGCCACAAGTGGATCGTGTACGATAAATCCCCAAACAACATTTGTCGTACCTGCCCCTTTGCCTATCCAGTATCTACCAATTACCAGAGCGATGAGGGCAATCAATTCCCAAAACGATCCCTCTGGAAAGAAAACGCGGGTGAGGAAAACTGCCGCAATTCCTTTCAAAGCTTCCGACAAGACTGCCAGAATTCCGACAAACTTACCGCCGTGGTAGAAAGCAGCTGATACACTGATGTTTCGTGTACCAATTTGTGATAATTTCTTACCTGTAAGCGCGTAAGTGATCCATGCAATCAGGGGTAATCCGCCCAAGAGGGGGCAGACAACTAAAATAGCTAAGACACCCCAAGGTTCAAACATTATGGATTTTGGATTTTAGATTTAAATTTTCCATCTAAAACCTCAAATCTAAAATCTAAAGTTTTTCTGAAATTTTTGATGGTAATTAGCGCTCTTTTATTTATTAGTCATGGAATGGACACTTGGCTACGACGGAAACCGTTTAAGACAAGTGTCCTCCTAGACTACCAATGGTTTTAGTTTAGCGCGTATGCAGCTTGCAGCGCCCAGATAATGAGAGCAGCGATCGATCCCAGAAGTAGCACGGTAGAGATAGTGACTACTTTTGGTGAATCTGCACCCTCAAATTTCATAATCCCTCGGTTTAAATCGGACATAGCTTTGTAATCCTCTCTTTATTGGAGCATGAAACATTTGTCCGTTTTGATTGTAGTCCCTCTATTTACGGATGATGTTAAGTTCCTAATATTATTTTGTTTAAGCTTCGCAATTTTTCCAACCCCAGAATTACTTATTTATTCAGGGGTAGCAGTCTTAATTTATGGAGATGAGGGAGAAAGAATAAATAACTAATGCCCAATGCCCAATGCCCAATGCCCAATGCCCAATGCCCAATGCCCAATGCCCAATGCCCAATGCCCAATGCCCAATGCCCAATGCCCAATGCCCAATTCCCAATGCCCAATGCCCAATGCCCAATTCCCAATGCCCAATGCCCCATGCCCAATTCCCAATTCCCAATATCGAGCAATATGTACTAAAATCAATGACTTGAGTCATAAAGAGAGCAATCATGGCATCCATCCGCGAGTTGCACGAACAGCTAGTTAAGAAAGAACGTTCCGCCGTTGAAATTACCCAAGAAGCTTTAGAGCGCATTCAAGCCTTAGAGCCGAAATTGCACAGCTTCTTATGTGTGACAGCAGAAAAGGCATTAGAGCAGGCGGGGGCTGTGGATGCCAAAATTGCTGCCGGAGAAGAAATCGGGCTGCTAGCAGGTATTCCTGTTGGGATTAAGGACAATTTATGTACCAAGGGAATCCCTACCACTTGCGCCTCCCGAATTTTGGAAAATTTCGTGCCGCCTTATGAATCAACGGCGACGCAAAAACTGGCGGATGCTGGGGCGGTAATGGTAGGCAAAACCAACTTAGATGAGTTTGCAATGGGTAGTTCCACTGAAAACTCTGCCTATCAAGTGACGGCTAATCCTTGGGATTTGTCACGAGTTCCAGGTGGTTCTTCGGGAGGTTCTGCGGCGGCGGTGTCGGCACAAGAATGTGTAGTTGCTCTCGGTTCTGATACTGGTGGTTCGATTCGCCAACCTGCATCTTTTTGCGGTGTGGTGGGGATGAAACCAACTTATGGTTTGGTTTCGCGTTATGGTTTGGTGGCTTATGCTTCGTCTTTAGATCAAATTGGCCCATTTGCAAATACGGTAGAAGATGCGGCAATATTATTAGGTGCGATCGCAGGTCACGATCCCAAAGACTCTACCAGTCTGAAAGTTGCCATTCCCAACTACGCAGCCAACTTAAAACCAGACTTCAAACCCAGAGGACAGCTAAGAATTGGCATCATTAAAGAAACTTTTGGTGAAGGTTTAGATTCTGTAGTGGAACAAGCTGTTACCAAAGCAGTAGATGTATTACAAAGTTTGGGAGCAGAGATTCATATAGTTTCTTGTCCACGCTTTCGTTATGGCTTACCCACCTATTACATCATCGCCCCATCTGAAGCATCAGCAAACTTGGCTCGTTACGATGGCGTTAAATATGGCTACCGCGCTCCTGATGCCGATAATCTGCTATCGATGTACACTCGAACTCGTGCTACTGGTTTTGGTACAGAAGTTAAACGCCGAATTATGATCGGCACTTATGCACTTTCGGCTGGTTATTACGATGCTTATTACCTGAAAGCGCAAAAAGTCCGTACCCTAATTAAGCAAGACTTTGAAAAAGCTTTTGGCGTGGTTGATGTGTTAGTTTGTCCGACATCTCCAACTACAGCATTCAAAGCAGGGGAAAAAACTACTGATCCCTTGAGTATGTATTTAACTGACTTGATGACTATTCCTGTGAATCTTGCTGGTTTACCTAGTTTAAGTTTGCCATGCGGTTTTGACGATCAGGGTTTACCAATAGGATTACAGCTAATTGGCAATGTGCTGCGAGAAGACCAATTGTTTCAGGTAGCTTATGCTTATGAGCAATCTACTACTTGGCATCTGCGTAAACCACAAATATCTTGAAATTGGGAATTGGGAATTGGGGATGGGGCATTGGGGATGGGGCATTGGGGATGGGGCATTGGGGATGGGGCATTGGGGATGGGGCATTGGGCATTGGAAATTGAGTAATAATTAATAGTTCTTCTCCGCCTGCTCCATGCCTTATCCTGATTATAAATATTCACACCGACTTACTTATTAGTGACTATTGACTGTTGACTAGTGACTTCTGGAATCGGCGATTTTGATGTAGTTTGTCGTGGATTCAGTATATGTAGAAGACCCGCAGATGCACCTACTAATAAGAAAATGTAGGTCAGAACAAGAGGTATGTATGTATTTGGTTTATTGTCTGAATTCTTGTAATCATTCTTGGAGTCTTGGCGGACTACATTGCTGATAAGAGTATGTGATAAAGCATTTCCATCCAGCCCTAAAGCATCTCCATAGCGACGGATGAATCCTTGAAGAAAAACAGGTTCAGGTAATTCTTCAAATCGTTCTTCTTCTAAAGCCTGCAAAACACCTGCCCGAATGAGGGTTAGAGCGGCTATTTCTTCTATGCGTATGGATTTTTCTTGTCTTACTTGTCGCAAGTGTGTGGTTATTTGCTTTAGCTGCTCTACTTGAGCTTGATTTAAAAGCGTCACAGTCTTCTCCTGTATGGGCTAATTCTACTATTCATATAGTGAGAAGACTTAAAAGTGCATACGTATTTTTACTGAATAATAGATTTTAGCCATTTTTTTAATCTATAGCTAAAGTCTAGATTTTAAAATGCTAATTTCACTATATTTACGTATATATTCTGTTAAAAAGTATACTTTATAAGCGATAAGTTGTCCACATAGTTGAAAAACCCGCAATTTATAATACAAGTATTTTCCGAAGTGCCTATAAATCTTACAAAATCAGCCTTCTTTCTTTTTACTTTTACCTTTTTACTTTTGCCTTGTTGTACTAGTAGGGTGTGTTAGACGGAACGTTGTAACGCATCCTACTAGTATTTTAAAAATCAAATACTAGTCCTATATTTGTTTTTTTAACCTTTCCCTAGCTGTTTCTTAACATTACTAAGATAATTTGAGTTTTGTAAATATGAATTAATGCTATTAATTTATGTAGCCTTTTTTACTCAGAAAACATTTTTTATGGTGCTATTGCGGTTCTCAGTTGAGTAGGTACTGAACCCCACCCCTGCCCGCAAGCGAGGAGGGGGCTATGACGTACTTCATGTGATTAGGAAACGCTATATTGCGATCGCTAAAACTGTGAAGTGCATCTTTTTAGTTCAATTTTTCTAATGCTTAGGGATTTCCAAAAAATAAATTATCCCATGTTGTGGAGTGGGCAACATGAGCGCCCTGATTATATAAATTAAATGCAGAACAGCTTAGTACCTCCACTATTAGGGGTTTCAAGTTAAATAAAACTCAAAATAAATTGAAGGAGACGTTATTAATGGCTTTGACACAAGGCGATATTGCTTTTATCTCTTTCAATGCTGATGAAGATGGCTGGTCTATTGTCACTTTTGTAAGCATAGATCCGAATACCATAATTTACTTTACCGATAACGAAGCTACTAGCCTGACAGCTTTTAATACTGGCGAATCTTATTTTCAGTGGAACTCAGGGACAAGTACAATTACTGCTGGCACTGTAATTCGCTTCAGTGCAATTGATAATGCTACTAATCTAGCAGCTTCAATTGGTGCATTTAGTCGGGTTAGCGTTTCTGGTAGTAGTAACTATGGTTTGAGTGCAACTAATGACACTATTTATGCTTATCTCGGCACGAGTGCTAATAGTCCCACTGTATTTTTGTCAGGCATATCAAATGATACTAGTACGCAAGGAACAACTGATTTAACTACTGCGGGTTTAACTATTGGAACTAATTCAATTTTGCTCAATAGTAGCGCTGATTACGGTGTATATAATGGCGCACGCAGTGGAGAGTCGAGTTTTGCAAACTATAAACTTTCTGTTAACAACGTCAGTAATTGGACAGTCGATACCGTTAATGGTGACTATACTACGACAGTTCCAGATACTACAAACTTTGCGATCGCTAGTGGAAATCCCACGGTTAATTTATCTGTAAACACTAACTCAGGAACTGAAGCAGATACAACCCAAATTATCGTTACTGCTACTGCTTCTAGTGCTGTTTCTGGTAATCAAACAGTTAACTTAGGTGTAACCGGAACTAACATCACTGTCGGAGACTATAACCTCAGCAACACTGTAATCACAATTCTCAACGGACAAACAACAGGTTCCGTCACCTTTAGCATTGTCGATGATGTTCTGATTGAAGGAACAGAAACCGCTACCTTAAGCATCAGCAACCCTAGCACTGGTATTACACTAGGCAGCACTACTACTCAAAATATCACCATTACTGATAATGATGTAGTCGTGGGACAAGCGCCAACTATTCAACTAGACACAGCTAGCACCACAGACCTTTTAGATGCTAATGGTGCTTTATCGGCTACTGGGACGGGGGCAATTAGCGGCGTAATTGGCAACGTTAACGACCCAGCCAAGACACTGGGTGTCAACTTTACGATCGCAGATTCTGATACTCCTGTAGGAAATTTGACTGTAACAGTCACTAGTAGTAATGCAGCAGTTGTTCCTAACGGGAACTTAACGCTAAGTGGCACTGGCAGCAACCGTAATCTGAAAATTAATCCTGTAGGTGTTGGTACTGCCAATCTTACAGTTACAGTCAGTGATGGTGGTAGTAGTGCCAATTATGCGATCGCTTATGCAGCATCGGCGAATGATGGCACTGCCACAACTCAATTTTTAACGGGTACAAGCGATGCTTCTACAGCCATTCCTGTGGGTGGCACATTCTTCTTAGAAGCTGATGATGAAAATCAAGTTTTGCGTCTTTACGATTACAGCAAGTCGGGACTCCCTGTAACTGGTTTTGACTTTACAAGTTCTCTAGGACTGACTGACAGTTCTTCTGGCGTGTTACGAGAAGTGGATCTCGAAGCTTCAACCAAGGTAGGTAATCGCATTTTCTGGTTGGGGTCACAGAGTAATAGCGATGATGGTAAGAATCGCCCTAATCGCGATCGCATTTTTGCCACCGATATTACTGGTACAGGAGCATCCACTACACTTAGCTATGTAGGGCGCTACAACTTTTTAAAAGAAGACATCATCAACTGGGATGTCAATAACGGTCACGGCAAGGGAGCCAATTACTACGGCTTGGCTGCTAGTGCTGCAACTAATGTCGGGTCAAAGCAATCAAACGGATACAATATTGAAGGCTTGGAAATTGCCCCCGATAACACCACAGCTTATATCGCCTTCCGCGCCCCCGAAGTTCCACCTTCTGGACGATCTAACGCCCTCATCGTTCAAGTTACTAACTTCACCAACCTGATATCAGCTAGCGGTGGAGGTACACAAGGCTCTGCACAATTTGGCGCTCCCATCGAATTAAATTTAGGTGGGCGGGGTATTCGGGAAATTCGTAAGAATGCTAATAACCAGTACGTGATTATTGCAGGGCCAGCAGGAGACGCAGGAGTAGCCCCCAACGATTTCCGCCTTTACACTTGGGATGGTAATCCCAATAGCCAACCGCAATTACGTGCGGCAACATTCCCTGCTAACTTCAACCCTGAAGGAATTATCACCATCCCTGATAATTTAACAAATACTTCTCAAATTCAATTTGTCAGTGATGATGGCAACAGCATTCTCTACAACGATGGGACATCTGCTAAAGATTTATCAGAGAACAATTTCAAAAAATTCCGCACCGATAGCATTACACTTGGCGCTGTAGTTCTCACTCCTCGGATTCATGACATCCAGGGTGCATCTCACATTTCTCCATTAAACGGGCAACAAGTAGGTGATGTCGGGGGAATTGTGACAGTCATTAAATCTAATGGCTTCTATTTACAAGATCCTAACCCAGACAACGACGATCGCACTTCCGAAGCTATTTTTGTCTTTACCTCATCAGCGCCAACCGTATCCGTTGGAGATTCTGTATTAGTCAATGGAACAGTCACAGAGTTTCGTCCAGCTAACAATGTCAACAACCTGACGACTACAGAAATTACTAGTCCCACAATTGTGAAACTCTCCAATGGAAATGCTTTGCCAACTGCGACGATTTTGGGTAATGGCGGCAGAACTATTCCAACTTCGGTAATCGATAACGACACTACAGGTAATATCGAAACTGGAACGACTACCTTTGATCCAACCCAGGATGGCATTGATTTCTACGAAAGCTTAGAAGGAATGCTAGTACAGGTAAATAATCCTGTAGCAGTTAGCCCGACAAATTCTTTTGGGGAAATTTGGGTATTAGCAGATAATGGCGCTAATGCCACCGGACGTACAGCCCGTGGTGGTATTGTTGTTAGCTCTAACGATTTTAATCCAGAGCGTATCCAAATTGATGACACGCTGTTTACCTCTGGTAGCTCACCCAAGGTTAACGTTGGTGCAACTCTTGGCACGATTACGGGTGTGGTTGATTATAACTTCAGCAACTATGAAGTTCTGCCTACCTCCGTGACAGTGACTTCAAACACCCTAACCAAAGAAGTCACTAATTTAACTCCCACCACAGACCAACTGACAGTTGCTACCTTCAACGTCGAAAACCTTGACCCCAGCGATGGCGCAACCAAGTTTAATAACCTTGCCAGCCGCATTGTCAATAATCTGAAATCGCCAGATATCATTTCTCTAGAAGAAATTCAGGACAATAACGGGGCGACCAATGATAGCGTAGTTGATGCTAGTACAACCTTCCAAACATTAATTGATGCAATTACTGCTGCTGGTGGCCCCACATATCAATATCGCCAAATTAGCCCGGTAGATGATACCAACGGCGGCGAACCTGGGGGAAATATCCGCGTCGGCTTCTTATTTAATCCCAATCGTGTCAGCTTTGTAGATATCCCTGGTGGTACTTCTACTTCTAGCACCACAGTCACAGATATTGGAGGTGTTTCTGCTAGCCCTGGTTTGATTGATCCCAACAACTCAGCTTTTACTAGCAGTCGCAAACCGTTAGTTGGACAGTTTACTTTTAACGGTGAAACTGTGTATGTAATTGGCAACCACTTTAATTCTAAAGGTGGCGACCAACCACTATACGGGCCAAATCAACCTCCAACCCTTAGTAGTGAAGTGCAACGCCAGCAACAAGCTACCTTGGTGAAAAACTTTGTCGCCAGTATTTTAGCGATCGCTCCCAATGCCAATATAGTAGTAGCGGGTGATTTGAATGACTTTGAATTTTCCAACCCTGTTAGCACCCTAGAAAGCGCTGGACTGACTTCCTTAATTGAAACTCTCCCTCCAAATGAGCGTTACACCTACAACTTTGAAGGTAACGCCCAAACCCTTGACCACGTTTTAGTCAGTAGCAACTTACTTGGTAAGCTAGATGCTTATGATGTAGTTCATGTCAACTCAGAATTTGCCGATCAGGATAGCGATCACGATCCTAGCCTAGCTCGGTTTAATCTACCTGCAAACCAAGCACCTACAGCCGTAGCTGATATAGTTAATGTTGCCGAAGATGCAACCACATCTAACCTTTATCTCAGCTTACTGAGTAACGACACCGACCCCAATCAGGGAGATACTAAAAACATCATTGCTGTTAATACTACAGGTACAAAAGGGCAAGTTTCCTTTAACAAAAATACGCAAAACCTGAGTTACACAGCCTCTAACTTTGACTATTTATCCCTTGGGCAAACAGCCAGCGATAGTTTTACTTATGCGATCGCAGACAGTAAAGGTTTACAATCGACTGCGATCGTTAACGTCACCGTCACAGGTGTTAACGATGCCCCCACAGTAGTGCAACCGATTGATGACCAAATCATCTCTACCAACAAGTCGTTTTCTTTCAATGTCAGTAATAAATTTGCTGACATCGATCAAGGTGACACCCTCAGCTACAGCACTACGGGTTTACCCACCGGCTCTAATATTCTTGCCAACACAGGTGTGATATCCGGCACTGTATCCCAAGTTGGCATTTTTGCCGTTACAGTTACCGCCAATGATGGCAAAGGTGGCAATGCTAGCGATACCTTTGACCTGACAGTTGCCAATAATAAGGCAACAACAGGCAACGACATCATCTTTGTCAGCGAACTTACAGGCTTAAACCAATATATAGTCAATGCCCTAGCTGGGAGCGATCGCGTCATCGGCACTAATGCCAGTGAGTTAATCGACGGTGGAACAGGCAATGATTACATAGATGGTAAAGGCGGTATAGACATCCTCCTTGGGGACGATGGCAACGACACAATCTTTGGTGGACTTGGTAGTGACGTTATCTCTGGCGGGAATGGTAGCGATCGCCTCATTGGTTGGGGAGGTGGCACAAATGAAATCGACCTTCTCAACGGCGACGAGGGTGCAGATACTTACGTCTTAGGTGATGCAACTTCAGTTTTCTATGCCAATTCCGGTAAAGGGGATTATGCCGATATATTCAACTTCCAAACAAGCGATCGCATTGAGATTAAAGGAATTGCGACCAATTACTCATTAGGGTCAGCATCAGCCGTGTCTTTAAATAAATCTGCTGTGGGTATCTTCACAAACAATGGTGCGGAATTAATTGCTGTTGTAGAAACCGGGTTAAACCGCAACACCAATTTAGCAACAGATACTCGTTTCCTCTTTATTTAACACATCCTTCTTCTCACCCAGATGCACAGAGAAAGAGTTTGAAATAAAGACTTTTGCAAGGGACTTCCAAATAAAAAAATACTCAAGTACTTCTTGTGGGGCGGGCAAGATGCCCACCCCACAAAATTGGGTAATTTATTTGTTAGAAGTCCCCAACAAACAAAAAAATCTCTCTCAAACTCTCCTCTCTCTGCGCCTCTGCGGTTCGTTATTCCTAACTCCTCCACAAATCCAATCTTCAAAACACTCTAATATCTTGAACAACTTATGGTTACAACAAACACAGTTCGCTTTTCTCAGTTCAACGCTTCCTTAAATCGCAACACAGAAGGAGAGTTAGTAACCGATCTCTCCAGCCCTGATAACCCTCAAGCAAAAGCAGTTGCAGAAATTATCCAACGCAATAACCCAGACGTACTGCTGATTAACGAATTTGATTACTCCCCAGAAGCAGTTCAACTATTCAAGCAAAATTACCTTGCAGTTAGCCAGAATGGTGCAACTCCCGTTGACTACACCTACTCTTACATCGCCCCTTCCAACACAGGTATTGCCTCTGGTTTTGACTTAAACAACAACGGCACAGCAGTTACAACCCCAGGCGCAGCCGGATATGGTGATGATGCCTTGGGATTCGGTAATTTTCCTGGTCAATATGGGATGTTGTTACTATCCAAATATCCCATAGACACTGCAAACATCCGCACCTTCCAAAACTTCCTCTGGAAGGATATGCCCAATGCTTTGCTTCCCGACGATTCGACAACACCAGAACCAAATGATTGGTATTCTGAGGATGAATTAGCAGTTGTACGCCTTTCTTCTAAAAGTCACTGGGATGTACCCATCCAAGTAAACGGTGAGACAATTCACGTCCTCGTCAGTCACCCCACACCCCCAACCTTTGACGGGCCAGAAGACCGCAACGGCAAACGCAACCATGATGAAATCCGCTTTTGGGCAGATTACATAACCCCTGGTAAAGGCGATTACATCTATGATGATGCAGGTAAAACAGGCGGGATTCTTGCTGGTTCAGACTTTGTGATTATGGGCGATCAAAACGCTGACCCCGTAGATGGTGATAGTTATGACAACGCTATCCGGCAACTATTGCAAAATCCCAATATCAATACTAATGTTATCCCTACCAGTCTTGGCGGTCCCCAACAAGCAGACTTACAAGGTGGTGCAAACGCTAACCAAAAAGGTAATCCTAGCTTTGACACCGCAGATTTTGCCGATACGACTCCAGGAAACCTGCGAACAGATTACGTTTTACCCTCTGCTGACCTCAAAATTGCTAACTCAGGGGTATTTTGGCCACTGAATACTGACCCGACATTCTCCCCAGTCGGTACTTATCCCTTCCCCAGTTCTGACCATCGCTTGGTGTTTGCGGATGTGCAAACAAAGCCAACTGAAGCGGGTGAAACTATTCCTAATGTTAAATTTGTCGGACAGACTACCTTCGCTACTGGCTTTATTCCTGCTGGCGTTGCGGGAAGTGTAAATGGTGTACAAATTCCATTGGGTGGATTGTCTGGCGTTGCCTACGACGCAGTTAACAACAGTTACTACGCCATTTCAGATGATCGCTCTCAAGTTGCTCCAGCCCGTTTTTATACCTTCAATACTGTTGATGGTGTGACTTTTACTAATGTCACAACCCTAAAAGATACCAACGGCAACTTTTTTGCAACGAACAGCCTTGATCCTGAAGGTATTGCTTTAACCAATAATGGGACGGTCTTCATCTCTTCAGAAGGTGAAGTTAATCTTAGTGCCGGTCGTGTTAGCAATCCCTTTATTAAAGAGTTTTCCTTGACAACAGGGCAAGAAGTGCGATCGCTATTAGTTCCCAGCAAATTCCTACCAGTAGTTGCAGATACCAATCACGATGGCATTGTGAATACAGGTGATACACAGATATCAGGCGTATATAATAACCTGGCATTTGAAAGCCTCACCATCACACCTGACCAAAAAACCTTATTTACTGCCACCGAAAACGCTCTATCCCAAGATGGGTTAAAAGCTTCGCTCACCAGTGGTAGCCCTTCCCGGATTTTGCAATACAATCTAGTGACTGGACAACCAGAAAAAGAATACCTCTACATCACCGATGCAATTCCCGAAGCACCCAACCCAAGTACAGGTTCTGCTGACAATGGTTTGGCGGATTTATTAGCAATAGACAATCGTGGTACTTTCCTAGCCCTAGAACGTTCCTTTGCCCAAGGTGTAGGCAACACCATCAAAATTTACGAAGTTTCTTTGCAAGGTGCAACAGACATTAGTTTCTACGATTCTCTGAATAATTTGAGTGCTGAACAACTAGCAGCTATTAAACCCGCCCAAAAGCGCCTGCTATTAAATTTAAACGATCTGAATTTGCCCACTGATGCAAATCATCCGATTACAGGAGTGGATAATATAGAAGGTCTTGCTTTCGGCCCCAAATTGGCAGATGGTCGTCAGTCCATTGTGCTGGTGAGTGACAACAACTTTAGTACCACCCAATATACCCAAATCCTCACCTTGGGCGCAGACTTAGTTCCCACTGCTGCACCTACATTAGAAACACGTCCTGATTTAATTGATGATCCGGCGCTTCCCACATCTCAACGTGGCGATGCTGACGATCCTGCGATCTATGTTAATGCCACCAATGCTGCTGATAGTCTAGTTTTAACCTCAGTCAAAAATGCTGGATTGCGGGTTTATGATCTGTCTGGCAATTTGTTGCAGACAGTTAATCCTGGTGGTATTCGCTACAACAATATTGATTTGCAATACGGTTTCAAATTAGGCGATCAATCTATTGATATTGCCGTAGCTAGCGATCGCGGCAATGATAAACTAGCAATCTTCAAAATTAACCCAAACCCTGGCGCTGAAGGCAATTACCTCGAAGATATCACCGATAGCAATATTGGTACTATCTTCCAAACCACACCTTTTGAACCTCCATATTCTGCATCAGCTCGCAGTTCTTACGGACTAACCTTATACCGTAGTGCTGTAACTGACGATTACTATGTCTTCACCAGTCGCCGCCAAACTGGAGACATAGCTCAATTCAAACTAATTGACAAAGGTAATGGCCAAATTGGAGCGGAACTGGTGCGGGAATTCACCATCCCCTCACCCACAGCAGCAGACCGTTCTCCCCAAACAGAGGGTATGGTAGTTGACCAAGAAACCGGCTTTATCTACATCGCCCAAGAAGATGTAGGCATCTGGAAATTCGACGCAGAACCGGATGGTGGCACAACAGGTAAGCTGATCGATCGCGTCCGTTTTGAAGGTGGTTCTCACCTCACCGATGACGCAGAAGGGTTGACCATATACTACGGCAAAAACGGCACAGGTTATCTGCTAGCATCCAGCCAAGGCGATAGCACATTTGTTGCCTACACCCGTGAAGGTAACAACGAATACGTGGGTAACTTTGCCATTGGTAACAATGGGTCAATTGACAGCGTACAAGAGTCAGACGGCGCAGATGTCATCAACGTGTCACTGGGTTCTAACTTTCCATTTGGTTTATTTGTCACTCAAGATGGTTCCAATGAACCTGCTAAAACAATCGATGGTGAAAACGTCAGTTCTAACTTCAAACTCGTACCTTGGGAGAATATAGCCAACGCCTTCCCCACTTCTTTAAATATTGACACCACTAGTTACGATCCACGCAATCCCGTTTCTCAACGCAATCTGACAACAGTACAGCCGACTTTCCCAAATGGTTCTGGTTCTAGCAACAGCGATATTGTCAATCTTGAGCCAGGACAATTTTTTAGTGGAGGTGACGGAGCAGACTTTATCGAAGGTACTCAAGGTAACACAATTGAGGCTGGTAAGGGTGATGACACCGTGCTTGTAGGGAGTGAATCTTCAGCATTTGGGAATGACGGTAACGATCAAATATTTATTGGTCAAAATGGCCCGGCTCAAAATACCAGTGCTGATGGTGGCAATGGTAATGACATTATTACCGTAGTGGAAGCCAGTGGTAGTAATAATTTATTTGGGGGGGAAGGTGATGATACTCTCACTGTAATTGAAGGTTCACGTCAATCATTATTCGGTGGCTCAGGTAACGATACTCTTCGTAGTGGCGGTAGCAATAACCGTCTCTACGGTGGTTCTGGAGATGATAAACTCTTCTCCAACCTTAATGACTCCCTATTTGGTGGCGATGGTGATGATGTGCTATTTGCTGGTCAGCAGGGTAGTAATCGCCTCAGTGGTGGTACTGGTGCAGACCAATTCTGGATTGCTAACGCCAGTCTGCCAGCTAGCAAAAACATTGTGACTGATTTTGCGATCGGCACTGATAAAATCGGACTAGGTGGTATTAGTGTGACTAAATTTAGCGCTTTAACACTATTGCAACAAGGCAATGACACTCTAGTTAAAACCGGAAATACAGAGTTGGTTTTATTGCAAGGAATTAGCCCAACTAGCCTGACTGCAAATGACTTCGTTTTTTCTTCTAGCATTGTGGCTTAGTTTGTTTTAGGACTTACGCAAAACTACATCTGTCGTAGGGGCAATTCATGAATTGCCCCTACAGCCTCTAGTTTCGCATCATTAATTATGTAGCGGTTCTCGGTCGAGTGAGGTACACCCGTAGGGACACGGCAGTGCCGTGCCCTTACACTTTGCGGTTAATCTTGTACTGCATCTGAATGGGAACTGCTATAGACGCATCTTCAAACAGAAATTATATTAGCGATCGCTAACAGATAAAAATTGAAAAATATCAAATTTCATTTCTTAAAATGATCAACGAATAATTTAGTGTTATTAACGCACTAAGCCCTCGATAATGGTGCGTTAATAACTGCGTTACAACACACCCTAGAATACCTAATTTTGTTCAGAAATTAAATATGAGTTTTATATTACTTTATTCCTTGAAATAATTTTAATCATTTCTTCTGTTTAGCTTATTCTTATCTTAATCTTTTAATGAAAATATCTTTAATGCTAGCTAAGTTCTCTCATAACTACTATCAACCGATTTAAGTTCTGAATCTCATTCTTCCGCATTCATTACTCACTAATATCAAGTCCGGGTAACTAGTTATGATTCCCACATTTATTACATACATCATACACACTCGCAAATTCGCTAATGCTGTGACATTCCGCTATCATTTCTCAAGCTTTCGACAACTGTGAGAAAATGCGTTTGTTGGAAATGTATTCTTGGTGTAAATGACGGAATCGGACTAGACTTGCCCAAACTCTAAAGGACTTACACAAACAATAGCCGAAGCCCTAATTTTGGGGTGGGGGCAATTCATGAATCGCCTCTACCGCGTGTAGTTTTGCAATTCTGGAAATTCTCCGTAATTCCGGTTTATAGGATGAGAACATGATTTATTTTTCCCACAAGTAAGTAATGGAATGAGAGAACTTGAACACCTTGTGGTGCAGTTAAATCCCAATACCCAAATAACATTCTAAATTATGGCAATTGAGTTAGTCGGCTTTGCTTCTTTACCTGCTGATACCTATGGTGATGGGCCAGTTTCTGGTGAGGAAATTTCAGCTAACGGCAGAACTGGGCCTTTTCCAGGACAGCCAATACAGGGATTTAGTGGTGTACAGTTTGGTGACAATAACTCTTTGTACTTCCTATCAGATAATGGTTACGGGAGCAAAGATAATAGTGAAGACTTTCTATTGCGTATCCATCGACTAGACCCAAGTTTTAAGGGAACAGAAAATGGAGATAGCACTGTTAAAGTTTTAGACTACATTCAACTATCCGATCCCAATAACAAGATTCCTTTCCAAATAGTTAATGAAGGAACTACCGATAGATTATTGACTGGTGCAGACTTAGATGTAGAGTCATTCGTCTTTGATAAAGACGGGACAATCTGGGTTGGAGATGAGTTCGGCCCTTACCTGCTGCATTTTGATGCCACTGGTAATTTATTAGAGGCTCCCATTGCTACACCTGACAAATTTAAGACTCTAGATGGAGAAGCACCTAAAGTCATTGGTCATAGAGGTGCAAGTGGCTATCGTCCAGAACATACCTTAGAGTCTTATAAGCAAGCAATTGAGCGAGGCGCTGACTTTATTGAGCCTGACTTAGTAGTTACAAAAGATGGTGTGCTAATTGCTCGCCATGAGCCTGCTTTAGCGGTTTTGAATGCCGATGGTACTGTCAATTTCAGTAACACAACTACAGATGTTTACAAACATCCAGAGTTTGCCGATCGCAAGAAAACAGTAAGTTTAGATGGAAACACAATTACAGGTTGGTTTGCAGAAGACTTCACCTTAGCTGAAATCAAGACTTTACGCGCCGAAGAACGTCTACCTTTCCGGGATCATTCCTTTGACGATCAATTTGAAATTCCTACTCTTACAGAAATCATCGATTTGGTTAAGCAAGTAGAAGCCGACACAGGTAAAAAGATTGGCATCTACCCTGAAACTAAGCATCCAACCTATTCGGCCAGTGAAGCCACTTATGTAGGCACTACCGACAAAATAAACAGAAACATCAGTCAGTTATTAATTGATACGCTCAAAGCAAATAACTTCACTGACCCAAGTCGTATTTTCATCCAATCCTTTGAAGTGAACAACCTCAAAGAACTGCATGATACCATCATGCCTGCGGCAGGGGTTGATATTCCACTAATTCAATTGCTAGATGCCAGTGACATTGATATCAACGGTAAGATCATCGAAAGTCAGCCTTATGATTTGAAAGTCAGTGGTGACACTCGCACCTACGGCGACTTGCGAACTCCCGAAGGCTTGGCTGAGGTTGCCACTTATGCTGATGGCATTGGCCCTTGGAAGCGAATGATTGTTAGCGTTAAAGGTACTGATGCTAATGGCGATGGCAAAGCCGATGATGTCAATGGAGATGGAGTAGTCAATGATGCTGATAAAACAACATTACCTCCTTCAACCTTAATTCAAGATGCTCACAATGCTGGTTTACAGGTTCACCCCTATACCTTCCGTGCGGAAGATCAGTATTTAGCAGCAGATTACAAAGGTAAGCTAGAACTAGAAATTCAGCAGTTCTATCAATTAGGGGTAGATGCACTCTTCTCAGATTTCCCAGATATTGCGGATAAAGTACGCGATCAACTTAGAGATGATCCTCAGTATAATGTGGTGCGATCGCCACAAAATCCTGATGTCCTTTCAGGAGACGCTTTTGCTAACTTAGGTAGCTCTAAAGGTTTTGAAGGTGGAGCAATCAACGCCAGCAAAACCAAACTCTATATGCTGCTAGAGGGTACAGTTCAAGGCGATGCGGCTGGCGCTTTGCGGATTAATGAATTTGACCTTGCCAGCCACAAATACACTGACAATACACTTTACTACAAGCTGGACAATCCTTCAAATTCGATCGGCGATCTAGCAGTTATTAATGATAATGAATACCTGGTGATTGAGCGGGATAATGGTCAAGGAGCTTCTGCTAAATTCAAGAAGATTTTCAAAATAGACCTGTCGAAAACAGATGCTAATGGCTATGTAGCCAAAGAAGAAGTTGCAGACTTGTTAAATATCCAAGATCCTAACGACCTCAATGGGGATGGTAAAACAACCTTTGATTTCCCATTTGTAACCATTGAAAACGTTTTAGTTGTTGACAAAAACACCATTTTGGTAGCTAATGACAACAACTATCCCTTCTCAACCGGTCGTCCTGGGAATGATCCTCAAAATCCAGTTATCGACAATAACGAAATCATTCTTCTTAAGTTAGACAAGCCCCTCAACCTTGCTCCTGGTTTAGGTCAACCCCAAACTGAAGAAATTAAGTTTGGCTCCACTACCAGCGATGATATTACAGTGCAGCCAAATCAAACTTTATTCACCGGTGATGGAGCAGACTTTGTAGAAGGTAGTACAGGTAACACAATCCAAACTGGCAACGGGGATGACACGGTGCTTGTGGGTAGTGACTCTTCGATATCCACAGGAGACGGTAACGATCAAATCTTAATTGGCGTAAATGGCCCTGCTAACAACACTACTGCTGATGGTGGTGCTGGTAATGACGAAGTTACTGTAGTTGAAGCCAGTGGTAGCAATAATTTGTTCGGAGGCGCAGGTGCTGATACTCTGACAGTAGTTGAAGGTTCACGTCAATTATCCTTCGGTGGTTCAGGTAACGATACACTCAAGAGTAACGGCAGCAATAACCGTCTCTATGGTGGTTCTGGAGATGACAAACTCTTCTCTAACGTCAATGACTCACTATTTGGTGGCGATGGTGATGATGTTCTATTCGCTGGAAAAGAGGGTGGTAATCGCCTGAGTGGTGGTGCTGGTGCTGACCAATTCTGGATTGCCAATGCTAGCTTGCCAACTAGCAAGAATATTGTTACCGACTTCATGGTTGGCATTGATAAAATCGGGCTTGGTGGTATTGGCGTAACTAAATTTAGTGCCCTAACACTATTGCAACAAGGTAGTGATACTCTGGTGAAAATTGGGAACACTGAGTTGGCTTCATTATTGGGAATTACATCAACTAGTCTTACAGCAAATGATTTTGTTTTCTCTGCTAGTGTGGTTTAGCCCAAAGTTCAAAATTAATTAACACTGTAGCTATTTTGCTAATGCGGGGGAGTGATACTCCCTCGTTTTTATTAATAAGAATAGCAACAAAAAAGAGAACATTTTATAAAAGTTATATAGGAATCATATTTGATTTCTGAAAAAGACTACGAGATAATACGGATGTGTATATAGGAATCCGATTTGAATTTTGAAAAAATCTAAGTAATCGTAAATTTACTGAAGGCAAATATTTGTTTTATCTCATACATTAGGGCGGACAAATAGTAAGTATTAATTAAGTAGGATTATGGCAAATCAAATTCTAGATTTCATAGAATTTCAAAAAAATGGCATAAATGGTATTGATGGGCTTGGTAGTATCGACTCCATCACCGTCAGTCCTGACGGCAAATTTCTATATACATCTGGATATGATGACTCGGCTGTGGCGGTGTTTGAGCGCGATGAAAAAACAGGGGAGTTGAGTTTTGTAGAAGTTAAAAAAGATGATACAAATGGCGTTGATGGACTCGCTGGTGCTGAATACGTCACGATCAGTCCCGATGGCAAATACCTCTATGCTGCTGGATATGATGACTCGGCGATCGCAGTGTTTGAACGCGATGAAAAAACAGGGGAGTTGAGTTTTGTAGAAGTTAAAAAAGATGATACAAATGGCGTTGATGGACTCGCTGGTGCTACCTCCATAACTGTCAGTCCCGATGGCAAATTTCTATATGCATCTGGATATGATGACTCGGCTGTGGCGGTATTTGAACGCGATGAGAAAACAGGGGAGTTGAGTTTTGTAGAAGTTAAAAAAGATGATACAAATGGCGTTGATGGACTCGCTGGTGCTGCCTTTGTAACTGTCAGTCCCGATGGCAAATACCTTTATGCTGCTGGATCTGTTGATTCAGCGATCGCAGTGTTTGAGCGCGATGAAAAAACAGGCGAGTTGAGTTTTGTAGAAGTTGAAAAAGATAATACAAATGGCGTTAATGGGCTTGCTGGTGTCACTTCTTTAGCTCTCAGTCCCGATGGCAAATACCTCTATGCTGCTGGATATGATGACTCGGCGATCGCAGTGTTTGAGCGCGATGAAAAAACAGGCAAGTTGAGTTTTGTAGAAGTTGAAAAAGATAATACAAATGGTGTTGATGGCCTTGATAAAGTCTACTCTATTACCGTCAGTCCCGACGGCAAATACCTCTATGCTGCTGGATATGGTGAATCGGCGGTGGCGCTGTTTGAGCGCGATGAAAAAACAGGCAAGTTGAGTTTTGTAGAAGTTAAAAAAGATAATACAGATGGCGTTGATGGGCTTGGTGGTGCCACTTATGTAACTCTCAGCCCCGACGGAAAATATCTCTATGCTGCTGGATATGATGACTCGGCAGTGGTGGTGTTTATCAATCATGCGCCACAGGTGGCAAATGAAATTCAGGATCAAGAAGCCACTGAAGATAGTGTCTTCAACTTTACTGTCCCATCTGATACCTTCACTGATGCAGACGTTGCAGATATCCTGACTTACACTGCAACTAGAGAAAACGATGATCCTCTGCCAAGTGGGTTGGATTTCAATCCTACTACTCTTACCTTCAGTGGCACTCCTGACAATAATGATGTAGGTAGTATAAACATCAAAGTTACCGCTAAAGATATTGCTGGAAATACAGCCAGTGATGTATTTAAAATCACAATCAAAAATACCAATGATGCTCCAGTGTTGTCCAAGGCGATCGCTGATCAAGAAGCCACTGAAGATAGTGTCTTCAACTTCACCGTCCCAGTTGATACCTTCAGTGATGAGGATGTTAAGGATATCCTGACTTACACTGCAACTCTAGAAAATGATGATTTACTACCCACTTGGTTGAACTTCGATTCGACTACTCTTACCTTTAGTGGCACTCCTAAAAATAAGGATGTGGGTAGTTTAAACATCAAAGTCACCGCCAAAGATATTGCTGGAGATAAAGCCAGTGATGTGTTTAAACTTGCGATCGCTGACGCGACTACTAGTATTCAGTCGATTACCCTGTTCACAATAATTACAGGCGATATCTTTAGTGTTAAAACTAAGCTGAACAAAAAAGGTGATAAAGGAAAACTCTCAATCAAGATAAAAACCAACACCTCCTTACAGGTGAACGAACTGTGTGTATTTGCTGTTGATGATGAAGAAGGTAAAATTAACGGTATAGCCCCTGGTACAGAAGGTTATACGAAAGTAGCTCTAGAGCGCTCAAGGGTGATTTTATCCTCCATTGCCAAGTTGCCCAAGGGTTTTAAAAACGAAGACCTGAAAAATATCTTAGAATTCGAGTCTGGTACGAAACTCAGATTCTATTTGGTTTCTAACAGTACTACTCAGGCTGTGCTGTCTGGAAAAACTTCTTTCTCAAGTGTCGTTTTTTCCTCGGCTACAAATAACAACACAGAAGAGGAAGGGTTTTCTCTCAAATTCCAGAATTTGGTTGTGACGCTTCAAGCAACAGAAGAAGAGGTATCTTTAGGTACTGGTTTGCAAGGCAAATCTCAAGGTGAACTGATTGATTTACGAAGTGTGACACAATTAGTAACAGCTGAGTTTGTAGTCAACAGAGAAGCGTCTTACAACAACTTTGTGGGCTTCTATCAGGTGGCTGATGAAAATGGTGGTATCGACACTAATGGCGATGGCAAAGCAGATATTCTCGTTGGGCAGACTGGTTATGCTGAAGCTGCTGTGCGTGGGCGGGTTGCAGGTATTGACTTGGCGGTGGACAACCAAGGTACAGCAAATTACACTGGCACTTTCGGGGCTGATTCTTTGTTTGCACCATTTATTATTGTGGATGGTAAACCCGATGCTATTCTCAATGGCAAGCAAAATAAGAATGTTTACTTCTCATTCTTGGGTGCGAACTCAGATAAAGTAGATCACATCCGACTCTTGGGAAATAACACCTTTGGTTTTGAGGATCTACCAAATGGTGGTGACAAAGATTATAACGATGTGATTGTGCAGGTAAAATTGAGTGTCAATGCTGCCTAATTTGAACCTCGCATTGACGTAAAGTCACGCGATTCCTGCTTCATAGATCCCTGCCTAAATTGCTCCAGATATTACAGCACTTCCGGCTATTATGCAATACAGTTTTCCTCTTACCCCTGTCCTATCATAGCTTTCAGCTTTGAGGATGTACCTCATAGCCGCCAGAAGTGCTGTATGGGTTCTCCACAGGCGTTTTGATGAGTCTCCGACGCACAAATATTTATTTCGAGATGCGTATATCGGTTCTCAGTCGAGTGAGGTACACCCGTAGGGGCACGGCAGTGCCGTGCCCTTACACTTCACGATTAATCTTGTACCGCATCTGAATGGGAACTGCTATAGCGCATATTTAATACGTCCAAGATCAATCCCCTGTCTTAAAAAGTTTTGCTGCCTGTTACCCAGACTATCTATGGGGTTACTCACAACTGGGCACTCAGCACTCCTGAACTCATTAATTAAACCAGTGAATTTACTGAAGGCAGTTATTGTCTTTACTTCATAAATTTAATAGTTGATTCCTCTCGGCTGACAAAAAATCTTCGCCTTTACTTTTCAAGTTGATTTTATTAAATTAAGCTACCAAGAAAGTAATAGAGGATTTTTTCATAAATAGGGCATGGTGTTGTTTAGCAAGGAAAGCTCACTGTTTATTGCCATAACTGATATTGTCAATCCCTGTATTTAAGAATTTGTAAAAAATAATTCAGAAAATTAAAGTTTTCTTTATTACATAATTCTTAATTAGGGTATTTACTTAGAAAAGCATCTGTGATATTTTCATATTGATTATCATAAATCAAAATATGCGAGGCTAAATTTAATCACCACCTATATATCTTGCATATTTGCAATATTGAATATTGATTTTAAGTTTGTATAAATTATGTAGCTTGAACCAAGTGATATCTTGTACTCAATCTATTAAGTCTATGATTTATTTTGAAAAACCCATAAAAATCTTAACCGTGCGATCTAAAAACACGTCTGAAATTAGACAATCTTTCCCTATGTGATTTTACATGTTTAGACACTTTAATTTCAAATAAGCCTTGCAATACTGCCATGAAATCAAACACTGCCACTGTTAGCAAAAGAGATACTTCCTCATATTTTCGATTTAATTCCTCACTTTTACTTGTTTTACTATGACTTATATTAAGAACACTTTTCTCGAATTTATCACTACTCTAGAAGGGTTTGATTGCTTACCCGATGGGGCGATCGCTAATCTATCAGACCAATTGCAAGCTTGGCGCTATCGCATAGGTCAAAAAATCATCGGTAAGGAAAGTATCCCGGAACGCATCACTATCATTTATGAGGGACAAGTGCGCCTCTTGGGATACGATCCCCAGACGCAAATGCCAATTACTCTAAAATTGCTGCAACCTGGCGAAATTATCGGCGAAATTGGTTTGTTGCGGGATGTCGCCTGTGAAACTGCGATCGCTTCCACTGAAGTAGTATGTTTAACCTTGAGTGCATCGGCATATTTTAGTTTTCTCGCTTTATACCCAGCTTTTGCCGAAGCCCGCAATAACCGTAGTTATTTGGTGGAAGTTTTTGATATTCTCAGTTCCTATTGGAACCAGCAAGCGATCGCTACCTTAAATCTTAGGGAACTCACAGAAAAAGCCTTACTACAAGCAAAAATCCATTACTTACCTCTAGGAAAAACTCCATTCAACCAACTGGATAGCGAAAGAGTCTGGTTTGTAAGTGGCGGTGGTACAGTCACAAATTTATCACCTGGCGATCGCCTAGAATCAGACGATGACAGAGACAAGATTCAGGTTATCGGTCAAAATCCCGCCCGGTTGGTTGGGATACATCCGTCAGATTTGATATTAGAAGATAGTCATGAAATAGTGCTTGCGGTAAATAACACCCAATTAGATACCCAAGATGAAGATGAATTAGATATCCCTTACGCATCAAACGAAATAGTTCCTCACACAGTCCCCGATACCTCACAGAGTTCGTCAAAACAAAAATATCCATTTTTTAGCGGCAAGGGAGAATTAAATACAGCCTTCGCCTGTTTCCAAATGGTCGCCAAGCACCTAGAAATGCCATTTCGTCGTGAAGTGGTTCGTCGCATCTTAACTGAACAAGTCAAACGTCAGGGAGTTATATCGTTTCAAGTTACTGCTTACCTGGCAGAATTAATCGGACTGAAGGCGCAATTAGTAGAAATACCAGTCGCTTCAATTACACGCACTCCAACACCAGCATTGATTCGCTATGGTGACAATTTTGCAGTTTTATACGCAGCAGATTCAAACACTGTGGTTGTGGGTGTCCCATCTAAAGGAATTGTGCGCTGTAAACCGGCACAATTAATTGAACAATTAGATATTGATCCAACCAACTTTCCGCCCCAAGCTAGAGTATTACTGCTCACTGCTACTAATCAAACACCTCAAGAACGCTTTAGTTTACGGTGGTTTTTGCCCTATTTGTCAAAGCACCGTCGAGTGTTGATAGAGGTATTTATAGCTTCCTTTTTCGTACAGTTGGCAGCGTTGGCAAATCCTCTGGTCGTTCAGTTAATTATCGACAAAGTTATCACTCAAAATAGCATTGGAACCCTACATATTTTGGGGATTTTACTATTAGTAGTCGGTATATTTGAAGCGGTATTGACTACCTTAAGAACCTACTTATTTGTTGATACCACGAACCGGATTGATATGGGTTTGGGGTCACAAATTATCGACCACTTACTACGTCTACCCCTGCGCTACTTTGAACGCCGACCGGTGGGTGAACTTTCGACTCGCATCAACGAATTAGAAAATATTCGCCAATTCTTGACTGGTACTGCCTTAACAGTGGGGTTAGATGCTCTGTTTTCGGTGGTTTATATCGGTGTAATGCTGATTTATAGTTGGCTACTTACCTTAGTAGCCCTAAGCACAATTCCCATTTTTATCGTCATTACCTTAATTGCTTCTCCTACCATTAGTAGACAGTTACGTGCCAAAGCCGAACGCAACGCCGAAACTCAATCTTATTTAGTGGAGGTAATGTCAGGAATTCAAACCGTAAAGGCACAAAACATTGAATTGCGATCGCGCTTTTCTTGGCAAGAGCGTTATGCTCGGTTTGTCGCCGCCGGTTTTAAAACAGTTGTAACTTCTACCCTCGCTAACTCTACCAGCAGCTTTCTCAACAAACTCAGTAGCTTACTAGTTTTGTGGGTAGGAGCTTATTTAGTACTGAAACAAGAATTAACTTTAGGCGAATTAATTGCCTTTAGAATTATATCGGGTTACGTCACTAGCCCAATATTACGTTTAGCTCAACTCTGGCAAAGCTTCCAAGAAACAGCCTTATCCTTAGAACGTTTAAGCGATATTGTCGATACACCACAAGAAGGGGAAACAGATCGCTACAACATACCGTTACCGACGATTAAGGGAGCAGTGAAATATGAAGATGTTTCCTTCCGATTTGGGACGAGTGGCCCTCTGCAACTTTCTAACGTCAACCTCGAATTTGAGGCAGGTAAATTTATCGGCATCGTCGGACAAAGTGGATCTGGTAAAAGTACGATGATGAAATTGCTGCTGAGACTTTATGAAACTGAGTCCGGCAGAATTTTGATTGATGGTTATGATATTGCCAAAGTGGAGCTTTATTCACTGCGACGACAAATTGGCGTAGTTCCCCAAGAAACATTATTGTTTGACGGTAGCGTTCAAGAAAATATTGCTTTAACCAATCCCGATGCGACAACCGAAGAAATTATCGAAGCGGCTCAGGTTGCCTGCGCCCACGAATTTATCATGAACTTACCCAACGGTTACAACACGCGGGTGGGAGAACGGGGTTCTGCACTTTCAGGTGGACAAAGACAAAGAATTGCGATCGCTCGTTCTGTTTTACAACGACCAAAATTATTAGTTTTAGATGAAGCAACCAGTGCCTTAGATTATCCCACAGAACGGCAAATATGTCTGAATTTAGCCAAAAAGTTTAAGGGTGATACAGTATTTTTTATTACCCACCGACTAAACACCGTCAGTAATGCAGACATGATCGTTGTCATGGATAATAGCAGGGTTATAGAACAAGGTAGCCATCAAGAATTAATGGCTACTAAAGGTCATTATTTTTATCTGTATCAGCAACAAGAAGTGAACTTGTAGTTAATTATTGCTTGGGAACAGTGTCCATCCGACAAAAAATCCAAAAACCAAAATCCTTATGACTCAACTTAATGGGAATCACCACAACGGCAATCAGAAAAACGGTAATCAGAAAAATGGAGTCAAGCAAGATTCACCAGTACTTACAAAACAACAGAAAGCTGCTCAACAGTCTTTAATTAACTCAAGTAGTCAGGAATTTGAGCAAGCAATTATTTTGCGCCAATCTCCAATTTGGTCGCGGATAATCATGGTTACTCTTATGGCATTAGCCTGCTTTGGAGTTGGTTGGGCTTATTTTGCAAAAATTGAGCAAGTCGTGGCAGCAACAGGCCAATTAAAGCCACAAGGAACAGTCAAAGATGTTCAGGCTCCGGTTAGTGGAGTGGTAAAAACAGTTAATGTTAAAGATGGACAAGAAGTAAAGCCAGGAGATTTGTTACTGACTTTTGATTCCATCGCTTCTGTTGCCGAATTAAATTCTTTAAATAAAATTCGCGTTGCATTAATTAAAGAAAACCAGATATATCGCCAATTGATGAGTGCAAGTACCGCTAGTGGATCTGAACTTTTATATTTACGCGGTAATTTGCCACAAGAAACTGCTTTTCTGCTAAAAAGTCGGGTAGCTTTAGTAGCAGAAAATGACTTATTACGGACTCAATTAAAAAATTCTGGTCGAGATTCTACTCTAGGAATTGATGAGCAACAACGTCTACAAGTTGCTAAAAAAGAATTAGATTCTCGATCTGCTGCGGCGCAGTTGGAAGTAGAGAAAATCAAAAAACAACTAGCTCAAAATAAATATAAGCTTGAAGATAGCAAAGCAAGTTTAGCTATTCAGCAGGGTATTTTAGAAAAGCTGAAAATATTGGCAGAAGAAGGTGGTATTTCTCAACTTCAGTATCTTAATCAGCAACAAGAAGTCCAAAACCGTACAGCAGAAGTAGCACAACTGGGTGAAGAAGAAAAACGCCTCCAGTTTGATATAGAAAAAGGACAACAAGAGTTAAGCAATACAGTGGCTGTTTCTGATAAAAACATTTGGGATAAGATAGCTGATAACAAACAGCGTATTGCGACAATTGATAGCCAATTCATGAAAGTTATCCTAGATAATGAACAGCGTTTAGCAGATGTCAATAGTAAAATCTCTCAATCACAGTTAAACGTTAAATATCAAGAACTCCGTGCGCCTGTAGCTGGAACAGTTTTCGATATCCAAGCTAAAAACCCTGGATTTGTAGCAACTCCGACTACAAAACTGCTGCAAATCGTCCCAAATGAAAAATATATAGCTGAAGTTTTCATAACTAATAAAGATATCGGTTTTGTGCGAAAAGGTATGAAGGTAGATGTGAGAATTGATTCCTTCCCTTACAGCGAATTTGGCGATATTAAAGGGGAAGTGCTTGGGATAGGCTCAGACGCATTACCACCAGACCAAACACATCAATTTTATAGATTTCCGGCAAAAATATCATTGGATAAACAATCGTTAGTAATTAAGGGGAAAAATGTTACTTTGCAATCGGGTATGTCAATCAGTGCCAACATAAAAGTCCGCGAAGAACGCACTGTGCTTAGTTTATTCACTGAGTTATTTACCAAGCAAATTGATACTCTTAAAGAGGTACGTTAATTTGTTAAATTTGAAACGCAAAGGGGCGCAGAGGTAAGCGCAGAGTCACGCAGAGAGTTTGCTACTAATTAATGAAATAATGAAATATTGTACTAAGCTGTCGTGCATTTAATTTGCACAGCTAGGGCGGGCAAGATGCCCACCCCACAAGAGATTTATTTTTTTGAGGATGCAAATTAAAGTATTTTCAGCTTAAGACTTAATGTGATAGAGCGATCGCTATCTGGAGAATAATCTTCTTCAGAGGGCGATCGCCCGATATTTGCTCTACGCTAATGCGGCTACCTTCTCTACCAAGCCTTGAAACAACCTCAAGCCATCACTATTACCCAGCATGGCATCAGATGCCCTTTCTGGATGCGGCATCATCCCCAACACATTGCCCTGACGATTGCAAATCCCAGCAATATTGTTCAGTGAACCGTTAGGATTCTCGCCTTCATAACGAAATACGACTTGCCCATTATCTTCAATTTCTGCGAGAGTGGCTTCATCAGCGTAGAATCGCCCTTCACCGTGGGCAATGGGCAAAGTGATAACTTCACTACTGGTATAAGCTTGCGTCCATAAGAGATTGGTACGCTCAACTTTCAAGGGGACGCGATCGCAAATAAAATGCAAATCCCGATTTTTGGTTAACACCCCTGGTAAAAGTCCAGCTTCAGTTAATACCTGAAAACCATTGCAAATACCGATGACAAACTTACCTTTTTGAGAGTGTTCCACAACTTGCTGCATCACGGGTGAAAAACGCGCGATCGCACCGCAGCGCAGATAATCCCCGTAACTAAAGCCACCAGGGACGATGACTACATCTAAATCAGTAATGTCTGTTTCTTGATGCCAAACCATGCGAGTTGGTTGTAAGAGCAAATCTCTCGTTACATAAGCAACATCGCGATCGCAATTAGAACCCGGAAAAACAACAACACCAAATTTCATGATTGAGGAAAGGGGAGTGGGGAGTAGGGAGTAGGGAGTAGGGAGTGAGGGAGTGAGGGAGTGAGGGAGCAGGGGGAGCCGGGGGAGAAAGAATAAATAACTAATGCCCAATGCCCAATGCCCCATCCCCCATTCCCAATTCCTAAAATACCCCAGTTTGGGTTTCGACCTCAATTAACTCAAAGCGGTAATTTTCAATTACGGTATTTGCCAGCATTTGGTCACAAATGCGATCGAGGTCTTGACGAGCCTTCTTTTCTTCAGTCGAGGTGATGGTGAGTTCAATGTACTTGCCAATCCGCACCTGTTCAACGTTATCGTATCCCAGTTGCTGAAGACCAGATTGTACGGCCACACCAGCAGGGTCTAAGACTGAAGGACGAAGGGTCACAAAAATTTTGGCTAGGTACTTGGTTTGCACGGCTTTTGCTGAATGCTGCGATCGCTATACTATAACTTTCTGTTCCAACTGAGTGAAAATAAGATTACGAAGCGGTTAAAGTTAATTGATCGATTAACCCATCTAACAGCTTCAACTACAGTGGCATATTTAAATAATTGTCTATGAGAGCTATACGCACCCGCAGTCAAGAGCGTATTTTCAACCTACTGAAAACCATCAAAAAAGGTATTTCCGCCCAGGATATTTACGTAGAATTACGTAACACCACTCAGAGTATGGGTTTAGCAACAGTTTACCGCTCTTTAGAAGCCTTAAAACTCGAAGGCATGGTACAAGTGCGGAATTTAGCTAATGGTGAAGCCCTTTACAGCCTAGCCCAGCAAGATAAACATCACCTTACTTGCTTACAATGCGGTGTCTCAATTCCGATTCATCAATGCCCCGTCCATGACTTAGAAGACCAGTTAGAATCCAGTCATAAGTTTAAAGTTTTTTACCACACTCTAGAGTTTTTTGGTTTGTGCAGCCAATGCCAGGTAAATCAAGCTAGTGGGATTGGTCAATAATCATACCAATTCTATGAGGGGAATAAAGCGTGTTTTACTTCTGAATTCACCAATTCTGCTGTAATAAATGCTTTATTCAAATAAAACTCAACCAACTAAACACGTCTACAACTGTTAATTGCCAATCTTCCAAAACACTCAAAACGGGTAAAATATCTTGATTTTCTTTTAATTCTGGTAATTTATTGGGTTCAAAAATCATGATTGACTCATCAGCAGAATCGAGTAACCAACCTAGCTTTGCTCCATTTTGAATGGAAAATATAATTTTGCGGATAACTCGGTTGGGTGATTGCTCTGGTGAGAGAATTTCGATTATCCAATCTGGAGGAATCTCAAATTTATTTGTAATTCTTCCATTAGAAAGCAATGGAATTCTTTGCCATTCAAAAACTGCAATATCTGGTACTATTGAACGACCTTCAAATGTACAACGTAATTCAGGAAAGGCATAAGCAATTTTTTGCGGTTTAGCAATCTCGTTAATTGCTGTGACTAAACTGCTTTGTAACGTACTGTGTTCTCCTTGTGGCATAGGTTTTTGGTATACTTGCCCGTTAAAATACTCGCTTGCTGGTTTTGTCTCTGGTAGTTGTAAGAACTTTTCTACACTTAGTACTGTGCTTGGCTGAATAGATAATGTCATAATTTATAACTTATCAAAAGTACACTGGATACTCTACATTTAGCGATCGCATTTCAAAATAATATCCGATTGGTAACGGCTGATGAAGCTTTAGCAACAAGTGCTGAGGTTTTAGAAGTTGAGGTTTTGTTACTGGGGTAAATCAACTTTCCTTTACAATTCCTCATCCTCCACATTTACCAAAAGTGCGATTTGGCAAGTTTAGGATCAGGTGTTGAAAAATGAACGTCAAAAGACAAAGTATTACTGTTGAAGAGTTGCTGGAACGTTACGCTGCTGGGGAGAGAAATTTTGTTGGTATTGAGTTCAGTTACAGTGATAAAGGGTTGAGAGGCTGTAACCTGAGTGGAATTAACTTGAGTGGTTGCGAAATTGAGTTTTATATGGCTGATGTCAACTTGAGTGGGGCTGACCTGAGTGGAGTTTATATGCCCGAAACCAACTTGGATCGAGCCATCCTTGTTGGTACTGACCTCAGTAATGCTATCTTGTGGCAATGTGGTTTTGTCGATGCCAATCTCAGTGGTGCTAATCTCAGTGGTGCTATCTTGACTGAAGCCAGCTTTCTTCGTGCTAATCTCAGTAGTGCTAACCTGACCGGAGCTAAACTCAACGATACTACATTCAGGATATCTGACCTGAGTGGAGCTAACTTCAGCAATACCGTCTTGGAATGGACTGACTTGCGTGGAGCTAACTTGATCGGAGCCAATTTGGACGGTGTTGAATTCAGGAGAGTATCCTTCCAAAACACCATTATGCCAGATGGAAGTATTAGAGATGGAAGTATTGGAGATGAGAGTTGCTGATGTAGAACATGAGGCATTGAGCATTGCTTCCCCCTCATCCACCTCATCTCCCGCACTCCCCATTCCTAACCAGGGCGGTTATTTTCTAACCCTGGTATTTGCTTAGGAAACAAATCGTTAGAGTCAACTTGACCATTTGAGATCACAGAGCGCATACCCTCGAAAGCAGCAGGGATAGTGCGCGGATCTATAAATAAGACTTTGCTGCTATCGCTTTTACCAATTGTCGCACCCATGTCTAGATAGCCCAAAGCAAACAGAACTTCAACTGCTTTATTGGCATTGGGATTTGTCTGGAGCTTTTGGGCGATAATTTCTGCTGATTCTGCGATCGCTTGGGCTTTTAAAACTTGCTGCTGACGTTCAGCTTGAGCTTTCATCACCAGCGACTTTTGTTCAGCTTCCGCTTGCAAAATTGTCGATTTTTGACGAGCTTCCGCATCCAATATTTGCGCCTCAGCTTTACCTTTAGCACTATTGACAGCAGATTCGCGTTCGCCCTCAGAAGTTAAAATTGCTGCCCGTTTGCGTCGTTCTGCCGACATTTGCAATTCCATCGATTCTCGCACTGCTTGAGACGGAATAATATCTCGCAGTTCTACCCGTGTCACCTTCACACCCCAAGGATCGGTAGCAACATCCAAATCCCGTAATAAAAGTTCACTAATATGAGAACGAGCAGTAAAGGTTTGATCCAACTCCAGTTGCCCCATTTCGGCGCGAATTTGAGTCAGCACCATATTTATCATTGCCGACTGGAGATTTTCTACCTTATACCAGGCTTTTTCCATATCCACGATGCGCCAGTAAAACACTGCATCCACCTCAATACCAACGTTGTCACGAGTGATGCACTGTTGGGGAGGAATATCTAAAACTTTTTCTTTGATAGTTCCTTGGTAGACAATTCTATCTAGGAAAGGAATGACAAAGTTTAGTCCTGGTTCCAATTTTTTGTTATAACTACCCAATCTTTCCACCAAAGCTTCATTACCCTGATTGACGACTTTCACAGATCCCGCTACGGCAGAACCACCAAGGGCTAAAAACACGAGCAAAAAAAACTGTTCCATTGTAAATCTCCTGATTTTTAAGTATTAAATGTCAAATAAAAGGGGAGTGGCAGATCAGAGAAATGGGGGAGATAAGGGGAATAACCAATGCCCCATGCCCCATGCCCCATGCCCAATTCCCAATGCCCAATAACTAAGAATTCAACAGATTTTCTGGTATCACAATCAAAGTGGTACCTTCTCTCCTAACTACATAAACTCTTTGATGGGGTGGTACGGTGAATTCATCATCGTCACATCGTGCTTGCCAGGAATTTCCCTCATACAATACCCGCCCTGTTTTCCCAGGCAGAATTTCTGTTAAGGTTTCAGCTATAACAGCATCCTGAATTTTCGATTTGCGTCGTCGTGGTTGCAAAAAGCGACGAGAAAGCACGATTAGGAATGTGGAAAATAATAGCCAAACTAAAACTTGCAACCATACACTTCCCAAACCCACTCCAGACAGCAGCGCCACCACAAAAGCGCTAATTCCCATCATGAGGGCGACAAACGCCGATGGTAAGAACAGTTCCATGAGACATAAAACTGCTCCTGCCAGAAGCCAGATTAAGGTCAAACTTGGCATAGCGTCATCCTAGACTCTACATTGACGTAAATGCATTTCTACGATTAGATACAGCCAGACGTAAGTTATTTACAGAAAGCAAAACTTGGTTTTTTTACCAATAATTTTGATTAATTTCAGTAACCAGGTGTAGCTAGCGGTACACGAATCCAGTTTATTCTAGCCTTCAAGTCATTGCCAGCTAAATGTAATCGAAATTCATGAGTTGATTGGTTTTTTTAATTTATACTTTTATGATTTCTACTCAACTGACAATTTATTGTATAAATCCAAGCTGTAATAGCCCCATTAATCCTATAGGAGATAAGGTTTGTGCCAGTTGCCAAACTCCCTTGGTTCACCGCTATCTTTGGGCTACTGGCTCATTGTCTGCTCAAATTACACCAGGCACAAAGGTGGCAGATAGGTATGGGGTAATTACTCCCCAGATTTGGCTAGATACTCAACCGGGATTACCGCCAGATGTCCCTGAAGACTTGCCAAAGGAAGTAATTCCTTATCTACGGTTATATCAAGAACGGTTACATCTGCCCCAGGCTTATGGGTTTGCTAGTGATGGTGAGGAAGATACAAATGATATCCTCTTATTAGAAAATGTGCCGATAGATGCGACAGGAAATATCTATCCAACTATTGTTGAGGCATGGGAGCAAGCAACGGCGGTGCGACAAGTTTATTGGCTGTGGCAAATTCTTCAACTTTGGACACCTTTATCAGAATTAGGACTCAGCCGCAGTTTACTGGTAGTAGACAACTTGAGAGTCCAAGGTTGGTGTGTGCGACTATTAGAACTCTACCAAACACCAGAAGATAAGACGCTGAGTTTACAAAACCTGGGAGAGTGTTGGCAGTTTTGGGTAGCTACTGCAAAAACATCAGTAGCCAAAGGGTTGCAAAACATAGTCCAGGAGATGTGTGAAACTGAAGTTGAGCTAGATGATATTGCAACTCAACTTAATGGTTTATTACTAGCATCTGCGGCAGAATTACCATTAGTTTTGCAGGTGGCAGGCTCTACAGATATTGGCCCAATTATGGCGCAAAATGAAGATGCCTGCTACCCCGATACTTTGAGTGATTTAGATGAACCTTTATTACCCCAGTTATCGATTGTTTGCGATGGTATTGGCGGACACGAAGGCGGTGAGGTTGCTAGTAAGTTGGCAGTACAGTCTGTAAAGTTGCAAATTCGCGCCTTACTAACGGAGGTAACAGAACAAACTGTACTTGTATCACCAGAGTTGTTGCAAGAACAATTAGAAGCAAGCCTACGGGTAGTAAATAATGTTATTTTTGCCCGCAATAACGAACAAAAACGCCAAGGCAAAGAACGCATGGCTACAACCATTGTTATGGCGTTGCAAGTTCCCCAACGAGTCCAGACAAGTACCGGCTGGCAATCAAATAATACCCATGAACTTTACTTGGCTAATCTTGGCGATAGCCGCGCCTATTGGATTACCCGCAATTATTGTCAGCTACTCACAGTAGACGATGATGTGGCAACGCGGGAAGTTCGCTTTGCTAAAAGCTTATATCGAAAAGCACTGATTAGAACAGATGCTACTGCCCTAACTCAAGCATTGGGGACAAGAAATGCAGAATCTTTGCGTCTTAGGGTTCAACGATTCATTCTAGAAGAAGACGGCATATTACTATTGTGTTCTGATGGTTTAAGTGATAATAACCGAGTGGAACAATCATGGCAAGATTATGCAATACCCGTGTTAACAGATCAGATGACAGTTGAAGATGCTGTCCACAACTGGATTAACCTGGCAAACGAAAAAAATGGGCGTGATAATACGTCGGTTGTTCTCACTTATTGCCGTATCTCCCCAGAATACTTAGTACCTGTGACTCCGACGTTGCCAGAAGAGATTATAGAAGCAGAAATACAAGAAGAAGCAGAGGAACAAGAGGAATTAATTTCTGTCAGAGAAAGTTCGCAAACTTTGCTAGATCCAAATCTAGATTTGGATCTAAATTTGGATCTAGATTTGGATCTAAATTTGGATCTAAATTTGGATGTAGATTTAGATATCTCAGAGGAATCAGTTACAAGCCCAGAAATTCCACCAACTTTAATTACAAAACCTAATCGGAGTAAACGTTTAGTGATGCTGGGGGGAGTGTTGGCGTTGCTTGTTGGTGGTACAAGTTTAGGATTATTTGCTTGGTGGCAAATTAATCCCCAAGGATTCCAGCAAATGTGTCGGCAAGTTCCTCAAAAACTACAGCAATTGTGTCAGCCGGGAAAATAGTAAATGGCGAATGGGGAATAATAGGCTAGATGTGATATTTGTGATTCTTCAGTATCCCATCTCTAACCTGATTAAAATCAAATATTGCTCAGGGATGGGGCTAGTGTGCGTACTTGGCACTAACATTAGATTATCTAGGGTAAGCAGATTACTTGTTCTAAAATTTACTTAACAAAGGCGGTAGAAAATGGGTAGACTAAATCCTTATACACTGCAATTGCAGATTACTCGAATGTTTGAGCAAGGGCAATCATTTTTTGCCACAACCAAGGTGCAAGAATGGTTGAAAGAACGCAAACATAATCCAGAAGATTATGATATTATTTTCCATAAAAAACCTGCGCCTCCTGGTTCAAAAGAAGTGATGGTAGTGGAAATTGAATTACGCCGCAAAGATGGACAACCTGTAGATACTTGGTTGCAGGAACAAGCAAATTTCCATGCCTGATTTTAAGAAATAGCAATTTTCAATTTGAATTCATATTATCTTAACAGAATTTACGAAAATAGAGCGTTCCCAATTGCGGAACGCTCTTTGCCATCTTTGGATGATATTTTTTGCATAAGTAAGTCGGCGTAAATTGATCTGTGCTGTATTGTGTTTTTTACCTGATTAGCACAAAGGCTAAAGCTGAACAAATATGAAAAAACTCTATGCCGAAAAGACATATAAACAAATTCTACTTCTACCTTTGTAATCTTTCTGTAGGAGCTTGTCGTAAGTATCTATCTATGCATTTTAAGCAAAAAATCACCCAATCAGGTGAATCAAATGGGTGAGGTAGAAGAAACACAAATTATCCTATCTTAAGGCTATGAGAAAATAGTTGCTTGGCAGACAAATTTATAGCTTTAGAAATTAGGAAATAGATAATGACTGTAAACCAAATTATTGGAGATTCACAAAATAAGATTGCTGCCAACTTTGGTAAATGTTTCTTTGATTGGATGATGGCTCAAAGCAGCACCACCTATGATAAAGTTGTAAGCAATTTCTACCACGGGCTACGCCTACACAAACTTTCTCTTTTTGTAAATCTCCAAGGTATAGTGTTAGAAATAGTCCCAGGAACGGACGCTAACCTACCCTACTATCCTAAAGATATTCACCGGATAGGAATCGGGACAAAGCTACAAACGTATTCCTATCTCCAAAAACAAGTAGAAAAACTAGGCTTAAACATCGATCTCCGAATTGGCAATTCTGAATGGTTAGATGCTGAAGATAACAGTATAGATACCGTTGTTAGTAATTTAGTTTTGTGTTCAGTACCAAATATAGACTATACATTACAAGCCGTTTTAAGAGTACTTAAACCTGGTGGACGCTTCTTATTTATTGAATATGTCGCTGCACCTCAAGGAACTTTATTGCGAAAATTCCAAAGTAAAATTAGTCCTATTTGGAAAGTAATGGGTAATGGTTTTCATCCAGATAGAGAAACTTTGATTGCTTTAGAAAATGCTGGTTTTGCTGGTATTCATTATGAGCGATTTGATGCACAACTGCCCATTATTAATTCTCATATTATCGGTGTAGCGACAAAGTGAAATAAATTTCTACTTCAGAGAATGCTTATTAAAAACTCTTCTGAATTTTTTTGAACCATTCTCTAACAAAAAATACTTTTATTAAGGTATATTAAAATATTATAGTGAAGGGCACTTCTATATTAGACTAATAAGTTTAGTATTTATTAGTTATTAATATGCAAAGAAAGCTTAGTTATATTAGCTTTTTAGTTTTTATAGGAACTTTAATATTATTTCTTTGTAGTAGTTTAAGACATATTTTTTTTAAATCTAATGCTCTTGACTTAGCTCTTTTTGACCAATGGGTATATTTGATAAGTCAAAATCTACCCCCAATATCTTCTTTTTTTGGATTTCATGTTATGGGCGATCATGCAGCCTTTATATTGTATCCAATAAGCCTACTATATAAAATATATCCCAGTGAATACTGGTTATTTTTAGTTCAAGCTCTTGGTTTAGCTTTTGGCTGTTTACCTATTTATTTACTAAGCCTACAAGCAGGATTATCTATACCTTATTCAAAAGCAATAAGTTTGTCTTATTTGCTTTATCCTGCTTTATTTAATAGTAATTTCTTTACTGATTTTCGTCCAGAAAGTATAGCCGTTCCTGCATTATTGTGGGCAATGTGGGCAGCAAGAGAGAAATGTACTTATCAATTATTTTTTGCTATTGGGTTAGTTTTAGTTTGTAAGGATAGCTTAAGTTTAACTGTAATAGCTTTTGGTCTTTGGCTGCTATTACAACATCGAAGGGTTTATGGATTAGCTTGTGTTGTAATAGGCATATCTTGGTATATTTTTACTATTGGTTATTTAACGCCTTCTTTGAGAGGTGGGCAAGCTGGGGGAGTTGTGTTTTATGCTTCCCTTGGTAGTTCTCCAAAGGAAATAATCATTAATATTTTCAGTAATCCTAATTTAATTTTAGGAAAGTTTTTTTCTCCTGACGCATTATTTTATTATCTTCTTCTTTTATTACCAGTAATTATTGGATTACATTGGAAACAAATGTTAGTATTAATACCGACTTTACCTATGTTGTTATTGAATATTATTTCTGATTATGCGTCACAAAGAGATTTAGCTCATCATTACTCATTACCTATTTTTCCTTTTATTATTGTATGGTTGATATATTCTATAAAAGAATATCAGCAAGAAAACAAGAGGCGTTGGTTGAAACCTAAAATATTAATAATTTCTGCTATTTTTTCTTTTTTGGCATTGGCTAAATATGATTTTTTTATAACACGTTATTTTCCAAATTTACCTAATCTTCCTTCTCTGTATACTGCTGTCAGTCTAGTTAAGACTAAAGAAAGTGTTTTAACTACAGCAAGTATTGCTCCTCATTTAGCTAAACGTCAAACCATTAAGCTAATTAGTAAAGATCGTCCGTCGGAAAAGTATAATGATATTTTTAAATATATACTTGTAGATTTAATAAATAATAAATCTGAGTTCATTCCTAATTTGATATATCAACTTAAAAATAGTTCTAATTTCAAACTTGTATATGAAGCTGATAAAGTTTTTTTGTTTGTAAAACAAGACTTACGCAAAAAATAGCCCAAACCTTGAGTTTTCGGTAGAAGCAATTGATGAATTGCCCCTACTGCGTGTAGTTTTGCGTAAATCTTATAAAAGTGTAATATATTTTTTACTGTCGCAAGTATCGCTTCTCCATACCAATGTTGCCTTGCAAGCCGCCTGTGTGTACCAGCAGCAACGAATCTCCTTGAGAAAAAAATCCCTGCTGTAATAAATCCATTACTCCGTAAAACATTTTGGCGGTATATACGTAATCAAGAGGTACGTTATGTTCTTCCTTGAATTGTTGGCTAAATACTAGCAATTGATTGTTTACCTTTGCATAGCCGCCGAAGTGATAATCACATACCAATTCCCAGGGAACGGGAGAGTTAGATGGTGTAGGTAAATCCGAGATGAGGTAATTTGTCAATAAACTTTCGATTTCTTGTGCGAGAAATAAACCATTTTTTAGAATGGGAAAAGCGATCGCTCTTTGTCCCTCATGCAACGAAAGCGCAATACCAGCCAGTGTGGTAGCTGTACCGCAGGCTACGCATATACGATTAAATGCGTAGGCGTAGCCAGGCGTAGGCATCGTATTACCAATTATCTCTGTGCAGCCGCGCACACCATTTAAATTACTCCCGCCTTCGGGAATGATAAACACCTCACCGAAGCGTTGTTGCAGATATTCCTGTAGCGCGGCTGTGTTGCGCTGTCGATACATTTCGCGGTTTAGGTACACAAGCTGCATACCCTGTTGGACAGCAAAACTCAGTGTTGGGTTTAGTGGTAGCGTCTCCTCTCCACGAATTACACCAATGGTACGAAAACCGAAAAGATTACCAGCCGCCGCAGTTGCATAGATGTGATTAGAATAAGCGCCACCAAAGGTAAGTAATGTCGTGAAATTTTTCTGCTTGGCTTCCAAAAGGTTGTACTTCAACTTAAACCACTTGTTGCCGTTAACCCACGGGTGCATCAAATCTAGACGCAGCACATACAGATCGACACCAGCGCTACGAGCGATTTCGCTGTTGATTTTTTGTATGGGAGGAGGAAAAAATATTAACGACATCCCTAAAGATTGTAACTGATTATTTTCATTTTCTCACATTCATTATTGATGGTAAACATTGAGTAATTCAATGGTAAATCAATCTAAATGATGAATAAAACTTTCTGATGATTAGCTTTAGAAATTGGCATTTTACTAATTGACTATTTCAGGTCAATATAAGAAATATAAAGCTCGCTTCAAATAACAATTTTTTTGGAGAAAACAAATGGTTGCACTCATCCAGCCCACTCAGGTTACTCCCAACTCAGGACGTTTGACAGTTCAAACTGTTGAAATTGCTCCTCAAACAACTGCTATTCGTTGTCTAGACTGGGATAGAGAACGTTTTGATGTCGAGTTTGGTCTACAGAATGGTACAACTTATAATTCTTTCTTAATTCAGGGAGAAAAAATTGCCTTAGTTGATACATCTCACCGCAAGTTTGAAGAATTATATCTTGAGATATTGGTGGGATTGATTGATCCGACTAAAATAGATTACTTGATTATTAGCCACACAGAACCAGACCACAGTGGCTTAGTGAAAAATATTTTGCAATTAGCTCCCTCTATTACTGTTGTCGGTGCTAAGGTAGCTATTCAATTTTTAGAAAATATGGTTCACCAGCCTTTTAATTCAAAGCAGGTGAAAAGTGGAGAGCGATTAGATTTAGGCAACGGACACGAATTAGAATTTATCTCTGCACCTAACTTACACTGGCCTGACACAATCTTTACTTATGACCACAAAACTAGCACTCTCTACACCTGTGATGTATTTGGAATGCATTACTGTGATGACCATACTTATGATGAAAATATCACTTTACTTGAGGAAGACTTTCAATATTATTATGATTGTCTTATGGGGCCTAATGCCCGGTCTGTTTTAGCAGCTTTAAAGCGGATTGAAAAGTTAGAAATAAAAACAGTTGCTACAGGACATGGCCCTTTATTACAACACTATATTTCCGAATGGCTCGGACGGTATCAAAACTGGAGTTTAGAACAGGCAAAAACAGATAGATTAGTAGCTCTATTTTATGTTGAAGATTACGGTTATAGTGAACATTTAGTCCGTACCATAGCTCATGGATGTGCAAAAACAGGCGTGGCTGTAGAATTATTTCCTCTCAACAGTTCAGAGCCTCAAGAAGTTCGAGAATTAGTTGCACAGTCTTCTGGTTTAGTAATTACAATGCCGCCGCAATCTTCAGTTATAGCTCAAGCGGCATTAAGCACTATTTTAGCTGCTGTTAATAAGAAACAGGCAGTTGGTTTATTAGAGTCTGGAGGGGGAGAAGATGAACCAATTTATCCTTTACGCAATAAGTTTCAAGAACTGGGATTAACTGAAGCTTTTCCACCTATTTTAGTTAAAGAAATTCCTACCCCAGCAACGGAACAACTTTGTGATGAAGCGGGGACAGATTTGGGTCAATGGTTGAACCGCGATCGCACCATTAAACAAATCAAATCCATCAATAGCGAGTTAGAGAAAGCTTTAGGGCGGATTAGTACAGGATTATACATCATCACCGCTAAAAAAGGAGAAATTCAGAGTGCGATGTTGGCTTCTTGGGTGACACAAGCCAGTCTTGAGCCTTTAGGAGTAGCGATCGCAGTATCCAAAGACCGGGCAATTGAATCTTTGATGCACGTTGGCGATCGCTTTGTTTTAAACGTTTTAGAAGAAGGGAAATATCAAGGATTAATGAAACATTTTATCAAGCGTTTTGCTCCTGGTGCAGACCGTTTTGCTGGAGTGAAAACATATCCAGCTAAAAATGAATCGCCAGTTTTAGCTGAAGCTTTAGCTTACATGGAATGTGAAATCACAAGCCGTATGGATTGTGGAGATCATTGGGTAATTTATAGCACAGTCCAAACTGGAAGAGTTGCCAAGCTAGATGCACTTACCGCAGCGCATCACCGCAAAATTGGCAATCATTATTAAATGGGAATTGGGCATTGGGCATTGGGCATGGGGCATGGGGCATGGGGCATTGATTATTCTGCTTCTCTCACTCATCTTTCCAACTCCGAACTCCCAACTCCGAACTCTTAACTCCCAACTCCTAACTCCTAACTCCCCACTCTCCAATTACAGAAAGCTATGTATAAATCTGTTGAAAATACCCCGATTACGATGTATGAAATCAATCGGGGGCGCGTTGTGCGAAGTTTGGAATTTATTCAAGATTTAATTGTAATTTCTCTGTGTATCGGTTTATTTAGCTTCATGGTGCTTCAGGTGAGAGATATGTTTCTCTCCTTACTTCCACCTCTAGATTTTCATGCTGTGACTGCCGATATTCTCTTTTTACTCATCTTAGTTGAGCTATTCCGACTGCTGATTATTTACCTACAAGAACATCGCGTATCTATTGGGGTAGCTGTTGAGGTTTCTATTGTTTCCGCTTTGCGAGAAGTAATTGTTAAAGGTATTCTAGAAACTAATTGGAGTCAAATTTTAGCAACTTGTGCCTTTTTATTAGTCCTGGGAATACTACTGTTTCTCCGAGTTTGGCTACCACCTACCTTTGAAGGTATTGACCCGGAACAAGAAGTATCTAAACGCTATAGAATCCGAGCCAAATCTGAATTAACAGAAACTAATGGTCATTAAAAATAGGTAGAGATGCAATTAATCGCGTCTGTACAGGAGTTAAGAAGAGAAGGAGAGCAGTTTTTATTTATGTGAGGTACACCCGTAGGGGCAATTCATGAATTGCCCCTACAGCTTACGAGATGATGTTGTACCACATTTGAATGGGAACCGCTATAACCAATTCCCAATTCCCAATTCCCAATTCACAATGCCCAATGCCCAATGCCCAATGCCCAATTCCCAATTCCCAATTCCCAATTCACAATGCCCAATGCCCAATGCCCAATGCCCAATTCCCAATTCCCAATGAGGTTATTATGTCTACTGCCACATTAACGTCCAACCATAGCAGAGATGTCCAAGTTGCTGAAATTGGTAAAAATACTCTGATTCTGCGATCGCGGACTTGGGACAGACTAAAATTTGAAGTTGAGTATTCCCGTCAACGGGGAACTACAGCAAATTCTTATCTGATTCAAGGTGATAAAAAGGCTTTAATTGACCCTCCTGGCGAATCTTTTACCGAAATTTACCTTGAGCAACTTGCACAACGTCTAGATTTCATTACCCTAGATTACATTGTTCTCAGTCATGTCAACCCGAACCGGAGAGCAACCTTACAAGTATTACTCTCTCTGGTTCCTCAAGCTACTCTCATTTGTTCTCGCCCCGCCGCTAATGCTCTAAAAACAGCCTTTCCCGAATTTGAATCACCTATTCAAGCAGTGCGATCGGGGGATACTCTAGATTTAGGACAAGGACATCTTCTCTCATTTGTCACCGTACCAACTCCCCGGTGGGCTGATGGACTTTGTACTTATGATTCTGCAACAAAAATTCTCTACACAGATAAACTTTTCGGCGCTCATATTTGCGAAGATATATTGTTTGATGAAGATTGGAAAGGGTTAGATGCGGAACGTCGTTATTATTTTGAATGTCTCCATGCGCCCCAAGCCAAACAAGTTGAAGTTGCTTTAGATAAAATCTCGGTTTTGGGAGCCAGATGTTATGCCCCTGCACACGGGCCAGTTGTCCGTTACAGCCTCAGTCGTTTTACTTATGATTACCGTCAATGGTGTCAAGGGCAAAAATCTCAAGAGTTGAGTGTCGCTTTGCTTTATGCTTCTGCTTATGGCAATACAACAATTCTGGCCAATGCGATCGCACAAGGTTTGATTCAAAATGGAGTTAATGTAGAATTAATCAACTGTGAATTAGCTGATTCTGCCGAGATTAACCGCATTGTCGAAACTTGCGATGGCTTGATTATCGGCTCACCCACTTTAGGCGGACATGCACCGACTCAAATTCAAACTGCTTTAGGAATAGTCCTCTCAGTGGCGGCTAAAACTAAGTTAGCAGGGGTGTTTGGTTCCTACGGTTGGAGTGGAGAAGCAATAGATTTAATCGAAAGCAAGCTTAAAGATGCAAATTATCAACTAGGATTTGAAACAATTCGGGTGCGTTTCAGCCCTACTCCTGAAATTCTCCAGGAGTGTCAAGAAGCAGGTGCATCCTTTGCCCAAAACTTGAAGAAAACCAAAAAATTGCGGACTTCCCGCCAGGTTGTCACAGAAACCCATGTAGATCGTACCGTACAAGCGGTAGGGAGGATCGTTGGTTCTCTGTGTGTTGTGACAACTCGTGATGAAGAAACTCACAAAGGGGTTTTAACTTCTTGGGTATCGCAGGCAACTTTTAACCCGCCAGGAATTATGATTGCGATCGCTAACGAGCAAAATGCAGATTTAATGCATCATCCTGGCGATCAATTTGTGCTGAATATCCTTAAAGAAGGCAGAAATGTGCGACGCTATTTTTCTCGTCATAGCACTTTAGGCGATAATCCCTTTGCAAATCTTGTCACAAAAACTGCTGATAATGGCTGTTTGATTTTGAATGAGGCATTAGCCTATTTAGAATGTACGGTGCAAAATCAGCTTGAATGTGGCGATAGATGGTTAATTTATGCCGTCATCAATCATGGTGAAGTGTTGGAAAATGATGGTATCACTGCTTTAGAGTATCGAAAATCTGGCAGCTATTATTAACCTGATTTTTTACGGTATTTGAAAAACCTCTCTCTAAATCTCTCTCCTAAAAGGAGAGACTTTGAATTTTCCCCCTTCCCGTGTCGGGAAGGGGGTTAGGTTCTTCCTGGGCTTTCTTACATAATGTAAAAAGTCATTTACACACAAGTCTTTTAAAGTTGCAATGTGATTGTTCAGGCTGACAATGGCATTGTTTCCACTTACATGCTGACTTTTCACGGGATTTAAAAAACCTTTCTTCTCATTAAGAGGAGAGAGGTTTTAATTTTTTCCCCTTCTCTAATATGCAAAGGGATTAGAGTTTTCAGGAACTTTAATCATTGTCGGCTAATCTTAGTGCCAGTTACCCATACCCAATATCGTGATCTAAGATTGTTGGGTATCTTATAAATTGCGATCGCCACTATACCGATGATCGAAGTTGAACATCTAAGTAAAATATACGGCTCTACCTCAGCGATTACTGATGTTACTTTTAGCGTCGAACCTGGGGAGATTTTAGGGCTTCTCGGCCCCAATGGCGCTGGGAAAACCACAACCATGCGGATTCTGGCTGGTTATTTACCCGCAACAAATGGAAATGCCCGGATTGCTGGTTATGATGTCCATGAAAATTCCTTAGCTGTGCGCCAACGGATTGGTTATTTACCCGAAACACCGCCGTTATATCCAGACATGACGGTTGAGGGATTTTTGCATTTTGTCGCCCAAATTAAGGGAGTATCAGCAGGCGATCGCGCCAGCAAGGTAACAGCCGCCATCAAACGCTGTAATTTAGAAGATAAGCGGCGAGTGATTATTCGCAAACTCTCTAAAGGATACCGCCAACGTGTCGGAATTGCTCAAGCGATCGTCCACGATCCACCGGCGATTATTCTCGATGAACCCACCGTTGGACTCGATCCTCGACAAATCATTGAGGTGCGGAATTTAATCAAAAGCCTTGCTGGGACTCACACAATTATTCTTTCCACGCATATTTTGCCAGAAGTGAGCATGACTTGTAGCCGCGTGGCCATCATCAATCGCGGTAAAGTTGTGGCAACTAATACACCAGAAAATCTGATGACTCAGTTGACAGGTGGTTCCGGGTATGAATTAGAAATAGAAGGAGAAGCTGCCCTAGCAAAACAGGTATTGCAAAATGTTGCGGGTGTGAGTCTGATAGAATCAATTCCGACCGCCGGAGGTCATCAACCGCAGACAAATCGCGCTTACCTACGGGTGATATCGCAACCTGGAAAAGAACCAGGAAAGGATATTGTTGCAACCTTGGTGCGTGCAGGCTTTGGTTTACATGAACTGCGGCGAGTAAACGCCACCTTAGAAGATGTATTCTTGCAACTGACCACAGAAGAAAAGAATTTCGAGACTGAGGTAGACTTAGCAGCAGACAACGAAGGAGAAGCAGCGTAAATGGGTATAGTGCTGAGTAATATTATTGCCATTTATCGCCGAGAGTTACAGAGTTATTTTGTATCACCTTTGGCTTATGCGATCGCAGGCATATTTTGGTTCATCGCCGGGTTATTTTTCGTGATGATTTTGCTAGGGCCAGATGGCATTTTGCTAGGAGTTGCGGCAATAGATTCACAAGGGCAACAACTAGGAGTACCAGTACCGCCGATAGATGTCCCCTACGAATTTATTCGGGCATTTTTGGATCGTATGGGGTGGCTACTGTTGTTTATCTTACCGATTCTCTCAATGGGACTTTATGCCGAAGAACGAAAGCGCGGCACTTTGGAACTATTAGCCACTTCACCAATCACTAATTGGGCGGTAGCAGTAGGTAAGTTACTAGGCGTGCTAACATTTTTTACTACAATGGTTGTACCCATGCTAGTGTTGGAAGCGATCGCAATCAGTGGATCAAATCCACCAATGGCATTCTCAATTCCCTTGCTGGGTCATTTTGGATTAATCTTACTAGCAGCAGCAATTTTATCTGTAGGAATGTTTATTTCCTCTTTAACAGACAGCACAATTCTGTCTGCCGTTTTCACATTTGCAGTAATTTTATTATTGTTATTGATTGATTTAATCGCCAGAATTGTCCCCGGGCCAGTGGGTGAAGCTTTAGGTTATCTGTCGTTGCTGAAAAATTACAACACCTTAATTCAAGGAATTTTTGATACCAGCGCCTTAATTTTATTCGCTAGTTACATTTTTTTGGGCATCTTTCTCACCGCTCAATCAATTGATGCACTACGCTTTCAAAGGCAATAGTTATATAAATTATGAGTTAAAAGTTAGGAGTGAGGAATTAAAACTCATCAGGACTTATGCAAAATAATGAAAAACGAACCGCAAAGGACGCAAAGGACACAAAGGAATAAGAGTTTAAGATAGTCAATAATTCATAACTCCTAACTCCTCACTTCAGTTTAAAAATATGAAGATAGTTGCAAAAAAGAAACTGTGGAAATATCTATTTTGGTTGGGCCCCTTCCTAATTGCTGTCGGCTTAACAGTTGGGTTAGTCTCTGAAAAGTGGGGACTAATTCCATTAGCATTTCTGATTACGGGAATTGCAATCAGTGGATTGGGAATAATATGGCAAAGCTATGAAACTAACTGGTGGAAACGTCGTTCTACCCAAGCCGGAACTAACGCCCTCGTAGCAACTCTAGCAGTATTAGCAATTTTAGGATTGATTAACTTTTTGGGGACTCGTTATCACTTGCGGGCGGACTTAACAGAAAGTCAATTGTTTACCCTTGCGCCCCAGTCACGGCAATTGGTGAGTGTATTACCACAACCAGTTAAAGTGTGGGTATTTGATATTAATCAAAATACCCAAGACCGAGAATTGCTAGAAAATTATCAACGGCAAAGCTCAAAATTTAAATATGAGTATATCGACCCCCAAGCTAGACCAGGACTTGCAGAAAAGTTCGGCGTTAAAGATTACGGGGAAGTTTATTTAGAATCTGGGGATAAACGGCAATTAGTACAAACAGTAAATCAAAATGAGCGTTTGTCAGAAATTAGATTAACTAGTCGCCTGCAACAACTAACAAATTCAACCACAGCTAAAGTTTACTTACTTCAAGGTCATGGCGAACGCCAACTTTCGGCTGCTAAAGGTGCAATATCACAAGCAGTTCAGGGATTAGGCGACAAAAATTTTACAACATCACCTCTGAATTTAGGAGAAACTTCCAAAGTTCCAGAAGATGCGGCTGTAGTGATAGTAGCTGGCCCCAAGCGAGGGTTATTTGAAGGCGAAGTCAAAGCTTTGCAAGATTATCTGAATCACGGCGGTAACTTACTGCTGATGATTGATCCGAATACCGATCCCAAACTTAACAGCTTATTAGAAGAGTGGGGTATTCGTCTGGACAATCGTTTAGCAGTCGATGTCTCTGGCGAAAGCGTTGTGGGACTTGGCCCTGCTGCACCCTTAGTCACAGAATATGGACAACATCCGATTACCAAAGATTTCGGTAACGGCAATTCTTTTTATCCCATTTCCCGACCACTGGAAATTACCTCTGTGCCTGGTGTTCAGGCTACTCCATTGCTACGAACTAAACCCTATCCCAAAAGCTGGGCAGAAAGCGACCTGCAAAGCGAAAAATTGGAGTTTAATGAAGGTAAAGACCTAAAAGGGCCTTTAACCTTGGGCGTTGCTTTAACAAGAAAACAAGCAGCTAAATCTGCTTCCATTCCCCAAGCTGCACCGACTCCTTCGCCCCTACCATCCCCAACCACCCAAAACAAGACTAGCCCCACTCCTTCCGCCTCCCGCAAGACTCCGCAAGCTTCACCCCTGCCATCTCTAACCACCAAAGGTAAAGCTATCCCCACTCCTACACCTGCGGCTACTGCTTCCCCTACTCCCTCATCTCCCTCATCCCCCTCATCTCAAACAACCACCGAGTCCCGGTTAGTAGTTTTAGGAAATTCTAGTTTTGCTACCGATGGCTTGTTTCAACAGCAATTAAATGGAGATGTATTTCTCAACTCAGTTACTTGGCTGAGTCAACAGGATCAGCAACCCCTTTCCATTCGCCCCAAAGAGCCTAAAAACCGTCGGATAACCTTGACAACCACACAAGGCAATCTTTTAATATTGTCATCTCTGTTAGTTTTACCCTTAATCGGGTTTGCGATCGCAGTTCTTATCTGGTGGAAACGACGATAGACGCGATTAATCGCGTCTGTACAGGAGTTAGGAGTTATAAATATTAACTATTCACCAATAACAAATCACAAATGACTAAAAAATGAAATTGCCGAGAACGACTTTAATTTTGATACTGCTAATGCTGGGTTTAGGCGCTTTTGTTTACTTTCATGAAATTCGGGGTGCGACTGTGAGAGAAGAATCCAAGGAGCAAAAGCAGAAAATTTTCTCTTTTGCAGAAGATGATGTGCAGTCTTTAACAGTCAAGACAAAAAAACTCACTCTGAATCTAGAACGTAGCCCTGAGTCTAGTAACCCTAAGTGGTTAATCAAATCTCCAATATCAGGCCCAGCAAATGATGCTATTGTTTCTTATTTGATGGATTTGTTGGTAAAAGGTAATAGCGATCAAACTTTATCAACTCCAGTAAAAGAACTTGGACAATTTACCTTAGATGAACCCCCAGCCACTATCAATATCACCCTAAAAAACCGACAAAGCCTTCAGTTGATTTTGGGTAAATCTAACTTTAACGGACGTTTTTTGTATGCTCAAACTGACCCTGCTACAAAACCCGATGGAAATATAAATGTGCTGTTGGTATCTACAGATTTTGCAAATGCCGTGAATCGGGATCTATCAGAGTGGCAGCAACCGGTAGATAATAGTCAGAAACTTCCTTCTTCGCTCACCATTCCTAAACCGAGTCCAACAAACAGCAAGCCTTAATTAATTAAAAAATCTGGCGATATTATGACAAATCCAACAGCAACATTGCTGATTTCCTGTCCAGATCAACGGGGACTAGTGGCGAAATTTGCTAATTTTATCTATTCTAACGGTGGTAATATTATCCATGCAGATCAGCATACAGACTTTGCTGCTGGGTTATTTCTCACCCGCATTGAATGGCAGCTAGAGGGGTTTAATTTACCGCGAGAATTTATTGCCCCGGCTTTTAATTCCATTGCTCAACCTCTAGGCGCTAAGTGGGAAATACGTTTTTCTGATACAGTACCACGCATTGCTATTTGGGTAAGTCGGCAAGACCATTGTCTTTTTGATTTGATTTGGCGACAACGTGCTAAAGAATTTGTGGCTGAAATTCCTTTAATTATTAGTAACCATTCTAATTTAAAGGTAGTAGCAGAACAATTTAAGATCGACTTTCAGCACATTCCTATTACTAAAGATAATAAATCAGAACAAGAAGCCCAACAACTAGAATTACTCAGGCAGTACAAAATAGATTTAGTTGTTTTGGCGAAATATATGCAGATTGTTAGTGCAGATTTTATTAGTCAATTTCCGCAAATTATTAATATTCACCACTCCTTTTTACCAGCTTTCATCGGTGCAAATCCCTATCACCGAGCTTTTGAACGTGGGGTAAAAATTATTGGGGCAACCGCTCATTACGCCACTGCCGATTTAGATGCCGGGCCAATTATTGAACAAGATGTAGTGCGAGTTAGTCACCGTGATGAAGTTGATGATTTGGTGAGAAAAGGCAAAGATTTAGAGAGGATTGTATTAGCAAGAGCGGTGCGATCGCACTTACAAAATCGTGTATTAGTATATGGTAATAGAACAGTGGTATTTGAGTAAATGATGCTTAGGTAAATGGAAGTCGCGGCTATATAGGGGTTCTGCCTTGAGTCCAATACAGACCTAACCCCCAGCCCCTTCCCTGCAAGGGAAGGGGAGTAAGATTCAAATTTCAAGAATTACCCTAGCTGTTTTAGTTAACTGAAACTAACTCTGTCTCATTTTTCGATTTATCTCTAATATTAAAGTAGTGATAAAGATTAGCAACAGTTAGGTCTGATGCAGGTTGACTGCTGTTAATGCTACACCTGCGATCGTTCCCACACCAATCAAGGCTAGTTGAATCAGCTAGTCGAGTAATCGCAGAAGCGATCGCACTTTACGAAAATCTCCTAGAACAGCAGGAAAAAGCTCACAATGAAACTCTGGAATAACGTGAGGCTGAAAAGATGTGGATCTACCAAAAGCGTCAAGAACTTGAGCATATACAGACTGAACTAGAAGTTATTCTCAATACCCCTCTTCTGTCACTCTCCGAAAACATTTGCCATTTCTGAATTTTAGAGTCTTTGTATAGCAAGAGATTGCGCGATTCTTTTCTAATAACAAATACAAGACCCATTTTTTTCTAATAGTATAGCTTGTATTGATTGTCTCATCAGGCTTCTAGCGATCGCCGTCCCGGAAAGTGACAGAAGAGGGATACAGCGCTTGCGGCTATTATGCAATACAGTTTTCCTCTTGCCCCTCTGCTATCATAGCTTTCAGCTTTGAGGATGTACCTCATAGCTGCCGTAAGTGCTGTAAATGTACCATTATTTAATCACATTCCTTGTCTAACTAATCTCGCATCATGATTAGCTAGACTGGTTTTTAATCTGATTACCTATTTATGAATTTAAAACCAGAAGCATATTACTATAGCGCTTCTCATCTGGATGCAATACAACTCTGACCTCACTTCCATTCCTCTCTCCTTTTAGGAGAGAGGCTTTGAATCTTGCTCCCCTTCCCTACAAGGGAAGCGGCTGGGGGTTGGGTCTGTATTTCATGCAATTGAGAACCGCTATAATCAAAAATATATCCAAAATTTATGGATGTTTTTGGAGATATTTAATCAAGTCAAACAGGATTAACTTATACGCTAATACTATTGGTAACAAGCCTTGGTTTTAGATAGTTATAATTTATTAAACGGCTCTTATTGTTTAACTCAATTTGCCGCTCTGCTTCGTTCAAATCCTGCTGAAATGTAACCAAAATATCCTGAGCCTCTGGGTCTACAAACTTATCATCATAGTACCCTAATCTGTCATAACGGTAGGCTGCGAGGATGAATAAAATCGATAATTGATCGGCAGTTTGTTTTGAGGGTGGCAGAAATGATAATAGACTTTTGCGGTCAGGAATAGTGCCTTCTGCTGTGATTTGTTTATAAGCAGCAAGAGGCATATTTGGCATGAAAGTCATATATTCATATTGCGCGTAGTTAACAGCAGCGTGTTGTGGCCCACAGGTGAAGATAACCGCAGTAGCAATATCAACTAATTGGTCTAATGTGTCGATGCGGTCGCTAACACCCTTGACTCGTCCGCCTGATTCGGAAACTAATTCCTGCACCCAAGTTTGTAATTCCAAGTCTTCTGCTAAGTCTGCGGGAGTTTTGTAGTATAGCTTCAAGTATTCAGACACAAACTTTTTAATGGCATTCCACAATAGCAAGCCATCGTCTCGATAGGGATAGTGAGGTAAGTTGTCTGGATCATCCATACCCCGATTTTTTAGTTCAGTGGGTAAAGAAAACTGATCTAAGCTCCATTCTTTATATGCGTTAACGACAATTTGCAATGACTCTTGCAGAGTTCCAGCTAGCAATTCGTCAACAGGGCCACCTCTACTAATTAGGCGTTTACGAGCTAAGTCATTATTAGCCAACATGAAACGGAAGTGGGGTTTTAGTAGTAAATTGAGGGGATGATTCTCGGCTAATTGTCGTGCTGTGACAATAGCAAAGGGTTCCATAACAAAGTGAGTTCGACACAGATGGCTACTCATTTCATGATGGTTAGCATCAGCAATTTGAACACAAAGCTTGGCATGGAACCAGATTAAAGGTTCATCAAAAGGTGTGATTAGCTTGCTCTGTTTACCTTCTCTGGGGTTGATTTGGATCGCAATCGGTACTAGTTGACCGCGATCGCTAAAACCAGAACTCCGCCAACAAAAAAATGCTACAGGGGTTGGTAAATACTTCTTACCTCTTTCATAAGTACCTCCTTTAACAAATGCAAGCGCTCTGTAATCAGCCACATATAAATTTCCATTCGCAAGTTTTTCTACTAAGTTGATAGAGTCACCAAACTTATCTTGCAGTTCTAAAATGCTAAAGGCAAAGCCATCTGGCATCTTCTCAATTCGGCGTATAACCAAAGGATTTGCCCCACAAAGCCGTTGTTCGCAAAAAGAGTTGTCAGTTTGGTATGTTTTGATGATATTAGGTTTAGGCAAAACTGGAAAATAGTCTTCATAGTCTTGCAATTCATCTAAAGGATCCCATAAAGAATGGGTTTTAACAGCTAACATATTTATCGGAAGTTCTGCCGACTCTACTATACGTTCAGCGATATATTTAGTAGAAAAATTTTCGCTCGCAGGTACATTTTTTAGCATTGCCATAGGCGCTAAAAAATCGCGATCAAATTCATACTCTCCTTGCTTTTGCTCTAACAACATTTTGCGTTGTGTAGGGTCAGGATCATTCTGAGGAAGGTATGGGTTCATAACTTTTAATGCCTGTTTAACGTAAGAACAATAACAAGTAATTTAAACTCTAAAATCTGGATTTTAAATTTTCACATAAAATACTTAACAGTGTTGATTAGAGTTTGTCTGCAAGCTGCAAAATCTATAATAATGGACAGCTTACTATCAATCGCGCTTACTTATTGTTCTTATGCAGAATCACAATTTTTGTAAAATTTCTTCACTTATCGCCAAATCCCAGTCAGGAAAATTAGACTGTCAAGGGATTTGTAAAGACACTTGATGCATGAGGTGTGCGATCGCATCATAATAAAGAAATATTAAGCTGCACTTAAAAAACTCTCGATGAGCCAGACTACCTTAAATTTAGTTGCAATATCTATCTTTCTCATGACCTTATCGGTACTGCTGGGGCCATTTTTGAATTTGTCGCCAGCAGTACCGGCACTTGCAACCTTCACTATCTTAGGCATAGCTACGTTAGATAGTTTTAGCTTACAAGGCAAGGGTGGTACTATTTTTTTAGATTGGATTGCTGGTTTTTCTAGCGAACACCGCGATCGCATCCTCCACCACGAAGCAGGGCATTTTTTGGTTGCTTACCTGCTGGATATTCCCGTTACTGGTTACACACTCAGCGCTTGGGAAGCCTGGAAACAGGGGCAGCCTGGGCAAGGCGGCGTTAGCTTTGATGATAGCGAATTAGCGTCTCAATTAGATGTAGGTAAAATCAGTGCCCAAATGCTAGACCGCTACTGCACTATTTGGATGGCGGGTATTGCTGCTGAAACCCTAGTTTTTAATAATGCTGAGGGTGGATCTGATGATAAAAACAAGCTGATAGGAGTCTTGACAATTTTGGGCTTTTCTGAATCAGTTTATCAACAGAAACTACGATTTCATGCCCTCCAAGCAAAAACCCTACTGCAAGAAAATTGGTCTAGCTATGAAACTCTAGTTAATTCCATGCGACAACGCACTTCAGTAGAAGATTGTCATGCTGAGTTAAGAGACGCGATAAATCGCCTCTGTTAGGAATTATAAATATTAACTCTTCACCAATTCCCAATTCCCAATTCCCAATTCCCAATTCCCAATGCCCAATGCCCAATGCCCAATGCCCAATGCCCAATTTTAAGAAGAAACAGCTTTCAAATGTGAAACATGAGATACGTAATTCGAGTGAATAACCCGATTACGCCCACTATTTTTAGCCTGTAACAGATATTGATCGGCACGATTCAACAAACTCTCTCCTCGATCGTCATCGTCAGCTTGCAGACTTGCTGTGCCCAGACTAATGGTGATATTAATTATCAGTTTATTATTGAGTGCAAATGGTTCGTCGCTGACTACGCGATTAAGACGACGGGCTACTAATAGTGCTTCCTCATCGGTAGTGTTAGCCAGAAGAATCACAAACTCTTCGCCACCATAGCGAAATGCAGTATCTTGACAGCGCAGATTGTGTCGCAGACGCTGACATAATACTTGCAAAATGCGATCGCCTACTAAATGCCCATGAGTATCGTTAACTTTCTTGAAATGATCTACATCTAAAATAATCAAACTTAGAGAAGTTTTTTGAGTTCTAGCTCTATTAATTTGCCTGGGTAAATCCCATTCTAAAGCACGACGATTATTTAATTCTGTCAACGAATCGGCTAAGGCGATCGCTGATAACATATCATTTGTCCGAATCAAATCTCGATATTTTTGTGCTTTCCGCAAGCCAACAGTCAATTGAGCAAGTATTAATCCATGATTAGCGGTTAACTCTGCCAAGCTATGTTCTGTTTTGTCATCAATAAGATGCCAAATATAAGCATCGGCTCCTTGCTTTAGGGCCGCAGCGCTCATTTCTAATTCTCTATGCCAACCCTTATTTCTATCGGTAAGCTGTTGGGAACGATCCTCGAAAAGAATACAGTACATCCAGGATAGTTTTGTCTGCTCTTTTAACCAACTGCACAGTTCCATACTACCATCTAGGCTAGCCTGCACAAGTATTATATCCGGGGGCGTTGTTTTAATCCTCGACACTGCTTGATTCAGATTGTCCATATCTTCTACATTAAAAGCAGTCGCATAACGGATCTGATCTGGAAGTGTGGCGATAAAATTATTTTTTCCAAAGATCAGAATAGAAATATTCATTGCTTTATTTTTTATCCTATTTAAATTTTAAAGAAATTAAGTTGAGTAATTCGCTGCTATCATTGCCTAATACTAAATACAATCTAAGTAAGTAGGTGAGAATAAATCAAACTAGATTAAGTAATGTAAGAAATCTTGAGATTAGTTTGTAGTGAGGGCTTCAGCCATCATTCGAGAACTAAAGTCCTCTCTACGAGACGCTGCGAGAACACTACAAACCTTTAATTATTTACGCCATTCTACTTGTGATCTTTTAGGCTAAGTTATATTTCTGGATATATAATTTTATTTACACCGAATTTAAAATAATTTTCCAAGTTTAATCTCCTTTCAAGGCTTTATATTTTCTGAAACATCCACTTCTGACAACTAATGTCTTCTTTACAGTATGTTTTTCAAACAGTAAAAATACTGAATAATATTGAGACGAATAAAAACTATTCCTGTGTTTTCTTAAGTGTTGTTTTTCTGATGAAATTGCCAAAATAAATAGTTCCGAATAAGCGTCACATTAGGCAATTAAATTTCTTTTTATGTAGAAAAATAAAGAGATTATAAAAGATTTTAATTCAATGTTCAAAGCCGAAATCTTGTCATTGAATTAAAAATGTTATTTCCCATAGGGTACTTTAGCCTTTTTCTTTATAAACTAGGCTTTCCTCAAGTATTAAGGTAGGAGTGAAATTACAAAAACAATGCGAACTGAATAGATAGCAAAGCTCCCTCCTACTATGGACAAGAGCTTTCTAGCACTAATATGCCCTACAATTACAGAGCGAATTTATCGGGTAAAAAATTTCCAATTTAAGCAAGATGTAAAACTTGGGTTCACAATGTGTTAGCAAGATAAATAAGATGTCTCTGCCTATGCGCTTTATCTGTGTTTGTTTACTTAATTCACATCTTTTGTTTAATTGGCTGCAACATCATAAATCTAGAAAACAAAGCTAAATAAAAAATTTGATGTCAAAATCTGCTCCTAATGTGGGTAAAATATACCGTTTCTCAGTTGAGTGAGGTACTCAAGTTCCCCACCCCCAACCCCCTCCTCGCTCTTTGAGAGTGGGCTATGATGTAACTCATGTGATTGAGAAATGCCATAGCTCAATTCAGCCTATAAGTAAGTGTGTCAAATTAAATATAAAACCTCACCCTGCCTCCGGCTTCCCTCTCCGATACTTTGGAGAGGGATTGAGGGTGAGGTTTGATCTTACATATTTAATTACGCCTACCTACTTAGAAAGGGCGGAATAAGTATAAGAAAATTTTGTTACCGTAGTCTGGGATATTAAAATTTCAACCTCTGCGAAAAGCTAGAATCGGCTCAATAGCCTTCAACAGCGTAACCAGCAGCAACAATTACCTGTTTGATTGACTCGTCAGAAGCTGCGGATTCCACCGTGACAGTTTTAGCATTAACATCGACATCCAACTTGGCTTCAGGTTCCATAACGTGGATGGATTCAGTAATTATTTCTGCACATCCCTCACAAGCAATATTTGATACTTTCAGTTTTAGTGCCATTTGTTACCTTAGTATGGAAATTTTAAACTATTTCTTAAGGATTAATCTTAAAGACCAAAATGCGCTTGCACATGCTGTTAGAGCGAGATAATGCTCTAAAAGCATCCTCATCACTGCATATTGCTCACAGAATTGCAGAATTTGCTGGCGGTAATATGAAACAAAATGCAAGAATATATAAAGCTATTTATGAAAATACACTTACCTAGTGCCGCTACGCCCAAGCCTAAAGTCTAAAGTTAAAAACACCTATGTCTTCAAATCCCCAGTACCTAAGCGGTAACGAAATTCGCAATATATTCCTCAACTTCTTCGCCCAACGGAGTCACCAAATCCTTCCAAGTGCGTCTCTTGTGCCAGAAGATCCAACCGTACTGCTGACGATCGCGGGGATGCTACCATTTAAACCGATATTCTTGGGGCAGAGGACAGCAGAATTTAAGCGGGCTACAACTTCACAAAAGTGTATCCGTACCAACGATATCGAAAATGTCGGACGCACTAAACGGCATCACACATTTTTTGAGATGCTGGGCAATTTCAGCTTTGGTGATTATTTTAAAGAACAAGCGATCGCTTGGGGATGGGAAATTTCCACACAAGTCTTTGGCTTTTCCCCCCAAAATCTAGTTGTCAGCGTTTTTAAAGAAGATGATGAAGCCTTTGCAATCTGGCGCGATCAAATCGGTGTGCCGGTAGCGAGAATTAAACGCTTGGGCGAAGACGATAACTTTTGGGTATCTGGCCCCACTGGCCCTTGTGGCCCTTGTTCAGAAATATATTACGACTTCCACCCAGAACGCGGTGACGAAAATATCGATTTAGAAGATGATTCCCGGTTTATCGAGTTTTACAACCTCGTATTCATGCAATATAACCGGGATGCTTCAGGGAATTTAACGCCACTGCAAAACAAGAACATTGATACCGGTATGGGTTTGGACAGAATGGCACAAATCCTGCAAAAAGTGCCGAATAACTACGAAACTGACCTAATTTTCCCAATTATTCAAACCGCAGGGCAAATTGCTGGTGTTGATTACCACAGCAGTGATGAAAAAACCAAAACTTCCCTAAAAGTCATTGGCGATCACATTCGGGCTGTGATTCACATGATTGCTGATGAAATTCGCGCTTCTAATGTGGGAAGAGGTTATGTACTGCGGCGATTAATTCGGCGGGTGGTGCGTCATGGGCGATTAATTGGGATTTCTGGCGAATTTACTACCCAAGTTGCCGAAACTGCGATCGCTCTTTCTGAATCAGCTTACCCCAATGTCCGCCAACGAGAAGCAGCAATTATTGCTGAGTTGCAACGAGAAGAATCGAATTTTCTCAGAACTCTGGATAGAGGTGAAAAACTCCTAGAAGAAATTATCCAAGAGGTGAAACAGCGAGGAAACACTCAAATTAGTGGTGAAAGCGCCTTTACCCTTTATGACACCTACGGATTTCCCCTTGAACTTACTCAAGAAGTTGCCGAAGAAAATAATCTCACAGTTGATGTTGAGGGATTTGAGGTACAAATGGAAATCCAAAAAGGACGTGGTAGAGATGCACACGAAACTATCGATTTAACTGTGCAAGGTTCTCTCGATAAATTAGCAGAACACATCCAAGTCACCGAGTTTTTAGGTTACACTCAAGCGACTGTGACGGCAAAAGTAGAAGCTATTTTGGTAGAAGGTGTTTCCCAAGAGGAAGCTGAAGCGGGGACACAGGTACAAATATTTATTGACAAAACGCCATTTTATGCTGAATCTGGGGGACAAATCGGCGATCGCGGTTATATCTCTGGTGATGGGATTGTTGTTCGCGTTGAAGACGTGAAAAAAGAATCTGATTTCTTTGTTCACTTAGGACGCATCGAACGCGGTACACTGCGCGTAGGCGATCGCGTCACCGCCCAAATCGATCCGGCTTGTCGCCGTCGCGCCCAAGCGAACCATACCGCAACGCATCTGTTACAAGCAGCGTTGAAAAAAATTGTTGATGATGGCATATCTCAAGCAGGTTCCTTGGTTTCCTTCGATCGGTTGCGCTTCGATTTCAACTGTCCCCGCGCGTTAACAGCAGAGGAAGTGCAACAAATTGAAGAACAGGTAAACACTTGGATTGCTGAAGCACACGCAGCGAATATAGAAGTATTACCTTTAGCAGAGGCGAAAGCTAAGGGTGCTGTTGCCATGTTCGGCGAAAAATACGGCGATGAAGTGCGGGTAATTGACTTCCCTAGCGTATCAATGGAACTGTGCGGTGGAACTCATGTCAGCAATACGGCTGAAATTGGCGTTTTCAAAATTATCTCGGAAGCTGGCGTAGCTTCTGGAGTGCGGCGCATTGAAGCTGTTTCGGGGCCAGCAATCCTAGATTATCTCAACCTGCGGGATAAAGTAGTTAAAGATTTGAGCGATCGCTTTAAAGTTAAACCCGAAGAATTACCAGACAGAATTACAAGCCTGCAAAGCGAACTCAGAAGCAGCCAAAAGGAATTGGAAACCTTAAAGGTACAGCTAGCGATCGCTAAATCTGACAGCTTGCTACAAACAGCCGAAATTTTAGGCGATCATAAAATTATCGTCGCCCAATTAGAAGATGTCGATCCAGAATCATTGAAAACCGCAGCCGAACGCTTATTACAAAAAATCGGTAACGGTGCAGTAGTGCTGGGTTCTGTTCCCGAAGCTGACAAGGTTAGTATAGTAGCAGCTTTTAGTCAAGAAGTCAACAAAAAAGGTTTGCAAGCTGGTAAATTTGTCGGTGCGATCGCTAAAATTTGCGGTGGCGGTGGCGGTGGAAGACCAAACTTAGCCCAAGCCGGCGGACGCGATGCGAGTAAATTACCAGATGCCTTGGCACAAGCGGAAAGTGAGTTAAAGTCCGCCTTGGCTTAACCCTCTTTGCAACAGCATCTGTCGTAGGGGCAATTCATGAATTACCCCTACGGAAAATCACGGCTTTCTCCTCTCTGTGTTCTCTGCGCCTCTGTGGTTCGTTGATTTCTTTAAACCATCTCAAACTCTAATTGATGACTCTTAAAAAAATCATGAGTAAAATGATCCACCACATTCGTATCAGCTAATTCCAAATTATAAAAATCCACAGCTTCATGGTCAAAATGGGGGCCAGCGTGCCAAGTACCCTCATACAGCTTGATAAAACAATTCCCCGGAATACGAAAAGCAGCAATCTCTTCTAACGCTGGTTCATTCACATCATTATGAGGAGGACAAACAGCAATTAACCAATCCTTCCCTTCCAAAGAACCTAAACATTGAGTGCATTGCTGATGGCGAGTAATTTTGTGAAACTTTCGCCCTCTCTTCTCCAACCGCATAATATAAAATCGTGGAATTCCATTTTGCAGGTTTAACTGGGCATCTTCCACGTCGTAACCTTTGCCATCAAGACTTGCAAAAATCACCTGTCCATAAGACCGAAAGTTTTCAGAACTTATCCATTGCGCTTGCAATTGCTGTACTGTCTTTGATGTGCCCATATCAAATTATTTGATAAAGATTACTTAGGTTTATTTTCCCCCAAACTGACCGAATTTTATACAGACAGCATTATGCTAAATTTTAAAAAATAACCTTAGCTAGCTAGATAACTACGCACTTGTTCCTTTTGTCGTCGGAGGAGACTGAGAGCTTTTTGCTCAATCTGACGTACCCGTTCTCGACTAATACCCATGCGATCGCCAATCTGTGCTAAAGAAAGTTCATAGCCATCAGTTAGACCAAACCGCAGGGTTAATATTTCTCGCTGTTGGGGAGACAACTTTGCCAACAAGTCGTGTAAATCTTGGTGCAAAGATTCTTCAACAGCATAGTCTTCAGGAGAAGGACCGTCATCTTCCAGGATGTCCTGCAATTCTGTATCTTGTTGTTCGCCAACTCGCGCCTCTAGCGAAAAAGGTTGACGCGCCAAATACAAACATTCTCTAACTTGGCTAGGTGTCAAAGATAACGCAGTCGCAATTTCAGCAGTTGTGGGAACGCGACCCAGTTGTTGAGATAATTCTCGCTGTACCCGTTTAATTTTGTTCAGTTTCTCAAAGACGTGGATCGGTAAACGAATTGTTCGTCCTTGTTGAGCGATCGCTCGCGTAATTCCTTGACGAATCCACCAGTAAGCGTAGGTAGAAAACTTATAGCCAAGAGCAGGATCAAATTTATCCACCCCTCGCTCTAAGCCCAAAGTCCCTTCTTGAATTAGATCCATAAACTCCAGATTGCGGTGCTGGTATTTCTTCGCCACCGCTACCACCAACCGGAGATTAGCCTGAATCATTTTTTGCTTGGCTTGGTGTCCTTGATTTAGCTGTTGCTCTAACACCTCAACACCTAACTCTACCCGATCTGCCCATTCTTGCAGCGTGGGTTCCTGGTTTAATTTCACAGTCAGTTCTTCTTTAGCAGCTAATAAATTCATCATCAGCTGCACTTGTTGGGCAAAAATAACCTCTTGTTCGCGAGTCAACAAATCTACACGCCCGATCTCTTGCAGATAACTACGCACAATATCATCTGTAGCCCGAGGTTTTTTATCTGCGGCTAAACTTTTTTTCTTTGTTTTTTGAACTTCGGTAGGTGGAGATGTTAAGTTGCTCATGGTTATTTGCTCCTCTGTAACCTCATCAATTTAGTGGTATCAAGTCTAGATATTCAGACCCATAGCCATTTCACACTGCTAATCAATCAATTGGCAATACTGATGAATTTTGGTCTATGATACATTACAAGTCAAATCTTGGAGATAATAAACCCAAAATCAACCCACCCCATAATACTAACATTATCATTAGTCACAAATCAATTACCTAAAGTATTATCACCATATTCGTTGAAGTAATTACACTAGCTTTTTACTAAAAATTGCAGATTTTTAAACACAATTATGTTTCGCTAAATTATCCGATGTAGTTAACGGAAAAAATAAAAACTTTACTGGCCAACTATTCTATTTCCAAAATATAAATTTATAACAGCAAATATCAACATAATTCAAAACTATAAAATAATCTATATACTCAATTTTTAATAGCTGATTTTACTTCTATCTAATTTAAATTAATTATAGCGTTTCCCAATCAAATGAATTACATCATAGCCCCCTCTCGAAGAGCGGGGAGGGGGTTGGGGGTGGGTTTCTTCTACCTCACTCAACTGAGAACTGCTATAAAGACAATGTATCTATTTTTTACCTCTATTTTATGTTAAATAATCGAATCATATCAAGGCGGGTAAATAGCGAACAACCGTTAAAAATCCATAAAAGCACTTTTCCCAATCAAGAACAGCTTTCTTCAGAAGTTCGGTTAAATACTTGTATTCGGAATTTAGGATAACGAGGACACAAGTATCTGTAATATTTGTACTTATGTCATACTGCACGTAGACATCTGCATTGAATGCGCTATTATCAATTTGATTGCTTTTGTAAACATTTTTTTAAATAAAAGTGGTAATAGTTGTCACATCAGCACCAAGGATGATAAGCAAAAATTAGTTATCTCCGGTTCAAAAAATGCCTAGATCAAAATTTAGTAACTGTTACACTAATACCAGAATCGAGTTTAGGAACCTTAAGATACTCAATTGGCTCAGTACTTTGAGAACTTGGGATATTTGTTGCCTTCTGACATTCTTTAAAGAAAGCACCGGGATTATTGATGAATTCAAGCGGGTTAACCTTTTGACATCCTTGCTCCTGAACTAACGAAATTGATTCAGGAGTTTGTTCAGGATTACTACTCTGTCCTGTGAAATTGCTCCATGTAGTGGTAATTGTCGCAGGTTCCGTCAATAAAACTCCAGCCTGATTGCGATCGTGAAACCGATCTTTCAACGCATCGCCTGTTGTTATCGGAACATTTTCTTGGTTAGCATAAACACTCTGGGGAAAAATGAGTGCGCTAATCATAAAGAATAAGGTGATAGAAGATGATTTCATAATTAAATCTTTCAACACTTAATGTTAGTTTAATAATTCCAATTCGCTAGATAGGGCAACCAAAAAATAGCATCCTAGTTTGGGTACTTCACATTAACACAGGTAGTAAGAAATATAGCTAAATTTAATTAAAAATATAGCAAAATCAAGTCAGATATAGACTTTTGTCTGAGAGAATGCAGTTAAACAATCCATACTCTAAGCAGATCAGAATTTAATACTCACTCAATAAATTAAAAGTATTTATTGATACTGCAAGATCAATATTAATTAGCAAAATACCTGTAAAAATTTATTGTTAACATAAGGCAGGATGCACACAAAAGTTCAAGTATCGAGTTTCAGCACCATAATTTCACAGAGGCTGAGGGGAAGGTAGTCATACCTAAGTTTATCTAGCTTGGTTTTATTGTCCCAACTTACTTACTAGCCGTTTATCTCTCGCGTGTGTTACTATACGCTTACACAGATAACACAATGTATATACTGCGATAAAATTTTTGAAAGGAGTATTTTGTGTATATTGCAGAATAAAAACAGGGCAATTGCAAGTTTAAGGGTAAAGCTAGAATACCGAGATATAAACCCAAGGATTGGAACTTTACTCGATTATAAATTCATACCTCAAGCCATATCAAAAAAAATCTTTCACCAGCCTCAAAAAATTAAACGGAGTATGATTTATTACAGATTTGACAGTAAAATCACATAACCCTGTTATTGTCAGTACCTATCATTTCCATGATTGATAATTATTCAGAGAAAGAATTAACTTTTGCTGAAAGCTTTTAAACAGCTTATATAGATATTCATCCAGTCTTTGAAAGTGGCTATTCTGACTCTATAAAGTCTATCTCTGAAGTAATTATATTGTTTGGAGTGCAGCACAATTGCTCTATTCCTTATCCTTAAGGTATTAATTGCTCTCGTCTTTTCAAAATTAATGAACGGGTAGCGAATTTACTAGCAGGTTGTATGAATTTTTTGTAAAGTTCTACAATTCAGTGTTCCTACATAATATGATGGCGATTGTTAGATTACTAACGATTATTTGCGTCAGTACTAACTAAAAGTTAAAGTTACAGAAAACAAAGTTAGTAAAAAATAGAAAGTGAATAAATCATAAGAAATTTGTGAGCTATTCTTTTTTAGCACCAGGATAATATCAAGCAACTTGAGTTAAAAGTACAACTGTTCAACCTATCTTAGGTTAGTTCATTACTTTTAGAACAACATCAATCAAAAGACGTTAGTTGACAATCAATGAAGTCAGGTATTCCTATCTTCAATTAGACTACAGTCCTACTTGCCGATAAAATACTGAGAAATAGAAATATTTTTTGTTAGGTAAATAAACTTTTTTATTGAATACGTATATATTATGACAATGGAATCTTTACCACAGTTTGAAGAAGTAAATATTCAGAAATACTTAGAAGTTGTTCAACGACGTTGGCTACCTCTAGTCGGAATTTTTAGCATCGCTGTTACCCTTGGATGCTTGTATGCATTTTCACTCAAACCCTTCTACAAGGCAGAAGGAAGTTTGATGATTAAAACAAATCGCTCTTCTTCACTCACAGGCTTATCCGAAGACATAGGAAGACTGGAAGCTTTAAATATAAACGATAATCCTCTGGAAACTCAGGTGAGAGTTATTGGATCAAATCCAGTAATTGGCAAAACAATTAATTCCCTTAACCTCAAAGATAATAAAGGCAAGCCACTATCGATTCGCAACTTGGCAAACCAACTAAAAATAGAAGGAATTAAAGGCACTGATGTTGTACAAATTTCTTATAAAGGAAGTGATCCTGAACTAGCTACCAAAATCGTCAATGAAGTTATAAAAAATTATATCGCTCTAAATATCCAGGCTAATCAGGATGAAGCACGAACAGCTAAAGCGGTTCTCGTAACAGAAGTACCCAAATCTGAAAAAGTTGTCGAAAGAGCCGAATTAAAACTGCGGGTATTTAAAGAACAGAATAAAATTGTTGTATTAGGGCAAGAAGCAACCGCAGCAGTTGATACAATTTCCAAGTTAGGAAACCAAATTTCTCAATCTCAAGCTCAACTAAATAATGTCAAGGGTCGTTTAGAACGGTTAGGCAGTGAAACTCAGTTAGATTCACAGCAAGGTGTAATTGCATCTGACTTGAGTCAAGCACCTGGGGTTCAAAAAGTACTTATCCAACTTCAAGAAACAGAAAGTCAACTAGCAATAGAACGGACTCGGTTTGCACCTGAACACCCTACAATTACTAGCTTAGAAGAAAAAATCTTAGCTCTTAAAAATTTACTGAAAGAGCGGACAGGACAAGTCGCTGGGACAGCACAGGTAACACAGGGAAATTTGCAGATTGGACAACTGCGCCAAGGCTTAATTGGAGATATTGCTCGCGCTCAAGCAGAACGCGTCGGTCTAGAAAGACAAATTTCCACCCTTCTAGTACAGCAAGATGCTTACATCAAACGAGCAAATAATTTGCCAAGACTAGAACAAACTGAACGAGAGCTAGAACGGAGACTGCAAGCGGCTCAAACGACTTACGAAACACTCTTAAAGAAACGCCAAGAAATTGAAATTGTACAGAACCAAAAGATTCCTAATGCCCGTGTAATTTCCCCAGCCTTAGTCCCTGATAAAGCAGAAGGGCCTCGCAAAGTCGTGTTTATTGTTGGTGCAGGAGCAGTTGGTCTTTTCTTGGGTATCATTGTCGCCTTTACCTTAGACTTGATAGACCGCTCAGTGAAGACGGTTAAAGAAGCTAAAGAAGTCTTGAGATACACTGTTTTAGGAGTGATTCCGACACAAAGCAAAAATACTAAAACTCATTCTTCCACATCAGGAATTGATAGACCCATTCCCAAAATCATTGGTAGAGATATTCCTTATTTTCCTATTGGTAACGCCTATCAAATACTCCAAGTAAACTTGAAATTCCTCTGTTCTGATAAACCGCTCAAAAGCATTGTAATCACGAGTTCGGTTGCTAAAGAAGGAAAGTCTGACGTATCTGCAAATTTAGCTGTGACAATGGCTCAGGCGGGTCGTCGAGTGTTGTTGGTGGATGCAGATATGCGTAACCCTATACAGCATCATATTTGGGGGCTAAACAATACAGATGGACTAAGCAATGTAATTGTTGGTCAAGTTTCTTTAGATACAGTTGTTCAAGAAGTCATGCCTAACCTAGAAGTTCTTACTTCTGGTGTTTTGCCTCCTAATCCAGTAGCTTTGCTAGATTCTCAACGAATGGCAACATTGATAAGTAATTTTGGTAAAGATTACGATCTAGTTATTTTTGATACGCCACCTCTATCAGGAATAGCAGATGCTGCTGTTTTAAGCACCCTAACTGACGGTATTCTATTAGTCGTTCGTCCTGGAGTAGTTGACTTGAACAGTGCGAATTCAGCTAAAGAATTTTTAAATCAGTCAGGTCAAAAAGTCTTAGGGATAGTTATTAATGGTGTAAACATTAAAAATGACTCTCATAATTATTTACCTCAAAGTAAAAAACCTCAAATTGAACAAGACTTAGTATCTAGCAGTTTAACCAAATTTTACAAGGAGCGTTAATTCATACTATTCCAACTATTGCTTTTGCATTTGCTTTATGTCTACTCCTTCAAAGACTTGTATATCATTCATAAATATGATTGCTTTAAAAAAGATAGTAAAATCATATATATATACAAACCAAGTTTGGTTACTTGCAAACCAAATCAGGAATTGGCTTGTCAATACTGCTAAATCTCTTCCTCTCGTTTCCAAGTATCTTAACTTACCAAAAGGCTACTATACTTCTTCTGTAGAATATTGGCAGCTATGTCAAACCGAGAATCTGAATGATGTAACCTATAAAAAATCTCTTCCAGCATCTGTATCCCATAGAACTCCTCCTAAATCAATTTCGGGAGAAACTCATTGGAAATTTAACGGTAGACACATTCACTCTAACCCTGAAACCTTTGTGATTTCTATCGCCAATGGTAGAGTTCTTGGTAATGCAGGTACAGTCATTACCCCTGATGACAAATTACTTTGTGATGTTTCAGGTATTCAAAGTAGTGAACATCATATATTTCCTTATTTCAATCTGCCTAAATGTGAGCAAGTATCTGAAACTATTGCTGTCTTGGCAACTGGTGCTGGAGGCAAATATTTTCATTGGTTATTAGATGCTCTACCAAGACTAGAAATTCTTAAGAAAACTCTTCCAAACGGTTTAGATAGTATCGATAAATATATCGTCAATAGAGGAATTTCTGCAATACCTGAATCTCTAGAAAATCTGGGAGTTCCATCAAATAAATTGCTATTTTGTGATTCCAATTTCCACATTCAGGCTAAATCTCTTCTGATTCCTTCCCTTCCTGGTAGTATTGGTGATCCTCCAGCTTGGGTATGCAAGTTTTTACGAGAAAATTTTCTAGGAAAAAAAGCAGATATTAACACGCCTACTAAACTATATATAAGTAGAAATAAGGCTGAATATAGAAGAGTTAAAAATGAGGATAATGTAGTTAAATGCTTGTCAAATTATGGATTTACATCAGTTTACCTTGAAGAATATAGTTTTTCTATGCAAGTAGCTCTTCTGTCGAATGCAGAAGTTATTGTTGCTCCTCATGGAGCTGGATTAAGTAATCTCATCTGGTGTACTCCTGGAGCCAAAGTATTAGAAATATTTTCTCCAAATTATGTGAATGTATGCTTCTGGGCAATTTCCAACCAAGTTGGATTAGAGTATTTTTACCTGATTGGTGATGGAAAAAAACCTGTTGATTATTTTGATCCGCATTTAATCCATGATGATATAAATGTTCCTATAGATGAGCTTAATTTGATCTTAAAAACCATGTTCCAGTAAAGTCTATACCCAGTTTTATATGGATATAACAAAGATTAAAACATCTTGCTTGATTAACAATTATAATTATGCTGGCTTCCTATCAGAAGCAATCGACAGCGCTTTAAATCAAACAGTTAAATTTGATGAAATTATTATTGTTGATGACGCATCTACAGACGATTCGGCAGCAGTTATCGCTAAGTTTATACAAAAAAATAATGTTAAATATATTTTGAAACAAAAAAATCAAGGACAATTGTCATCTTTTAATGAAGGCTTTTTAGCTGCAACTGGAGATGTTTTATTTTTCTTAGATGCTGATGATATTTATGAACCTGAATATTTAGAAACTGCCCTAAGTTTTTATAATAGAAGGAGTGAATGTGATTTTATATTTTGTGCGTATAAAAAATTTGGGGCAATAGAAGGTATATTTCAAACTGATATAGTTGATTTAGATTTAGGTTATTCAGTAATCAGAACTTTATACACTGGTGAATGGATTGGCTCTATAACTTCAACATTATCAATACGTCGAGAAATAATCAGTAAATTTTTACCTATCCCATATATAGAAGATTGGCGTGTTAGAGCTGATGACTGTCTAGTATGGGGAGCTTCCTTGGTAGGAGCTAAAAAGTTTTATATATCTAAACCTTTAGTAAGATATAGAATACATCAAAATAATCAATTTCATAACAAGAAGTTTATAGATATAGATAAAAGCTATGAATATAAAAGATTTTGGAAATGCAATTCTTTATTTAACTACATTCTTCAAAAAAATAACTATACCTTGCCTTTATTATTAGCTTTTACATCCCTAAATGAATTAAAAACAATACCATGCCCAAAATCTAAAGATTTTATTTGTTATTTGAAAATAATATTTTTGTTTGAAAATAATTTTTATTGGAAAATCAAGGGTATTTTTTTGCTATTCATCTATTTTATAAAGATTTTTATGACTGAAAAATTAAAAAATAGGTAAACGATCGTGCCTGTATTTTTTTATGGATTTTGAAGGTAGCACAATTTATAAAGTCAAGAGGAAAAATCTCAAATGGTTAAATTAAAAAGCAATGCTAAGTAAATTTAAACTTCAAAGTTTATCGCAATTAAAATCTCGTTCGAGGCTGCGTGCAATTATTGCTAATACAGGTTGGCTATTTGCAGATCGCATTCTGCGTATGGGTGCAAGCTTAGTTATAGGAGTATGGTTAGCACGCTACTTAGGAGTACAGCAGTATGGTCTTTTTAACTATGCTTTAGCCTTTGTCACCTTGTTTAGCCCAATTTTTACTTTAGGACTAGATGATGTAGTAGTTCGCCATCTTTTACGCGAATCATCAAATAAAGAGGAGATTTTAGGAACCACTTTTTGGTTAAAATTTTTGGGTGGAATTTCCTCTGTATTACTTGCAGTAATAACTCTATTTTTCTTAGGTGAGCATGAAACGCTTAAGATATGGCTAGTTGCAATTTTAGCAATGGCAGGAGTTTTTAGAGCGACTGATACTGTTGAATTGTGGTTTCAATCACAAGTACAGTCAAAATACGCTGTAATTGCTAAAAATTTAGCTTTTCTACTAAATAGTCTGATTAAAATATCACTAATTTTAACAAAAGCGCCATTATTAGCTTTTGCTTGGATAACATTAGCAGAATTTGGGATGAGTGCAATTGGATTGCTAATTGTTTACCAAATCAAAACTTCTTCATTGTTGTCATGGCGTTGGAATTTTGCTGAGGCTAAAACTCTTTTGAAAGATAGTTTACCTCTAATTTTTTCAGGATTCGCCATTTTGATTTTTATGAAAATAGATCAAGTAATGTTAGGTCAAATGATCGGAAATAGTGAGGTTGGAGTTTATTCTGCTGCTGTACGTATTTCTGAAATTTGGTATTTTATTCCAGGGGCTATTGTTTCTTCTGTTGCTCCTTCAATTTATGCCGCTAAGGAAAAATCAGAAAGTCTTTACTATCAGAGAATAGGACAATTACTTAGTCTAATGACATGTATGTCTTTGGCGATTGCTCTTCCAATGACATTTCTATCCGACAAGATAATTATGGCTATGTTCGGAAGTGGATATGCAGAAGCCGGGCCAATATTAGCAGTTCATATTTGGACTTCTTTGTTTGTATTTATGGGTCTTGCGACATCACCGTGGTTTATCGCTGAAGGTTTAAACCACGTTTCTTTAGGTAAAACTTTATTTGGAGCAATACTAAACATTATTCTTAATTTCTTTCTGATTCCTAAATATGCAGGATTGGGTGCTGCGATCGCAACAATAATCTCTCAAGCTTGTGCTGCTTTTCTATGCAATGCATTTGATAAAAGAACACAAAAAATATTTAATATTCAGATGCAATCATTACTTCCTTTTTATAAATTTTGATTGTTATCTTTAACTTTTTTATATCAATGAAATTAGAAAAATTAATCAAAGATGCAAACACCAGTAACTCTTATTATTTTTAATCGTTCACAAAAAACAGAGAAAGTTTTTGAAGCTATTCGCCAAGCGAAGCCAAAAAAACTTTTTGTCATTGCAGATGGCCCGCGCAGTGACCGTGAAGGTGAGGCGGAAAAATGTGAAGAAACTAGAGCAATTATTGAAAAAGTTGATTGGGAATGTGAAGTTATTAAGAACTATTCTGATATCAACTTAGGTTGTGCGAAACGAGTATCTAGTGGTTTAGATTGGGTATTTAATAATGTTGAAGAGACAATTATTTTAGAAGATGATTGTATCCCTGACCCGACTTTTTTCAGATTTAGTGAAGAACTACTGGAAAAATATAGACATGATACTAGAATCGCCACCATATCTGCCCAAAATGTTCAATTTGGACGAAAACGCACAAATTACAGTTATTATTTTTCTCGCTATAACCACTGTTGGGGCTGGGCAAGTTGGAGGCGTGCTTGGCAACATTATGATTTGACTATCAAACTCTGGAACGAAGTAGAAGCAGAAAACCTTTTACATCATATTCTTATAGATCCGAAAGCAGTAAACTATTGGCGACGAATATTTCGGTCTGTTTATAACAATCCTACAGGTATAACCTGGGATTATCAATGGACATTTGCTTGTTGGATGCAGGGTAGTTTAAGCATTATTCCCAATGTCAATTTGATTTCTAATGTTGGTGTTGGTGCAGACGCAACTCATTTTAATTCTAAGCAAGAATTTTCGTTTATTAATATGTCAATGGAAGCAATGGAATTTCCTTTAAATCATCCACCCTTTATTGTGAGGAATATAGAGGCAGATACTTTTACACAAAAAACAGTCTATAAAGCAACTGCATTAGATATTTTTAAAGAAGAATTGAAGAAAAAATTAAATTACTCTACAGTCAAAAAATGACGAGGAATCTAGTAAATTAATAGAAAAATGAAATGTCAGAAACTAAAGTAAAGTTAACAGAAAAAATATTAACCATCTTGCTATTACTCATTACTGTAGGAGCATTGACGATACATCCTGCACAAGAAATTTCTACATCTACCCTTGGAGGCGATAAGCTAGATACTATATTTAATATAGTTTCATATTTAATTCTATTTTATTTTCTACTTATATACTGGAAAGGCTTTCTTTATGTAATTACTAGAAGTCCGTTACAGTTTCTTTTATTAATAATAGTTGCATTTTCTATTTTGTGGTCAGGAGACTTAAGTTCGAGTCTTACTTATATGAGAGGTTTAATCAGACTATACTTTCTGGCAATTTATTTAGCAATGCGTTATTCTCTCCGGGAACAAATGAGACTAATCGCTTGGGCTCTTGGTGCATCTGCATTATTATCGATGCTATTTTCTGCATTTATACCAGGTTATATTCACAAATCAGCTGAATTAGTAGGTATGTGGAGCGGAATTTTTGGTCATAAAAATGAATTAGGATACATGATGGCTTGGAGTGCAGGAGTTTTTTTACACCTTGCTCTTAGTAGCAATCGATATCGTTGGTTGATGTGGGGAATATGTGGGATATCTGTATGTCTAATTATCCTGTCACGTTCCACAACATCTTTAACAATTATATTAACAATGATATTACTTTTGCCAATCTATAAATCCTTGCAAAAAACTAATTATAAACTACAAGTTATTATGATTACTTCGGCATTAATGTTAGTAATTCTTGGTGTAACATTACTTATCAATAATGCCGACACTGTAGTTGGTACTTCTGGCAAAGACCTTACCTTTAATGGACGTTCTGATCTCTGGGAGCTAGTGATGTCTAAAATTTGGGAAAGGCCCTGGTTAGGCTATGGATTTTCCGGGTTTTGGACTAGTACTGATGCATCTAATTTAAGAGCTACTTATGATTGGGCAAGTAATGCTCACAATGGGTTTTTAGAACTATTGTTAGAATTAGGATTTTTAGGTTTTTTGACTTTCGCAGGAGGGTTTATCAGGTTCTTTATAATGGCATTAACTCGAATTATTTCTATGGCTAAAAAGCCGGAAGATTATTGGCCAATGCAGATGCTAATTATCATTGTAATAGTTAATTTCTCAGAAGCGAGATTATTAACTCCTAGTTGGAATTGGTTAATGTATGTCACCACCTCGTTATCTTTGACCCTTGAATATCAACGAAATCATAAGAATATTTTAGTTACTAATTACGCAGTTAATAAAAATGAAAGTTTTACATCTTAGTACTCACGATATTGGTGGAGGTGCTGCAAGGGCTGCCTATCGCTTGCACACAGGTTTACAAGATATAGGACTACAGTCACAAATGCTAGTCCAGGAAAAATCTAGTAACGATCAAACAGTAATTGCTCCTAAGCTTAGACTATTTCAAGGCATTGCTAAGGCTAAATTGACATTTGAAAGTCTACCATTAAAGCTTTATCCTCAAAAGAAAAATACTCCATTTTTTATTCAATGGTTGCCAGATAGAGTTATTCCTAAAGTTGCTCAGATTAATCCAGATATAATCAATTTACATTGGATTAGCGCCGCTTTTATGCAAATAGAAACGTTGCCTAAACTGAAGCGTCCTTTAGTTTGGACACTCCATGATATGTGGGGATTTACTGGAGGGTGTCACGTTATTGGAGAATGCGATCGCTACAAAGTATCCTGTGGATCTTGTCCCCAACTCAACAGTAGTAATGAATGGGATTTATCCCGTTGGGTATGGCGGCGCAAAGTAAAAGCTTGGAAAAATGTTAACTTAACTCTGGTTTCCCCAAGTTCTTGGTTAGCAGAGTGCGCTCGTTCCAGTTCTTTGTTCCAGAATTTGCGAATTGAGGTGATTCCTCACGGATTGGATACTCAAAAATATCGACCTATTAATAAATATTTTGCACGAGAAACACTGAAGTTACCTCAAGACAAAAAGCTAATTCTCTTTGGAGCAATACAGGCAACAAGCGATCGCAATAAAGGATTTCATTTGTTGCAGCCAGCTTTACAAGAATTGAGTAAATCGGGATGGAAGGACGACTTTGAAGTGGTAATTTTTGGGGCATCTCAACCCGAAATTCCACCTGATTTAGGATTCAAAACATACTATTTGGGGCATTTATATGATGATATATCTTTAGCAACTCTTTACTCAGCAGCTGATGTGATGCTTGTACCGTCTTTGCAAGAATCTTTTGGACAAACGGCTTCTGAATCTCTCGCTTGCGGTACTCCAGTTGTTGCATTTAATGCAACTGGTTTAAAAGATATTGTTGACCATCAGAAAAATGGCTATTTAGCTAACCCTTATGAAGTTGACGATTTCGCCAAAGGAATTGCCTGGGTACTTGAAGATGAGCAGAGGTTAGAAAAACTGTCATTTTATGCTCACAAAAAAGCAGAACAGGAATTTACTCTGGAACTTCAAGCACGTCGTTATTCAGCTTTGTTCCAGGAGATATTGGTAATAAAAAATAAATCTTCATTTAGTAATTAACTTAGTAAATCAATACTTCATAATATGTCAATACCTATAGTTTTTATAATTTGTACAGAGCCTGGACGCTTAGAAGCTCAATCTTTAATGCTTGCAGAAAGTATTCGTAAATTCTGTGGAGAATTGAAAGATACACCTATATATAGTTTTCATCCTAGAGTGGGTGAACCTATAGCAAAGCAAACCCAAAAAGCATTTGAAGCGTTGCAGGTAAATCATCAACAAATCCCGATCAATCAAGAATTCCATGAATATTATTTAGCAAATAAACCCCTAACGTGTGCTTATGCAGAACAAAATATCGATGCAGAAATACTGGTTTTTCTAGACAGTGACAAATGCTTTTTTTCGGAACCAAAAGAATTTTTATTACCTGTAAATTGTAACGCCCGGTTACGTCCTGAGTATGGTCAAGGAATTGGCTCTACAGGTTTACGAGACTCTCAAGAATGGTACTGGCAAAAATTATATGAAGTGCTGGGGGTAAAGCGTGAGGTATTTGTTGAAACACCAATCGGTAAGAAAAAAATTAGAGCTTACTGGAATTCTGGCTTGGTCGTTGTGAGAAGGAGTGCAGGTATATTTACAGCTTGGAAAGAGAATTTTGAAAAAGTAATGCGCCTTGATATCACTCCTCCTCAAGGTATTTATTTTGTTGAGCAGTCTGTTTTATCTGTAACTTTATGTGCTTTGGAAGAAAATGTCGAACATCTTCCTCCTAATTATAGTTATCCGTTACCTTTACATAACCGCTTATCACCAGAACTACAAATTAAATATTGGAATGATATTACATCGATTCATTATTTCAATTTATTCTTTTATAACGATTGGAATGCACAAATAAAAAAATTGAAGAAACTTAATATTGATTCCGAAAAATATCGATGGTTGTGTCAAGAGGTTGTCAGGCTTCAAATGCCTCGTGTATCAGTTTTACATCGATATATGTTGGTCGTTAGAAGAATAGAACAAAAATTACGAAATTTTAATTTAGATATTAATTTAAGTGGTTGGATAGAAAAAATGGCTAAACTTTAAACATAATCAAAATAATTACCTTTAGCTTTATTATTTGTATTGATCATTTCCAGATAAACTACATGAGGTAAATAGGATGAAAAAAGCAAATCTAGCTGTAATAATGACCTGTCATAATAGGCGTGAAATAACTCTCACCTGTCTACATACTTTATATGAGCAAAAAAATAATTGTGATGTCTATCTAACTGATGATGGGAGTTCTGATGGAACTGCACAAGCTATCAAAGCAGAATATCCAGAGGTACATATTCTTCAGGGTAATGGTAATTTATTTTGGGTGGGAGGGATGCATCTCGCCTTTGGTGAGGCGATAAAAAATCAATATGACTATTATCTGTGGTTAAATGATGACACATTTCTAGAAGCTAATGCTGTCAGTAAATTATTACAGATTCATCAAAATTTATCTGAGCAAGGTTATCCAGACTCAATTGTAGTTGGTTCAACTAAAGATCCAATGACAGGAAAAGCAACCTATGGTGGAGCAATAAAATCTAAAAAGTGGTATTCTAACAAATTTGAATTTTTAGAACCCAGTTCGGTTATGCAACAATGTGATGCTATGTATGGTAACTGTGTGCTAATTCCTAAAACTGTTACTGCAAAAGTTGGGAATATTGATACAGCTTTTATTCACAGTTTAGGAGATTTAGATTATGCCCTCAGAGCGCGTAAATTAGGTTGTCAAATATGGGTAGCTCCTGGATATATTGGTACTTGTACTAAAAACTCCATTCGTAATAGTTGGGTAGATACCAATTTAAGCATATTACAGCGCTTGAAAAAAGTACTGCAAATTAAAGGATTTCCATTAAAACCCTGGACTATATTTTGTATTAGACACTCTGGCCCATTATGGATATTTTACTGGTTTTTACCCTACATTAGAGCAATTATTGGTTACAAAAATTTGGCAATCTCTCCTACCTTTTCTGACGATATCAGCCAAACTAACTCGGAAATCTGATTTAGCTAATAGGCACATTATAATATTTAGATAACTTATAGCTATCTAAGTAAGTTAAAAATCTTTTGTAAAAACTCAATTTATTACTTAATAAATAATGTTATGGGTAAACGCTTATTAATTGTCTCAACACTGGATTCCAGTCAACCATTTGGTGCATTTACTAGACCTTTTTATCTAGGACAATATCTTACTAAAGATTTTGATGTTTTCCAGCTAGGATTAGACTGTTCATCTGTTAATTATGCTCCTTCTGCTTCGATTGGCTCAAGAAGCCTAAAGTCATATATTCAAACGATAGAAAAGTGTATCGATGAGTTTTGTCCAGATATAGTTTATGCTCAAGAAACTTTACCTGGATTAGCTGCTCTAATTTCACTTAAGCTTAGAAAACAGAGAAATTCCTCTCTTGTATTAGATTTTCATACATTTTCAGCGTATGAATACTGGATGCGCTTGTTTTCAGTTGCCAATCCTTTCAAAGAGTTTGTACAATGTATTAAGACATATATTGCTCAGGGAATTTTGATATTCTCTGGTAGTCCAATTATTGCAGCAGGTGACTCCATTCCTAAACTAATTTCCCAGTGGTATGGTAAAACTCCACAGGAAATTTATAGTATTGGGAATGGAGTTACTGAAGACTTACTAAATACTGAATTGTTGTTGAATAAAGATCCCTATCAAGCATTTAGACCAGCAAAAATAGTGATTCTTATTGCTCCTAAAACATTTCAGTTTCCAAGTAATGATATGTCTGTGTCAATGACTATTGAGGTTGCGAAACATCTTGAAAATCATCAGGAAAAAATCCATTTTGTTGTTATAGGTAGGGATAGTAGTGATATTTCAGAACCGATACCCTCTAATATTTCTTTTTTAGGGTTTTTACCTAAAAGAGATGATTTCGTTGACCATGTTAAATATGCGGATATTGCTTTGCTACCATTCTCAAAACAAGCAGTAGCTGGTGGCGCTCGTAATAAAGCATTAGATTATTTTGCTAGTAAAAAGTTAGTTGTATCAACACCAGAAGGCTTGCGAGGTTTAGAAGAGTTTCGGCACTTAGAACATCTTCTAGTAACAGGATACTCTACTGAAGAAGTAGCTAATACAGTACTGGATGCAGCCTCAAATTTTGATAAATATCAATCACTTGTAGATACAGCACATACCTTAATTACAGAAAAATATTCCTGGAATGCAAGAGCGCACAATGTCGCCGAAATCCTGATGAAAACAAGTCATTCTTAGTTAATAAGGAGACTTAATTTTTATTAATATTTAAATTTGGAAATATTTAAATATTGTTAACAATTCCTTTTTAAATAATCACCTTTGCTGTGACATTAACTCTCATAATTCAAAAAATAAAAATTTTAAGTCATGAAAAAACGATTTTCTTATAAATTTCTTGGTGTTAAAGTTGATGCACTCTCTATCCCAGAGTTAAATTTATTAATTGAAGAATCTGTTGAGAAAAAGCAGAAGTGGATTATCGCAAATCACAACATGCATAGTCTTTATCTCTTTCATAATGACCCAGAAATGCAAGCTTTCTATGCCCAGGCTGAATATATACATATTGATGGTATGCCTCTATTGTTGATTGGAAAGTTGTTAGGCTTTCCTATGAAACGAGAACAAAGAGTAACCTATGCTGACTGGATATGGCCCCTGATGGCGGAAGCAGCTAATAAAGGCTGGCGTGTATTCTATTTAGGTTCAAAGCCAGGAATTGCTGAAGAAGGAGCAAGTATTTTGCGCGAGAAGTTTCCTGGTTTAGAGATTGGTTGCGCTCATGGCTACATTGATATGGATAAAGATAGTCAAGAAAATCTTGCTACTCTAGCTGCAATTAATGCTTATAAACCTCATGTATTAATGGTAGGAATGGGTATGCCACGCCAAGAGCATTGGATTTCTGAAAATCTGGAATATATTCATGCCAATAGTATTTTGACTAGTGGAGCTTGCATGGACTATGTAGCAGGAGTAATACCTACTCCTCCTCGCTGGATGGGAAGGGTGGGTTTGGAATGGTTGTATCGCTTGGTGTCTGAACCGAAAAGACTTTGGAGACGCTACTTGCTTGAGCCTTGGTTTGTAGCCACATTATTTTTACGGGAAATTTGGAGTATGCCAAGCCAACAAAAAAAAAATAGAATGCTGCGATTTCTCAGTACAAGATTTCACAAGTTTGTCGCGTGATTGAGTCTTGACAAGCCCTCTCAGTAGGGAACTCAATTTGTTACGAATTTATGGAATACTGTATTAAGCCTTAATTATAAATTACTCAACATTCTTTACTCTGCGTTCAAAAATTCCAAATACCCATTGCTCAGTTCTTTCACCGCCAAATCATAAAATTGCTTACCGTGTTCTGGCGTTGCTAAAGCCGGATTTGAACCCATACGTCCATCTGGATAATGGACTCGAAAATCCGCTGCACTGTAAATTTTGTGTCCGGTTGTAACTTCTGGTGAAAGGGGTGCTTGCTTAATCGCCTCTGGATAAATGTACTGGGTGAGAGCTACTTCACTTGGGGTTGCATGAGAACCTTCTTGATTCCCATATAATTCTTTAGCCAGTTTATATACAGAATTGCACATAAACCAGTTTGCTACTTGACATTGCACGTGTTGAGCATTGGAAATCTGCAAATCTTCTAAATGCGCGTAAGTTTCTGAGAATGCAGCTTTGAGGGTAGCAATGTTACCGCCGTGTCCATTGATAAAGTAGAACTTAGTAAAACCAGCTTTGGCTAAAGAAGTTATATAATCTCGCACTACTTGAATTAAAGTACTGGGGCGTAGACTAATTGTACCAGGAAAAGCAGTGTGATGCAGTGCCATCCCCACATTGATTGTAGGACCAACGATCGCTTGAATTGCATCACCTACACCATGAGCGATCGCTTCTGCACAAATGGCATCAGTACCAATCAACCCCGTTGGGCCATGTTGTTCTGTGGAACCAATAGGGAAAATAATACCCCGTGACTGCTGTAAATAAGCTTCGACTTCTTGCCAAGTACTTAAATGCAGTAACATTTTTGATGAATTTCCTTAATAAATTGCGGTGGGACAAAACATTTTTCTACTAAACAGCAGGTTCTGTAACTAAATTCCCCCTAACATGATTATGAACTCCTTTGCTTTCCGGTGGTAGCGATCGCTTGAAACTTGTCGTCTCAGAAAAGTTTACCCTTGGGCTTATATTACGATGATTCTTATCCAGGCTCCTAGAGGATAAAATATTTGTCTTTGCTGTGCAAAAAATTAATATTAAATGCAATCCTTATCAACCGCCTTACAGCGCTTCCGGCTATTATGCAATAAAATTTTCCTCTTACCCCTCTCCTATCATAGCTTTCAGCTTTCAGGGTGTACCTGATAGCCGCCGGAAGTGCTGTATATCCCGCCACTGGAAACGGAAGTACCAAATTCAGTGGGGATATAAGGCATAATGTTTAAAAATGCTTAAAAGGAAATTTTGAATTTTATTTAATAAAATTAATGTCTGAACAAAAACCCATAAGTCCTTGGAGCTATAAACCTTGGTGGTGTCAGCCCTGGTCTATAGTTCTCACTGGTATAACCCTGATTAGTGGTAGCTGGTTACTATTTAAAACTATCTGGCTAACAATTCTTGTCTCGATCCCTATAGTGACGTGGATGGGATTTTTTGTGTTATTTTGGCCACAATTAATGATTCGCAGTGGGATTTTGGAGTCGTATAAAGACTAAGAGATTTTTGATCGAGGAAAAATGAAATTTCTGTAGGGTGTGTTAGGCGCATATTTCGAGAATTTTGGTTACAAAAAAGATAATTGAAGCGCCTAACACACCGGAACACAACACACCCTAACTTTTTATTTATTTGATCAATAGATCGCAAGATCGCACATTTTTATTTTTGTCGGGAGTCTGCTTAGGTAAATTCTATTAATGAATTTGTCGCAACCGTTGGTTTCGACTTCTCTGTGAGACGCTGTTCGTGTTCGCTCAACCAACTTCATAGTCGAGAGTTGAGCGGAGTCGAAACTCCTCAGCATTGGTATTTTCTTCCCTAGAAATCACCTTAGTTGTCTGCCGCTCTCCTTCGCGCAGCCTCTGGCAGAGAAAGAGAAGTTCCGAGGGTTAGATTCCAATCCTCGGAATTTATTTAAATTTAAACAAATTAGTGGTATAAAAAAGGTTCAGATTTAACAATATAATAAGTTTTGATAAATTTTAGTTTATATTAATAATTTTCAAGCGGGCTTTGGGCATAAGACCTTGTAAGCATATAGATACTTAGGGAATTTGCACGGTGAAAGTTAGGGTGATATGAACAACAGAGCAAACCAAAGGCATGAAGAACATCATGCAATACAATATTTCTGTATATTCAACCGAATGTTGATTTTCGTTGCAGAGATGTTTATATCATGCAGCCTTAATGCTGGAGAGTTAACCCTGCGGTTGTTGCAAAATTTCTACCGTACTACACTTTCCTGGCTAAGGCTCGGACACTTATCTGTGAAAATGCCAACTGCTCCTCTACCTGAAAATGAAGTAGAAAGGCTCAAAGCATTGGCAGATTACAATATTCTAGATACCCTACCCGAACAAGCATTTGATGACCTAACTGCTCTTGCTGCTTACATTTGTAAAACTCCAATTGCTTTAATTAGCTTAATTGATGCCGATCGCCAATGGTTTAAATCTAAGATTGGACTAAAAGTTAGGGAAACACCCAGAGAGTCGGCTTTTTGCTCTCATGCTATTCTGCAACCAGAGGATATATTAGTGGTTTCCAACGCCATTAAAGACGATCGCTTTGCTAACAATCCTTTGGTCAAAGGTAATCCCAAAATTCGTTTTTATGCTGGTGCGCCACTAGTTACGCCCAATGGTTTGCCCATCGGAACATTATGTGTTATTGATACCGTTCCTCGTCAGCTAAGTTACCAGCAGTTAGATGCACTGCGCCGCCTAACTCGGCAGGCGATCGCTCAGATGGAACTCATTCAAGAAGTTCGCAACCGCAAACAATCAGAGATGGAAGGAAGACAGCTATCGCTGACTGATGAACTAACAGGTTTGCGTAACCGTCGTGGCTTCTTCGTGATGGCTGAACAACAGTTGAAAATTGCTCACCGGATGCAATTGTTGTGTTGGGTTATTTTCATTGATTTAGACGGGCTAAAACAGGTTAACGACACCCTTGGCCATGATATAGGAGATGCCTTAATTGTTGATGCTGGTCAATTACTCAAGCAAAGTTTTCGGAATTCGGATGTTGTTGCTCGCTTGGGCGGAGATGAATTTATTGTTTTCATCTCCAGTTATTTTAAGGATGCTGATAGCATCCAATCGTGTCTGCAAGAAAATATTGCCAATTTTAATCAACAGCAAAACCGTAGATATAAACTTTCGATGAGTATGGGGATAGAGCGTTACTCACCAGGAAGTAATATGTCACTAGAACAACTAATTGCCAAGTCTGACGAATTAATGTACGCTCACAAACGTCTGAAGCGGGAATCTATTCGTTGAAGGGGATGGGGAAACTCGGTTTTAAAATACTCTTGACACTCTCAGGTCTAAAGACACTGAGTTTTACGCTTACCGAGAGACTTATAAAAGGTGCGCGATCGCTCTTTTTCTGCACTCGTACCCCATGCTTCCAATGTGCTAATCTACTACTTGGCTACCATGACTACGGGGATCGTCTTGATTAGCCGTTGGCGCTACTGGGGCTGAAAATTTAGAAACTTTCCCGCTAGCGCTAGCTTGGGCATAAGGGAGAGACGAACCAGTAACTAAAGCTTCTAAGTTACTAGCCATAATCGTCCGGGGTTGATCGCCGATTGCTTGGGCTATGGTTTCGCCTTGCTGACTCAAAAATACAAAATGGGGAATCCCATCTACCCGATATTTCAGCATGTCTGGTAGCCACTTGGTATTATCCACATTCAGCATGACAAAATTCATCTTGTCAGCATACTCTGTTTCCAGTTGAGTGATATCTGGTGCCATTTTCTGGCAGACAGTACACCAGTCAGCATAAAACTCTACTAGAGATGGTTTGCCGTTGCTGACGGCTACTTCTAGCGGTGTGGACGATTCGCTTAATTTGGCTAGGGTTGCCGAAGTTGTTTCAGTTCGCAATCCTAAGACTAGGGCAACGCTAAGAGCGATCGCTACCATTACAATTAAGAAGTTTCTCAAACGCTTCCCTAATGGAGATTCAGACTTATCTGGGGAATTAACAGGTGAATCAGTACTCATAACAGAATTATTAAAACTTATTAAGTAATTTCTTCTTTAGTCTAACTGACTCAAAGCGCTCTTTATCTTTAATAGGTAATTTGCTACTCAAAATGGGTATTACAAATAAAGACTTTAGATGAAACAGGTTTTCAAAGATGATTTTAAGCTTTAGAAATATTAGTGCTGTGTGTGGCGTATTTTTATTAGTCAGCATTAACAGCTTTCACAATTCAGCCATAGCCAATATAAACAATCAGTCCCAACTGATAGCACAGCAGAGTAAAACCCCGCCACACCCAGTTTTTAAATCTATTTTGCCAAAATTAAAGCAAAAAACTCAGATTCGGATTCTCTTACCGAGGTTTATTCCTGAGTCGGATGGGAAAAATCCAATTTACGCAAATATAGACTATGCTACGCCAAAAAACTACGAGATTTCACTTGCTTTCACTCCCGATTGTTATGGTGCTTCTGCTTGTCGTTTGGGCGCGGTTACGGCTGAAGCTGTAACCCGCAAAACACCCCATCTGAATGGGAAACGTGTATCCTTAGCTAAGGGAATCACTGGCTATTTTGTAGATTTTACTTGTGGTGCGGGTTGCTCAGATGCTACCTTGACTTGGAGACAACAGGGTGTGCAATATGTTGTTGGGTTGAAAGGTGGCGATCGCACTTCTTTGATCAAAATGGCTAATTCTGCAATTAATCCGTAGTATGTCAACCTAACAATACTTGGATTAAATAACGAACCACAGAGCCACAGAGAACACAGAGAGAAAGGTTCTAAAACTTGGTTTACTTAGTAAATCCAAAAGATATTTTAACTTTTATTTGCCCTATTCTCTTGTACTACATGAATAATCGATGGTACTAAAGAAATAATTATAATTAATCCAATAATTGGTAATAAATACTTATCTACCTGTTCAGGTGGCAGAGATTTTCCTAAGAAAAATCCTAACAGAGTAATGCCAAATGTCCAAAGAAAGCCACCGATTAAGTTGTAAGACATAAATGTTCGGTAATGCATGGCACCAAGTCCAGCTACAATTGGCGCAAAAGTCCGAATAATCGGTGTAAATCTCGCCAAAACTAACGTTTTTTTGCCATGTTTATGATAAAAATCCTGGGTTTTTACCAAGTGTTTTTTCTGAAACAACCATGAATCTTCTTTCTGAAATAATTTTCTACCAAATTTGTGTCCTGTAGCGTAGCCAACATTATCACCAAGGACTGCACAAACAAAAGCACCAAAAATCAGCACCCAAATGTTAAACACTGGTTCTGGAACAGATGCAAGAAATCCAGCAGTAAATAGCAAACTATCTCCCGGCAGAAAAAAACCAATTAGCAAGCCAGATTCGGCAAAGATAATTGCCCATACCCCAAAGTAGCCAATTTTTGTAATTAGGTCTGGTAAATCTAAATGCATAAAATCTTTTACCGTTAAAGAATAAGCCTAAAATATCTTAACGTTTAGCAATTTTCCTGAATAAAAAGTAATATTAAATTTACAAAAAGTTATTGTGTAATTTTTATAAAGATAGTTACAAATAGGACATTTTAGGTTGTGGGTGCAAGATGCAAAGATATTTGAAAGTACTAAGACTATTTTGGGGTGCTGCGATCGCAGCTGAGTTAGAGTATCGTGTTAATTTTTTCATCGCTACCCTCACCAGCTTGGGAAATCTTGCGGGTAGCCTCTTTGGACTATTCTTGTTTTACCGCACTGGTTATACTTTTAGTGGCTGGTCATGGGAAGCAGCTTTAGTAGTTTTAGGAATTTTTACCTTACTACAAGGCTTTTCTGCGACTTTTCTAGCGTCAAACTTGAATCGCATTGTCCGCCATGTCCAGGAAGGCACTTTGGACTTTATATTATTAAAGCCTATCCGCAGTCAGTTTTGGCTTTCCACTCATACCCTTTCACCTTGGGGACTGCCGGATTTAGTTTTTGGTTGTATTATTATTGGCTATGCAGGTAAACGCCTCGGTGTAGGGATAAATGGCTATCTAATTGGTATGCTGCCGTTATTATTCAGCTTCGTGATTTTATACAGTCTGTGGTTTATGCTGGGATCGATGAGTATTTGGTTCGTCAAAATATACAACGCTACCGAAGTGCTGAGTGGTTTGTTGGAAGCTGGGCGATATCCCATCGCTGCATATCCCACTACTTACCGCTTTTTCTTCACCTTTGTGATGCCTGTGGCTTTTTTAACTACTGTACCAGCCCAGGTGTTACTGGGTCGCAGTGAAATTAGCTGGTTGATAGGTGCGGCAATATTAGCAGTAGCGTTGTTTTTCGCTTCTACTTGGTTTTGGCGGTTTGCGTTACGGTTTTATACTAGCGCTTCGAGTTAGAGAAATATTAAAAGTAATCAAATTCTCATCCAGAAGTACTCAAAAAAGCTAGAGATTGAAGAAGAATTCAGAAGTCAGAATTCAGGAGTCAGAATCAATCAGTCGGGGATTCAGACCCGCCACTGATTGAAGACCACCAAATTTAAAATTTGGTGGGGGTCTTAAACCCAGTTATTCATCCGCCACTCGTACAGAATTCATTCTGAATTCTGACTCCTGAATTCTGTTTGATAACAATTGCAACTTGCAAGTCAAGGTGATTTGGATTTATAACATTTTATGGAATCCCAAATAGACATACATTTGCCTAATGGAGTTTTACAACGCTTGCAAAATGTAAAAGATTTTGTAGGTGGAAGCGTTAATTCTCTAAGTAACTCAGCACAGCAAGTTGGAGAGTCTTTAAAGACGACAGCAACTACAACAACTGATACAGTTACAACAAGTTTAGAGCAAACTTGGCAAACTGCTGAGAAATTTAAAAGTACAACATCGGGCGCAGTTAAAGATGCAATGGCATTTTCTGTAGGTGATTGGGTGACACAACACCCGATATTTTTTAGGTTAGTTCAAATACTAGGTTGGGCGACTAATCATCCAATTATTAGTATAGTGGTTTTGCTGTTTGCACTTGCTCTAATTTGGAGCATCATCAAAGCAATTGTCCGCTTAATTGAAACAGCTAGTTGGTCAATACTCCAAGTTCCGTTAAAATTGCTTCAGACTTTGATTAAAGTAGGTTTTTTATCTTTAACTAAAGCTGGTAGTTTTGCTGTTCAACAAATTAAGGCTACTAAAACAACTGATATCCTACCAGCTTTACCACTGGAAAATTTTCAACCAAATAAACAACAACGATTGGCAGAAATTTCTAGTCGCTTGGAAGTAATTCAAAAGGAACAGCATGAGCTTTTACAAGAAGCAGCAGACTTGATTACTTCTGAGACAATTGATATAGACATCTCCAAAATTAAACAGCTAAGAAGCGTTGAATCACATCTTGGCTAAGTTCGGCTGTGGAACCGGAGGCGACAATACCGCCTTTTTGCATAGCGTAATAGTAATCAGCCTGACGGACAAAGTGCAAATGTTGCTCTACCAATAAAACCGAAATGCCTTTGGTTTCGACGATGCGACGGACTGCGGCTTCAATTTCAAGGATGATGGAGGGTTGAATACCTTCCGTGGGTTCATCTAAGACAAGTAATTGAGGTTCTCCCATTAAAGCACGTGCGATCGCTAATTGTTGCTGCTGTCCCCCGCTCAAATCTCCACCCATCCGCGAAAGCATGGTTTTTAACACCGGAAATAAGCTAAAAACTTCCTCTGAAATTTCTGCTTTTTTTACTGGTTTCTTTCTAGCTTCCAACCCCAGCAGCAGATTTTCTTTGACTGTCAAACGGGGAATAATTTCTCGCCCTTGGGGGACATAACCAATTCCTAACTTTGCCCTTTGGTCGGGAGATTTTGAATTGATTAATTCTCCAGCTAAGTTAATTGTACCGCTACGGGGTTTGAGTAAACCCATAATTGTTTTGAGTAATGTAGATTTCCCCACGCCATTGCGTCCAATCAGGCAAATCATTTGCCCAGATGGTACGCTTAAATCTACATTGCGAAGAATATGGCTTTCACCGTAGTAAACGTCAAGATTAGAAATTTGTAGCATTATAAATTACGTAGATATTAAAATTTAACGCAGAGGCAAAAAGAAAGATTTATTTGTTATGCTTTTGTCCAATAACCTCAATATGATAAGGTCATAATCCACTCAAATTGCAGAAACAAACTCGCTCACTGTAAGCCCCGCAGTGCGAATCAAACTTCGCAACGTTCCTTTCGCTACTTCACGATGCTCAGGAACAGATAGTGTGGCTAACTCTCCTTCTTTAACCAGAATTATATGGCTTCCACTTTGGCGTGCAACTTCCTAACCAAATGACTCAAACACACGAACAACTTCACGTCCGTTAAGAACAGGAATAGCAGAGGCCATAACTAAGCCACAACCTCTACTTGGTGAGTCTCTATGGTAAGTGGCAAACCGCGCTCGGCACGAACTTGTAGACAAGCAGCTATTGCATCTTTGATATTTTCTAGTGCTTCTTTCTTAGTCTGACCTTGACTCACACAACCCGGAATACTGGGGCACTCTACAATCCATGCACCATCTTCATCACGATCAACCGTTACATTAAACCTCATATTTCCTCATACACTAAGCTTGTGACTATAGTATATCTAGAGTGTGTGATGTAGGACTCCTATTTGATTTTTGAACAAAATATTGTTTCTCCGGGAACGGTCAATCGCGTTCGTGATTATCGCTACAAGCGGACGGAGTATGCTGCTAGGGAAATATTGGAGTATTGGATTGTTGACCGACAGATGCAACAAATTACGATTTACCAGTGGGTGTAAGGACAGTATGAGGATAAGTTATTTACAGGTGCAACTTCTATGGAATCAGTGGTAATTGCTGATTGGGCGCTAACAGTAGAGCAGGTATTTAATAGCGCAAATCGAGCAGAATCACCAGGCGAATAGAAAGTACAATTGAGTTTTTTATTCTTCCTGTTTTCCTAGATATACTTCAATCACACGAGAATCATTTTGCACTTCCTCAAAATTTCCTTCACATAACACCGAACCTTCATGTAATACCGTTACTTTATTGGCAATTTGACGCACAAATTCCATATCGTGTTCAATAACTAAAATGGAATGGCTTTGCGCTAGTGCTAAAAGCAGTTCGCCAATCTTATAAGTTTCTTCATCTGTCAAGCCCGCAGCTGGTTCATCAACAAGTAATAAATCAGGTGATTGTGCTACTAACATCCCAATTTCTAAACGTTGCTTTTCGCCGTGAGAAAGTAAACCTGCTCTGATGTCAGCTTTTGGAGTTAAACCGATGGTTTCTAACAATCCTTTAATATTATTCTTTTCAACAGCGTTAGAACGTTCAAACAAAGTAGAAAAGACATTTTTATTCTTGTTACTGGTAATTTCTAGATTTTCACGAGGCGTTAAATTTAAGTAAATTCGGGGTGTTTGGAACTTTCGCCCAATTCCCAATCTGGCAATTTTATATTCAGGTAAAGAACGCAGGTTTCTTCCTTTGAATAAAACTCGCCCAACGGTTGGTTGCACTTTCCCGGTAATCACATCTAGAAATGTTGTCTTTCCTGCACCATTGGGGCCAATTACTACTCGTAATTCACCCACATCCATACTAAAGTTAAGCTGATTTAACGCCTTAAAACCGTCAAAACTCACAGTGACGTTTTCAGTTTCCAATATTTTTGCGTTCATGTTGCACTTCTGGGTCTTCTTCCAAGGTGGGATATGTAGCAATTTCTTGAGGGCGATTGAAAACAGAAATATTCTGACTACGCAACCATCCCACTATACCGTCGGGAAGCACTGTAACGACTATCAAAAATAGTGCGCCTTGAAAAAATAGCCAGATTTCAGCAAATTGTTCGCTTAAAAAAGTACGGGCATAATTTACTAACAAAGTTCCGACAATTGCGCCAATTAAAGTAGCGCGGCCGCCTACAGCTACCCAAATCACCATTTCAATGGAAAAAGCAATATCCATTGCTCTGGGTGAGACAGAACCACTTTGAATGGTGTAATATGCTCCTGCTATACCTGCGATCGCACCTGAAACTGCAAACACCAGCACCTTAAAATCTGTAGGATCGTAGCCAGAAAACCTTACCCGACTTTCATCATCACGAATCGCTATCAACAATCTGCCAAAGCGTCCAGTTGTCAACCAGCGACAAATACCGTAGGTAATTGCGAGAAACACTACCGTTAGCGTGTAGAAAACAAACTGCGTTTTCGCATCGCTGACCGTTGCCCCGAACAAAGTTGTAAAATCTATCAGCCCATTCGTACCGTTGAAAAATTGTTGTTGACCGTTAAAGAAGTTGAAAAATACAATCGTTCCCGCTTGAGTCAAGATAGAAAAATAAACTCCCTTGAGACGATTACGGAAAACCAAATATCCCAACAATCCCGCCAATAACCCTGGAATCAACACCACACCAGCTATTGTCAAAGGAAAAGAATAAAAAGGTTTCCAAAACGCGGGAAGTTCCGTAACCCCATAGAGTCCCATGAAATCAGGCAATTCACCAGTAGGGACTTGCAGTTTTAGGTACATTGCGATCGCATATCCACCCAAACCAAAGAAAATACCATGTCCCAAACTCAATAGACCAGTATACCCCCAAATCAAATCAATACCCAAAGCTGCGATCGCCAGCGACAAAAATCGCCCCAACAAATTCAGGCGAAACTCCGACAGCAACAGTGGCATGATAATTATAAGGAAAAGTGCGATCGCAACTACCACCCCCACCTCAATTAACAACCCTCCTCCCCTCCTCCTCATTCTCTGCGCCCTCTGCGTCTCTGCGGTTCGTTTAAACATCAACAGTACGTCCCTTCTGCGGAAAAATCCCCCCAGGCTTCCATTGTAAAAACACAATAATCAGCGCAAATACCATCACCTTCGCCATACTCGTCGTCGCAAAAAAAGTAAAGAAATCAGCCAAAGGTTTAACAGGAGTAAACAACAAAGCCAGAGTCCCAGAACCAATTAAAAAATTAGCCGTCCCAATACCCAAAGCAGCAACAATCGTCCCGGCTAGATTCCCTACGCCGCCAACCACAACCACCATAAAAGTATCAATAATATAGTTTTGTCCCGTATTTGGCCCCACCGAACCGAGTAAACTAATCGCACATCCAGCCACACCAGCTAAACCAGAACCTAGTGCAAAAGTAATCGCATCAACCTTTTGAGTTGGGATACCCAAACAAGCACTCATACTCCGGTTTTGTGTCACAGCCCGAATTCTTAAACCCCAGCTAGAACGTTGTAAAAATAAATAAATTCCCGCCACACAGATTATTGTTAAAGCGATAATAAATAATCTAGCAAAGGGTAATTGCACACCACCAAGAGACATCCCTGCTTGTAACCAAGTAGGTGCTGTTACATCTACATTTTGAGCGCCAAACCAAGGTTGAGTTACTGCTAGCTGATAAGTTTTGCTTAATAAATTTACCGTTGTGATTGTCACCCCTAACGATAGTAAAAATATTACTGCCACAATCCAGTTACGAACCCTTCCCAAATCAGTACGGGAATTCAAAATCCATAAACCTCCAAAAAAGAATAGAGAAAATATAGCTATGCCAATTACCAAGACCCAATTGACGCTGCGAACCAACTGCTGAAAAATTAAACTTACTCCCCAAGTTGCCAAGAGAGTTTCTAACGGTCGTCCATAGAGATAACGAATCACGCCTTTCTCTAGAATTAATCCCACAGCAGCCGTGAATATAAAAGCAATAATCAAAGCCAAAAATATATAGACTTCAAACCATACTCCGCCCAATTGCTTACAGACATTTTGCACAACAAATGTTGTATAAGCCCCAAACATCATCAACTCACCATGTGCCATATTGATGACACCCATCAATCCAAATATAATGGCTAATCCCAATGCAGCAATTAATAATACAGCACCGATACTAATGCCATTAAATACAGCTTCTAAAAAACCTGTTAACACTTTTTCCCTCACATACTAATTTGTAATTTTAAAAGTTATGATTGATGTATCAAATATTTTTACCCCACCCTAACCCTCCCCTTATAAAGGGGAGGGAACTAGATTATTTTCCGGTTTCCCCCCTTTCCAAGGGGGGATTAAGGGGGGTAATCATTCTATTAAAATCACAGCCAACCACTTTTCAAACATCCTCTAAATGGTGCGTTGCACTTCGCTATAACGCACCCTACAAAGTTAAGATTGATTAATTAGTAATTACGAATTACGAATTATTTAAACTTTCTTGTACTTACCACCTTTAGCAGGGTCAGACCAATCACAAGCAAATCCCTTAGTTTCTTTTACAAATTGATTCCAAGGAACTGGTTCAACTGCTGTCGGAGTAGCATAGACAATATCAAATAAACCATCTTGCCTAACTTGACCAATCCGCACAATTTTGGATATGTGATGATTAGCACCCATTGTCACTTTACCTTCAGGTGCATCTAGAGTTTGACCATAAGCCGCAGCACTGACTTTAGCTATGTCTGTAGTCCCAGCTTTTTCTACTGCTTGCTTCCACAAATAAACGGCGATGTATGCTGCTTCCATTGGGTCATTTGTTACCCGGTTTTCACCGTACTCTTTCTTGAAAGCTGCAACAAACTTCTTATTAGCAGGTGTGTCTACTGTTTGGAAATAGTTCCAAGCTGCATAATGACCTTTGAGATATTCTACACCAATTGCTTTGACTTCTTCTTCAGCAATACTTACAGACATAGAGGGATATTTATCTGGTGTCAATCCAGCCCCTTTTAATTGTTTGAAGAAAGCGACATTACTATCACCATTTAAGGTGTTATAAATCACGCCACCATTGGGCAAACTTTGTTTTATTTTAGTAATGATAGGTGTAACTTCTGTGTTGCCAAGAGGTAAATAATCCTCACCAACTGTTTTCCCGCCTAAAGCTTCTAATTGGGCTTTAATAATTGTGTTAGCAGTGCGAGGAAAAACATAGTCCGAGCCAACTAAAAAGAATTCTTTACCCTTATTTTTTAACAACCAATCAACAGATGGCTCAATTTGTTGATTTGGTGCAGCACCAGTGTAGAAAATATTTTTAGAACACTCTTGTCCTTCATATTGCACAGGATACCAGAGCATGTGATTTTTGCTCTCGAATACTGGCTTCACATTTTTACGGCTAGCAGAAGTCCAGCAACCAAAAACTACAGCAACTTTATCTTGATCGATTAACTTAGTTGCTTTTTCTCTAAAAGTATCCCAGTTAGAAGCACCATCTTCGGTAACTGCTTCAATTTGTTTACCTAAGATACCACCAGCAGCGTTAATTTCCTTGATTGCTAATTTTTCAGCATCGACAACGCTTTTTTCACTAATAGCCATCGTACCACTCAGAGAGTGCAAAATACCTACTTTGATGGTGTTACCAGCAGTAGCCGCAGCAGGAGTTGCAGCAGGAGACGCGACTGGACTTTCTGTAACAGTTGGGGAATTATTCGCGCAAGCTTTGATAAAAAAGCTGCTTCCAAAAGTTAGAGAACCGTAGATTAAAAACTTGCGTCTGTTAAATTGTCTTCTCATATCTTGATGAATTTTCCTCTTGATGAATCAACTAACTTAATGGAAAGCTGACAATATCAAACTTTAAAATGTGATGATAGTGCGATAGTTTACTAGTAAAAAGTTACTGTTTATACAAAATGTCTGATTTTTGTAACAAAAAAATAACTTTGCAATGTTAATCTTTGTTAAGCTCGGTCTTCTGAAATTATTGTCAATTATGAAGAGATAGCTGGAGAATAATTTCATCTTTCTTGCCAGAAGCAAAGTTAGCAAAATGCTTTGCTAAAGGTGGTATGATCGCTAAAGGACTGCTAAATCCCCAGAATAAATGAATGCTGTCAAATCCTGGGATAGTACCAATCAACGGCTGGCGATCGCTACTAAATGCCACCAAGCAATGATGCCAAGTTCCTGGTAAATTTCCCAAAGCTGGTAAAACTTGACCAACACTTTTTCGCAGCCACTTTTCACTTGACTCTGAGTTTACCTTGGCATGAGGATCTGCGATCGCACGGCTAATTTGACCAATGCGGATACTACCATCTTGAAACTGAATTGCACCCGTATCTAAAATCGGTGGTACTAACTCATTACCTAGTCCATCCCACAATTCATCAACTTGAGAAGATTCAGCTTCGAGTTGAAACCGTTGCTGATTCGCTGGCATAACTAAGGTGCGTAACTCCACATCCACAGGTGGGGTTTCAATGATTTCTGCGTGGGTAAAATACAGTTTTACGGGAATACCAGCAGATTTTAGTAGTTGGCGGCTGAGTCCACCCGCACAGATGACAACGTTCGCGCTGTGGAAAGTTGCAGTAGTGGTTTTTACACCATCTTGCAGTACTTGTAATACTTGGGTAATCTGCATTTCACCGCCAGCCCGTAGAAAAGCTTGGATGTAAGCTAGTGCTGTTTTTTCTGGGTGAATATGACCGTGTTTAACAGTTAAAGCACCAGATATCGCTTCTGGATTTAGCTGTGGTTCCAACTCACAAGCTTCTTGGATACTGAGTAAACGAGGTGGGATGGCAGAATCATTATATGATGCAGCCGTTGCTTCTGGGTCATTAGCGGCTGAAATAGTAAGTAATAAATCTAATTCCCGAAACTGGATATCAGCGTCTAACTCTTGAGATAGGATATGGTAACGCGCGATCGCATCTTCGCACAATTGCCGAGTTAGTGGCGTATTCCCCGACCAATAAGCAAGCCCACCATAACTATAGCGAGTTGCATTCTGTGGTGTTTGGTATTGCTCCAATAAAAGTACAGCAAAACCTGTTTTGACTAATTCATAAGCGAGTGCAGCACCCGCAATTCCACCGCCAACCACAATCCAGTCATAGGTTTTCATATATGAATTACGAATTAGTAAAGAGTCTATAGCTTGGTGTAGATCCAGATTCTCTCATTGAAATTGCGATCAAAATTAATTTAGAAAATAAAGATGTATTAATAACTGAGGAACGGTAAGTCCATCATGGTAAATTACGATCCATCAGCTCGTTTGCCCTCTTCAAAAGAACTACCTGACTCTGACGATACCCCAGTAGATAATCAATTACAAAAATCAATTCCCGATTTACTCAGAAGCGTATTAGCAATGGCTTGGGCAGAACGCATGGATTGGTTTTTTGGTATTCGCATGGGTATTTATTACGATCCAGATTTACCGCCAATAGTACCAGATGGGTTTTTAAGTCTGGGCGTAGAACGATTTTATGATGAAAATCTTCGCCCTAGTTATGTGCTTTGGGAAGAAAAGAAACTACCAATATTAGTCTTAGAGGTAGTTTCGCACAATTATCGTGGTGAATACTCAACGAAAAAAGCAGAGTATGCAAAACTAGGGATTTTATATTATGTAGTTTACAACCCACTTCGCCGCCGCAAGCCACGGTTAGAAGTATATAAATTAATTAATGGTGGCTATGTAATATTAGAAAATACTCATCCTGCTTGGTTGCCAGAAATCGGTTTAGGAATTGGCATCGAACGGGGAACTTATATAGGCATTCCCCGTGAGTGGTTGTATTGGTATAACCAGCAAGGGGAAAGGCTTTTAACACCAGAAGAACAGGCAAAAGAAGCAAAACAAGAAGCTCAACAAGCACAGCGACGCACCCAATTATTATTAGAACAGTTGCGATCGCTCGGCATAGATCCTGATTCTCTCACCTGAATTGCTGTCAACACTCATTCACGAGTATTAAAGACTCTCGCGCGAATATCAAAGCCTCGTTCACGGAGTTCAAAGCCTCGTTCACGGAGTTCAAAGACTCGTTCACGGAGTTCAAAGACTCGTTCACGGAGTTCAAAGACTCGTTCACGGAGTTCAAAGACTCGTTCACGGAGTTCAAAGACTCATTACAGCAGTTTTTATTTGCTTAAACCACATTCTTGCCTTCTTCTTTGCGCCTCTGGGCGAGACAAAAAATCTTTCCGTTCTGTAATTACGAATTACGAATTACCCTATCAAGACTTGCACTCACACTTTCAGCATCCGGTGACTTCAATCGCTGCAAAATTTCTAAAGCTGGTTGCAAATAGGATATAGCTTTAGTGTATTCACCCTGCTGTTCTGCCAAATCTCCTAGCCACCACAGAGTCATTGCTTGAGTTCGGACATCACCAATGCGTTGAGTTATTTCCAAAGACTGATTGTAGAGTCTGATCGCTTCATCCACTTCCCCTTTGTCGGCGTAAATACGTCCCAGTCTGTTCAACGTCACCGCTTTGCCTTGGACATTTCCACTGCGTTCATCAATTTCAAGGACTTGATTGTAGAGTGCGATCGCTTGATCCACTTCCCCTTTGTTGGCATAGATACTTCCCAGTTGGTGCAACGTCGCCGCTTTGCTTTGGACATATCCAATACGTTCAGTTATTTCCAAAGACTGATTGTAGAGTGTGATCGCTTGATCTACTTCCCCTTTGTTGGCGTGGATTACTCCCAGTTGGTGCAACGTCACCGCTTTGCCTTGGACATATCCAATGCGTTGAGTTATTTCCAAAGACTGATTGTAGAATGCGATCGCTTCATCCACTTCCCCTTTGTCGGCGTAGATTATTCCCAGTTGGTGCAACGTCGCCGCTTTGCTTTGGACATATCCAATGCGTTCATCTATTTCTAAAGACTGATTGTAGAGTGCGATCGCTTCATCCACTTCCCCTTTATTGGCGTAGAGAATAGCCAGTTGGTGTAACGTCGCCGCTTTGCCTTGGATATTACCAATGCGTTCATTTATTTCCAAAGACTGATTGTAGAGTGCGATCGCTTCATCGACTTCCCCTTTGTTGGCGTAGATACCTCCCAGTTGGTGCAACGTCCCCGCTTTGCCTTGGACATCACCAATGCGTTCTTTTATTTCCAAAGACTGATTGTAGAGTCTGATCGCTTCATCCACTTCTCCTTTGTTGGCGTAGATACCTGCTAGGTTATGAATTATTGCGGCTTTTTCTGTTTCGTCTGTTTGCAAACAAAATTCAAGTGCTTGCTGATAATACTGCTGTGCTTGTTCAACTTCACCAAGTTGTGCTTGAGAGCGAGCTATTTCATGTAAAACGCGGTAGTCTGGAGTGAGTTCCAAGGTAGATTTGCACAGTTGCACTGCTTCCCGAAAACGGCTTTGAATTTTCCAGCTATTTGCTAAATAGAAGGCTGTTTCCGCCGCAATTTCTTCATACTTCCCCAACAAAGCCAAGCGATGAATTTCTAACTCTTGTGCTTCCGTAGCAGTTTCCGCCTCTTTCCACCACAGGCGATACAAAATTTGTGCAGCTTGCTTATACAACTCTTCACCCTTGGGGTTTTCTGGAAACTCTAGCAACGGTGACAAAATCCGGGGAACCCGATACAACCTCTCTGTGTTGTTGGTAAGCGTAACTTCCAACAAACCCAAAATTTCAGCGCGTTGAATATGAATTTCCCAACTTGAGATATCCTCACAAATCGGGGAAATAGCAGCTAGAACAACAGGTAACTCATACACCAACAACTTACCCAGCATTTTCCGCAAACCTGGACTTTGCTGCTTCAGCAATTCCTCAGCCAAGATATTCTCACGAAATTTTTCTTCTGCCACTTCCATCTTCTTTAAGATTGTGGCGAGATTATCTGCAATGTTTTCAGAAAGAATTTTATCCAACCATTCCAACAGCCGAGGATTTCCATCTGCTGCTTTTTTGGCGAGTTCCTGCAATTCTGCATCAATCACCAAAGTGCCATTAAACGAATCCAGACGATTATACTTTTTAATTAAATCTGCCCCACCCAAAGCACCCAGAGATTCGCGGTACAGACGATGATTCAGTTCCGACAATGAAAAATTGTAGCGACAGGTAATAATTACCTTGTGGGGGAGTTGGGAATTTTGAATCGCCTTCAGCAACGCCAGCAGTACATCTACAACTTGTGGTTGCAACAGATAAACCCCATTTCGTAATTCCAAATTTGCCTCAAAGTCATCCAGCACAAAAGCAAAGCGCTGTTCTTTGGTATTCAGTCCTTCGATGAAAAACTTGGTGAGGCGCTGCATCAACGGTAACTTGCCATTGAGAATTTCATGCCCCCGTTCCGAGGTACATTGTTCAGCAAGGGTTTTGAGCAATTTATCCTCATCCAGTTGCCGAAAATTCACCAGCCTGTCATAGCCAACCATCCTTTCGAGAAGTCGCGCAGTCACAGTACTCTTACCCACACCCCCCAGTCCGTGAATGAGTACCCCCAATGAAGTGCGAATCGCTTTGAGACAACGTTGCAAAGTCCGCCGTCTGCCAACAAACTCAGAGGGTTTCGCCACCCGCACCAGTTGGGTATCGGGATCTAAAAATTGTTGATATGCAGGTTCCGGCGCTGAGGGTGGCAAATCTCCCCACACTTCCACGAACGCACCGGGACATTCTCCCTGAATATATAACCGCAACAAATGCCAGTCACGCACATTCTGTTTAAACAACAGCTGATAAGTGCTAGCGAGTGCTTCAGCTAATTGATATCCCGCAGCCAATTTGCCGTAGAGGTGTGCGGCGGCGGCTGTCGCAGTCCGGTCTTCCACAGGTCGCCCCCAACTTAAAACCGCCCTAGCCCCTTGTGCAATTAGTGCCTCAGCCATAGAAGGGACAGCCCCTTTATCTGGTGCTTGTCCAGTCCGACACCCAGACAAAAACACCAATTTGGGAAATCTAAACCGAAAAACTTCCGCCAGTTCTGCGGCTGTAGTTTCGTGACGTTCTCCAACTTCCGTTTCAGTAATAAAATAAGGCGTATTCGCCTCTAAACCTTCCCCCCTCCTCGCTTGCGGGGAGGGGTTGGGGGTGGGGTTCTTTTCCGCTTCACCAGGAGTAATTGACGCGTGTCCTGTGAGGTGAAACACATCAAAGTCATCAAGATAGCGACTCCACACCTTACCCAACTCGCTGACGCAACCGCTTTCTTCCACCCGCAAATCGACAGCAAAATCTCGCGTATCAGCCAGAATTCTCGCCTCTTCCTGTTCAAACTCTAACTTTGGTTCCACATCTTCCGGGTCGGTTGCCATAAACAATACTCGCAATTGTCGTGCTTCTACAGAAAACCCTTCCGTTTCTTTCTCAATCCAGCGCAGAGGTAAAACCACCGGATTAACCCGCTTTACCAAAAAATCCTTATCATCATGCAACACTTCCCAAGGTAAATGTGCCAATTTTTTATCAGTATCAATGGCAATTACCAACCCCTCACCGCGACAGTCAGCAATTCCCCGACTCAACCAGCGTCCATCGCTATCCAACCAAAAAAATAACTGCTTCCCGATTCCTGGTAAATTGGGCAGCAGTTTATAGTAATCTCGTTCTCCCTGCTTGAGTAAATCAGCGATTTCTGCTAATTTCAGGCGACGTGATTCATAGTGCTTTATTTGAGGTAGCCAATACCTGAGTTCAACTGTTTCCTGCGTACTTTCCCGAAGTTGAATGCGGATAGTTTGCACTTATTTGCTGAGAGATTTGAGGATTTCCGTGATTTCCTCTATAGTAGCTTCTTCGAGTAAAATCCTATTTCCATTATCAGGGTCAAGAATGACCACATCAAATTGCTTCCCAGGATGAGATTTATGCCATTCTTGATACAATTTGCGAATTTGTTCAGCTAAAGCCGCAACACCACCCACAATGGTAATAATAGTAGCGATCGCCGCCAAAGTTCCCTCTCTTTGCGTCGGCACTTCATAGCTTCCCGATATTCCAGGGATTTCTAGCAAAGCCTCGGCTGCTGCTGGTGCGCCTTCACCCTCAATACCAACTTGAATTCCTGCCATAAAATCACCTGCGAATTTATACAACATAGTGTATATTCTGCGTCGAATTGGAAATAAACTTCACCCACAGACGATTACAAAATTATTCACTTTATATCGCACCAATTGTCTAAAATAAGACAACAGATCCAAACCTTCTAACTGTCTTAATTACGAATTACGAATTACGAACTACGAATTAATATGTCTCTTGCTCCTTGGCGAGGTGCGATCGCTCATGCACTCCATCGCAACCGCAGTCTTGTTTATGCCCGTTACCTCCAACTAGCAACAGTGCAGCCAAACGGTCGCCCCGCTAATCGTACCCTAGTCTTTCGCGGCTTCCTGGAAGATACAAACCAGCTAAGATTTATCACAGATATCCGTAGCGCTAAAGCCGATCAGATACAACAACAACCTTGGGCAGAAATTTGCTGGTACTTCCCCAATACACGAGAACAATTCCGCATCAATGGCGATTTGACCCTAGTCAGCAGTGATGATTCTCACCAGGAATTACAGCCAGCCCGAATTTCCATCTGGCAAGAATTGAGTGATGCGGCACGTTTACAGTTTGCTTGGCCCCATCCTGGTAAACCCAGAGTTGAAACCCCAGAAGCTTTTGCACCACCAGCACCCAACCCCATACAGCCAGTGCCTAATTTTTGCCTACTGCTACTCAACCCAGCGCAGGTAGACCACTTAGAACTACGCGGCGAACCACAAAATAGAAGGTTTTATCGCCACGATGAAAATCAGGAATGGTTTTGTGAAGAAATTAATCCTTAATTTTGTCCGTCAGGAGTCATGAGTCAAAAGGCGCAAAGATAATTTTTATTCCTCACTCCTATACAGACGCGATTAATCGCGTCTCTACTCCTAACTTTCTTTAAATACCCGCACCATCTAGAAACTGCTGTATTGCCTTATCTTTAAGGCTGCACACAGGAGCATCTTGTAATACATCAGCCTGGTTAGAAGCTATACAACCTGCCAACACAAGAATTTTTTCAGAAGACTTGCTGCGCTGAAGATTTTGTATTTGTTCTTCTAGCGCCTCAATCCGGTCTACTAAAGCACGAATCACTTCGGCTTCCGAATCTGGTAAATTACTGTGTTCCAGAGGTGCAACCCGAACTCCAGAACGATATATAATCCGCCCAGGCACACCGACTACAGTACAATCAGAAGGGACATCCCTGAGTACAACAGACCCAGCACCAATACGGACATTATTCCCAACTTGAATATTGCCCAACACCTTCGCTCCCGCCCCAACCACGACATTTTCGCCCACAGTTGGATGGCGTTTGCCACATTCTTTACCAGTACCCCCAAGGGTGACACCTTGATAAATTAGGGCATAGTCTCCCACGATCGCAGTTTCACCAATTACTACACCCATACCGTGGTCAATAAACACACTTTGCCCAATTGCTGCACCAGGATGGATTTCAATTCCAGTCAAAAACCGAGCCAAGTGAGAAATCAGGCGAGGAATAAAGGGAAGACCGAGAGTGTACAGCCAGTGAGCCAGCCTATGAAATAGCAGGGCTTGCAAACCAGGGTAACAAAATAAAACTTCCAACCAGTTACGGGCAGCTGGGTCACGTTCAAAGATGATACGAAAGTCAGCACGCAGTATAGATAGCACGAGATAGCACCCTCGGAAAGCACGACAAGCTACTCTCCTATATTATCCTTTCAGGTGTTGCACGTAAAAATTGGGCATTGGGCATTGGGCATTGGGCATTGGGCATTGGGCATTGGGCATTGGGAATTAGTTATTAATCACTGAACTCCAAACTCCAAACTCCAAACTCCAAACTCCAAACTCCAAACTTCCCATTACTGCTGCTCTACTGTCAGGGTGTAATCGTGCTTGACTCCAGGATTGAATGTACCTACCCAAATCCGATAAGTGCCACTTTTCCAGTTGCGATCGCTAACGCTAGCATCTTTACTTTTACCAGTATCATCACCGCAACGAATCGTAGTTTGATCTGGGCCTTGGATCATTAAAGTGGTGTCGCTTCCCCCGCTATCTACTTGTATTGTCAGCTGGGAAAAGTCTTTTTCCAAAACCATAATGTGATCTGGATTGGGATCGGCAAAGCCTATACATGCTTTTTGATCGCGATCGCGGTTACTGATGGCAGACAATGAATAAGAACCACCTGTAAACCCCTGTACTGTTCCTTGGGCTGGATTAAAGTTTGCTGATAAGTTTAAAGTAGCAAAATTCGCTGTCTGTGCGATTACAGGAGTCGCTGTGATGGCGGTAAGTATAGCCAACAACCAGCTGCCGCTAAACTGAAGTCGGGGGCGACAGTATTTCATAGTAGCCCTCCAACAGGCTGTTAAATTAGTGATGATATATACACATTCTAATGAAAAAATTCCAGTAAAATTCCAGTTGATTGTGCCACATTAAAATGTGCCACAATGAAGGGTTTTGAAAGCAAACAGCTAATTGCTAGGCTGTCTCTCGATCTAAACAGCAGCTATGATTCCCCAACTGATGATTTGGATGTGATTATCTCTGTTGGGCGCAGAGTCTTCTCTCCTAAAGAAAACCCTCGACGGACGATTTTAGTAATTGTTTGATCTGCTATATCATTTCTTTCTTCACGATCGACAACACGGCATAAATTAAAATCTGGCTGTGTACTTTGCAGTTCTATCTCTATAGGTAAGACTTGGCGTTTTCCTAGTACACCAAGAAACTTCCGATTAACCGCCCCTACAGACTTGGGTAAACGCTGGAGAAACTCTGGGCTTGGGTTGGGGTTTTGTTCTAAATAATCCAGTAAAGCTTCTAATGCATCACCAATTTCTAGCAGTTCTAAAAATAAATCTTCAGTGTTTGCTGCGGTTTGAGTTTGCTGTTCTCGCAAGGATTGTTGTAGTAAAACTTTTTCCTTTTGGAGGTTGCCAAATTCTTGCTTAAGCCAGTCGCGCTTCTCTTCGTTAAGAATAAAATTAGACATGGGAAACCTCTTTTGATAACATCGGTAAGGTCTTAATTGCCCAAGTTTGCACTTGCGGATGGGTATGGTTACTCAAAAGCTGACAAAGGGCGATCGCTCTTTCTAACTGTCCAACCATTTTATACACTTTAATCAGCCACATTTGTGCTTGAATGTAATCTTGACTATTCCGGTCTGTAGAGCCTTGACAGTGGTCTTCAAGATATTTGATCGCTTTGGGGTAACGTCCTTCTTTGCAAGCTGTAATGCCCTCAGTCAATAACTCTGATAGCATCATCGGTAAAGGCTCTCGCTCTAGGCGTTCTTCTTGAACGGATTGAGCGATCGCTTGCTCTAATCCATCAAATTCTGGCAATAATACCAGTCTAGGTACTGGCTGAAGTAAGTCCGATAAATCACTATATTTGAAGTGTTTGATAGCAGGTAGTATAGGACGTAAATAGTCGGCTATGATGCGTTCTTCTGGTTTTAGTAAGCTTTTTTGAGCTTTAGCAATGATATCCACAGGATGTTTTTTTTGCTTCATTGCCACTGCTACAGCTTTTGCAATTTCAGCTTTGGATGCTGCTGGGGATACACCCAGAATGTCATAAGGATTATATTCCATTAGATACCTTTAATTAACGAATCTTTAGGCTGTGGTAAATTTCTTGAAAAGCAGGTTCGTCTGGACAAAGTTCATAAGCCAAATGGCCTAGTTTTTGAATTGAATCAAAAGATAAATCATGGTTTTGGATACCTTTAAGTAAGGCCTTAATAAAAAATTCAGCGACATAGTGACTAATAGAGTCATGTTGTGAGTATTTGGCACGGCGGACGGCTTCATCAAAGCGATCGCATTTCATCAAATTTTCAATATCCTTCAGTTCTTGGCTAAACCTGTAAACTTCTTGGATATTTGGATCGTCTGGACAGAGTTCATAAGCCCAATATCCTAATTGATAAATATCTTCAAATCCTAAATCCCGATTTTGGAAACCCTTGATTAATATATCTACACAAATGTCTGACACAATATTACGTAGACGTTGATGCTGGGATTTATTAGCATGTTGTACAGCTTCTTCAAATTGATTATTTTTTAATAAATTCTCAATTAATTCTAATTCTTGGTTAAATTCAATTCTCTGAATTAAGTCAATTACAATAGGATTTTGATTGTCAATTTCTTTTATTTTTTGTAGTTCTCTTAGGGCTATTGCTGGTGAAATTTGTTCATTAGCAATTTGTTCGCGTATTTGTTCTGCCTTATACTCAGCTAGATAACTTCTAGCGTCTCTACTTCCTAAAAGATCGTACCAAAACTGGGCAAACTCTAAATTTTCTTGAGATTCTGATATTGCTTGACGTTGTAATCCACAAAGTCTGTCTATTTCTTCTTGCCAATCCTTACTAGCTTGAATTTCTGGTTTTGCTTGCTTCAGAGGAATAATTGCCTCTCGCCATTTTTGTTGCTGTAGCTGATAGTAACCTTCATGATAAGCGACAAATTTCTGAGCAAATGCTGCGATATCAGAATTATCTGTGGTTGAGGGTTTTAGTTGAATTGCTCTTTGGTAATCTCCTTGTAAACAAGCAGCTATAGCTAATCCCCAATTTGTATAAAGGGAACTTAAGATTTTTTGGTTAGCATTTATCCTATTGTCGTAACTACCTTGCCATTGAGGAAGGTAATGCTGATAACAACCAGGTGTGATAAATATATCCTTTATTTTCATTCCCCACTTTGACGGTTCACCCATCAGGTTTAGAGATTCAATTTCTAACCGGTAGCTATCGCGTAAGTTTAAATATTCAATAATATTTTCACCTTTCCAAGTATCTATTAATGATGTAATTCGGCGTTTTAATTCCAAAGAGACTGAGGCAAATCCTACAGGTTTATTCTCTAGCCAAGGGACATCTTGAAGGGTAGGATCTTCAGTTATATTTGCCAACGCTGTTGAAAACGAAATTATCAAATTTAACAGCTTGATAGGGTCAGTTTGAGCAAGATAATAATTTGCTATTGTCCAATTATGTAATGTGGTAATGTTAGGCTGGACAATCCAAGCCTTTTCAGATTGATTGGCAATAATTCTCCAGTTTTTTTCTTGCCATACTTCCACTTCTAAACGTGGCTGAATATGCTCGTTGAGATTTTTTTCGACTAACGGATCGGAACCAAATTTTTGGATAAATTCTGTACTTTCTGTTTTAGCATTTTCCCAATTTTCAGCCTTTACTAGTTGCTCTATATTCTGTAGTCTTAGCAAGCGTTGGCGTTGGGAAAGGTTTTTAATAATTTCTCGTTGCTTGGTAATATTAGGAGTAGTCAACCCAAGCCATTCTTTATAAGCTACTTGTAAATTTTCTTGTTGGGCGTGGGCAAAACCCCGTAAGTAAGCAGCTTGTTCTCCAGATATAGCTTCTAGGTGAGTTAGTGCGGTTGCCCATGCTTGAGTTTTAATTGCCACAAGTGCTAACCGGATTTGGCAGTATGTAGAATTGGGTAAGAGCAATTTAGCATTTTTATAAAGGGATGCAGCCGCCTTAAAATCACCCGCTTTTTCTGCTGCTAGCCCTTGGCGATACTGTTCTCTTCCTTTAAGTGTTTGTTGTAGCTTTTGGAGTAAATCCAGTCCGTCAGAGCGAGAAAAGTTAGTCAGGGCATTTTTTAAAAGTGCGATCGCTCTTTGTAATCTTCCTTCACTTTCAGCTTGTTGCACCTTTTGAAAGGCAGCATCATAAATATCTTCTTGTTGGACTTGGGCAAGACTTACAGCGATCGCCTTTTCTAGAGACTCAGTAGAATAAAGCTTTTGTGCCTCTCGGTAAACTGCGATCGCATTTTTATAAAACCGATTTTCTGCCTGAGACTGCGCCTGTGTCACTAAAGTCAAAAACTGCTGTCGCCGTTGCAGTTCTTCTTGGTACTGCTTGATTACCCGCGAGATGCGATCGTCGTGGAGAACTTTGGTACAGCGCTGATAAATGGCGATCGCATTTGCAAGTATTTGCGTTTCTAAAGGATCGCCCGTATCTTGCTTGAGAAGGGTTTTAGCATTAGCAGCTAGTTTATCCACTTCTGCGACTTGATAGCGCCACTGCTTTAGTTGCTGAATAAAATTATCTAACAGCTTACCCAGCAGCAAATGACAAATCAAACGCTCCCAAAAACCTGGTTTTCTCGACCAGACAGCGAGAGCTTTTTCTGCAATCATTACTGCTTCTCGCAGGTGTTTGTTTTGGGCTAATTGTGCTGCTTTTTGACTGGCTTCTTTAGTCTGTGGCGCTTGTTTCCAGGCATCAATAATGCCCACTCCCAGTAAAGTTTTAGTTAAGGCATTAAAACTATCAAGGATGCTCATTAAGCGCCCTCCTTGCAGTTGGGAATTTTTAACACATCCCCTACGTCTATATCATCTTCCCGTCCTTTGAGTTGGGAGTTGGCTTTAAGCATTACTTGCCAAGAGGTTCCCTTGCCACAAAATTTTTCGGCGATCGCGCCGAGGGAATCTCCCGATTTAACGGTATAGGTAATTGGTTTTGGGGGTTCCTTGGCTGTCACAGGGGCATGAATAACTGGTAGTTTGAGGCGATCGCTAATAACTGGATTAGGAGAAGAGACGGTTAATGTGTGTAACTGTGGTTGCAAGAATAAAAAACTGCCCATTGCTCCCAACCCAATGCCAATAATCAGTAGGAGTAAAGCAACTCCTAGTTGCCATTTGGTAATTTTCACTTGTCGCAGAGGATTTTCCACCTGCGGTAATTCTTTAAGCATCCGAATTACAGAAAGGTCAGTGTCGCAGTTAGGACAAGTATCACCTTCAATTTCTTGGTAATCGCACACAGGACAGTTCAGCTTCATCTTCATCGCGTTAGCCCTGTGACAATGCTGTTGCTGGGTAACTCCTCATTTAGCCAACGCTTGACATCTGGTTGCAATTCATTCCACAAGCGATTGGCTTCCTTATCATCATCGCTTTCCATAGCGCCAAGCATCCGAGAAAGTTTGTCAGACATAGCATTTGCTTCAGTCGGTGCAACTGCGTGGGCTTGACGGATTGCTAAAAGACAAGCTTGAATAAGCTGGACTTGATCGGGTAGATTGTCAAGTTCTCGTCTTGCATCTTCACTCTGAGATTCCATCTTGGAGAGGTTATTGGTGTTGATGGCATCTTGTAATTCTTGACTCAGTTTTTGCAATCGTTCTTGCTGTGGTTGAGGAATTATCGATCCGCAAAGTTTAACTACGCGATCGCATTCATTCATTAGGTACTCGGCTTGTAGGCTTTCCTTAGACATAGATACCTGGAATTTTTTCAAGTTTGCACTAGCGCGATCGCGTAAATCGCTGCGTTCCTCTCCAGTCTTCGGATCGATGATTTGATTACTTAATTGCACCACTGGTAACGCTAACTTCAGCGCTTCTTCCACGCCGAGATGAGTTAGGTTTTGATCGTTGAGTTCTGCGATCGTTTCTTCTAATCCCTTATATATTTTCTCGTCCGATCGCCCCCGCGAAAAGGTGCAACTCACTCTTTCTGAGGGGTCATTTTTTAATGTGGCAGTCATCCCTAGACCATTATTTTTTTCATCTAACTCTAAGTTGACTAAAATTTCTGTCCCGCATGGATAGGATTGATTTAAACCCAACCAGATATCACCAATACTGTCATCTTCATATATTCCATCCAAATCTTGCCTTACTTGATCGGGGCTGAAAAATTGAAAGTGAATCAAACGTTGTCCATCAGCAGCAATTTTAAAAGTGTGGGATGTCGTCACTGGTAAAATATCACCCCGCTTAATTACTTGCTCTCTACCATCCACTAGCTTGATAAAATAATCACGAGAGACTGTAGTTACTTTGTCTGTTTGTCCAGCAGCGACAATTGCTGCACCCTCAGCCACCGCATACATCGGGCGGGGATGCACTACTACTTTATCGGCTCCGAAGGCTTCTCTGACTTTGCGTTGGACTATAGGAATTTGGCAAGAACCGCCAACTAATAACACTACATCTACCATCTCTAGGTGATGTTCAGCGTCTTCTAGTGCTTGGCGGCAAATCTGAATCGATCGCTCTACCAAATCAAAAATTATTTCCTCAAATTGCTCACGAGTGATTTCTACTTCAATAGGAATGGCAATACCCAATTCATCTAATAATTGAGTAGCGGGAGCAATGCGAGATACTGTAGCAGTGCTTAGTTCAACTTTGGCGCGTTCTACTGCTAACTTCAAATCTGCATTAAATCGCACTCGTTGATAGTGCGGCATTTTGGTAATCAAGCCATCAATATCAGCAATTCCTTCTTCCTGGGAAAATTGCTGTTTAACAAACTTGATAATCCGAGAGTCAATGTCATCTCCTCCCAACCATAAATCCCCAGCTTTTCCCAGTTCAATAAATGAAGTTCCTGCTGCTTGAATCACCGAAGCATCAAATGTACCACCACCAAAATCAAAAACTAAAATTGTTTTAAAATCATCCCCAGTTGGAGAAAAGCCGTAAGATATGGCGGCAGCTGTGGGTTCCGGTAGCAGTTCTAAGGGGGTGATTCCAGCTATGAGTGCAGCTGTGCGGGTTGCATGACGTTGTTTGTCATTGAAATAAGCCGGGATGGTAATAACTGCTTGATCTATGACTTCGCCTGTTTTACCAATTCCTTGGCGATAAGCTTGGGCATTTTGCACAACTTTTTTGAGAATTTCAGCAGAAATATCCTCTGGCTGATATTCTTTGCCTCCTAGCCAGACTGCAATACCGTTGTCTGTACCCTGACTCGGTTGAGCAATTTTGTAACCAAATTCTGACTTTTGTTTCTGTACGGCTGGATCGCCAAAACCTCTTCCTATTAGGCGCTTGATGGAAACAACCACATTTTCAGGATTAGCTCTAAGTTGGTTGTAAGCTTGCTCTCCTACCAAAAATTTATTTTGCTCACAAGCAACGATCGATCGCGTCAATTTCCTGTCTGGGGGCGTGTTATCGTTAGCTGTCACTACTTCCACTTCTGCTAGCTTAAAAGCAGCGACAGAATTCGTCGTTCCAAGATCAATGCCAATTGCCTTGCCCATTACCGATCGCTACCTGGGTATTGTGTAAATTCTTTCTGATGTATTTGATACTCGCTGCCCCCTCGAACCTAAATTTCTCAACCAGCAGCCAGTATCTATCCAAAGATTACAAATACAAATAGCAAATGCTACAGAAAATCTACGTAAATATCATGGGGCAAAAAAGGCATAAGGCAAAATACACATGATATACATCATAGCCCCCTCCTCGCTTGCGGGGAGGGGGTTGGGGGTGGGGTTCTTTTACTTCGCGCTATACCTTCTACACTTTGACTCGTTGTGAAAATCTCAGGAATTATTGAGTTGGAAGAAAACGCCACCTTTAAGCGATCGCGAGTCAGTTCCATAACTGCTGACTGTGAGCGATCGCAGATTATCAAAAAACGGTTTCCCTAAAACTTCCACTAGCTTGAGAATCGGTACTTGACGCTCTAATAAATTCTGGCTCTTTGTCCAGTCAAGATATATGTAGCCTTGGTTTGGTAAGGGAATTGCAGCAATACTATCTTTGAAACTGGGATTGTCAATTAAGAAATTATCCTTAGTTGTGAGAATTTCATCCATTGTTTCTAAGTCAGAGGTGAAAATTTCGTAATTTCCTAAAGTTGTATGCAATCCCCGCACTTTTGTTTCAATGCTAAAAGATGTTCCCTCTTTAACATCACTTTTTTTAGCAGCCGTAGTTAACTCTGTCCAAGCGGAAATTTTTTGCTTATCTATAGTTAGGGGATTAATGCTGAGTCCATTGGATGATGCGATCGCATCTAATTTAGCAATACCTTGCTCTACACTCTCAGATTTTTCCACCACAAAAATCCAATGAGGGGTTGTTTGCTCTTTCTCAGGTAACAATGCTAGGGCATATTCTCCCTGTACCCAGCTAAAAATATCCTCTGGTAAGTTTATCCCCCAACGTTTTTGAACATCCGTCAAAGGTTTTGCTAACCGAGAAAGCACATCTTCCCCAGAACCATATATAGTAGCTGTTGCTTGTCTCCAAAGTTTGGCTAAATCACTCTCACCCAAATTGCTCAAATTTGAGCCGGAAATTGCCAAACCTGCGGATGCTGGAATATACTGCAATGCTCCCACAGGTTTAGATAGTGGTGCAGATGGAGTAAGAATTTCTGATGAAGTCAAAAATGTGGTTTCTGCTAGCAATCCTTTGGGATTCAACGCCAGAGAAATAATTTCACTGTTATAAAGTTGTTCTGACAGTTCTAAGCCTTGCCATTTTGCCACAACAGGAAGATTCAAGAACGCTACAGCTAAACCCCCTTTAGGTAGTTCTTTAGTAGCTTTTTGGTATTTGGGGGAGCTAGTCAAATTTAGATCGGGTGCTTGGACGTTATTAATTGCGTCTCGCAACACTTTTAGATCGTTGGCAAACAACACAAAGCCTTCACCAACAACCGCACCTGCAAGCAAATCCTTTTCTGATTGAGAATTATCAGAAATCAGCTTTACGCCTTTGTATTGTTCAACAGCTAAGGTTGCGCCAGCTAACGCCCGTTTGGAAAACAACAACTCCACAAACTCGCGGCTTTTCTCTGGTTGCTCGGTTGCTAGTGCTAACAGATACCCTGGCTGCTGTCCGTTTTCTGAGTCTCGATCGATATCTAAGGTGGCGATCGCTAATGTAATTTCATTCCCTAACCAGGGTTGAACGTCTTGTTTATAATCTATGCCACTCTTGGCGAATAAACTGGTTTTAATTTTAGATAGTTCCTCTTCCCGATCCAACGCCTGTAACTGATCGGGATTCGCTAGCAATGAAACCATTGCAGGGGAGAGTTTCGACACAAATATGGCTGCACCAGGCTGGGAGGTAGAAGCAATGAGGTTAGCCGGACTTTTGGCAGAAAACCAGTAAAAGCCAGCGATCGCAATTACTAGCAGTGCGATCGCACCTGCGACGATAAAACCAATAAATGAACGTTGCTTATTCACATCAAACCTTTTAAAAAGACGGTTTACAGCCATTTAAGCAGAAAGCCTAACAGAATTTAACAGTCTTCTTGAGAATGGATACTCATGCAAAGACAGAGATTTTCTGTCACCATAAAATTAGATTAGGACTATTTATAGGGAATTCTTTTAGTCAACCCATGAACCAGATTAGTGTAAAAGAACTGGCACAACGTCTTTCCTCTGGTGATGGAAGTATACAGCTAGTGGATGTGCGAGAACCAGAAGAATTGGCGATCGCTAGCATTGAGGGCTTTGTCAACCTACCATTGAGTCAATTTGCCGAATGGGGAGATGAAGTACCTACCCTTTTCAATCCCCAAAATGAAACCCTTGTGCTATGCCACCACGGTATTCGCTCTGCTCAGATGTGCCAGTGGTTAATTGCTCAAGGTTTTACAAATGTGCAAAATATTTCGGGTGGTATTGATGCTTACTCCGTCTTAGTAGACCATTCAATTCCCCAGTATTAGCTTGTGTTTAGGTGCATTACTCAGATGGATCTCAATTCCATCTGGCTTTTGCTATTGTGAAAATATCACTAAATTAGTTTAAAGACTTGCCAGAAAAGTTTGCAACTTTCTCCACTAGCTAATAACTTACCGAACTTTTTGACCAAAACCTTAGCAGCGATCGCCGCAAAAATACGTATACAACAATACTTTTATCAGTGTAGAATCATGCAAAAATAAGACGGAAAAGTGATGTTATAAATTCAAACTCTCAGCTTGTGCTGCCAAGCATAGATTTTATTTAGAGCGCACTTTTAAACAATAGTTTACATGAACCTTAAAACTAATTATCACAATATAATTGTATAATTTACTATCTTAATAAATTATTAATATTCTTTGCTTTCAATCAAATCCAGAAATTTTCCAAAATTTGATTAAAATTTGCCTCTAGCAAAACATATCCTATGGAAGTCCAGTTAACAAATCGACAACAGAATATACTTTGGGCAACGGTACGTCACTACATTGCTACAGCAGAGCCTGTTGGTTCAAAGGCTTTGGTCGAAGAGTACGATCTGGGTGTAAGTTCAGCCACAATTCGCAATGTGATGGGCGTTTTAGAAAAGTCTGGATTACTCTACCAACCACATGCTTCTGCCGGACGAGTACCTTCAGATTCAGGCTATCGCATTTATGTTGACCAGTTAATTACACCTTCTCTGCGATCGCGCAGCGTGTCGCAGACAGACGCTATACGAATGGAAACTTTAGGGCGAGAAGTAGAAGTAGCACTGCAAAAGCATCTCCAGTGGGAAGATCGGAGTTTAGAAGCCCTACTGCAAGGAGCCGCGCAAATTTTAGCAACCTTGAGTGGTTGCATTAGCTTGATTACCATGCCGCAAACGACTACAGCGTTATTGCGACATCTGCAATTAGTGCAAATTGAAGCGGGGCGGATTATGTTAATTGTTGTTACTGATGGTTATGAGACACATTCCAAATTGATGGATTTGTCGCCAACACCAGAAGAAACACAACGGGATTCAGAGGTAATCGATCGCGAATTGCAGATTGTTTCTAACTTTTTGAATACCCATTTACGAGGGCGAAGTCTGTTGGAATTAGCCAACCTCAATTGGAGTGAACTAGATCAAGAATTCCAACGCTACGGAGAATTCTTGAAAAATTCAGTTGCCGAATTGACTCGTCGCACTCATGCGCCGACTACAACCCAAATTATGGTTCGGGGTGTGTCAGAAGTTTTGCGCCAGCCAGAATTTTCCCAATTACAGCAGGTACAAACCATTATCCACCTGCTGGAAGAAGAACAAGACCAACTATGGCGATTAATATTTGAAGAACCAGAATCGGAGGATGGGGGAAAATCAAGGGTAACGGTTCGCATTGGCGCAGAAAATCCATTAGAACCGATCCGCACCTGCACTTTAATTTCCTCCACCTATCGCCGAGGTTTAGTAGCAGTAGGAAGTGTGGGAGTTTTAGGGCCAACACGCCTAGATTATGAAAGTGCGATCGCAGTTGTGGCATCTGCTGCTGATTACCTCTCAGAAGCCTTTAGTTATTTTAATCCTTAATTAACTAACAATACAATAGCAGGCAGATAGCCCAATTTATAGTGGCAAAATCAATAATTAATCCTACTTAAATCTTTCATGGTTAGAAAAATTGCCTTTGGCTTCCTGTGGTTAGGATTCACTATCTATGCTTTTTTCCTCGCTCCTCCTGAGCAACCCGGTACATTCGAGTTAATTAAAAACCTTTCTACTGGCCAGTGGCAAGGTGTTAACCCGTTAGTCATAGCACTATTTAACCTGATGGGTATCTGGCCTCTCATCTACAGCACAGTAGTGTTTATTGATGGTAGAGGGCAAAAAATACCTGCTTGGCTATTTACTATAGCCTCTTTCGGAGTCGGAATGTTTGCCTTGTTACCCTACCTAGCCCTTAGAGAACCAAATAATAAGTTTGTCGGTAAAAAGAATATCTTGCTCAAGCTGCTAGATTCTCGTGTGACTGGGATTGTGTTGACTCTAGCCACAGTTATTTTAGTTGCCTACGGTTTAAAAGGAGGAGATTGGGGCAGTTTTGTACAACAGTGGCAAACAAACCGTTTCATCAATGTAATGAGTTTAGATTTTTCCCTATTTAGCCTTTTATTTCCCGCATTACTAGGGGATGATATGGCGCGTCGCGGTTGGAAAAATCCACAGATATTCTGGTTAATAGCGTTGATACCGCTATTCGCTCCCTTGATTTATTTATGTGTGCGTCCACCTTTAGCAGAGATAGGTGTCGAATCAATACCCACTCAGCAGCCAGCCGCAAATTAAAGCACTTTTTTACGGCTGCTGGATTCTCGTTTTTTTGGGATTGTTTTGAATTTTGGGGCAACACACCTAAATAATAAAAGTGCGTAGCATAAGGATAACCCTTTCTAAATATCGAGAGCCTCCTTCTTTCGTTGATCTGGGGATTTTCTGTTGCGGGTGCGTAAATCCTAAGAGAAAAGTTTTTTCTGAAAGTACTTTACAAAACGCAATAACTCCTTTAAGATGTGTAACAGGTAGTCAAACCTACCTAATTCATCCGCAAATAATCGCATTTATAAAACCATGACAGCAACGATCCAACGCCGCGAAAGCGCCAACGTATGGGATAGATTCTGTGAGTGGATCACCAGCACCAACAACCGGATTT
>NZ_JBALDM010000039.1:0-67583 GCF_036917435.1 Nostoc sp.
AATGGAGTTCAAAGGTTCATTAATGGAGTTCAAAGGTTCATTAATGGAGTTCAAAGGCTCATTAATGGAGTTCAAAGGCTCATTAATGGAGTTCAAAGGCTCATTAATGGAGTTCAGAGGTTCATTAATGGAGTTCAAAGGCTCATTAATGGAGTTCAAAGGCTCATTAATGGAGTTCAAAGGCTCAATGAGATTTACTCCTAACTATTTCTGCGGCCAACGCCAGTTATAGCGATTCCATTCGTACATTCCTTGAATTTCATACTCAGCGCCGTTAAAGAAGCGGACAACGCAGTTAGTAGAAGAATCATCATCATTGCTAATTTTATTGACTTTAATCACCATACAAGGAAACCATTCACGCTTACAAGGGCCATCTTCTTGCACCCATTCCCAAAGTGCATTAGAAACTTCAATGCGATCGCCTACTCTTAACTTTAGTGCATCCTCAAAATAAGAATACTTATCAAAATGGCATGACTCAACCCGATTCAGCCACTGTAAACCATAACGTTGCCGAATAAACTGTACTGTTCCAGAGTCATTATCTAGCAACCAGTCGTTGAGCAATTGCACTTTCCAAGTGCGGTTAAGTTGTTCTTCGTCTTTAACAAACTGTAAAAATGCTTCTAATTCCTCTGGGTTAAGTTCATCTAAGGGGTTAGCAATATCTGACACCCCGAAAGCACAACTTCCCTGAATTTGCTCGATTACTTGCAGTAATATCTGCTTCTGCGTGTCAGTGAGAGGACAGCTTGCTGCATCACAATCATTAAAGGCTGCGAGCATAGATGCTTCAATCTCATCTGGAGTCATAAGTTAATAGCAATTGAGGGTTTATTTCCCTAATTATTACAAAGGTTAAATTAAAGTCTTCAATCCCTTGTAGTTAAATTCAGGTAAGCTGAGATTATAAGTTACATATTCTTGGATTTAGTAACGAGGTCTTCTATGCGGTTGCGCTCACTTACGGTTGTTTTGATTTCCTGTGTCATCGTGTTTCTATCATGGGTGATAGCTCCCCCTGCTGTAGCGTTGACACAGATTAAATTATTTGATGTTAGTTATAAGGATTGTCCACCAGAACTAGCACAAGGGGCTGTGATCAGTAGTGGTAGCGCAGCTGCTAATTGTTTTATTGTCATTGGCAAGGCAGAAAATAGCACTAATAAAACAGTCTACGACGCAGATATTTTTGGACGTATCTATGATGCCAATAACGACTCGGTGATGCAAAACCGTACTCGTTTAGGTTCTATTGCTGAAGTACCAACAGGTATTAGCGATTTTGAGTTGAGAATTTCTGTACCTGCAAATCAGCCTACTCCGTTGAAGCTGAAGCAGTTTAAAGCAGCTGGATTTAGCGGTCAAGTGCGTAGGTAGGCTTGACTTCACATATTATATTTATTTACGGCGAGCTATTTATCCGCAAAAATCTTTAGTGTACTTTAGTAGACTTTAGCTATTAGTCTTAAACTAAAGTTCAAGGCTGGTTATGAAGTTAGCGGTGTATACACAAGTGCTATCTGCAAAGGTTTCAAGCCTTCTAGACCCAATAAATTGTCATTACGAGTGCAGCGCTAGCGAAGTCCTCAAGAAAGGGCACAGCAGTGCTGTGCCCCTACGAAAGATGTGGTTTTTGAATAATCCATGTTTGGTATTTCCTCTAAATGCGTAATACATTTCACGAAAACCTTGATACAGATAGATTTGATAGATTTCTCGTAGGGGCACGGCACTGCCGTGCCCTTACTAACTTGTGTATACACGCCTTAATAAGAGGAGGAGAGGTTTTGCTTCAGCAAAGCCGGGGTGAGGTAACGCGGATCGTGATGGGAAGTGAGTCAACTCAAGATCGTTTCTTCACAAGGCTTTCATGTTAAGTTGACACCAATGGCAAGATGCCTACCCCACAAAATGGGATAATTTAAGTAGGTGGGCAAGAATAAATCAAACTATGTTAGGCAATGTAAAATTAATTAAATTGGCTTGTAGTAAGGGCTTTAGCCTTGAGAATAGGGCTAAAGCCCTTACTACAAACCTTTAATTATTTACGCCCACTTACTTATTTCTTGGATAATTCTTTAACATTAAAAAATTCTCGGTAAGCGTCACTCAATCTAGAGGTTTTTTATATGATGAAACAGAGATGGGCAAGCATATACAAATGCACTCAGCTACTTTGGAGTGTTTTGTTGGTGTTGGTAATTTGGAATCTACCCCAATCTGCTTTGGCAGATGTCAACCCACAGGAGATAAATGCAATTATTCGCACACGAGATATTGCTCTGCAAGCCCTAAACACTCGTGATTTTGCCAAAATACAGCCTTACTTGCACCCAAATTTCACAATTACAACACTTGATAACCAGATTTTTCACACAGTTGCTGAGTTTGACAAGTACTGGAATCAGCAGTTTTCCAGTACGATTACAGATATCAAAATGCAACTAAAGGGAGATACGGTTAGAACATTTCTCACTCCAGAGATAGATGTTGCGTCTGGAGAAGCGATCGCATCTTTCTCTTTTAAAGATGGCAAAGCGGCTGATATGGTGTTGCGCTGGACAGCAGTGCTGCAAAAGCTCCAAGATAAATGGATGATTCAATCACTACATTTTTCCTCCAATATGCTGGATAACCCGGTGTTGAATGCTGCTCAACAATTGGGGCGGATTCTAGCAATTGCAGCCGGGGTAGGCGGTTTCCTGCTGGGGGCAGTGACGATGTTATTATTACGACGCAGGAATAAGCCACAAACCGAAAGAATATAACAAATAAAGTGGGAAGAAGCACCATTAGCTTTCATCGCCGTCTCAAAGCAACCCTAGTAGTTTTATTAGTCTGGGGTGGCGTGAGTTTACTGCACTGGCTACCAAAAACACAATGGTTGATGTTGGGATTAACGGTAATCCTAACTGTGCAAACGTTACGGATGCTGTTAGCGAAACCAGAGGCGGCGGTGATGGAAAATGAGATTTATTTACCGCCAGTCTCAATTTTAGTTCCGGCTAAAAATGAAAGTCCAGTCTTGGCTAATCTAATTTACAGCCTATACCAATTGAATTATCCCAGTGATTCCCTAGATATCTGGATTGTTGATGATGGCAGTACCGATGCAACCCCCCAGATATTGAGGGAATTACAAACTCAATTTCCAGCTTTACAAGTTCATCGACGGGAATCAAAAGGTGGTAAATCAGGGGCGTTGAATGCGGTTTTTCCCTTTACGGAAGGGGAGATTATTCTAGTCTGTGATGCGGATGCTAAATTACCTGCCAACTTTCTCCAGCAAACAGTACCTTTGTTTCAGAAGCAAGCGATCGGTGCAGTGCAAGTCAGAAAAGCGATTTCTAATGCTAATACTAACTTCTTAACCCGTTGTCAGCAGATGGAAATGTGCTGTGATAGCTTTCTACAAACCCATCGCATTGCTATCGGTGGAATGTCTGAACTACGCGGTAATGGGATGTTAGTTCGGCGGGAATTGTTAGAAAAGTGTCAAGGTTGGAATGAAAACACTGTCACCGATGATTTGGATCTTTGCTTCAAACTCTATTTAGCAGGTGCAGAAATTGAGTTTGTGACAGTTCCATCAATTCAGGAAGAAGGTGTCACTACTTGGGAAAAACTTTGGTATCAACGCTGTCGTTGGGCTGAAGGTGGCTATCAGCGTTACCTAGATTATTTCCCTCAAATTCTGACTTTAGGTTGGGCAAAAGAAATTGATTTATTATTGTTTTTTTTATTACAATTTCTGCTGCCAATTGGATTAATCCCCGATTTACTTTGGACAATATTTTATAGCCATCATCCCGTTCTGTTTTCATTGCAAACACTACTCAGTATTATTCTGACAATTGCTTTTATTGCTGGACTTTGCCAATTTCAAAATTTACGAGGATGGTCTTTAGTTTGGGCAACAATTCAAGGGTCATTATACATGGTGCATTGGATTCCTGTGATGATTGTAACCACTTTCAAGATGTGTGTGCAAAAAGAGCGATCGCGCTGGGTGAAAACTGAACATCGGGGACGAACAGTTTAAGCAAGTAGTATATTTAACATTTGTAAACTTAGATAACCTGGCAACTTTAGTTCCTGTGTCACAAATAGTTTCCAAGACAGAGAAAGATGAGATAGTTATCTTTGGTTATGACCATGCGTTAGGTTTTTTCTTTGACAAGTATGAGAAGGATGATTATCTTTTCCCGGTTCTTGAACTTGATCTCCAGCCTATAATGGCAATAAATTCCCATTTTAGAGTAACAGTATGCCACTAAATGAACTGCTTCCTGCTGTTAGTCAACTATCACACCAAGACAAATTACGCCTTATACATTTTCTATTGCGAGAGGTTGCTAGAGAAGATGGTTGCGAGTTAGAACCAACCGATGAACAAGATCGAGAAAACTTACTCCTAAAGCAACTAGCTTCTACTGAAGCAGTTGTCTGGTCTCCCTACGAGGCTTATGAAGCTGCTGAAACATTGTCTGAACTTCTTAAGGCGGCAAAGCAGGAAGGAAATGCTTAATAGTAATAGCAAAAGATTTCCTTTTATTGAGCGGAAGAATAGTTTCGGTATATCCAGCATAATGCCCTATTTGCCACTAATGTTGACCTTCAGAAACCGGTCTTTGGAAGTTATGGCGTTACTGGATACAGGTGCAAGTGTCAATGTTTTACCTTATGAAATTGGTCTGCAACTAGGGGTAGTTTGGGAAGAGCAAACAGTTCCAGTCCAGTTAACTGGTAATCTGGCTCAAATGGAAGCACGCGGTTTAGTGCTATCAGCTACAGTTGCCGAGTTTTCACCCGTTCTTTTGGCATTTGCTTGGACAGAATTTAGGGAAGTACCTCTGATAGTCGGACATACAAATTTTTTTGCAGAGTTTGATGTATGTTTTTACCGCACAGATTTAGCTTTTGAAGTACATCCAAGAAAATCATAGCGGTTAGAAAAAACAAACAATTATGTTAGATTTGCTGATTCAAAACGGGTTAATTTTCGATGGCTTAGGCTCTCCACCTATGCGCGGAGATATCGGCATTCAAAACGGCCGGATTGTCACCATTGCACCCTCCTTAGCTACCCCAGCGCGGGAAGTGGTTGATGCTTCTGGGTTATGGGTGACACCTGGATTTATAGATATTCATACTCATTACGATTTAGAGTTAGAAATTGCACCGGGATTGAGCGAATCAGTGCGTCATGGTGTTACCAGCGTGGTTATTGGTAACTGTAGCTTGTCTGTGGCGATCGCAGAACCCCAAATCCTAGCTGATATTTTTCAGAGGGTAGAGACACTTTCCCATCGGCTGATTGAAAAATGGTTGAAAAAGTCGGTTTCCTGGCAGACACCAGCAGAATATTTACAGCACTTGCAACAGTTATCCCTTGGCCCCAATGTTGCCCCCATGTTTGGACACAGTGCCTTACGCGCTCATGTAATGGGATTAGAACGCAGCTTAACCGTTCAGCCGACAAAATTTGAACTAAAAGTTATGCAGCGCATAGCCACAGATGCAATAGATGCTGGCTTTATTGGCATTTCTATTGATATGTTTCCCTGGCATCGGATGAGTGGACAATGGCAAGGTTGTACAATTCCCTCTCAACACGCCAAATTTAAAGAATATGCAATGTTAGCAGACTTGTGTAGGCGGTGCGATCGCGTTTTTCAAGTCACACCCAATTTACAAAAGCTATCTTCCTTTGCAGAGATTCTGCGGATGGGTTCAGGGATTGGACAAAAACCACTGCGCCTAACAGTTCTCTCAGCCTTAGATGCGGTACACGATCGCAACCTATGGCGAATATTTTCCCCCTTACTTTTTATTTGGAATCGGCTTCTAAATGGGAATGTGCGCTTTCAAACCCTAACGGAACCCTTCACCATTTATTCTGATGGATCTGTGACTCCCTTATTTGAAGAATTCTCCACAGGCGCACAACTCAATGGCTGTAAGTCACGAAACGAAAGGCAACAACTATGGGCATCAGAAATTTTTCGTCGTCAGTTTCGCCAAGAATGGCTGAGTAAATGGCGTAAATCATTCCATCGTCAGTTAGATTTGATGGAAGTTATTGATTGTCCCGAAGTAAGTTGGCAAGGGTTAAGTTTTGCCCAAATTGCTCGTCAAAAGCAACAAGAACCAGTGAATTTATTTATCTATGCATTACAAAAATACGATACAGATTTACGCTGGGTGGCCACAGGAGCGAACGATCGCTTAAAACCCCGTTTAGCGATGATGAAGCATCCCTATATTTTGCCTGGTTTTACCGATGCTGGCGCTCACGTCCGTAATCTGGGCTACTATGATGGGGCATTGTCTTTGCTCAAACAAGCAGTTACAACGAAGTTCCTTTCACCGGAAGCTGCAATTCACCGCGTTACCGGAGAACCTGCTGGTTGGTTTCGTCTGGATACGGGAGTTCTGAAAGTTGGTGCGAAAGCAGATATAGTTTTACTCGATCCCAATGCTTTAAATCAGCCAATTAGCCCGCAGGTGCAGATATCAGATCCCGTTTTAGATGGTGAACCTCGGATGGTTAAACGTGGTTCGGATGAGATTGTGCAAGGGGTTTATATTAATGGGGTTCGGGTTGTTTGCGGGGGTGAAGTGAGCGATCGCTTGGGGCGGGAAAAGTTGGGAAATGTTTTGTTTCCTTGTTGAATTATGTCACGCTCCAGACGCAGAGAAAAGTTGCTTTTATTTCACATCAGCAATGACTTGCCCAATATCTTGAGGGGTTGCACCTGTTGCTAACATTGCCCGGATCAACAATTCAATTGATACTGAAGCATCGCCATTTTCAGCTTTAGCAATACGAGGTTGACTGGAACTAATCTTAGCAGCGAGTTCACTTTGAGTCATCAGTTTTTGCCGACGCTCTTTCAAGTTTTGGCTGAGAGCGAGCTTAATTTCAACAAATATAGTTTCTTCGGGTGTTAACTCCAAAAAATCTGAAACTGTGCCAATTTTCCACCCTTTAGATTCTAAACGTTCTCTTTTATATTGATCCATCACATTACTCCTGTTGATCGTTATCGTATTTGCTCAGACGCTTTTTGCAAACCTCAATTATCTTCTTGGATGTTGTTCTCGTTGTTTTATTAAAGACTTCAACAATCAAGATTGCATCGTCATCAATTCGATAAATAATCCTCCAGTTTTTATCTACATCTCGAATACGTAATTCATGACAGTGAATTCCTATACTTGGCATAGGGCGTAAATGTGGCAACCCAAGGGATTCACCTTCCTGTAATTGCCTGAGCAGAACACCCGCTTCGATGCGTGCTTCTTGACTGAAAGGTGGGGTTTTAACTTCACCATGCAGCCAAACTAAAGGCTTACTTTGATCTCCCATGCTGTATTTATATCATATCTGATATATCGCTCCATTAAGTTAGAGATTAGATTATGGGCAAACTACATTGATGTTGTATTGGTCATAGCTTCTAAATTTATGTCAGATTACTTATTTTCCCAATTTAAAGCCAACGAATTTGAAGCCTTGCATAAGGAGTTATCTAAAGTTCTGGATATTTCACAAGATAAATTACAAAATCTCTATGAGAAGATGCTGCAAGAATTTGAATTAGAGGGCTATCCCAAGGATCAGAGGCTTCCCAGAAATATTTTTCACTCTCACGATGAAAGTTTTCAGAAATGCTACGAAGAAGCTTTAGTTATTGGAGTAGATATTCCAAGTGTCCTTGAAAAGAACAATAATATTTCAAATAAGAAAACAGTTGTTCTCGTCGGACAAGATCCTTTAAGAAAAAGTGATAAAAAAGTAGAGGAAATTAGTATTGGAACACCCTACGCTCTGCATTTGAAAAATTGTCGTGAGGATTTGCCTAATACAAGGCTATATTTTGATTTGATCAAAGTCTTACTAGATGCAGGATACCGAGTCTACCTCACAGACATTTTCAAAGTATGGGTAAGTGAGGCTAGTTGTGATGACGGTATTCATCTGAGTAAGAAAGATCGGACTCGCTTCATTCAAGTTCTGAAGGCAGAGTTAGAAATTTTTGAGCCGCTTGCGATCGTTACCTGGGGACGAGAAGCAAGTAGCGCCATTAGAAGTATAAAATTAGGAGTTAAACACCTTGAGTTTCCTCATCCTAGTGGTGCGGCAAATGGTGCTTGGGGTAGACTAATGGGTAAATCACCAACACGAGAAAACCGGATTAATTACTGGCATAAAAAAATTTTTGCCCACTTATCAGGGTTGTAGATAAGGTTAGTTGCCAGTGCGATCGCTCTTCCTGCACGCTATCTCAACAAAATATGACGCACTATTTTTGTGAGAGCGATGCCTACAGGGGGCGTAAAGCGATCGCTTTATTCAGAACAGGTATCACTTTGCTATATTAGATTGTGCCTCACCAATAATCATTGCTAAATAACTTGTAAAATTTAAACAGCGAATAATTCCTCGATTCTTATGAGTGAAAAACTTAAGACCGAAAAAGGCAAGCTACAGGCAAGCACTAGTATAGAGACAAATCAAGAAACAGAAAACGAAAAAGTTCTATGTTCTCATTGTCAGCGTACTGCGACGAATGGGATTAAATGTAAAGGTATTTGTGTGGCTGACAATGACTATTAAGGCATAAATATATTTCTTTTTCACACTCCATCTTATGAGTAATATCAATTCTAATACTCAACAAAGTTTGAGAAATCGTATTAATAATCAAATTCTGGATCATCCTTTTACAGATTACTGGGATATTTTTATTCTTAAACATCAACATCCAATTAATATTGCTCTACACATTCTAGGAATATTCTTTTTTTACATTTTACTTTTTTATACTTGGAAATTGAAAAACTTTTGGTTACTATTGGGATTACCATTAACTCAATTGTTAGGATTAACCGGACATTTTTTATTTGAGCGTAGCCATATTGATTTACAAGATGCTCTATTCTCTTGGCGAGCTTCTTATTGTTTGGGTAAAATGTTAATCAGGATTTTAATGGGCAAATATCAAGATGATATTCGCCAACGGCAAGAAATATTGAATAATTATCTATCAAACAATTATGCAAGTATTTAACAACTGGAATGTAATTGCTAAGGGTTGGTATATTGCCTGTCCTAGTCATGAAATCCCTAAAAAAACAGCAAAATCTGTAGAATTATGCGGTCAAAAAATTGCCATTTTTAGAGGTGAAGATGGGCAAGTACGGGCTTTGGATGCTTACTGCCCTCATTTGGGGACAGATTTAGGAATTGGCAAAGTTGATGGTAATTGGATTCGTTGTACATTTCATCATTGGGCATTTGATGAAACAGGGGTTTGTCAAAATATTCCCTGTCAATCAGAAATTCCTAGTCAAGCTAAATTACAAAGTTATGCAACAGAAGAGAAGTATGGATTTATCTGGATTTATCCAGATGCTAAAGCCCCGGAAGGAGTAGTTTATTTTGATGAATTGAAGGGCAAAGAAATTGTTACACAAGCAGATATTCCGTTTGAAAGAAATTGCCATCACCATATATGTATGATGAATGGAATTGATGCTCAACATTTAAAAACAATTCATCATTTAGACATCAAAATGGATCTGTCGCTACATCGCAGCGAATTAGGGACGCAAATTGACTTTACAATGCAGGGACAATTCCCAAAAACTACATTTCGAGAAAAGTTAGGTCAAAGATTTCTAGGTTCTACATATCAGTATTCAATGCGTTATGCTCATGGTTGCATTGGGTTGTTAACAATGATGAAGGATGTTAGGCTTTTTCCGCCACTGTATATGATATATGCTTATACTCCCATTGCACCTGAAAAAACGAGAATTCAACCGATTTATGTAACTGAAAAGCGTCAAGGTATTGTGGGATATCTGCTAAGTCAGTTTTTGCTATTCTGTACTCGGTTGGCTTACTATATGCTCAGAGATGAAGATGGTAAGATTTACGACAATATTCGCTTTAATCCGAAGTTGCTCCTTAGTATTGATCAGCCATTAGCTCAATATATGGAATATGTGAACCAGCTAAAACCGTCTCGATGGTCAAAAACTAATAGTAAGCTGGGGTAAGATCCCAGATCCCCGACTTCTTTAAGAAGTCGGGGATCTGAGGAGTCTGGGGATTTGAGTATTATAAATAACCATTCTGGAATCTGTCACATTACACAGTAAATTTACTAGTTGGGTCTATAAAGTGTAAATTACAAACATCATACAAACCGAGTTTAGGTAATTTCCGAATAATGAAGAGTTTGCTGATTCCGGTTCAAAAGTTGCAATTAAGCGATCGCACTGCCATGTATGCGTTGCTGCAAAATCACTTCCAAGGTATAACCTGGGATGGGTTTCTAGTCGATCTAGAGCGCAAAAACTGGGTTTTGTTGTTGAGAGATGAAACATCCAACGCACTCAAAGGATTTTCAACTCTGATATTATGTCAAAAGACTTTTTTGGGAGAAAAAATTAGTGTGGTGTATTCTGGCGACACTATTGTTGATCCTAGTGCTTGGTCAAGTACAACACTACCACGCAGTTGGATTGCCGCTATCAATTTTCTGCGTCAACACTATGCAGAAAATAAACTTTACTGGCTGCTAATTTGCTCTGGTTTTCGCACCTATCGTTTTCTCCCTACTTTTTGGCAAGATTTCTACCCCCGTTATGATGTCACAACACCTGCCGATGTTAAGAATCTAATGGGGAATTTAGCACGCGAATACTATGGTAGTTTATACCAAGAAGTAACTGGTATTGTCCATTTTCAGCATCCCCAAATTCTGCGTGAGGGGTTGATTGAAATCCCCACAGGAAGACAAACTAACCCCCATATCCAATTTTTTGAAGAAAAAAACCCAGGTTATCGATTAGGTGATGAATTGGTTTGTTTAACTGAAATTAACTATGACAATCTCACTCGTGCTGGAAAACGGATGTGGGAGTCAGAACCATCGTTAAAACTTGTGCAAGATTGTGTTTTAATTTAAATTTTATGCCATCTACAAACATACAATCAAACTTTAACAATTCAACTCAATTTATAGAGGGATGGTACTGGGCATTACCATCGAAAAAATTAAAAATTGGTAAGATAAAAGCTATAAGTTTGCTAGGTAGAAATCTGGCAATTTATCGCGGAGTTAGTAGTCAGGTAGTAGCTGTAGATGCTTATTGTCCACACATGGGCGCACATTTAGCAGAAGGGAAGGTAGAAGGTGATGGAATTCGCTGCTTTTTTCATAATTGGAAGTATGACAGTCGCGGAATTTGTGTAGATGTTCCTTCTCTCGGAAAACCGCTACCTGTGTGTATTAAAACTTGGCACACGGCGGAAAAATATGGCATGATTTGGGTTTGGGTGGGAGAAGAAAAGCCAAGTTCGCTGCCCTTTGTACCAGAATTAGAACAGGTAGATTGCGATTACATATTGGGCGCTCGGTTTGTCAAAAACTGCCATCCCAATGTCTTACTAATTAATGCGATTGATGCTCACCACTTTAATACAGTACACAATCTGCCTTTAGAGATTGTATTTGATTCTCAAGACGTAAATAACAACGCTATTACTTTTAGCAACACTACACGGGGAGGTGATGATTCTTGGTTAATTCGCCTGATTCGTCCTCTATATCGCAACGAAGTTACTTATAGTATGTGTTACTGGTATGGCAGCACTGGCACTGTGACGCTAGGGCCAGATTTCCTGCACTTCTATATTATATTTACGCTGCGAATGATAGAAGGTGGTAAAACTGAAGGGCAAACAATTCTTGTGACTCCTAAGCGTTCGGGGTTTTGGGGATGGGTTTTAAATCGTGGTTTGTTAAGCTTAACTCAGCAGGTTGGTAATTATTTTGCAAAAGGGGATACGCAGGTATTTCAGACAATTCAGTTTGATTTGAAGACTCCGACTAAAGCAGATCAATCTATTCTGGAATTTATTCAGCACGTTAATTACCAGAAAGCTTTAAGCTGGGGAACTTGGGATACTGTTAATCGCTATGAAGATGCAGTTAATTATTGAACGAACCGCCAAGTACGCCAAGTACGCCAAGAGAGGAGGAGTAATCATTCAGCGCAAACTCATGGACAATTGGTATAGCAGTCCTTAATGGTTCGTAAAATTTTTTCCTTCTTCTCTTGGTGTACTTGGCGGCTTGGCGGTTCGATAATGTTTATACTCAAATAGAATTGCTATATAACCTTGAATTCACTTTAATTTAACAGGAAAAAAATGGATTTTAAATACAATATTGTCGGTTTTGATCTACCACATACAAATTCTCATGACAGTTTACAACGGATATTAACAGCAGCGTTACCCAATCAGAATCATTATGTTAATTACCCACAGTTAAATTATTGGAATGCTGATTTTTTCAAGTTACATCAAGTCAAAATTTTTCAAGAATCTAATATTACTGAACAATCTGCTATTCTGGATCTTGCGAACCGCAGTTTGTTAGAAGAATCATATTTCATTGAGAAAGCAGGCGTTGGCTATATGGCAAAAATGGTACTGTTAGCAGAAACAGTTGAAGAACGAATGCTTTATGGACTGTTTACGGCTGATGAAGCTACCCACCTTCACCAAATTAGCCATTTTTTACCAGAAATGGAAGTAACTCGCATGAACGATCCGTTTTTGCGCTTACTATCAGAAGTGGTTGAAAGTGCAGATAAAACAGTTTTATTGTTTCTGTTGCAAGTGATTTTAGAAGGATGGGGTTTAAGCCATTATCGGCGTTTAGCGAAGGAATGCCGCCATCCAGTTTTAGCAGAACTTTTTGCCAGTTTTTTACAATCGGAATCCCGTCATCACGCTACGGGAACCACCTTGTTTAATCAAATTTCAGTTTCAGCATTGAGTCAAACAACAATTCTTGATGTCTTGTCACAATTTTTGTTTATGGTACAGGTGGGGCCGCAAAGCGTACTAGCAGCAGTCGAACAAGTAAAAGGACATCTGACGCGATCGCAAAAAATCCAAGTTCTAGAAGAACTGGATACCGAAAATCATAGTGGAACGCGATTACAAATATTGCGATCGCTCATGGGGATAAAATCAGCCCAGTCTATCCTGCAAAATTTAGAAGAACGGGGAGCCTTTCAACCCCTTCCCGCCCATCAATGTGTGTAATCAATATTAATCTTATCTCTGCGTTAAATTAAAACGGATATGGAAAAAACTATTCATCGCAAGTTACAAATTAATCATACCCGCAACAAACAGCAAGACCATACTGCTTTAATGGATGAAGCTGTTACCAAGTTTTGCTATGAAGATTGTCAAAACGAGTATTGGAACCCAGAAGAGTTTTCCCTACTATATGGTACACCTTTATGGGAACAGTCCAGCCAACATCAGCGTATAATTTTAAACCAACTTTACTGGGTAGCTTACTACTCACAAATTGTTTCTGCTGAAATTGCCACTATCTTTTTCAATCAAACCAGTGCAGCCGGACTTTACGCACAAGAGGATTTTCGCTTAATCTGCGACACATTAGACTTGGAATCTGCCCAAGAGCGATCGCACATTAACGCCTTCCGCACAATTGCCAAGCAGACTGAACAAGCTTTGTTTGGGGAACTTATATTTACCTACCACATGCGCGGCCCTTTTACAGAAACGATGGTTTATGCTGACACCAATGCCCTAAAAACTTGGTGGAAAAAAATTCAACTTCAATACTTTGGGCTGATTTCTGCAAATAATACTTTTTTGGCTTGTCAGTATTTCACAGTCCGGGGAGTGCGGACACTAAACGGCAAATTGGTACAGCACAAACTCAGCAATTATTATCAAAAACATCCTCATCCTGAAGCTGCGCCAATTCCGGCTAAAGTCTCTTATTATCACTTTATGGATGAAAGTTTTCACTTCAATAGTTCGACAATTATATCTCACGATGTTGTTACTTGCCTGAAGCCACCAACTGCATTTGAGCGACTAGTAGCTAACTTGGGCTTATGGGGATGTCAGCGCGATCATTTTCATTTTTCGGCTGCAATTAACGGGATTTTCTGGTACGATCCGGCGCTGTATGGCAAGATTTATCAAGTGCTGCGATCGCCAATTTTTGAGATGAGTGATAGGGATGCTAAAGAAATGATGCGGCGTTGTTTTACAGAAGAGTCAGAAGGGTTACAGCGCAGTTTTTCAACTCATCAAGAGGCGATGAAATCTTATCAGGTGTATGTTGAAAAGCTTGATTATCTTTGGCAACGTAATCGGAATATGTCACTGATGGGTACTAATTCAGTTTCTCGATATTTGGTAACTCAAAAAAAGGCATTTCAAGGGTTTGAACAGTATTCCACTGATAATTGGCAAAGACTTGTTGCAAATGAATAGAATATTAAAAATAGGGTAAATTCAGTTTGTGTAAATTAAGAGTATAATAGATTACTCTGATTTTATTTGCATTTCGTTAAGAGAATAATTGATATATAATAATATCCAAAAAAAGATAAGGTTCAAATGCTCCAAAGACTGTATATACACAACTTCAGATGCCTAGAAAACTTTGAACTGACCATAAAGGGGATGCCATCTGCTCTCTTGATTGGAAAAAACGGTTCAGGTAAATCAACTACTGCTTATGCATTAGAGGTACTTCAGAAAATTAGTCGAGGTACAAATAGAGTTGGCGAACTTGTCAAGCAGAAGGATTTCACTCGTGGAAGGTCTGATGTTCCGATCCGGTTTGAAATAGAAGTATTACTTCACGAGAAATTATATAAATATATCCTTGCCTTAGAGTTGCCGGAAAAATTTAAAGAACTTCGAGTTTTTCAAGAACAACTGCTAGTTTCAGGAGATCCAATTTACTCTCGAAAAGAAGCTCAAGTCACTCTTCACACTAGCTCACAAAATCGTGAGGCTCAGTTCCTGGTGGATTGGCATCTTGTTGCTCTTCCAGTCATTCAGGAGCAATCAGAAACAGATCCGCTTCGGATTTTCAAGACTTGGCTTGCTCGTATGATCATTTTAGCCCCGATCCCAAGCTTAATGACAGGAGAGTCAAACGGCGATACTTTAGAGCCAAAACGGGATGGTTCAAACTTCGGAGAGTGGTTTTCTGGGTTACTCAGTCGCTATCCTGCCGCCTACACACAGATTGTTCAATATCTCCTTAAAGTTATGCCTGATATTAAGGATTTTCTGAATGAATTAATCGGCAAAGACTCCAAAAGCATGATTGTTCGGTTTCAAGAAAATAATGCGAATTTGAGTGTTGACTTTGAAGCCTTGTCTGACGGTGAAAAATGCTTTTTTCTTTGTGCTGTTGTCTTAGCTGCAAACGAATCATACGGCCCACTTTTTTGCTTTTGGGACGAGCCTGACAACTATCTCGCTATATCAGAGATTGGACATTTTATAACATCACTGCGAGGCTCATTTAGGAATGTTGGCCAAATTTTGGTGACATCTCATAATCCTGAAGCAATCCGAAAATTTTCAAATGAAAATACCTTTGTACTTGATCGAAAAAGCCACTTAGAGCCAACTTTGGTCAGATTGCTCAGTGATCTATCAATTCAAGGCGATCTTGTAGATGCCTTGATTCGTGGCGATATAGAACTATGAGCATAAATCACTATCAGCCACACGTTTTTGTCTTGCCTGAAGATGATGCTAATCGCCAGATTGTGAACGGATTTATTCTTGATCTAAACCTCAATAGCCGCGCTATTCAAGTCCTGCCGCCTGCTGGTGGTTGGAAAAAAGTGGTGGAGAAATTCACGAATGATTATGCCTCTACAATGCGGCAATATCCACAAAGAATGATAATTTTGCTGATTGATTTTGATGAAGATAAAGATAGATTAACTTATGTAAAACATCAGATTCCAGATGATTTAAAAAATAGAGTATTTGTTCTTGGAGTGTTGTCTGAACCAGAGAGTTTAAGGAGAGATATTAACAAGAGTTTTGAAAAGATTGGAGAAGCCCTTGCCAAGGATTGCTCTGATAAAACGAATGAATTATGGGAACACGATCTTCTCATACATAATAATACTGAGTTAGATCGTCTGATTTCATCTGTCAAACCATTTCTGTTTAATTTAAAATAATGTTGGTGAATGGTAGATACCCGCTACAAAATTAATATTTCCAAAAGTCGTGAGTCCACTAATATTTATATATGTCTAACTTTTGTAAGATATCTTTTCCAGGAACTGATTACCCTCCCCTGACTCTGCAACTATATCAAAATTTGTCTGAACATCTCACGATTCAGAATTCACCTGTTTTGTTTGGTTGTCGGACTGGTATTTGTGGCACTTGTTTGGTTGAGGTTGTTGGTAATATTCCTCCTCCTAAACCTGATGAGCAGGAAATGTTGGAGATGTTAGCAGCTAATCATCCTCATGCGCGGTTAGCTTGTCAGGTTGATGTTACAGATAATGTTGAAATTCGCAGGTGCTGTATTGGCTTCTGAGGTTGCCATAATTTAAATACGATCGCTCCCACCCACTATGCAATTTGCAGACTTTTGGTATATTGTCGCACTCAGCAAGCAATTACAACCTAACAAGGTATTATCACGTAGCATTTTAGGAGAATGGTTAGCCATATTTCGCGGTGAAGATGGACAACCCGTAGCTTTGCGCGATCGCTGTTTACACCGCAATAGCCGTCTATCATCAGGTAAAATCTGTAAGGGTACTTTACAATGTCCCTATCATGGTTGGGTATATGACGGCGTTGGAAACGTTATTGCAGTTCCAGCCGAAGGAGATGATTTCAAACCTTCCTCACAGCGTCGAGCCAAGTGTTACGCTACCAAAGAACAAGATGGCTATGTTTATGTGCGGTTAGCCGATACGCCAAGCGTTGCCCCAAGTATTGAGACTGAACCCTTTTCTATGCCTCACTACGGACAAACCGGATGGGAAACGGTGCGGGTAATTAACCGTTTTGCTAACAATGTGACTAATTGTGCAGAGAACTTTATTGATATTCCCCATACGGCTTTTGTTCATCCTGGGGTTTTCCGTACTTCCCGCCAGCAAAAGTTAGAGATGACTGTAGAACGCTGCAATGGCTCGGTTTTGGTGGAGTATCGCAACGAAAATAGTAATTTGGGATGGTACAGCCGTTTTCTGAATTTGCAGAATGCAGAGATTAAACATAGCGATCGCTTTTATATGCCAAACATTACTTCTGTAGAGTATAAGATGGCACATAATCGCCATTTGTTCATTACCAGTCAATCTATTCCAGAAAACGATAATTCAACTCTAGTTTATACAGATGTCACCTATAACTACGGTATTTGGAATAAGTTAGCACGTCCCTTTGTGCGGTGGACTGCTCAACACATTATCCGCCAAGACGTGGAAATTTTGGGTATTCAAGGGGAAGCGATCGCTAAATACGGGACACAATTTTATAATACCCCTGCGGACACAATTCATATATTTGTAGAGTCAATCATAGCGGCTATATCTCGTGGAGAAGATCCGCGTTTATTGCCAAATCAATCAGTAGAAGTTACATTTTGGGTTTAAGAATAATTTGTAATTACCCCCCTTAATCCCCCCTTGTAAAGGGGGGAGATCAGAAAATCCAGTTCCCTCCCCTTATAAAGGGGAGATCGGAAAATCCAGTTCCCTCCCCTTTATAAGGGGAGGGTTAGGGTGGGGTAAAACCCCTTTTCAATATCAGTATGAGCAATCACAAGTGGAAATACAAAACTTTGCACAACTACTAATTTTTGGTTCTTTTATCGCATTAATTGGTTGGACTATTAGCAATCACCTTGGACGAACTGAACTTAAAAGAAAAACTCGTGAAGATTGGTTGCTAGATGGTACAGGATTAACGATTCAAGGAATTTTAATTCCCTTACTACAAGCTACTTTAGTTTATTCGCTATATCAACATTTATTCCCTGTGCAACAAGGAAATTTAAAACTATCATTAATACCGACTTTTATCATCAGTTTTGTTGTAGTTGATTATTTATATTACTGGAATCATCGTTTATTACATACTAAATCGTTGTGGAAAGTTCATCAAGTCCATCATACTGTTACTCAGATGGATGTATTAGGAACTTCTCGCAATACAGTTTGGACAAGTTTGTTAATTGTTTATTTATGGATACACACTTTATTTGTATATCTGTTAGCCGATCCCACAGGTTATTTACTTGGAGTCAGTCTAACTTCTGCCTTAGATTTATGGCGACATAGCCGCTTGATGATTCCTGCAAATACCAGGCTATATCAACTTTTATCTACTTGGTTAATCTTACCACAGAATCATGCTTGGCATCATTGCCGCGAAATCCACAATTATAACTATGGGGCTAATCTGAAAATTTGGGATAAGTTACATGGCACATATTATGAAAGCGAAAAGTTGCCATCTATAATTGGAATTCCTATCTCATTGAACTTGTTCCAAAAACTTTTATTGCCATTTTCATGACAGTTATAAGTAAAATTCTTTCGTTTTTTCCCACCTTTATATTATTGCTAACTGGTGCAGCAATAATCTACCTCGCTTATTCACCCAATATCTTCAGTATTCTGGCGGTGTTGCTTTCTATTTATGGGCTACCAGTGCTAGTTTACCGCTTGCATGAATGGGTTTATCCTGTGCGTGAGGGTATTAGTTATCTACTAGGTAAAGAATATAGTCCCTGGTGGGGTAGTCATCAAATCCAGGTAATTTATATTGCAATTCCGGTGTTAGAAGCAGTGCTGCGACTGATTCCAGGGGTATTTTCCTGTTGGTTGCGATTGTGGGGTGCTAAAGTGGGGCGAGATGTATACTGGACAACAAGATTGGAGATTGCCGATCGCAGTTTATTAGAAATTGGCGATCGCGTCGTTGTCGGGCATGGTGTCGGTATCTATTGCCACATCATTAAACCCCGCAAGCAAAATTTAATGCTGTATGTTAAAAAAGTCCAGATTGGCAGCAATGTTTTTGTGGGAGCAGGATCTAATCTTGCTCCCGGTGTAGTCGTTGCTGATGGTTCTTATTTACCAGCAGCCACCAAGCTTTATCCTAATCAAAAGGTGCAATAATGCGTCCGATTATTCAGCTTTTTGGGCAAATCCTCGCGCCAACTGCGAGGCGATTTTATCGAGCTTTGGATAACCCAGAGTTAATGCAGACATCTGTAAAAAGGGAAATTTGCGATCGCCTAATTAAAAGCGAATATGGTAAAACTCTAGGGATTCATTCTCTAGACGATTGGCAGCGTGTACCAATTGTAGATTATGATGCACTCGAACCCTGGTTAAATCAGAAAAATCAGCAAATTGCCCTCACTCCCGAACCCATTTTGTTCTATGAAAAAACCTCTGGTAGTAGTGGGGCTGTAAAATTGATTCCTTATACTCAATCTTTGCGGCGATCGTTTAATCAGATGTTCTGTGTATGGGCGCACGATTTGATTGTACATGGCCCGAAATTTTCCACAGGCAAGATTTATGCTTGTATCTCGCCACAATTAGATGTAGCTGATAATCAAAGTTTACAGAACGATTTAGATTATTTAGATGGCTGGTTGCGTTGGTTTTTGCGTCCTTGGTTGGTGATGCCAAATAAACTTAATCGGCTGCATGACGCGAACTTATTTAAACATCAACTAGCTTTAGCATTATTAGAGACTGAAAAACTAGAAATTATTTCTATTTGGAGTCCTAGTTTTCTGCAAGTACATTTAAAATATATTCAAGAAAATCAGGATTTATTGCAAACGGAATTACACAACCGGATTTCACATCAACGGCTGCAACTCCTCACCAAAAGTAATATTCCCTGGATGCAACTCTGGCCAAATTTGAAGCTGATTTCTTGCTGGGATAGCGCCAATGCAGCAGATCAAGCTCAGGGATTACGTTTGCAATTTCCAGGCGTATTAATTCAAGGTAAGGGACTACTAGCAACCGAAGCCCCAATAACGATTCCCTTGATTGTCGCTGGGGGATGTGTGCCGGTTCTTGATGAAGTTTTTTTCGAGTTTGAGGATGATACTGGTTGCCTGTATGCTTTGCATGAACTCAACACTGGCAAGGAATACACAGTTATTTTATCGCAGAAAGGGGGATTGTATCGTTATCGCATTGGCGATCGCATTCGGGTAACTCATTACTATCGCCACACTCCCTGTTTAGAGTTTCTGGGACGACATCAAGCCATTAGTGATTTGGTGGGCGAAAAGTTGCAAGAAACCTTTGTAAATAATGCTCTAACTCTGTTGAACTTGCAAGAAACTAATTTTAAAAGCTTGATGCCAATTGCCGATCCTCCCCACTACATTTTATTATTAGATTCGGCAAAAGAAACTCCAGAAATTATTGCAGAACAATTGGATCTGGCTCTATCAAAATCATATCAATACCAGAGAGCTAGAGCCATCGGTCAACTTGCACCACCACAGGTTTTAATCTCTAATCAAATTCCTGAAGTGTTAGTTTCCCATCGTATCCGCACTGGAAGTATTTGGGGAGGTATTAAGCATCCAATTCTGGCAACATCACCTATTAGCAATGAACTTTTACAAGAATTGAAATTGCAAATTACCCAAAAATAGCTAATTCACAACGAACTATTAAGTAGATAGGCGTAATTAAATACAACAGCAAACCTCACCGTCAATCCCTCTCCAAAACATGGGCTACGGTGTACACACAAATCATCGAATTACCCAAAACAAAAGAAAAACCTCACCCTGTCCTCTCCTTATCCTTAATCCCTCTCCTTAATAAGGAGAGGGACAGATTTTGCACAGCAAAATCAGGGTGAGGTATCTCCAGGGCTCCGCGATAAATCTTAAAACGCCGTCAACAAACACTTGTGTGTACACCGCCTTATTAAAGAGAGGGAAACCGGAGGCAGGATGAGGTTTTATAACAAATGCGATCTGAAGTATGAGAATTATTAAATGCTCTTAGCGTAGTCGTATTTGCCGCCACGTTCAAGAGCGCGTTCATAAGCAGGTCGTGCATGGATGCTATCGATAAATTGCTTAATCTGAGGTCGGCTTGAAATGAGTTCGGCTTGCGTAGAGACTATTTCTAGAGGAAAGCTCATTTGGATATCGGCGGCGGTGAATTCTTCGCCTACAAACCACGTACTCTTGCCAAGTTCAGCTTCGATATAATCAAAGTGAAGTTTGATTTGGGGTGCAATAAATGCATCTTTTACGCTGCTGTCTCCTATACCAAAATTGCTAAAAACAAGGTTCATCACCAGAGGAGGCATTGCTGAACCTTCAGCGTAATGTAGCCAATAGGTGTAACGCAGACGTTCTGGCGTACCAGATGGCGGGATTAGCCGACCATTGCCGTAGCGATTTACTATGTATTCAATGATAGCTCCCGACTCAGCAACAGTATCTTCTCCATCCGTAATCACTGGTGATTTGCCGAGTGGATGAACTTCGCGCAGTGATGCTGGTGCTAGCATCGTTTTTTGGTCGCGTTCGTAGAACTTAATTTCATAATCGACACCTAATTCTTCAAGCAGCCATAGCACACGCTGCGATCGCGAGTTGTTAAGATGATGAACAATAATCATAAGAGCTACTTTTTTACAATTGGGTTGACAAAAGTTTTTGCTTATCTTAACCATGACTTACGCAAAAAATAACCCAAACCTTAAGTTTCCGGTAGGGGCAATTCATGAATTACCCCTACCGCGTCTAGTTTTACGTAAGTCCTAATTAACTTATCATCATTTCCTCAACTCTTCATCTATCTGGTGGTTTAGGGCTTTTGCCAAAAAGTGATCGATAATTCAGATTTTTATTGGCTACAAACCCACAATCATAAACAGGGGTTGCTACTGCATTTCCTGATGATTCCAGCTTTAACTTGCAAAAATTAGCTGGCATCAGCTTTGTTGCGAACAACATTAGAAAGTTTGATGGTGTAGATGAATATAGGAATAATCGAGTCTTACAGTAACGGGTTTTTAGAAGTTGTACCAGAAAGCGATTATTGGCAAATTGTAGCTATACACATCAATGGCCAAGCCTATTGCCCTACTGCTCGACTTTATCGTTCAGAAAAAGTAGCATTAGCAAAAGCTGCACAAATTTATGATTGGCTAGCTAACCACGAAGGAGAAATTAGTGATGGGGCTTGTAACTGCTCTGAATTGAAACTCATTTTATGGCAGCAACCAAAAGTATCTTAATTTTTTAATTTTGTAGAAGATGCAACAGTCAGACTCAGAGAAATTCAATTTAATTAATAAAATCACGACTTTCATTCACAAAATTACGACTTTCATTCATAAAATCACGACTTTCATTCATAAAATCACGACTTTCATTCATAAAATCACGACTTTCATTCATAAAATCACGATTTTCATTCACAAAATCACGATTTTCATTCATAAAATCATAATTTTTGCGATAAATACTGAGTTCCACATTTTATTAGATACTAATTTATGAGGATTTTACTGGACTAAAATACGGCTTTAGTAAGCCAAACTAGCTCTAAAGCAGATTGAAACCAATACATTTATGACTCGTCAAAAACGTACATACCGGGTTCTAGAAAAAGCTGAATTAAGAGCGGCGGGACTTAAAGCAATTGATCCCAGCATCGATTTTGGAGATACACGCAACTTGCAGAATATGATACAGCTAATTGAGCAATATCGTACCAAGATAGATGCTTATAATACTGCTCTAGCTGTGATTGACTCTTCTAAAACTCAGATGGATGAATTGGATAAAAGCTTAGGCGATCTAACTGAGAAAATGCTGATTGGAGTTGCTTTTAAATATGGCAAAGATAGCAGTGAATATGAAATGGCGGGTGGTGTTCGTAAAAGCGATCGCATTCGTAAAAGCAGAGCAACGCGTTTAAAGGGCGCAGACGAATCAAGCACTGAAAACACTAAAACTGCATAGTATTAGGTGCAAAATTTTATTTACAGCAGTTTTTGTGTATTTGAATCACATCTATTGTAAAGGCACAGCATTGCTCATAGGTGTAAAGGTACAGCATTGCTTATAGGTGTGAACTTAAGAGGATGTTTTAAAAGTGATTTGCTGTAATTTTAGGCACTTTTAGATCCCTCCTAACCCCCTTTAAAAAGCTACCGTGTATACACAAATCGAATTACCCCCCTTAATCCCCCCTTATAAAGGGGGGAAACCGGAAAATCCAGTTCCCTCACCTTTATAAGGGGAGGGTTAGGGTGGGGTAATTTGACTATTACCCTACTTTTTTCCACGGAAGTTTGACTGTAAATCGACTACCTTTCCCTAACTGACTTTCAGCATGGACAGTACCACCGTGCAACTCGACAATTTTTTGCACCATCACTAATCCTAAACCCATACCTGCGGAACGACGAGTTGAGGCATTTTCAACCTGCACAAAAGGCTGAAATAATTTAAACAGGTCATCGGAAAGCATACCAATACCTGTATCTACCACACTAAAAAAGATATACTCATTTGTAGAAGTTGGCTGGACTTCAATCCAAACTTTGCCGCCGTCGTGAGTAAACTTGATAGCATTGCTCAACAGGTTGATAAATACTTGACGGATGCGGCGCTCATCAACTTGGATTGGTTCGAGTTCTTCAGGGATTTGTACACGCAGTTGGATATTTTTTTGTAACGCTAAATTTTTGACGAAACTGAGACTAGAGTCACATAATTCTGGAATCGAAGTAGCAGTTAGTTGCAGTTGTATCTTGCTGGATTCAATATCGGTAAGTTCAAGAATTTGGTTGATCAATTCTAGTAAATTCTTCCCGCTAGATTCGAGAGTATTTAGAAACTGGCGCTGTTCTGCGGTTACAGTACCGTAGACTTCATTTTGGAGTGCTTCTGCAATTTCAATAATAGAACTTAAGGGAGTCCTCAGTTCATGGCTCATGTTTCCTAAAAAAGTTTTTTTGGCACGATTTGCAACTTCAGCAGCTTCTTCAGCTTCACGTAGAGCGGATTCTGCACTTTTGCGATCGCACACTTCTATACTCAAAGCGACAAATTCTGCAATTGAGCTAACAAAGTTTTGCTCGCTCAGTTCCCATATTCGAGGATTATCAATCTGTTCGTACAAAACTATTCCCACCACTTCGCCCCCAACCCAAATGGAGGTATTAATTAGGGATACAATATTTTTCGGTTCTAGCTGTTCATCCCATAATTCTTGTATCCGTAAATCGGTGCTAGCATCGGTAACGGCGATGATTCGGGCAGATGTCAAAGATTTAAAATAGATGGGATAATCTGCGCGATCGCGTTCTACACCCGCCGAATGTTTCTGATTGCTACGTTCGTAGAGACTTAGACATTGTAGTTTGGTGCGTTCTCTATTAAATAACCACACACCCACTCGCTCTACTTCTAAAGCATTTGCGGCTTTCTCCGTGATAATTTTAAATACCGTTTCTAGATTTCCTTCTGAAATTGCCTTGTGATTTGCCAGTTCCGCCAATGCTCGATTATGCTGTCCTAGTTTTTGCTCGCTGTTAATCCGTACTTGAATCTCTTGCTGTAATTCTTGAGTTCGCTGTTTAACTTGCAATTCCAACTCTTCATTTTTAACAATCTGTGCAGTAAAGGTTTTTCGTAAATGTTGCATCATCTCGTTGAAAGATTCACCCAGCACTTCTACTTCTTTAATGCCTTGGATCACTAATGAGTCTTCACCGTTGGCAAAATCAGCTAAATCTTTTGTCGCTGTGGTGAAGTAGATAATTGGCACAGTTATCCAACGAGCGGCGATAATTCCTAGTAAAGTGGCTAATCCTAATGCTCCCAGACACACAAAAATTGTAGTTTGAGTGTTGCGATCGATTTGTCCCATAAAGTCTACTTCTGGGACAGCTACTACAATTAACCAGTTAACATTTGGTTCGCCTTGTAACGGTCTAATTTCTAAAAATTGTCGTTTGCCGTCAAAAGAGAAATCTAGGTGCTGTAAACTCTGAATTTCGTCAAAGTTACTAAATTTAGTTTCTAAATATTTCGCGCTGGCTTGAGTCAAAGCATTCCCGCTTTGGGAAGCTGCTAACCGAATCGGTTTACCATTTTGGAGGCGGAATGGTTCTTCCGTTGTGGAACTTGCGACTAATAGCCCCGATCGCTCGATAATAAAAACTTGCCCAGACTTGCCAACTTTAATATTTTGTAGCAAATCCCCAATTTGTGATACATGAGTTAGGGTGCTATTGACTCCGAGTAACTCACCTTGGGAGTCATATATAGGTTGAGATGCGCTAATTAAAAGGGTTGGTTCGGTAATGGAAGTAAAAATCGGACTAAAGCTGAATTGTTTGGCAGTAACTCCTGCTTGATAACTAGGACGCGATCGCGCATCATAGTTTTTGATGACTTCTGGTAGTTGAGTACGTTGACCTTGAGAGTCTATTTTGTAGGTGTAAAGGTCGTAACCAGTTGACTTATCGGCTTTTCTGAGTAAATATTGGCGATCGTTGAGCTTTTCTACCCCTAAGTGTTCTTGCTGTTCGTTACTTGCCGTTAAAACAACAGCATTAGGAAAAATCTCTAACTGCTTGATTAAATATGACTCCCAGGTTGCCAGATTTTCCATCTTCAGCAACCCGATATCAATGACATTTTGATTACCGCGCAGTACTTGACGCGGGGTTGAGAGATAAGCCTGTAAATTTTGCTCTACTCCATTAGCGACTTCATAACGCAATTCGCTAGCTACCTCATTGACTGCCTTTTGCTCATTGCGGATTGATAAGTATGCAGTAAATCCCACAGCTAGGAAGATTTGCAGCACAAACAACGCTACGAGGATGCGACGTAGGGGCACACCTTTAAATAGGGAAAAAACACCACTTTGCCCAGCATTTTTGTTCATAAGCCCACTCTCCCTTCCTGTCCTTTAGTAGTGAGTACAACACCTCGACTTCTCTGGCCTGCGGGCTTATGCATAGTTTGTACTCGGTCAGATCAAGTGCCAATATACCACTTCTGGTAAAAGAACTAAACGTTAAGGACTTAGATTTACTCATCTAGACGGAGTGCGATCGCATTCAGTAATCCCTTAAAGTCTGATTTGCTGTGAATATCAGGGGTGAGAGTGTTCATATCTTTGAGCAGATTGGTGAGTTCTGCGATCGCGGCAAACATCTAACTTTTTGTATTTAACTTTAATATTGTTATGTAATCTTATGTAACTTGATAGCTATAGCTTTCCATATTACCCAGCCTTTATCCCAGATTCTTGTGTATAAATATGCCAGAAACTAAATCAAGTCCTCATACACATACAAACACATCAACCAAAGCTGATACCTTAGCTGCATCTGCGATCGCCTCTTCTACTTCTCAAGAAATCTACGACGTTGTAGTGGTTGGCGCTGGGCCTATTGGGTTAGCAACTGCCATTGGCTTACGTAAACGTGGAATTGAAAATATTCTTGTCATCGATCAAACTCGCGCCTTTCGTCAAATTGGGCAAGTATTGGATCTTCTCCCCAATGGATTAAAAGCTCTCAAATATTTAGATCCTAACGCTTACGAAGAAGTCAAAAAAGCTGGACTTGGTTTATTGAATTCCAAGCAGTCTAATGACCAGAAAACTGTCGAACCTACTCAAGAGCAACAACCTCCAAAGACTTCACCAAAATGGATTTACAAAAACTTAAATGGAGAAATAATTCGGTCAACTTCGCTTAGTTTCGATGACTGGTTTAAAGATTATGGTGAGGGTCGAGTGTCAATTTCTTGGTACAATTTGCAGACAACCCTCAGACAGCTACTTCCAGAAGACCAAGTTAAAGCTAATCACCGTTGTATTAATGTTGTGAATGAGCCGGAAAAAGATTGTGTCCGTATAGATTGTGTAGGCAATACACAAATAGAAACTAACCCCTATGCCTATTGGACAGATGGGCAGAAGCATAACGCTCCACAGCCCCAAAACTTAGATATTTCCCACCAAGAATTAGCAACAAAATCAATTAGAGCTAAACTAGTTGTTGCCGCCGATGGAATTAATTCTACAGTTCGTAGGCTGCTTTACACAGATGGTCAATATCATGATTTTGCCCAACCTGAATATTCTGGATTTGCAGCTATATTCTGTATGGAGATAACTGACGCAACAAAGGAATTATGCACGAGGCTAGAAGAAGATTTCTTTCAAAAATCACCAGTTGTCACAATCACTAATGATGAAATATCTGGAAATTCTGTTTGTATAAATAACATTAGGCTAATTTTATTTCACAGACAAACTGGTGAACTAGGGTACATAATACATCTTGCTTTGCCTTTAGAATCGTTGCAAAGAAAATCTGAAAGTTCTTTAATTGACTTAGCTTTGCAGGAGTTGGAGAAAGCAGGTTTCCCTGATACACTCAAGCAATTAGTGCGTATATCTCCCCCTGACAAAATGCAGCAGCGTCCATACTACATTCACCGCGCTAGCATTTCAGATTCTTTACAAGTTTCTAACCCAACTGACCTCAATATAGAAGCAAATCCTGCTACAATTCCACCAGCCTGGAGTGTAGGGCGAATCGTCTTAGTTGGCGATGCCGCACATGGAATGCCTCCCTTCATGGCTCAAGGAGCTAATCAAGGATTAGAAGACGCACTAATAGTTACAACACTCATCGCTAAAATTGCTGAGAAAAATAACTGGAACGATCTGCAAGCTATAGCCAAAGCCTTCGATAAATACGAACATCTTCGTCGCCCATTGATAGCATACGTCCAAAAAGCAACATTGCAGCGATCGCCCTACTCGTCAGATAAAGAGTGGCAGGAGTACAGCCAACAGGTGTATCGCCGCAATTTCGACCAAATAATAGAAGCGTTGTAGTTAACCGTCAGTGAAAAATTTTGATTACAATGCAGATGTCCACTAGGCGGCGTGCTGTCTATCCACGTAAATCCAGAAGATAATCGATGAGTAATCAACTACAAGACTACAATCCTAGCGGCGTAGGTGAAATAAATGGCAACCTCTTGGGTTTGCCTTGTGATTATGAATCTGCAAACCTGATTGTCTTTGGTGTGCCGTGGGAAGTCACTGTTTCCTATGGTGCAGGTACTGCTAACGGCCCTCAGCGAATTCTCGATGCTTCAACTCAACTAGATTTGTTCGATTTCGATAACCCCAATGGTTGGAAGCAGGGAATTTTCATGGTGGAAATTCCCCAAGATATCTTAGAGAAGAATACATACTACCGCGCCTTGGCAGCAAAAATTATTGAACGATTAGCCCAAGGCAAAGAACTTTCAGATGCACCAGATTTAACACCTGTCCTCACAGAAATTAATCAGGCTGGGCAACAGGTTAATCAATGGCTGTTTGAAAATTGCCAAGAAGCAATTAACAAGGGTAAGGGAGTTGCAGTTATTGGAGGAGATCACAGTTCGCCGTTGGGTTATTTCCAAGCATTAGCGGCTAACTACACCAACTATGGCATTTTGCATATTGATGCCCACGCAGATTTACGCGATGCTTATGAGGGATTTGAGTTTTCCCATGCGTCGATTATGTTTAATGCGATGAAAATACCGCAAATTTCCAAGCTAGTGCAAGTGGGTTTGCGTGATATTAGTCATGATGAAGTGCAAATGATAGACCAATCTGAGAGTCGCATCATTGCATATTACGATCCAGCCATTAAACAAAAGCTTTACTCTGGAACAACTTGGCTTGATTTATGCCGAGAAATTATCAGTCATTTACCTGAGTTTGTTTACATTAGCTTTGATGTCGATGGTTTAGATCCCAAACTCTGTCCCAGTACAGGTACTCCTGTTCCAGGTGGGCTAGAATTAGAGCAAACATTTTTTCTATTTCGGGAATTAGTCAATAGTGGTAGAAAAATTATTGGCTTTGATATCTGTGAAGTTGGTGATGCCGAGTGGGATGGTAATGTTGGAGCGCGAGTAGTTTATAAGCTGGCAAACTTGATGGATTTGTCAAAACAGAATTCGTAATTGGAACAAGAATTTTCGAGTTAAAAGCCTGAAAATTGGAGTTCATAAATCGATAGTTCTACCTTTTAATGACGATTTGCCAATTGCTTTAATCTAGCCCTACTTAATCATTCGTGAGAGATACAGCAGATTACAACTTGGTGAGGTACAGATCATCGTAGGGGCACAACATGTTGTGCCCCTACCCGTGTACTTCATTTACCTGCAATACCCTGTAACATCCCCGACTTTTTTAAGAAGTCGGGGATGTGTGATTTTAATCCAGGGTATTAATCATAATTCTTTCTTTAGGCTTTTATCATTGAAGAGTTAACTGTATATTCATATACAGTTAAAAAATTTCAGGAATAATTAAACGCTCATCAATATCAAATAGGGCACAATATACGGCGTATTGCGGGTAAATAAAGTATACGGGTAGGGTGTTATGTCCCTACGATAATCTGTACCTCACCAAGTTGCAATCTGCTGTACAACTAACTCTTTAGAAGTCTTGACATCTTCACTTTTTAAACTATTCATCTTGCATATTCTGAAAGAAAGTTATAAATTATTATAATGTAGGGGAATAACCTGACCTCTTAGTGTCAAAAACTAATCCTGATCAAGTAAATATACTGCGCTAGTTTTAACTTCATGCAAACCCTAAACAGCACTGAAGATATGTTTTTATTTGGTAAAGCAAAGATTCCGGGCATGAAACGGAACAATAAATAAGTAAGTGGGTCAAATTAAATATAAAATATCACCCTGCCTCCGGCTTTCCTCTCCTTACTAAGGAGAGGGATTGAGAGTGAGGTTTGATCTTATATTTAATTACGCCTACCTACTTAATCTAAAAATATATCTTATGTGACTTTTTTGAATAATCATGTTACTGCTTGCGGTGAAGAACAAGAACTATAACTCACCAAAAGAGTAATTGATTATAGCGGTTCCCATTCAGATGCAGTACAACATTAATCCCTAAGTGTAAGGGCACAGCAGTGCTGTGCCCCTACGGGTGTATCTCACTCAATCGAGAACCGCTATATAAACAAATTAACAATAAATAAAGCTGTATAAATGTCAGCAGATTTATTCATTGTTGGTTGTTTGAGTAATTTTCTTCAAAATTATATTTGCTATTCAAAGAATTGTTTTTGTTATGCTGAGAATAGCAAAAATCATAAATGAAGACGCATCTACCACAAATTCACAACCTAAATGGAGCTATTCTGGCGATGCACCTTAACGAATTAGAAACTACTGAAAATTTAAAAGAAGTGGAAGAAGCGTGGCAAACACTAGAAAAATCAATTCTCTATTATCAAGGTCGCCCTGTTGGTACTGTAGCCGCTTATGATTCGTCTGTAGAGGCGCTCAATTATGACCAGTGCTTTGTTCGGGATTTTGTCTCTGCTGCTCTAATTTTTCTAATCAAAGGTAGAACAGAGATTGTTCGCAATTTCTTAGAAGAAACCTTAAAGTTACAGCCTAAAGAAAGGGCATTAGATGCCTATAAACCGGGAAGAGGATTAATACCAGCTAGCTTCAAAGTTGTATCAGAAAATGGACAAGAATATTTAGAAGCAGACTTTGGCGAACATGCGATCGCTAGAGTTACACCTGTTGATTCTTGTTTATGGTGGATTATTTTATTGCGTGCTTATGTAATCGCCACAGAAGATTTTTCTCTGGCTTATGAACCTGAATTCCAAAATGGTATCAGGTTAATCATGGAAATCTGCTTGGCAAATCGCTTTGATATGTACCCAACGCTGTTGGTTCCAGATGGTGCTTGTATGATCGATCGTCGTATGGGCATTTATGGGCATCCTTTAGAACTGCAAGTTCTTTTTTACACAGCATTGCGTGCATCTCGTGAACTGCTAATTTGTCAAGGGAATTCTGATATTGTTGCAGCCATTGATAACCGATTGCCTCTTTTATGTGCCCATATTCGCCAGCATTATTGGATAGATATTAATCGCCTGAATGAAATTTATCGCTTCAAAAGTGAAGAATATGGCAAGGGTGCTGTGAATTTGTTCAATATATATGTAGACTCTGTTCCTTATTATGAATTAGATAAGTGGCTACCAAAAAAAGGGGGTTATTTAGCCGGTAATGTTGGGCCATCACAACTAGACACTCGCTTCTTTTCACTCGGCAACTTAATGGCGATTATTTCAGACTTAGCTACCGAACAACAGTCACAAGCGATTATGACTCTCATTGAGAAACGATGGGATGATTTGGTGGGAGATATGCCGATGAAAATTTGTTTCCCAGCTTTGGAACATGAAGAATACAGAATTGTAACTGGATGTGACCCCAAAAATATCCCCTGGTCGTATCATAATGCTGGTAGTTGGCCAGTTTTAATGTGGATGTTAGCAGCTGCGGCTGTGAAAACTAACAAAATAAGTCTTGGACAAAAGGCTATTGAAATTGCCCAAGGACGGCTGAGTACAGATCAGTGGCCAGAATATTATGACGGTAAGAAAGGGCGACTGATTGGGAAACAAGCTAGAAAATATCAAACTTGGACAATTACTGGATTCTTATTGGCAAAAGAACTAATGGCAAACCCCACTTATTTACCATTAATTAGCTTTGGTAAATTACCAGCAGAACAGGTTTCTAGAGCATGTGAGCTTGAGATTGCTAGTCTAGAGGGTTATATGCAATAATTCGTAATTCGTAATTAAAGACAATTCCAAACAGGAATTTTGACTAAACAAAGGTGATTCAACCCAAAAATTACGAATTACGAATTAATGGGGAGTTAGAATACAAAAGCCTCCTGACTCCTGATTCATGTTTCCATGACAAACCCCCGTCAACTAGCTTTTATCGCCCTGCGAGATGTTCATAAGGGGGCTTATGCTGATGTTGCCCTAGATAGAGTACTGCAAAAATTTAATTTGGCTGATTGCGATCGCCGCTTACTGACAGAATTAGTTTATGGCAGCGTCAGAAGGCAGCGCACTCTTGATACTCTCATCGATCAATTCGCTAAAAAGAAATCTCACCAACAACCCCCAGAACTCCGCACCATCTTACATCTAGGTTTTTACCAGCTGCGCTATCAAGAACGTATTCCCGCTTCAGCTGCTGTTAATACTACCGTCCAACTCGCTAAAGAAAACGGTTTTGCGGGACTCACAGGTTTTGTCAACGGTCTATTACGCCAGTATCTCAGAAGAGTAGGGGGAGCAGAGGAGGAGGGGAGCAGGGGAGCAGGGGAGACAGGGGGACAAGGGGACAAGGGGACACAGCAAATAATCAATCCCCAGTCCCCAGCCCCCAATCCCCAATCCCCAATCCCCCATTTTGATCCGTTACAACTTCCAGAAAACCCAGTGGAACGCTTGGCTATTTTACACAGCTTTCCTGACTGGATTATTCAAGTCTGGTTAGAACAATTGGGTTTTGAAGAGACAGAACAACTGTGTGAATGGATGAACCAATCACCAACAATTGATTTGCGTATCAACCCACTTTGCACTTCCATTGACGAAGTTGAGGCGGCTTTGCAGTCTGTTGATATTTTGGTGAGACGGATTCCTCATTTACCCCAAGCTTTACGATTTATTGGTAATACTGGCTCAATTCAAAAACTACCTGGTTTTAAAGAAGGTTGGTGGACTGTACAAGATAGTAGCGCCCAATTGGTAAGTCATTTGCTCGACCCCCAACCAGGTGAGGTAATAATTGATGTCTGTGCTGCACCAGGGGGTAAAACAACCCATATCGCTGAGTTGATGGCAGATAACGGGAAAATTTGGGCTTGCGATCGCACTTCTTCTCGTCTTCGTAAACTCCAAGAAAATTCTCAACGTCTAAATTTACAATCTATTCAAATTTACACTGGCGACAGCCGTCATTTTAACCAATTTTACAACACCGCAGACCGGGTATTATTAGATGCTCCATGTTCTGGATTAGGAACCATGCACCGTCATGCTGATGCTCGTTGGCGACAGACACCAGAATCTGTCCGGGAACTTTCGGTGCTGCAAGAAGAATTATTAACACATACATCTAGTTTTGTCAAAGCTGGGGGTGTACTAGTTTATGCCACTTGTACATTGCATCCAGCAGAAAACGAAGAAGTGATTTCGGCATTTTTAGCTAAGTCACCTGACTGGCAAATTGAGTCTCCAAGAGGCGTTGAGTTGCCTGTTTCTGCATATAGCACCCCTCAAGGTTGGTTTAAAGTCTGGCCTCATCGACAGGACATGGACGGCTTTTTTATGGTTCGCTTAAGAAAAACCAATAATTCCGAATGAATACTGTTTAGGATTGTACTATTTGGTGGAGGTCTTAATCTACCAGAGGAGGCAGCAATGGTTAGCCCTTCCAATGTCAAAAACTTAGTTAAAATCCTGATTGGAGCCGCCTGGATTGATGGCAGAATCCAGCCGGAAGAACGGCAATATCTCCGCGAAATCGCTCAAGCAAAAGGTTTAGCTAACGACCCAGAAATTAAACCTTGGCTATACGAATTAGTTCCCGTACAGCCAAAAGAATGCTATGACTGGGTGCGGGAGTATTTAGGCGATCGCCCCAGTCTCGAAGATTGTGAAAATCTGATTGAAGCGATCAGTGGCTTAATTTATAGCGATGGTGAAGTTGCCGTCGAAGAAGCTAGACTCTTGACGGAATTGCAAGATATAGCGAAGCCGAATGATTCAACTCAACCGACTCAGGCTAAAATTCTCAAACAAATTCAAAAGCTTTACCGTCGTTGGGTTGATGTGCAAAACTAACAGGGAGTTATGAGTTGCCAAAACCCGAAAAATCGGGTCTTTAGATGATTTTTAAGTTTGGCAATTAGACTCATCACTCCTCACTGCTTATGACTTCGGTTCATCCAGAGAGATATAATTAATCGCTGAACTCTTTATAAAATAATATGTTTAGCGATTTTTGTTTTCTTTATGTCAGTTTTATGGAAGAACGAAAGACCATATAAACAATAGTTCAGTAAAATTACTCAAGGTACTACCAAATAAATAAACTATATTTCATACTTAGTAGTTGTATGTTATTTTTATGCGTAGATACTTAATATTACTATTACTATTATTAGTTAGTTGTTCTCCAAAGAAGAAACTAGATACATTTGAATCGGTTGTAGAATTTCTAATAAATATTTCAGATTATAAAACGAAAGAAGTCTATAGTCAGTTATATACAATAGATAGTGCAAAGCAACAAGGTAAAGAGTATTGTGCAAAATTAGATAGTGGATTAACGCGATCGCAAATAGACGATGAAAAAACTTCTAAATTAGTAGAGAATAAAAAACTAACTCGCGATCAACAAGTAGAAATATTACAAATAGATGACATTATTCATGATACTGCTATTGAATTTTATTGTCCTAAATATGAAAAAAAAAGTTTAAAAGATAGGATCGGTAAATAATAGCAAGAAAAAATATAGCGGTTCTCAGTTGAGTAGGTACTGAACCCCACCCCCAACCCCCTCCCCGCAAGCGATGAGGGCATTGATATTTTTTATGTCAGTTGAAAACATAAAAAAGTTCCAAGTGATTTTAGATCGCCGGAACTTTTAATATGTAAAGATTTTATTGACTAATGACTAAATTATGACTTCGGATCACCCAGACCCGGAGTTTCTTCTTTATCAACTTTAGGCACAAAATTAGGACGCTCTTTGCTTTCCCAACCTGCGGGGCGTTTAGAGTTGTACCAAGCTATTGAACCAATGGTTACAGCAGCAATAAAACCGACGACATACACCAAAGTGAAAGCATAAGGAAACTGTCCACCACCTGTTGCGACTGAATCTGCTGCCTGCATCAATATATGCATGAGTATATTCTCCAATATTAAGTAACACTACTTGACACACTATAGAATTAGCGTATCACTTGACATCCTCCCCTAGTTTAGTTTGAGTAACTTCATATTGCATAGAAAAGGGCAGGGAGATGAGGGAGATAGGGGAGATGAGGGAGATGAGGGAGATGAGGGAGAAGTTACAGTAAGTCTTTTCCCAATTCCCAATTCCCAATTCCCAATTCCCAATTCCCAATTCCCAATTCCCAATTCCCAATTCCCAATTCCCAATTCCCAATTCCCAATGCCCAATGCCCAATTCCCACTAATCATTAATTAGAAGGTCTAAGTCTCTCGCGCCAGGATGGTTGTGGTGATGAAGAACCTGAACTACTGTCGGGAGAGGAAGAACGCCGACTTCTTCGAGGCGCGGAAGAATCAGATTCTACTCTTCTAGAACGCCGTCGGGAAGTAGATGATTCTGAAGAAGAGTTGCTGGAACTTGATTTTTCGGTGCGCTCGCGCCTTCTCCGTTTTGAGGTAGAATTGCTCGATTGCTGTTCTTCTTGAGAATAGCTCCTCCTCCTCCGTCTTTTAGATGAACCGCTATCCTCAGAATTTCTAGCACTTTCTCCTTCTGAATCATCATTAGAGTCAAGAGAACGATTCAGCACTTGTTTCGGCTTGATGGACTCAGCTTTGATAGTACCTTTACGACCTTCTAACTTGGGGCGTTTGGGAAATTTTTCTACAGGCATCCCCTCTACGGCTTTTTCCATAAATTCGTGCCAGGTGTAAGCAGCGCTGCCACTGCTGCCGTCTGTGGGACGGTTATTATCATTACCTAACCACACCCCTGTTACTATCTGGGGAATATAGCCAATAAACCACAAATCACGGGCTTCATCGGAGGTGCCGGTTTTGCCAGCAACTGGTCTATTATCTAATTGAGCAGCAGCACCAGTCCCTTCTTCTACGACGTTCCGTAGCATCCAAGTCATGATGGCGGAACTTTCAGCGTCAAGGGCGCGTTCAGACTTGAAATTAGCTGACCAAATCACCTTACCTTGGCGGTTGAGGATGCGGGTAATACCATGAGGCTCTGTGTGTAATCCCTGAGTTGCAAAACTGCCGTATGCGCTGGTTAATTCCAGCAAATTTACTTCATTTGAACCGAGAGCCAAAGAATAAGTGGGTTTAAGTTCAGATTTTATTCCCATATCATGGGCAAGTTTAATCGTTGGCGTAAATCCCACATCAATCAACACCTTCACCGCAATGATATTGACAGAACGAGTGAGAGCATCTCGGATGCTCATTGAACCGTGGAACTTTTCACTATAGTTTTTCGGTTCGTAGCCATCTACAACAAAGGGTGCATCCTGGTAGCTATCGTAGGGGCTTTTACCGCTAGCGATCGCAGTGGCATAGACAAACCCTTTAAATGTCGATCCTGGTTGGCGTTGTGCCTGTGTAACCCGATTAAACTGGTTTTTACCAAAGTCTTTCCCCCCAACCATCGCCTTAATTTCACCGTTCCGGGGGTCAATGGCAACCATTGATGCTTGTTTAAAGTTCTCCCAGCGTCCTTGATTTCGCAGTGTTTTCGCCACCGCTTCCTCTGCGGCTTTTTGCCAAGCCGGGTTCAGCGTAGTTTCCACTACTAATCCGTCACTTGCCAGCACCTTAGCAGAAACGTATTTCGGCAATTCTTTTTGAATGTAGCTGGTAAAGTAGGGTGATTCTACTTGGACTCGCTTAGGTAAACTGCTTTTGAGGGTTAATTGCTCCTGAAGGGCTGCTTGCCTTTGCTCTGGTGTAATAACTCCATCCTCTTGCATCCGTTGCAATACCAGATTTCTCCGCCGGATTGCCGCTTGGGGATTCTTGTCTGGGGCGTATAAGCTAGGTGCAGGAGCTAATCCGGCAATCGTTGCCATTTCTGCAAGAGAAAGCTGATCTGGTGATTTACTAAAGTATACCCACGCGGCATCTGCCACACCATAAGCTCCACCTCCCAAATAAACCAGGTTCAGGTAACGCTCTAGAATCTGATCTTTGGTTAATTCATGCTCCATTTTTTGAGCTAGGCGGACTTCCTTGAGTTTGCGCCAAATTGTCTGTTCTTGTTTCAAAAAGAGAATCCGCGTTAGCTGTTGGGTGATGGTGCTACCACCTTCTACCACACCTTGCGATCGCAAATTATTCAAACTCGCTCTCACAATTCCCTGCGGATCAAATCCATTGTGTTGTTTAAATCTTCTATCTTCTGAGGCGATGAAAGCTTTTTTTAAATTATCTGGTATTTGTTCTAGCTTTAGCTGTTCTCTAGTCGCTTCACCTTGTTGTTGTAATATGGTGCCATCAGCAGCTTTAATGGTCAGTGTTTGCTCTCTCAATACAGCGTTTAGTTCGGTCTGACTTGGCAAAGTGCGGTCTATTAGATTGATGCCGTAGATAAAGGCAACTATCCCACCACCTACACCCAAGCCCGCCCAAAACCATAAGCGACGATAGAGTGGTTTACCGCCCGTTGCCCGATTGGCCTTCATCCTAGATGGTAAAATTTTCATTTGCTCAGTAACTGCCTCGCCTGCGCCAGATGTGCCGGTGGTAAGCTCTCATTTGTTCCTCCTCATTCAGAGTCACTCAAGTTAGTTGGTCTTCGCTTGAACCAGGAGGTAAGCTTCCCCACGTCAGTTCCTCGCTCAAAGTAGTAAATATATATAACCACCATCAATTAGCTTTTGGGTTATAGCACCACCATTGTGTTAGTATAATATCCCATAAATAATTAACTATATTCACCATAAAATAATGTTTTTTAAATTTGGTTAATTTAGTTTTGTAAAAATATTGCAATTTTGCTAATTATTCGGAATATAAAGCTATTGGCATTTGCTGGAACAGTGCAGAAGAGCATCGGCAAAAACAGCCAAAAAACAGGTCATTTCAGGAGAGTACGATGCCTGGGTTGGACTACACCTACACTAAGCCCAGAAGAAGCGCTATTGCCCTTGGTAGTAATATCGGCGATTCCCTGACAATTTTAGAAGCAGCGATCGAAACTTTACTCAAAACGCCAGGTATTCTTTTAGAAGCCAGATCCAATTGGTACAAAACTAAAGCTGTAGGGCCACCACAGCCGGATTATCTAAATGGCTGCGTCACATTGGTGGTAGAGATGCTACCCCAGCAACTATTAGAAATTCTGTTAGGAATTGAACAACAATTTGGGCGTGTGCGTCAAGAACGCTGGGGTCCACGAATCCTGGATTTAGATTTGTTATTATTTGATGACTTTATAGTGGATACACCAAATCTCCAAATCCCCCATCCACGAATGCGGGATCGGGCGTTTGTGTTAGTACCACTGGCAGAAATTGCCGCAGATTGGCTAGAACCACTATCCGGGTGTGTTATTAAAGAACTGCTGAAAGAGGTAGACTGTTCTGATGTGCATTTATTGATGGGCAATTAAAATTACCATTCTTAAAAGCAAGAGAACGCTGATTTCACTTCTGTATTCTCAGATAATCAGATTTTACTATGCCATTAGGTAGAGAATTACCACAACTACTAAGACAACGCCTGTTTCATAAAGGGCGCAAGTTTGATTTTGAAGTTAATCGCTTGCGTTTGCCGAATAAATCGGAGGGAGAATGGGAATGTATTCGTCACCCTGGTGGTGCCCTAGCTGTGCCGGTGACACCAGAAGGCAAACTTGTATTGGTGCGCCAGTATCGTTTTGCAATTCAGGGACGGATATTAGAATTTCCGGCAGGAACTTTAGAAGCGAATGAACAGCCTTTAGAGACAATACAGCGCGAAATCGAAGAAGAAACTGGCTATACTGCTAAAAAATGGGACAAATTAGGCGAATTTTTCCTAGCGCCTGGTTATTCTGATGAGATTATCTATGCTTTTCTGGCGCGAGATTTAGAAAAGCTGGAGACACCACCAGCACAAGATGGAGACGAGGATATCGAAACTGTATTTTTGACTCCCGAAGAATTAGAGAAAGCTATTCTGGAGGGAGAAGCGGTAGATGCTAAATCAATTGCTAGCTTTTTTCTGGCGCGTCCATTTTTAGCTTAAGGGACTTCCAAATAAAAAAATATCCAACTATTTATTGTGGGGTGGGCATCTTGCCCGCCTTAGATTAGGGGCGGGCAAGATGCCCGCCCCACAAGATTGAATAATTTATTTATTGGAGTTCTCTAACTATCTGCTGCTTGCATAACTCTACTATCAATAGGTAGTGAAAAGTCACGTGACCATTCATTCCAAGAGCCAAAATAATTTCTGGCAGAAATTCCTGCTTCTTCTAGAGCTATCAATGTATTAGCAGCCCTTGAACCCTTAAAGCAGTAAATATATACAATAGACTCTGAAGTAATACCTAGAGACTGACAAATTTCTAGAATTTCATTTGGCGAACGGAACGTGGGGATTTCCGATTCCGAATTCATCAGCCGATGCCATTCTAACCAGACTGAGTTAGGGATTCTGCCTTTACGAGGACAAAAATCAGGATGGTAGGGAGAAGAACTCAGCCCTAGCCATTCATTGCGATCGCGCACATCTAATTTTATAATTGCTGGATTGGTAATTGCTTGCAACATCTCGGCAGTAGTCACCATTATGTCAGCATTAGGATGCAATCTAAATATGCTGCTTTCAGGTAAGGGTACTTCATCGGTAGTAGGTAATCCTTCTCTCAGCCATGCTCTATACCCTCCCTGTAAAATAGATACCTCAGTGCAACCCAAATACTTTAGCAAGAAAGCTGCTCGACAAGATTGACCATAACCTTTATTTAGAGCATCTTCATACACAATTAATCGTTCTATACCCGATATTCCCAACTTGCTCATAATTTCTGCAAAATACTCTTGTAATTCCTTTAAACCTGCTGGTTCAGAATTCTCTAAAAGATAGGTGAAAAAATCTCTAATATTTATGGATGTAGGAATATGAGAAATAGCATAATCTTCAGGAGTTCGTGTATCGATAATGACAGCCCGTGATGACTTTTCTGCCAAGAGGGACGTGACTTCTTGAGGAGAAATGAGGAGTTTTGTATTCACGCTTTCATGCTTCTGTTATCGTCCTATTAGGCATTATCGCCCTCGATAGATTTGCATTTTGGAATACAAATCACAGAAGAGTGAATGTTGAATGTTACGAGATAACTTTTGTGGTTGTGTTGTTTTAAAAACAAAGTAAGATTAGCATCCTATAAAATAATACCTCCTTGTCAAATTCCCTACATTTATGGTGATTATCCTTTTACTCGTTAAATGGGATATCTTAGTGATTCCTATGTCAATCAATCCGGATCTCATTAACTTATTCGGAAAATCTCTGTAAATAAATCCAACACTATCCTCACAACACTCCATGAAACTACGCTGGTTGTTACTTAGCCTTACAAGTATTCTTTTACTGTCGTCCCCAGCAAAAGCGAATCCCAACATAAATCAAGTTGACAATATAAATGACTGGCGTGCAAATCAATCTAATTTACAACTCCCAAAACTTAAATTTATTCCTCCGGTTCCTCTAGACGAGCCTGTAAAGCCAATAAATAATTCTAAATTCACAGGTATAGTTCCTCTAGGGCGCGAGATATCAGAACTGAAAACTCCTATTAAAGCATTAATGGCTCGCTATAGATTCCTCACTCCCGGAATCTTTTTTATGGACTTACAAACAGGAGATTATTTTAGTTTTAATGGTGATAAAGCTTTTTCCGCCGCTAGCACAATTAAGTATCCGATTTTGATTGCTTTGTTTCAGGAAGTAGATGCAGGAAGAATCAAACTAAATGAAACTTTGGTAATGCGACAGAAAGAAGTCACTGGTGGTTCTGGAGATATGCAGTATCAACGAGTGGGAACTAAGCTGAGTCTCTTGCAAACTGCAACCAAAATGATGACTATTAGCGATAACACCGCTACAAATATGATTATCGATCGATTAGGTGGTGCATCTAAATTAAATCAAAAGTTTCGTACTTGGGGTTTGCAAAGTACTGTAATTCACAATATGCTCGGAGACTTTAAAGGAACTAATAAAACTAGTGCAAAAGACTTAGTAAGATTGTCAGCTTTGGTTACAAATAATCAGTTAATTTCTGATACAAGTCAATCTCAAGTTTTAGGCATTATGGTTCGTTGTCACAATAAAAGCTTGCTACCATCAGGCTTAGGTTATGGTGCAAATATTGCTCATAAAACAGGGACTCTGCGGTTTGTACTAGGCGATGCAGGTATCATTGAAACCCCATCAGGTAAGCGTTATTTAGCAGGGATTTTCGTGCGTAGACCGAATAATGACAATAGAGCTAAGGATTTTATTCGCCAAGTTTCTCAGGTGATGTATGGCTACTTCGATCAACCAAAAGTTACTTATTTACCTTAATTATTTGTTGGGTATGAAGCAGAAATTCTAAATTTTTACTTTAGTTATAGAATTGCTTATACAAACATCAATCCTGAAGACTGGCAATATTTAAAACTGGGATGTTGAATAGCCCGTTATAGACATCGCTTTTTGAACTGCCAAGGTATTATGTAGTCGAATACCGTGCAGTATACAGTTTGAGGTTTTGCATGAAAGTAGCAGTCTTCAGTACAAAAGTCTACGATCGCAAGTTTTTGTCAACTGTAAATTCTCCCACACAACACGAATTAGTGTTTTTTGAACCCCGTTTAAATCGGGATACAGCTATCCTCGCCGCCGGATTTCCGGCGGTTTGCGTATTTGTACACGATCAGGTTGATGCCGCAACTTTAGAACTTCTCGCCTCACGGGGAACTCGGCTGGTTGTGCTTCGTTGTGCAGGGTTTAACAATGTAGATTTACAAGCCGCAGCAGATTTAGGAATTACCGTTGTACGTGTTCCTGCCTATTCGCCTTATGGAGTAGCAGAACATGCTGTGGGATTGATTTTAAGCCTGAATCGCAAAATTCATCGGGCTTATAACCGTGTCCGAGAAGGCAATTTTTCCCTAGATGGACTGTTGGGATTTAATTTACACGATCGCACAGTGGGGATTGTCGGTACTGGCAAAATCGGTCTGATTTTAGGACAGATTATGAAGGGGTTTGGTTGTAACTTACTCGCTTACGACGTTTATCGCAATCCAGAATTAGAGGCGCTAGGTGGAAAGTATGTAGAATTACCTGAGCTATTTGCCAACTCTGATATTATCTCTCTACATTGCCCTTTAACTCCCGAAACGCATCACTTGATTAATGCTGAGGCTATAGAACAGATTAAGTCAGGCGTGATGTTAATTAATACTAGCCGAGGTGCGCTGATTGATACCCAAGCAGTGATTGAGGGATTGAAGTCTGGCAAGATTGGCTATCTTGGTGTGGATGTTTACGAACAAGAATCGGAATTGTTCTTTGAAGATTTATCTGGCGAAATTATTCAAGATGATATCTTCCAACGTCTGACAACGTTTCCCAATGTACTCATTACCGGACATCAAGCCTTTTTTACAGCAGAAGCACTCCACAATATTGCAGAAACAACTTTTGCTAATATTGCTGATGTTGAAAATGGTCGTCCTTGTGCTAATGAAATTCGCGCTCAACCGTCAGCTTAGGCAATGATTGGCGATCGCAAATACTTTAACCTAAAATCACCAGTCAATCCCGATCATCAGGCAAATTCTCCATTTCCTCAACAATTAGCATCTGAAAATCTTCATCACAATGATTATGCAGATGAACCGCAGCAGCTAGGAGTTCTGCGAGAATTTCAGCTTGTTGGTTAGCAGTTAAACTAGGTAACTGTAACTGGTTAACTAAGGCTTGTACTTTCAGGCACTCTGTACTTAATTCAGCAATCAAGGTGCTGAGGGTTGAATTCGTGACTGCAAGAGAGCGATCGCTAATCTGCATATTCATTGTCCTAATCTTTTACGCGCTTGTTGGATTGCCTTATCAAAAGCACGAATCTCTTTTTCCCAATGCTTAATTAAACCTTCATCAGGAAAACTCTTCTCTGATTCCAGTCTAATCTTTTCTTGATGTTCAGTAATTCTTTGATCTAAAGATTCAATCGCCTTTTGATGGTGTTTCTTACTCATCACTCCGAACGATAGGCAACGCGGAGACTTTGGACTAGAATCACCAAAGATGCGATCGCCATCAACCCACCCCAAAACCAGTAAGGTAAAAGCAAATATCGCTGCATTTGCGCTGTGTCAGAGAGTCCAAGGGGGCCAGCAGAAGTACTAAATAGATAATCAAGCTGATGGTAGGTACTCACACAAGCTTGTACACCCAAGAATTGAATAGCAAATCCTTGCGCCCAACGAGGTGCTTTCAGGGCGATACCCAAGATTATTAAACCCAGTAAGGGTATTGCTATCAATCCAAACCAGGAACGTACCCAAATTAATGTAGAAAATAGCAAAAAACTTCCTAAAATTTTTAAACTTAAAGAAGCTGCTGTAAAACTGCGGGAAGCCAGAATTAAAGCTGCACCGGCAAGAGGTGGCCCCATTGGGCCTGCTGCTGCGATTATTGCCGAGCCAATTGGCCCCAATAACGACCGGATGCCATAAGTTGCAACACCAGAACCATTGCTAAAAATCTGTAATTTCTGAAACTGTCCCCCTAGTAGGAGTGCCATTAAGCCGTGACCCATTTCATGGAACCAGGTTGCCAGAATTGTAAATGGGTATAAGATATAATCACCTCCTGGTACTTGCCAGAGTAAAGCAGTTGCGATCGCTGCTGCAATTAGCCAGGTTAGACCCATGCGTTCTACAACTGGCGGGGCTTCTTTGGTAAGTAAGGGTTCAAAATTCTTGCTCGGTTCCCTCATAAATCACTCTATTTTGGATTTTAGATTTTAGATTTTAGATTTTCTAGAAAATTCAAAATCTAAAATTGACAGTCTATTTTATCTATCCTAATGCACTTAAACTTATAAGCATTTAAATTACATATAGTCAATAGCTAAAATACTTGCTGCGCTTGGATTTATTTATTTTTTAATCCAAGCCAATATCAGCAAGCAAGGTGAGAAGTTGCTATGCGGTAAACTCTTGAATAAAATCATGAACCTGTTGTTCCAGGAATTGTGTAAAATGTTCTCTTGACCAGATATTAAAACTCTTCTTACAAATGAAGGGTTTTAGAATGCCCCGAAAACTTTCAGTTAATCTGAAGATGATAGGGTTATATCTCTTGCCAAAGTACTAGCACATCTGAATATCGCTTCGTTTTCTTTCTTTTCCCTGATTTTGGGGTAAAACGTAAGGTGGGAGCGATAAACATTAACACGGCAAAACTTGTAAAAGTATGCACGGATTGCTAAGACGTGCCTGGACGCAGAGGGTTAAATGCGCCGTCGTACCCCTGTGAAGCGTCAAGAAATAGCTGATTAAATCGAATTTTAAGCGATTTAATCATATATTTTGTAGCAGATACTTGTGGAAAAGAAAATGCTAGGTGTAAGTGTTGTTATGAAAGTTGGCGATCGCGTCCGCGTTAAAGATTCGGTAGTAGTGTATCATCATCCTGAACACCGGAATCAGGCTTTTGACATCAAAAGTACAGAAGGTGATGTAGTAGGTATTGCCACCCAATGGCGAGACAGACCCGTAAGCGCTAATTTCCCGATTGTAGTCCAGTTTAGTAAAAAGTTTAAAGCCCATTTACGTGAAAACGAGTTAGAAATCATCTAAATCACTTATCGCCGGCGAAACCACTGAAAAATATTCAGTTCGCCGCGCATTCTTTTCAGTTCTTGGCGGTTCTGTTCTGCTATTGCGTAATACCATTCACAATAACGCTGGAACTCTGACCGTGACCGAACTTCATGGTAGAATTGGTGGGTTGTTTTGTAACCAGCAAAACCTTCCTCAACTTGGTGTTGAGGGGATGGCATAATATAGGGTAAGTTTTTAGTCATTAGTCATTAGTCATTATTAAAGCCAACCGCGTAAGCGATAAACTAAAGAACCAATGTACTCTTTTAAAGCAGTGGTAAATTGGTGCAAGTTGTCGGTATCAGGTAATAAATTCAGTATAGCGGCTTTGGGACTGGAACCAAGTTCTTGCAAGTCACCCTGAGTAACTAAAAAGTCAGTGGGTGCAGGAATGACATTAATTCCTTGACGCTGGAAAATGTTAAGCGATCGCGGCATGTGCATTGCCGAAGTAACTAATAATACCTGCTTTATGTGACGAGATTCTAAAATTTTTCGGACATTTACAGCATTTTGATAAGTATTGAGAGATTCAGGTTCCTGAACGATCGCGTCAGATGGAATACCAATAGATGTGAGTATTGTTGCCATATCTGCCGATTCTGGTGAACCGCTACCACGCCAATCAATGCGCCCCCCGCTAAGAATGATTATAGGCGCTTTTTTTTGGCGATATAGTTGTGCGGCATAAATCACGCGATCGCCTGATTCACTCAAATCAACGGTAGGTCTTGGGAAAAAAGCTGGTTTAGTTGCACCACCCAAAACCACAATTGCTTCTGCATTTGGTATTTGGGCGAGTGGAAGATTTTGCCATTCTAGCGATCGCACTAACGATTTAGCGATCCAAGCATTACTACAAAATAGCAATAAAGTTAGAGCAAAAGCAATTGCGATCGCCGCAGTACGCGGTCGTTTCCACAAGGTTACTAATGCTATCACCAAACTGACACAGGCTAATCCTAGTGGATAAAAAAATAGCGGTAGTAATTTCGATAGATATAAAAACATATTATTGGGGAATTGGGAATGGGGCATAGGGCATGGGGCATGGGGCATAGGGCATGGTAACTGAGAAATAAGCAGGGGAAAGATAACTATTGATTATTGATTATTGCCCAATGCCCAATTACCAATTACCAATTCCCAATTACCAATTCCCAATGCCCAATTCCCAATTCCCAATTCCCAAATTACTACCTTTGCCAAAACCTGAAATTGAAACTACTTCCAGGAGGGCGACGGTAACGGCGGGCCGTTTTTCTTGTTTGCCGTTTGTTGATCCTTTCATTCGTTGGTTCAACTTCACCCTCTTCTGATTCTTCAACTTGCAACTGAGTTCTAGTTTCTTCCTTACTTCCCCACCAAGCAGTAATCCAGCCTCCAGCTAAACCACCTATTCCACCTAGCAAAATACTCATGGGTGGTGGATATCCCAAATACACAAAGCCCAGCATAAAAAATAACCAGTATTTAAGTCCGGCATCAACACCATCAGAGGAGGCTACATTTGGTGCTTGGGGACTATTATCAGTTACATTCGTGATCCAGCTGAGGATGAAACCGCCCATGATTCCTAAGAAGATGCTCAGGGCTGGTGCGGAGCCTGTCATTATTAATATAAATGTTAAAAATGCCCCAAATAACAACTGAGAAAAGAAGCTGGGAGAAATACTCAAAAAATCGTTCTTTTTGTCTGCCATATAGTAAAAAAGGCTATTAACTACTAGTCTGTCAAGCTAGTAATGAAAAGTTTGTAGTAAGCACTTTAGTGCTTATAAAATAAGGACTGAAGTCTTTACTACCAACTTTGTTACCCATCAATTTAAACTTGACAGACTACTACATACTAATTCGTAGTTCGTAATTTTCGATTCAATTACGAATTACTTGAGTTGTATCAAAAATCTTTACGTAGGCTTGTTCCTCTTCAGTGAAAGGTTCAGCTTGTTTGACTTGTGAGGCTAATAAATCGGCGGTGGCATCAGCAATATCACCAGTGCGGTTGTTCAGCCGCTCTGTTAGAACTTCTAGCGGTGCTGTGCATTGGATAATCTGAAGGGGAATTTCGTGTTTTGTAGCTTTAGCGATCGCTTCTTGCCGCAACTGCTGTTTATCATACTTGGCATCCAAAATCACCGAAAACCCTTGTTGAGCCAGGATAATACCCAATTCCAACAACCGTGTGTAAGTTTTTTCGGTCATCTCAGGCGTATATAAATCATCGCCACCTTTTTCCCACAGAGGAATTCCGCCTAAATGTTTCCGCACTGCATCAGAACGCAGATGAATCGCTCCCTGTTGACGGGCTAAATGCCTTGCTGTGGTACTTTTACCAGAACCCGACAACCCCGACATCAAAATTAGCTCTCCAACCTTTGGTTTAGTATACTCCCAAGCCTGTTTGTAATACTCACTAGCGGTTTTTGTCGCCTCTTCCTTTACCGTCGCGGGTACACTCGGATCGCCTAGCAAAAATGATGTCACCTTTGCCCGGACATAAGCCTGACGACTTAAATATAAAGGCAGCACCTGTAAACCTTCCCAGTCTCCAGTTTGCTCTATATAGGCATTCAAAAACGCATTACCCAAGTCTTTGCGTTGCCGCGCTTCCAAATCCATCACCGTGAACGCCACATCATACATCACATCGACAAAGCGAAATGGCTCATTAAACTCAATGCAATCGAACAGCAAAATTTTATCGTGCCACAGAGCAATATTTCTCAGGTGTAAATCCCCGTGACATTCACGAATATGATTGTTCTGAATTCTGCTAGCAAATAATTCTGGACGTTCGGCAAAAAAATTATCTGTATATTGCTTTGTTTCTGTAAATTGTTCCTGAGTCTGGGGGCCACCAATATAATTCTCAGTTTGCTGATAATTCTCATCAAATGCAGCCCGGACATTTGGCACTTCACCAAAACTGCGAATATAATCATTCGTCTGTGATTCGGCATGATATTGAGCCACCACCCGTCCCAACTCATCTAGGAGTGTCTCATTTAACTTACCCTGTTCAAAAAATGTACTCAATAGCGACTCTTGAGGAAACTGCCGCATTTTCAGCGCATATTCTACAGCTTCGGTAGTTCCCCCTAACTGATATTGCTCATTTACCAGAGTTATGGGCAAAACTTCTAAATATAGTTCACCAGCACCCCTCTGATTTAACCGCAACTCTTCGTGACAAAAATGCTGCCGCTTCTCTAAGGTGGAAAAATCCAAAAAGCCAAAATTCATCGGTTTTTTCAGCTTATAAGCGTAATCCCCAGTCAGCAGCACATAAGAAATGTGAGTTTGAATTAGTTCAATGGGTTCCGTTACCGCATGGGGATAAAAACCAGGCTGCAACATTTGCTGAATTAAGACTGGAAGAGTCGCTTCTGTCATTTCTATTCCTCTGCGCTCTCTGCGCCTCTGCGGTTCAAATACAAAAAAACCAGGAGTCGCCCCCTGGTATCATCAAAAATTATTACATAGTTTACCTAGCTTAAGAAGCCGTTTCAGTTGCAGTTGCTGTCCCAGCATCATCAGCGCTAATTTGCGGTGGCAAAACGCTCACAACAAGTCTTTCCAATTCAGCTAGAGGTGTCACACCTTCAGGAAAGGCTATATCACTAATACTCAAACTGTCTCCAATTTGCAGGTTAGTAACATCGATTTCGATTACATCCGGGATGTTTTCTGGCGCACAACTAACTTGCAATTCGGAGATAACGGTGTCTAACACACCACCATCTTGTTTAACACCAATAGCATTGCCCACAAAACGCAGCCGAACGCCTACAGTGGTATCGCCGTGGCCAGCAACCGCGAAAAAGCTGAGGTGGTAAGGTGTACCTTTTGCTGGATGGATCTGAAGTTCTCTCAGCAGGGTTTTGCCGCGCCAAGGTGCATCAGCAATGTTTAATTCAATCAATGTATTGTTGACTGAAACTCTTTTGAGCAAACGCTCAACAGTTTTAGCATCAATAGTCAAAGAAATGGACTCTGTACCCTTATGGCCGTACAAATTGGCAGGTATCAATCCAGAACGGCGCAAAGCTCTTGGCTTGCTGCCTTCTGGACGTTTTTGAGATTCGACTGTAATAGCCATACAAGTTGTCCTTTATCATTTGTCATTTGTCAGTTGTCATTAGTCATTTGTCATTTGCTAATGACTAATGACCAATGACTAATTTACGCACTCAGCAGGGTAGCAGGTGTGCCGTCAGCGTGCAATAAAGCGCGTTTGGGGCCGTGGATGGGGTCTTCTACGATTATGGTTTGATCGCGGCTTGCTCCTAGTGAGACGATCGCGATCGGGACTTCCATTAATTCGGCGAGGAATTTTAGATAGTCCAGTGCTTGCTGTGGCAAGTCTTCCAGGCTGCGGCATTCGGTTGTTGACACTTTCCAGCCTGGTAAGGTTTTGTAGATGGGGCGACATCTAGCAAATTGACGGGAACTGGTGGGGAAGTTTTCGCTGCGTTGGCCATCAATGTCATAAGCTACACAAACTTGGATTTCCTCTAATTCATCGAGGACATCCAGCTTGGTAAGCGCCATGCAATCCATGCCGTTAATCCGCACTGCATAGCGACCAATGACCGCATCAAACCAACCACAGCGACGTTTGCGTCCGGTGGTTGTGCCAAATTCGGCCCCGCGATCGCACAACAATTCACCCAACTCTCCATGCAATTCTGTGGGAAATGGCCCCTCTCCCACCCGTGTCGTGTAAGCTTTCGACACGCCAATTACCCGGTCAATCATTGTCGGGCCTACCCCTGTACCAACGCAAGCCCCCCCTGCCACAGGGTTAGAGGAGGTTACATAAGGATAAGTTCCATGATCTAAATCAAGGAGCGTACCTTGTGCGCCTTCAAACAAAATATTGCGTCGTCGCCCAATTGCATCGGATATTTTTAACGATGTATCAACAACGTGAGGCCGCAAACGTTCTGCATACCCCAAATACTGTTCAATTACCTCTTGTGCATCTAGAGGCGGCAAGTTGTAAAGCTTTTCTAAAATGACGTTTTTATAATTAATCGTCCACGCCAACTGCTCACGCAGTTCATCCGGGTTCATCAAGTCTAAAACTCGGATGCCTATACGTTCAGATTTATCAGCATAAGTCGGCCCAATGCCCCGACCTGTTGTGCCGATCTTATGGCTTCCCCGTCGTTCTTCAGATGCCTGGTCAATCAACCGATGATAAGGCATTGTGACGTGGGCTGTCTCAGATATCAGCAGGTGGTCAGTGGAAATATTTAGTTCTTTTAATTGGTCGAGTTCTGCAATCAAAATCTGTGGATCGATTACTGTTCCACAGCCGATAATGCAATCGGTATTTGGATACAAAATACCAGAGGGAATCAGGTGCAGCTTAAAGGTTTGGCCTTTAACTACAATCGTGTGTCCAGCGTTGACACCCCCTTGGTAACGAACCACAACATCTGCGGAACGACTGAGTAAGTCAGTTATTTTACCTTTTCCTTCATCGCCCCATTGGGCACCTATGACAATGACGTTAGCCAAGAGCTTATATTAAGAAGTAAAGTTTCCACAAACTATAATTATTAACATATTGCTTTAACCATGTCAAGCTGATTGCAGAGGAACCCGGCAAATTCCATTGTAAATTTATCGTGTAACCTGACTTATGACAGCGATTAGCATCAATATCACATCGCAAGGTGTGAGGGCACGGCACTGCCCATCGGTGTCAACTTAAGCTCAAAACTTTGTCCCACAGACGTTTTCCCCCCTTAATCCCCCCTTATAAAGGGGGGAAACAGGAAATCCGGTTCCCTCCCCTTTATAAGGGGAGGGTTAGGGTGGGGTAACGCGGATCGTCATAGGAAGTGAGTGAACTCAAGATCGTTTCTTCACAAGGGTTTTACGTTAAGTTGACACCAGTGGGCACTGCCGTGCCCCTACGGGTGTGTCTCACTCAACTGAGAACCGCCATAACTGCATTGATCGCATGAATGCTCAAAATGAATTTATATTAAAAATTAGCGGATTTATTTGTGAGTATTATGTATAAATCATTATCCCAAGAAATCCATAAATTTACAACTACAACAGATTGTATTTTGTTACCAGTGTTATCAAAATTCTTAAAATATTCTCAGTATTTGTTTTTAATTTTTAACCTTAACTGATGGAGGTTATCTAGGGCAGAAAGGGCGATCGCATGATCAAAAAATGGTATAGAGTCCAAAAGCTAAAAGCAATATTTGTCCTAGCGTTGGCAGTTATATTTACTAATGCTGTAGTTTCTTATAGCAACACTGTTAAGCTGATTCATAACCAGCAATGGGTGACATCCTCTTATGAAGTTATTACCCAAGTTGAAAGTATCCAATCTATACTCAAAGACACTGAAACAGCACAACGTAATTATCTAATTACAGCAGATGCAGATGATTTAAAAACTTATCTTGCAGCTAATCAGCAAACTAATTATAATATTCATATTCTCAGTAAATTAACTCCTAATAATCATCAAAAGCAGCAGTGGATTTCTTTGCTGAAGCTAAAAATTACCAGTAAGCTCAACATTCTGCAACAAGAGATTTATCTCAGACAAAACCAGGGATTTGAAGCAGTTCGGCAGCGAATCTTATCTGATAAAGACAAGCAAAGTAGCAAAGAAATCCAACAACTTATTCACGACTATTTAGAGGTAGAGCAAAATTTATTACGGCAGGGAATGCAGCAGTCGCAAGCAATTTCCCAAAAAGCGGTAGTTACATTTTTTATCGCTGCTATTGTGGATTTGGTGCTGGTGGGGCTGCTGTATGATTTGTTGTGGCGTTATATTAGGCAACTTCAGCAGACGGAATTGGCCCTACGCCAAAGTGAAAACCGTTTACGAGCCATGATAGATGCAGAACCAGAATGCATCAAGTTAATTGCTAGGGATGGCATCCTTTTAGAAATTAATGCAGAAGGATTGGCAATGATGGAAGTGGAAAGTGCTGATGTCTTAATTGGTAAACCAATTGATGCCGTAATTGTGCCAGAGTATAGGGCAGCTTTTGCCAACTTCCATAAAAGTATCTGCCAAGGTAACAAGGGGACTTTAGAGTTTGAAATTGTCGGATTTAAAGGTACTCGTCGCTACATGGAAACTCATGCTGTACCACTGCGTAACGAATCTGATGGCACGTTTATTCATTTGGCACTGATGCGAGATATAACCCAGCAAAAACAGGCAGAACAGAAAATCCGCGAACAAGGGTTGCTGCTGGATGTATCAACTGAGGGGATTTTGGTACGAAATATCCACAACCAAATCTTGTTTTGGAATCAAGGTGCTGAACGTCTGTACGGCTGGAAGGCTGAGGAAGTTGTAGGTAAGAATGTTTTGCAACTTTTGTATAAAGATATTTCACCACAGTTAGAAGATGCTTACTTGAAGGTGATGAATACTGGTGAGTGGCGAGGTGAGTTGCATCAACTAACAAGAGAAGGTAAAGTAATTATCGTTGAAAGTCGGTGGATACTGATCCGAGATGATAATGGACAACCCAAATCCATTTTGAGTGTGAACATTGAGATTACGCAGCAGAAACAACTAGAAGCTCAACTTCTGCGATCGCAACGCTTAGAGAGTATCGGTACGTTAGCTGGCGGTATCGTCCACGATCTCAACAATATACTATCCCCAATTTTAATGTCAGTTCAACTGTTGCAGAAGAAATTGCCCGATTCGCAGAGTCAGCAAATACTGCAAACTTTAGAAAATAATGTTAAACGCGGTGCTAATTTGCTCAAGCAAGTGTTGTCTTTTGCACGGGGGATTGAAGGCAAACGGACAATTGTGCAAATTCAGCCTTTGATGGCAGAAATTGAGCAGATTATCGCTCAAACGTTTCCCAAATCGATCATCTTTCAGGCAGATATCGCTAAAAATCTGTGGTACATCCGTGGAGACATAACTCAAGTACATCAGGTGCTGATAAATTTAGTAGTTAACGCCCGCGATGCCATGCCCAATGGCGGTATATTGAGGATTGCGGCAGAAAATATGGTGATTGGGGAACATTCTGCACAGATCAATATTGATGGTAAAGTGGGTTCTTATGTTGCGATCGTGGTAACGGATACTGGTATGGGCATGTCGTCGGAAGTCCAAAAACGGATTTTTGAACCATTTTTTACCACCAAAGAGGTAGGCAAAGGTACAGGTTTAGGACTTTCCACGGCGTTGGGTATTGTTAAGAATCACGGTGGTTTTGTTAATGTTTACAGTCAGGTAGGCAGAGGGACTCAATTTACAGTGTACTTACCTGCCTCAACATTCAGAGACACACATTTGCTGTCTCAAGAACTGGAATCAGTTAGAGGAGATGGTTAATTTATTATGGTGGTAAAAGGATTACAGACTAGAAAAAATCCTATTAACCAAAACTTTCTGCTGATGTTGAAAATTGGTTACTAGAAATCAAAAATATCAGTTAAAAAGTATTTGAGTCGAGAATCTTACTTTTTAATTGCTGTATTTACTTGATTTTAAAGTACAGTTAGGCTTTATAAATCCAAATTACCAATCGCGGTAAAGTTTTTCTGTGTAGAACATAATCTCTTCATTTGGCAATCTAATTTTTAATTTTTTCCGAGGATACAAACTTTCAACTGCACCTGTATCCTGTTCAATAACAGTCGCTGCTGCTTGTAAAACTGAATTTTTAAACAGAAACTTCATCAAAGGATTGACAACTTTGGCATATATCAAAATAAACGTCTTGGTGATTTTTTCTGTTTCAGGATAGAGAATATGAATTTGAGCAATATCACCAATGGGCGTTTTAGCAAAAAAACCAGTAGTTGAAGGAAAAGCGTATTCGAGTGTGTTATTGAGATTTTTTGGAAAAATGCCTAAAATTGGGTTTTTGATAATTTCTGCTAGTGTATTATCATCTCTCCTTAAATCTTGTTTAATTGTGGTATAGTATCCTTTTTCTTCAAAAGAAGTAACATGACAATATTTAATTTTAAATAGTTCTTTATGAGTCCCATTTTGATGGTTGTAGTCATAGTTAACCATCAGGTTACTCAAAAAGTCACCCTGAATACTTTTATCCCCTGTTACTCCAAGAAAATCGTATTCATCAACAATTTTTTGATGCAAATCTGGGATGGGTAATCTTGGCTCAAATCCAGCATAAGTCCAGATACAATTATTACTAATAATTAGCTTTAATGGTTTGGTAATAGGTTGATTTTCCTTGTTTTCTGATTGCTGTAGTCTGCCTTCTCCATCAAATTCTAGTGCATGAAAAGGGCAAGTAATAGTATTTCTCTCTTGACAAACCCAGCCATCTGATAAGGGGGCTTGCATGTGTGGGCAGATGTTATCAAGGGCAAAAACTTCACCTTTATGATTTTGCCAAATAACATAATCCTGTCCGTTTAAAGTAAGTTTATTAGGTTTATTCACTCCTAATGTAGATTTGTGCGCGATTAACCAAGGCGCACCAGGTAAAACTGGTTTCATTTTTCCTCCAAAATATTGATAATTGATTTAAAAATTGCTAGATGTGTTAGTAAAAGGTAACGAAATTTTGAAACTTAAAAGTTGTAGACAAGTTGATGTCACCTGTCGGAATGTGAATTGAGATGATTAAAGTCTTATCTGCAATGGACGAACTAACAGTACCGAGCATTGACTCGGCTAACTTTGGCTACTACATGGATTAGTTAGACAATTAATTAACTAATTATTTAGTTAATAGATATTAATGTAATAAATTTCATCTTCTATGTCAACTACTAAGCAATTTTTTAGTTAATATATTTTGGTTATGATCGTGGAGAAAAGTGGGTCGTTCAACGGAGTCAAAATTCTCATCTGGAAAGCCGCGTCAGGTGCGCGATGCAGAAGCGACGAAAAAGCAGATTCTCGATGCGGCGGAAGCGGAGTTTGCCAGAAATGGACTCAGTGGGGCGCGGACAGAAGCGATCGCTAGAGGTGCAGGTGTCACCACAGCGATGATTTACTACTACTTCCAGAGCAAGGAAGGGTTATATGAAGCTGTTCTGCAACGTCCGGCAGTGGAGATGCACGAAGGGTTCGAGCAGCTAAATTTGGATCAATTCCCACCAGAGGAGGCTTTGAAGCTGCTAGTTAAGGGAGCGATCGCTTACGAAGCTGCTCACCCGCACCGGGGAATGCTTTGGTTTCAAGAAGCAAACCAAAATCAGGGAAAGTATTTCAAGCAGGCGAATTGGCAAGAAAATTTTAGCTATCTCATCAAGATTTTAGAGCGGGGGATGGCCGAAGGATGTTTCCGTCAGATCGATCCATTTCTCACAACTCTGCATATTATTGGGGTTTGTAATATGTACTTCAACGCTTACGAAAACATCAAGCATACTAGACCTGATTTGCAACTGCTGAGTCCAGAAATGATTGAGCAGCATACTCAAGCAGCAGTTAATTTTATTTTGGCTGGTGTGCGACGTAGTGAGGATTAGGGATTGAATATCGGGAAACTGCGAGCTATTGATAAACCCAAGCGCTTAGGTTATATCTGATAAAATTTAAGATAATGCCGACAATTTTAAGAAAAGGCGGTTTTGAGGTTCGTATCTACCTTAACGATCACATTCCTGCTCATGTCCATGTTTTTAAGGGGGGCGGAGAGGCAAAAATCAATATAGGAGATGAAAACCTACCTCCAGAGTGGGTTTGGGTATCCCCAGGAATGAGTGATAAAGATGCGGTGAAAGCCTTACAGTTAGTTGCGGATCACCAATTGGAACTACTAAAAAAGTGGCGAGAATATCATGGTTAAAAAAATTGCGCCTACAGAAGAATTAAAAGAAAAGTTATTTAATGCGAGAGCAAAATCAGATGCGATCGCCACATCTGAACCACGGGCTACTCGTGCTTTTTATGACGCTTATTTAGGAATGATTATAGTTATTTTGTCCAACAAATGTATGTTTGGGTTCCCTTCAGAGGTAGGAGAAGGATTGGCGGGTGCTTCGGTTAAAGATTTAGCAGAAGTAGAGGTAACACCTTCTGGTGAAGGATTACACTGGAAAACCCTAGATGTAGATTTGAGTATTCCTGCTTTGATGAATGGAATATTTGGAACCAAAAAATGGATGGCTGAACTTGCCAGAAAGGGTGGAAGTTCCACTTCTGCTGCAAAATCTGAGGCATCTCGACTTAACGGGACAAAGGGCGGTCGCCCTGGAAAAGAAATTATACTGGCTACTGATGAAGCTTGATATATTAATTCACTCCAGTGATCATAAAGCGATCGCATCGAAAGCTGTAGTTTTGCCGCAACGACTTGTTATTTAGAATGGGATAGACATCATCTGATTGACCCATTCCTCAGCAGCAGAAGCTTCCCAAACGAGGATGAGTGCTTCAATTGCATCACTGACTGACAAATTCTGGGAAAGAATCAAAACTCCAGAACTGGTTTTTGACATTATGAATTCACCAAACTCAGAAGGCATGGTTTTACGGTCGTGAGTCACAAGGAGTCTACCATCCTGTGCTGCGATCGCCAATACTTCTGAATCTTTCTTACCTTCGAGCAATGCTATATAAGCTGATTGAAAATCAAGATTTGGTTGTCTACGTATCGTACCAGTTACAATCGCTTGGCGTAGGTCAGCATCTGCTTGAAATCTAACTTTTGTCATGCCTCGCTATGCTTCTGTATTTGATCAGTTTTTAATTTTTGATACAGAAGCTGATTTTTCTCTCTAAGAGACTGTTGCAATTTGTCAAACTCTTTTTCACCTTCTTTTAAATACGCATCAATTAGCTCTCGGTTGGCAAGATAAAAAGTAATAGCACCATAAACCTGCTCCAGCGAGAGTAATGGAAAGTTTTGGGTAATGCTTTCAGGAGACTCACCATTCAAAAAGGCATACACAACTGAATCGAGAGAGATCCGAATCCCTTCGATCCAATATCCTCCATCTCGTTGTTCGATATATGGCTTTGCTCTCTTCAGTGCTGCTGTCATAAAACTGTTTGCGACTCTTTAATTTGATATTAAGCGATCGCATCTAAAGCAAGCCTGTGGAGTAACCTAAATTTAGAAAAGCCTTGAGATTATCGCAAAACCCAAAGGGTAAGTTGTTAACAAGTAAAAAGCAAAAATTAAGAAACACTTGCGGTATTAAAATTGCAACGGACTTACCACAAGCGTTTCTCTGAGGTAATGCTGCGTAACAAGATTTTTTTAAAAATCAAATTGGATTGCTATACCACTCCTCTCTTTATGGTAGCTAACTTCATGTGCTACTTTATCTGAACCATGAAGTGGCTGCGTTCCAAAGGTTACTCGCAACATTACCAGCACTAGTAATAACTTTCCGGGCAGCACCTATAGTTGCCCCCACACTTGGATCGATTAATGTGATTACTGTTTCAATTCCACTCAGAATTTTATCAACTATACTTGTGTTGAACTGTTTTCCCTGATTACTGAAATTCTCTACTGCTTCTTCCCTCTCCTCAACGCGTCTTTTCTGTTCCTCTAAAATATCTTTTTCTTTTTTTAATGATTGTGCAGTAGCTTGTGCAGTAGCTTGTTTTAGGTGTTCTTGTTCCCGTAATGATTGTGCATTAGCTTGTTTTAGGCGTTCTTCTTCTTGTCGTATCAATTCTCTTTCTTTTTTTAATCTATCTTTTTCTTTTTTTCTTGCCTGTCTTTCTGCTTCTGTTGCTCGATTTAACTTTGCTAGTGCCTCTTCTTCCCTCTCCTCAACGCGTCTTCTCTGTTCCTCTAGAACTTGTTCCCATAATGATTGTGCATTAGCTTGTGCAGCAGCTTGTATTAGACGTTCTTGTTCCCGTAATGATTGTGCATTAGCTTGTTTTAGGCGTTCTTCTTCTTGTCGTATAAATTCTCTTTCTTCTTTTAATCTATCTTTTTCTTTTTTTATTGCCTGCCTTTCTGCTGCCTCTCTTGCTCGATTTAACTTTGCTATTGCCTCGTAAGGGAGCATTTCAACTACAGCCGAAAGCATTTTGTGAAGATTCCAACCCGAAATAGAATCATACTCAATGATTTGATATTCAGAGAATGAAGCACCTGGAATTTCTTCTCGCAGAGTTTCTAGAAATGCTTTCTTAGCCTCTCCAATCACCTGAGTATGTTTAGGACTTGTTGATCCAATTAGCCCATCAATTTCAACCTGAGAAACTTTACCATTATCTCGATACCTTATGTACGATAATTTGTTAAAACCGAAAATAATATGCTTACTAGAGACTCCAGAACTAATAAGTAGATTTACAGTTTTTAGTGTACCTAGTTCTGCTGGTCTTGGTGGGCAGACAATGACAATAAATCCGTCAGCTTCTTTAATTCGCCGCCGATAAATTTCTTGGAAAACTTTATCATTTTTTTCTGAATCACCAAGTCCAGGAAGGTCAACAATGTTAATATTTTCATCATTACTTTCCCATTCATAAACCTCATCAGTGTCTGTGCCACGACCGTAATCACCAACGTTACCAACTTCTTGCCCAAAAAGAGCATTTATAGTAGATGTCTTTCCGTTGCCAGTTTTTCCACAGATGAGAATACTAGGCTTCCGTTCTTTAGGTAAGTGATGACGGTACTTTTTGATAGTTTCACTAAGAAATGTTATTTGCTGTTCACGTTCTTTTTCTGGGTTTGATGTCATGTTTTTAAGTATCTTATAAGTGATGTTTTGAATTGACTAAGATAATTCTTCAACTCCAGAAATAGATATTTCGTAAAAATTTATCTGCAATTTTCAGGAAAATCCCCTGGCTGAATCCTTAATACCAGTTTTTTTTAACACTCAGTATAAATTTAGCATCAACTACGATCGCATTTTAAAAAACCTGTTAACAACATTATCAGTAAATGTGATCGCAGGCATAATTTCTTCTGGTTTTAAGATTGATAAGTTAGGAAATAAAAATTCAGCATTTTAGAAATCTTTAATTACGAATTCCGCACCGCGCCACTAGCCTTAAACTTAGGATAAGCAATGTGTTTGTGATGAAATTGCTGCCAAACATCCACAAATATCTGAGCAATTAGTGACATCTCTTCCCGTTTTAGTCCTGAATCGACGAGTTGATTGTCTTGCCATTTCGCACGCAGAATATTATTTAGCATTGCCAAAGCTTGTTCAGTGGAGACTTCTTTAAGTAATGGCTTCTTTCCCACAGATTTAGCCGATGCTTGCAGCGATCGCACTACAAGCTCTCTTATTTTTATTCTGTCAAAGCATCAAGTTTAGCCAGTATCCTTAAACCTTCTTCTGGATTTCCAGTTGCGGCCATTGCTTTAAATCTGGTATTGGCATCAAACTCTGCTAGGGCTATCGTAGAAAGTTCTTCAATCAGCTTATTTACACTTATTCCTTTAGCTTGAGCAAGTTGTTTTAATCTGTTGTGTTTTTCGTCTGGTAAACGAATAGTTAAAGTAGCCATTTTTGTTTAACTCCTAATAATTTCTTCTGGTTTTAAGATTGATAAGTTAGGAAATAACAATTCAGCATTTTGGAAATCTTTAATATTGTGAGTGGCAATAATTTGAGCATTACCAGCAACCGCTAATTCAATTAAGTGGTTGTCAGCTTCATCTTTTAAATTAGGTCGCCATAAGTAGTAAATATAAATCCATTGACTCACGCTCATAAATGATGCGAGTAAAGCAGAAATTTCTGCACTCGTTAAAGGGCATTTGGCGATAATTTCTTCTCGCCCAATAACTGACTCATACTCAGAAAATAAAGCGTTTCCCATCAGAGGCTGATATTCGCCTTTTAAGCAGCGTCGAATGAGTTCTCTACTGGAACCCTTAGAGCTAATAAGCGCACTAATAAAAACGCTGGTATCAACCACAATTTTAATCGCCATACAGCAATGATAGCATATATGCTATCATTGCCGAAACTGCGTAGGCATAGCCCATCATAGACATAGCATTACGAATTCCGCACAGTGCTACTAGCCTTCAACTTCGGATAAGCAATCCGTTTGTGATGAAATTGCTGCCAAACATCCACAAATATCTGAGCAATTAGTGACATCTCTTCCCGTTTTAGTCCTGAATCGACGAGTTGATTGTCTTGCCATTTGGCACGCAGAATATTATTTAGCATTGCGAAAGCTTGTTCAGTAGAGACTTCTTTAAGCAATGGCTTCTTTCCCATAGGTTTAGCCGATGCTTGCAGCGATCGCAGCGCTGCTTCGCAAGAATCTGCTAACATGACAATTCCGGTTTCCCGTGATTGCGGAATCGGCCCATCGTAACGAAAATCTGCGTCATCTACTGTTAAACTTGGATCTTCCTGAGCCATAAGCTGGGCTTGATGATGGAAATAAGCAATTAGCATCGTCCCCTGATGCTCTGGAATAAAAGCTTGAATTGCCGTCGGTAAAAGGTGTTTCCTCGCCATCACCAACCCTTCTGTTACGTGCTTTTTGATAATCTCTGCACTCTTCCAAGGGTCTTTAATCTCTGTATCATGTTTATTTGGCCCCCCCATCTGATTTTCAATAAAGCCAAGGGGGTCGTGCATTTTACCAATATCGTGATATAATGTCCCAGCCCTGACCAACTCAACATTGCATCCTAATTCTTTAGCAGCAGCTTCGGCAAGGGTAGCCACAAATAACGTATGTTGAAAAGTTCCGGGAGTCTCCGTAGCGAGTCGTTTTAATAAAGGGCGGTTAGGGTTCGCCAACTCTGCAAGGCGGATGGGAGTGACTAAATCAAAAACTTTTTCTAGATAAGGACTCAACCCTAAAGCTACAACACTCCAGCCTAAACCGGATAAAGCAAACAATCCGGCTTCTCGGAGGACAATATACCAGGTTGAACCAAATGCTTGACCAATTAAGATTTTAACAACCAGATAAATACTGCCTTGAGTTAAAGCGATCGCAACCCCTAATAATGCCAATTCTTCACGCGATCGCAATCGTTGTGCTATGTAACTACCTAATATTGCTCCACCAACACCAGCTAAAAGGGCAGCCTTGCTTATGTCCAAGCTAATAGCTAATATCGGCAACAGCAGCCCAACAACTGTTAACCCCAAAGTCGGGCCATAAAAGCTTCCCAACAATAAACCAAGGGCGCTCCAGGTGGTATAAGGCAATCCCATCGTTACCAATCCTGGCACACTCAGAGTTAGCAATAAGACTAAAAGGCGATCGCGTTGTCGCAATTCGTAATCAATATGTCGTTCTACCCAGACAAAAATGCCAATGGCGATCGCAATCATCCCTGCTAACTTCACCAACCCCCGCCATTTTAGCTCTCGGCGAATCAGGTGATAATGCTCCAGCACCTGAAAGTTCCATGCAGTAATCTGCATTCCTTTTTTGACAATTACTTCACCATGTTGTACCTTCACCATTACTGGTGGCACTCCAGCAGCAGCCTTTTGAGCGTTTTCTGTCGTTTGCTCTTCATCTTTTTGCAGATTCGGTTTGAGTACAGCTAACAACAGGTTCTTTGCCAAAATTTCGGCGGATTCTGGTACAAAGGACTGCAATTGCAAACTCACCGCATCCTGTAAGATATTTTTTGGCAGTCCTTGTGGAATGCCTTGGGTGAGAATCCGCTCTGCACTCTGATGGATTCCCATTTGTGTTTTTTCCCACTCCAAATCTGACAAATCCAAAAGCAGGGATTCTTCGTATACTGCTTGTGGGGTAACAGCATCTAGTTGTAAAAGTTTAGCAGTAGCTTGGGTATATCTTTTACGTATTTGGGAAATTTGGGCAATTAGTAAAGACAAGCTTTTCTCAGAAGTTGTGACGCGGTAAGATTCTAGTTCTGCAACTGCTTGAGTAAAATCAGTACTTTGAGACAAATCAATCGGCTCAGTCTTCCGTGGTGTTGTGCGCGGTTGGCGTTCTTGATTAGGTGCAGTTGATGAGGCGGCAGTTTGTCCTGTTCCTTTCTTCTGCTGATTTTTACTATTTTGTACAGCGACTAGCACCGCTTGCCATTCCGAATCAGGACAAGAGCGGAGATAACGCTGGGTATAGATGGGCAAAACTATAGAATCAAAAAAAGGAAAATCTCCAGCAACGGCGCGAATTTCGTTGCCATCATCCAAAAGTTGTTGCAAATTCTCGTTGATTTTCTTGTTCATTCGCGCATCTAGCATCAACATTTGTAATGAGCTAGAACTTACGGCTTTGCGCTCGGCTTCTGTTTGTTTCTGATCTTCGATCTTCGCTGTGTAAGGCGCTGCAATCGTCTGGGGCGCGGGGTGTCCTACTTGGAGTTGAGTTTGGTTGTATAATTTTTGCCCAATAACGCCTGTAAGGGACAGGATAGCGATCGCTAAAATTACCCAGGAACGCTGTTCATGCACCCAATCTAAACAAACTGTATAAATACTACTCTCAGTTTTGACCAATTTTGCCTTTGACTGGAGCGCTCTTTCTTGTTTTCGGAGATGCCTACGGCGAGCTAAGTCTACGCTTTTTTCATTAGTTTTTGATAAAAATAAGATTACATTCTTCAGGACAGTTCTTAGAAGTTCCTTTCTATGGCTTTTACTTTTGGGACTTCTCATTAACTTTCCTTTACGGCGTAGTCCTTTGTACTGTCGCCGCCAGTGAGTCAATTGCTGGGTTAAGAACTGCAAAAATTGCTGCATTTTCATTATCTCTACCTGCAATTGCCTACTTTGATAGCTCAAAAAAAAAGACAATCATCAGGGAAGTTTGATCTGCTAAGTAATCAGACAGAATTAATTACACAAGTTTTTTCCTGTAACCTGTAACCTGTTCCCTATCTCCACCAATGAATTTAATTGTGTCCGACTACTTACTATTGCAACTACGGTGACGCAAGCTAATTCATAATTATTGTTAACGCGACCGAATAACGCGAGGGGCTGCGTAAACTGAAAGTAAAGCCATGTCGCATCCCTCGTCTGTTAACTCCTTGGGATTTAGAGCAATATTATACACTCCTGACCAAACCGCCGCAAATGCATCGGTTAATTGTAACATTTGGGAAAAGCTAGTTAGTCCCCATACTGGAGAATTCTTTTGCAACAGCAAGACTTGCCAATTTACGGGAATTCCGGCTATACCGTTATATGCTCCTGATAAAGTACCAGTAATTATACCTGTAGCCTGTGAGCTTAGAGATTTAGTATCTTGCACTTGAGAATTGCCATTGTGATTAGTCCGCAAAACTGCAAGGCGAAAATCTTCTAAGGTACTCAAAAAGCAGTAAAATGCCATAGCAATAGTGTTACTGAGTTCTTCTTCCTTAGCAAACTCAGCTTGCGCCTTTGATAATCCCGCCCCTTGCTCTAATAAATTTTGGACTTTTAATAATTTTTTTGGTATTGATGTCGGTGTTTCTCCGAGAAAAGCAATTGTTTGCGGGATGAGGGTGAGAGGGTTGAGTTTTTCTGTTAAGGCAAGAGCGATCGCATAAGCTACGGCTAATGTTCCATCCCGTACTAATGGGTCATCTTCCCAGACTTTGAGTACACACAGCAAGTTTTGCCGCAGCTTAATCGGATTTTCGTGAAAAAAAAGTGCTACTGGTAGTGTGGCAATAATTATTTTTATTGATAGATCGTCAGTGGCTGGTAAATGAAGAGATTCTTGTTGCTGACGCGCTATCCAATCATCTAAATCTAATCTACCCAACGCAATCAGACTTTCAGTACCCAGAATCGCCATTCTGCCAAAATCCAGGTAACTCTGAGACTGCATCTTACCACCAGTGGCTAAACTTCCCCCCAGAAAGGCTCCGAGAAAAGTACCTCTAAACCGACTTATAGGAGAGTAACGCATACAATTTTGGATTTTGGATTTTAGATTGAATAATTTAATCCAAAATATCAAATCTAAAAAATTGAGTTATTTTTAATCTTTTCTTAAATAATTCACCAAAGCTTGTAAGCCCAACAAGTAACTCTGAACGCCAAAACCACTTATTTGCCCGATCGCAACTGGGGCGATGTATGAATGATGACGAAAATCTTCCCGCCGATATATATTACTTAGATGTACTTCGACTGTGGGCAAATTAACAGCCGCGATCGCATCTCGCAATGCCACACTGGTGTGAGTATATGCCCCTGCATTAATCAAAATCCCCTGATGTTGTCCTAATGCGCCATGAATAGTATCTACCAAAACTCCTTCATGATTTGACTGCAAAGGGGAAACTTTCGCCTGTAACTTGAATCCTTCTTCCTCTAACAGGCGATTAATTTCAGCTAGTGTCAACGAACCATAAATTCCTGGTTCTCGCTGTCCTAGCAAATTTAAGTTTGGCCCATGCAGTGCCAGAATGCTTAAGGGTTGCAATGTCGAGTTTAGCACTTTGGGTTTAGTGGCGACGACGCGAGCGATCGTTCACAGGAATCGGAATCAGTTCCGGTTCCCGTTCAGCCTCCGGCCCTAACAGACTTTCAATTAGCCTGCGAGCTAATTCCTTAAGCTTTTCCAGCACCTTTTCTATATAGTCCATGAACTGAACGCTCCTGAGATACTACCTCAATTTTTGATTAGCAGGTACGCATAAAATGGCATATTGTCGCACCTCTGGCTTCCAAGCGGGCTGAAACACAATCCCGTATTTGGGACATAAGCCACTTCTAAAATTTGGCGTTGTGTTCTCCCTTACTTTTTAGAGTATCACACTTGCAACCTATAGAGCTGCATCCTATCAGGGATGAATATCAAGGGTCAAGAGTTAAAGATTGGACTTTAGACACTTGACTACGAATTTTAGATTTACACAGGACTTACGCAAAAAAGTTATGAGGTAGCGGTAATTCATGAATTACCGCTACGACAAATCGGGCTTTTGAGACAATTTTGCGTAAGTCCTATTACAGCGCAACATCAGAACGAGCGTCTTTGAGATTTATTTCACCTACAAGTGGGAGATACTGCGGTGGAAGGGTTCACCCTTGCCGTTTCCCGACTTGTTCGCCCTTGGCGTTCCCACAGGGTAGTAACTGCCATTAGTGGCATCAAGGCATGAATCCCAAAATTCTTTTAATCCAAAATTCAAAATTAGCTGACTCGCAGTTAGTCTTCTTTTGTCCCCTTTTTCTTCGTAGCTGTAGTTGATTTAGCAGTTGACTTAGATTTGGAACTCGTTGATTTAGTCGTTTTGCGAGTCGATTTCGCTGTCGATACCTTAGCTGCTAACAAGTTCAGCGCCTCAGTCAGGGTTATATCTTCTACCGTTTGACCTTCTGGAATACTCACATTAGTTTTGCCATACTTAATATAAGGGCCATAAGGTCCATCGTAGATGTTAATTGTTTCCCCATCATCTGGATGTGTACCCAATTCGCGTAACGCTGCTTTAGACTTGCTGTTGGTGGAACTACGTCCCTTTTTGGGTTCGGACAATAACTCTAATGCACGTTCTAGGCTAATTGTCAATACATTATCAGCAGCTTTCAGCGAACGGTAGTCTTTCCCTTCCTTACCCTGGTCATGAACTACATAAGGGCCAAAGCGCCCCAAACTTGCTTGGATTTTACCGCTAGTGCCTGGGTGAACTCCCAATGTTCGAGGTAGTGCCAATAAACCAACAGCCATTTCCAGGGTAACGGTTTCTGGGGTAACACCTTTGAGTAGGGAGGCTTGTTTTGGTTTTGGGTTTTCGTCGGTTTTGTCGCCCAACTGGACATAAGGGCCATAAGCACCAATTTTCACATAAATCGGTTCGCCAGTTTCGGGATGCCGACCTACTTGGTCAGGGCCAGTAATTTTTTGCCGCAGCAATACTTCTACCTGTTTGGGGTCGAGGTCGGCTGGTGTCAAGTCTTTGGGAATTGACGCGGTGATCACCCCATCACCATTTGTAACTTCAATATAGGGGCCATATTTACCAATACGGACTTTGGCATCTAGATTCTCTAGTTCTACAGTCCGAGCTTTGGTAGCATCAATTTGGCTTTCCCGTTCTTTTACCAGGGTTTCTAGTCCTGTTTCTCCTAGATAAAATTTCTGTAAGTAGGGCAACCATTTCACTTCACCAGTAGCAATGTCATCAAGGGTTTGCTCCATCTTCGAGGTAAAACTGGGGTCAACGATGTCCGGGAAATGTTTTTCTAGTAAGTCGGTGACGGCGAAAGCGGTGAAGGTGGGAATAAGAGCGTTACTCACCAAATGGGCATAACCTTTGTCGATGATTGTGCCAATGATGCTGGCGTAGGTACTGGGACGACCGATACCTTCGCTTTCTAAGGTTTTCACCAAAGAAGCTTCAGTGTATCTAGCTGGCGGTTGGGTTTCATGTCCAACTGCTTCCAACTCTGTACAATTCGGATGATCTCCCACTTTTAAATTGGGCAAAATTACTTCTTGGTCTTCTAGTGCTGCTTCTGGGTCATCTGAACCTTCGACGTAGGCGCGTAAATATCCAGGAAATTCAATTCGTTTGCCAGAAGAACGGAATCCAGCATCCTCGACTTGCAATTGCACGGTAATTTGAGTTTGGCGGGAATCAGCCATTTGACAGGCAACAGTCCGCTTCCAAATCAAATCGTAGATAGCAAGTTCTCGACCGCCCAAAGCGGTTTCTTGAGGGGTGCGGAAGGTGCTACCGGCTGGACGAATTGCTTCGTGTGCCTCTTGTGCGCCTTTGGATTTAGTGGTGTATTGCCGGGGCTGGGGACTGAGGTATTGTTGACCGTAAAGCTTTTCTACAGAACTTCGAGCAGCTGCGATCGCTTGATCTGACAAATGCACCGAATCTGTCCGCATATAGGTAATATACCCTTGTTCGTACAAATTCTGGGCAACCCGCATCGTATCACGGGCTGACAGGCGCAGTTTCCGGTTAGATTCTTGTTGCAACGTCGAGGTGGTGAACGGTGGCGACGGTTTCCGCGTCACTGGGCGTTCTTCAATATCACTAACACTCCAGGTTTTCCCCGTTAGGCGTTCCTTGAGGGCTACTGCTTGGTCTTCGTTGAGCAACAAGACATTACGACCTGCGGTAATTTCTCCTGTCGCTGCGTCAAAATCGCTACCATTAGCAATTTTAGTTCCTGCCAACGTCACCAGCTGAGAAGCAAAGGGCATTTTTTCCTTTGACAAACTAGCTTTCAAATCCCAGTATGCACCCTCATGGAAAGCGCGGCGTTGACGTTCCCTAGTAACTAAAAGCCGCACGGCTACAGATTGTACCCGCCCAGCAGATAATCCCCAGGCGATTTTTTTCCATAGCAGGGGAGACAGAGTATAGCCTACGAGTCGATCTAAAATTCGCCGCGTTTCTTGGGCGCGAACCAACTGCTCATCGATTTGGCGGCAGTTTTTCAGAGCTTTTTTGATCGCCTCTTGGGTAATTTCGTGAAACACCATCCGTTTAGTCGGAACTTTCGGCTTCAGCAATTGGTATAAATGCCAACTAATGCTTTCACCTTCCCGGTCTTCGTCCGTTGCCAGAATCAGTTCATCTACATCTTTAAGGGCTTCTTTAAGCTGGGTGACAATTTTCTTTTTGTCTTTCGGGACAACATATACCGGTTCAAAGTCGGCGTCCACATTTACCCCTAGCTGCGCCCATGTTTCCCCCTTGACGGCAGCAGGAATTTCACTAGCCGACTGGGGTAAGTCACGCACATGACCCATAGACGCTTCCACCCGATAGCCTGCTGGCAGGTAGTTGCGAATGGTACGAGCTTTGGTTGGAGATTCGACGATGACGAGAGTTGACATGGAAATTTCAATAAAAAGAATAGCTACTAAGCTAAACAGTCAAATTGAGGTAATTTTTGCAAATTGTCAAGAAGGTCGCGCTTAGGGCGGTGATTTAATCCTCACATAAACTGTCTGCTTAGGAGAAAACCCTGTGAACTTATGCCCCAGTCTGTCCCAGAGGATAGAGAGGGAAACGCTGGGTATGAATTTCCAGCTATTTTAATCTTTAACTTATCTAACGCATAATTGGCGACTACAGTTTTAAAATTTGGGGAATTGGGAATTGGGAATGGGGAATGGGGAATGGGGAATGGGGAGTAGTTTGTTAGAGTCGGTGGGAGGTATTATCCTCCGCGCCTCTCTGTTAGAACCGGACGTGCGCCTTTCGGTGCATCCGGCTCCCGATATTCTTAGG